>JBMOIS010000007.1:0-81328 GCA_049317185.1 Chlorobium sp. | reverse complement strand
CGCCGTCGGTGTAAATGATCACTTTTTTTTCCATCGACAAAAAAAGCTCAACCATCTGAAGGTTGAGCTCTTACAACATATTGAAAACATATTTTATAAACGCGAATTTTGGCTTTACTTCACCAGTTTGGCAAGCTCGGCAGTGCCGGTTTTAGCAATAATTTTCATGGCTTTGGCAGAAAGCTTTACCTTTACAAACCGCTTTTCCTCTTCAATCCAGATTCTTTTGGTGTGGAGGTTTGGCTCAAAACGGGTGCGGACATGGTTATTGGCATGCGACACCGTATTGCCGTAAATGGGTCTTTTGCCGGTCAGTAAACAAACTTTGGACATGGTGCGATCAATTGTGTTAAAAAATGAACCGGAATATAATAATAGTTTTGTAAACCGGAAACGTATTGTTTCAGGGTCGGATCCCTACGGCGCAGACCATCATTGATAAAACATAGAGCAGGGTTCCGAAGGCGTTGTACCAGACTGCTTTTTCCTCTGGGTGTGCAATCAGAATTTTTTGCATGGGCAGTTGTGCTATCAGCAGCAGGATTGCCATTACCGTCGTTGTCATCGAGCCTTTGACGACCAGAATAGAAATGGCGGCAAGCTGCGCGACATCCATGATAATAGCAGCAAGGAGAGCGGCCCTCTTTTGACCGAGCTGTACCGGGATTGAAGCTACCTTGCGGATATTGTCGCCAACAATTGATTTGAAGTCGTTCAGCGTCATAATGCCATGTGCGCCAAGTGAAAAAATAATGGCCAGGGCAATAGTATCACCCGAAGGAATGCCCTGGGTTATTGAAAAACTGCCTGTCAGCCATGCAACACCCTCGTAGGCAAGCCCAACAATAAGATTACCGAACCAGCCGTTTCTTTTCGCTCTGATTGGCGGGCCGGAATAGGCATGCGACATCAGTACTCCAACAAAAGCGATGATAACGACATAAGGATGAATGGAGAGTGCTACGAGAAATCCGGTAACGATAAGGCCGAAGGTAATAAGCCAACTGGCCGATTTTGAGATTTTACCTGCCGGAATCGGGCGGTCAGGCTCATTGATAGCATCGACTTCCCGATCGAAGTAGTCGTTCATGGTTTGCGACATGGCACACATGAGCGGCCCTGCAAGAAGGACACCTCGCAGGAGAATCGACCAGTTGTCGGCAATATTTTCGCCAGTTGATACCACGCCACAGGCAAAGGCCCACATGGGCGGAAACCAGGTGACAGGCTTCATAAGCGGGAGAATAGCCGATGGTTCAATCCTGAATCCGGGCTTGTTGACATTTTCAAGAGCCTGTTCAATGATTTTGCGCCGTGCATCGCCAACTCCTGACTGGAGAAGCTTTTCGGCAAGGCCTTGCTGCTTTTCAGTGGTTAGAGTGTCGTGTCCGTTCATGGCTATAATGATTCTCTCTTTCGGCTTAAAACAAGGCAGACAGTATACAAGTTTTTTGGAAAAAAGATAAGGATTTATTAGTTGACGACCAGTCTGTACTTTGCAGAGAGTTCCGCGTTGATTTTCAGTATCTCATTAAAGGTGTTCTCCGATTGACCGCTTTCCAGAGCATTTTTTGCCATAATAAATCCATCATTAATACAGACAGCTTTTCCCGACACATAGCAAGCCATGGCAGTGGTGAACAGTGCGGCATCGAGGTGTGCTGCCGGAGCGCTGCCGTCAAGAATTCTGCGAATGATGAGCGCATTTTCATTTTTTCCGCCCCCCTGAATTTCCGACAGGGCATGCCTTGTCAGCCCAAACTCTTCTGGATACAGGGTGTGATGTGTTGCGCTTCCATTCAAAATTTCGATAATATGTGTAGGCCCGTTGAGGCTTGGCTCGTCAAGCGCTATGCCCTCTTCTGTCATTGAATGAACAATCAGTGCATGGCGGGCTCCTGTTTGCAGCAGTACGTCGGTATAGAGTTCCATCAGTTCCTGGTTGAAAACACCCACAAGCTGCCTTTTTGCCCGTGCTGGATTGATCAGAGGTCCGAGAATGTTGAATATTGTTCTGATGCCCAGTTCCCGGCGAATATGGGCAACTTTTTTCATGGAAGGATGATATAAAGGGGCAAACAGAAAGGCAAATCCTGTCTGCTGAAACAGCTCTTTTGTTGCTTCTGGCGGCAGATCGACAGTAAATCCGAGGGCTTCAAGAACATCAGCGCTTCCGCAACTGCTTGTTACCGAACGGTTTCCATGTTTTGCAACAAGGACGCCAGCGCTGTTTGCAATAATTGATGCGGTTGTTGAAATATTAAAGGTGCCGGCATGGTCGCCTCCTGTGCCACAAGTATCAACGGCATCATCATCAAGTGCGATAATGTTGGCTTTTTCTATCAGGCTGAAGTATGCGCCTGCTGCTTCCGCTGAAGTCACTCCTTTTTTTTGCAGGAGAGCAAGTATGGCGGCGATGACAATTTCGGAAAAAAGACCATCCATAATGCTGTTCATGCAGAATATCATCTCTTCCTGTGAAAAATCTTCTCCTGCAAGAAGCTGTTGAAGTAACTTTTTTTGAGGCATGAAGCTGATGTGTTGGCAAATGATTGCAAATTGTGTAAATGTAAACAATAATAAAGAATTGATGGAATGTAAATGTTGATAAGGATTGATTGCCTTGATTGTGCCATGCCAGTGAGCAAAACCGATTTTTCTGAATAAGAATGTATTATTAATGGATAAGAAGCAGATAATATTGCGCAGCGAAGAGGCGTTGCTGATGGTTTTGAGGAAAATGATGTGTCGCTCCATCGATGCAACTATCGTGACCGATCGTTCTGTTATCCGGTGGCTGACTGGCTTCAGCGGTTCAAGTGCGAGGTTGCTGATTACAAGCGAAAAAAGCTGGTTGTTTACTGATTTTCGCTACAAGGAGCAGGCCGCAGCGGAGGTCGTTTTAGCTGAAACGGTTATTGCCAATGAAGGCTTTGCGGCTGAGCTTGGTTCCGGGCGTTATCCTCTCGGAGAAACCGTTGCACTTCAGTCTGATCATGTCACCTGGCATGAGGCGACCAGGCTTATCGAACAGGTTCTTGGAAAACAGCGGGTAATACCTGTGGACTCCTTTTTCGATGAGTTCAGGATGCTGAAGAATGAGATTGAGCTTACAAAGATGCGTCGTGCAGCAGAAATCAGCGAACTTGTGCTTGAAAAAGTTCTTCCCTTGATTTCGCCGTCAGTGACGGAGCTTGATATTGCTGCGGAGATCACGTATCAGCAAAAAAAACTTGGCGCTGAAAAAGACTCGTTTGACCCTATTGTGGCTGGAGGAGCGCGTTCAGCTATGCCTCATGCAACTCCTTCAAAATCAAGGTTTAAAGCGGGTGAGCTGATTGTTATCGATATAGGGTGTGTCTATGAAGGATATGCGTCCGACCAGACGCGAACGGTTGCGCTTGGTCATGTTTCAGGTGAAGCACGCCAGGTCTATCGTATCGTGCAGGAGGCGCAGCAACTTGGTATTGCTTCGGCAAGGTGTGGCATGATGGCAAAAGAACTTGATGCCGAAGTTCGTCGTTTCATTGCCGCTCATGGCTATGCTGATGAGTTTGGCCACGGTCTTGGTCATGGTGTTGGTCTCGATGTGCATGAGGAGCCCCGGATCAGCCTGAAAGGAGAGTATGAGTTACAGGAAAACATGGTATTTACTATTGAGCCAGGTATTTATCTGCCAGGCAAATTCGGTGTGCGCATTGAGGATACGGTAGTGATGGCCCGGCATGGCGCGACTCCCTTGCAGCAGTTCAGCAAAGAGCTTATTGAGTTGTAATGTTATCAGAATGAGAGTATGAAAAGCAGCCATTGCATGGTTATGACCACTGCTCCGAATAGGGAAACAGCCGAAAAGCTTGCGGAAGGCATTCTCGACAATCATCTTGCCGCCTGTATCCAGATGACCGATATCCGGAGCTTTTTTCTATGGGAAGGGGTGTTGCGGAAAGAGGAGGAAGTGGCGTTGTATATCAAAACCACAGCGGCCTGTTACTGCGACCTTGAAGTCTATCTTGAAGAGCATCACCCTTACGATGTGCCTGAAATCATCAAATTGCCTGTAACCGGTGGATTCCCAGGCTACCTTGGCTGGCTTGATTCAACAACAGGCCCTCTTTCTTGAGGCTGAAATGTACAAGAAGGAGTTGGGCAAAGGAGAGCGATCCCGTATCTTTTCGACCATGAACGGGATGGAATTTTACAGGAAACGTCCTTTCGTATTTGGAATAGGGAAAAAGAAATGATAAATTTTTCGTTGGCCTGCCGGGAAGAATCCTTACGTTATTGGCCATACTCTCTCGCAAAAAAAATGCAACAATGATTGAAAAAAAAGAATTACTTAAAAAAATCAGTGCTATCGAGCAAAGCGAAGAGTCGGTTATTGCTATTTACTCGAACCATATCCAGCATGTTCTGAGATATTCAACACTTGGAAAGGATGTTCAGGGTGAGATACTGCGTATGCTTCAAGAGTTAAGCGCAGATTTGGAAGACCATAAATCCACGACTAAGCAGCTCATTGAATCCATCGTAAAGAGCGGAAAAAATGTTTTTTAAGAAAGAGTTCCGTGGATTCTTTGGATCCATGACAGAAACTAATAAACAGAAGCGTGATATTGCGACACTCGTTGCTGATGTTGCTGATGTTGCTGATACGGGTATTGAACCTTTGCCGATGACAGACTTGGGTGCGGAGCCACGCGTTGATCAGATTCAGCAAAGTTCCGAGCTTGTTGAAAACGTTCAAGTTCAAGACGCAGCCCCCCAATTTCGATCTACCACTTTGCAAACTGTTCACAGTATGAATATGCTCAAGCATCCATTAGGGGAAGTTTTTGGTTTTACGACAACTGACCAGTCACCCAAGGCACAACGGTATCGGTCGCACCGTCATTGTCCGTTCAATAACAAGGTACCGAACTGTACCAATGAGCAGAGCAAGAATCCTCTCGGAGTCTGTAGTGTGTTATACCATGATAAACCGGTCATCACCTGTCCTGTCCGGTTTCGTGAAGACTGGATGATTACTGACGATGCTGCGGCCTTCTTTTTTGAAGAGGGCGTTCGCTGGAGTTCATTAACAGAGGTTCATCTGAACGATGCTGGCGGTACATCAGCAGGAAATATTGATGTTATGCTTGTTGCTTATGATGAGCGAGGCAAAATGATTGATTTTGGAGCACTGGAGGTTCATGCCGCATACATTACCGGAAATTTACGCGAGCCTTTTGAATATTACATGCAGGATCCATCCGCCAATTTTTTAATGGACTGGACAGCGCAACCGAACTACCCGCAGCCAGATTTTCTTTCGGCGGCAAGGAGCAGTCTTGTTCCACAGCTCTTGTTTAA
Source organism: Chlorobium sp. (assembly GCA_049317185.1). Taxonomy (GTDB): domain Bacteria; phylum Bacteroidota; class Chlorobiia; order Chlorobiales; family Chlorobiaceae; genus Chlorobium. The sequence goes on along the minus strand of JBMOIS010000007.1, from coordinate 75,979 downwards.
AGGCAAAATTTTGCATTCATGGAACAAGAAAATGGCGGTGGCAATTAATCAAAGCTTGTTCGACACTCTTCCTTCGTTGAATCGTGTTAAAAAAGAGGATGCTGATATTGCATGGCTTATTTATGATACTGAACTGATAATTGATGGAGGTAAAGAACGCTATCAGCTTAAAAAAATGGATGTTGTATATACGCAATTCCAGCCGACACTTTCTGCTTTAACAGCGATTGCGCCTGGCAAAGTTGACGATTTTGTGAGATTTATTCCTGAATTAGCCGGTTAATATTGGCAAATCAAGCCCCAAAGAGTCGCACGGGGATGGCATGACTGCATACCACCCCTTTTTGCGAGACTCTACTAACAAGTCATCCTGTGACGGCGAAAAAGTAACAAGAAACAGGTCAAGGATGAAGTCTGCTAACTGTCCCAGTGCTCGGATGCAGGGAGCCCGGCGATGTAACGAGACATCATGGCATCCCATTCTACCTTTCTGATCTCGCCCAGCGTACATGAAAACCCCTCGTCCCGGATAAAATCACTCAAGCGCTTTTTAAGCTCACCATCTGATTCCAGAATTTTAAGAAAACTTTTTGCTTGCTCTTCTGACATAAGAAGCTCCGTTTATGATATTGGCCGTAATAAAACAAATCGCCGCATATACAACCATCGCTTCTTGATAAAAGTTCTTTTTCGGTGACACTACTTTATTGCGATCAAAAAAAGTGTTGGTATCATCCTCCTGGGAGGTGAGTGCCAATCGCATCCCCAGGCATAAAAAACCTTTTTTAACTGCCCAGTTCGGGAATAAATTTTACAAAATCGTCTACATTGCCCGCAGATATTGCTGTGATCGACGACAGTGTTGACTGGAATTGCGTGTAGACAACATCAATTTTTTTAAGCTGATAGCACTCTTTATCTCCTTCAGTTATCAGTTCAAGGCGGTAAATAAACCAGGCGATATCAGCATCTTCTTTTTTAACACAATTCAACGAAGGAAGAGTGTCGAACAGGCTTTTATCAATGGCCACGGCTATTTTTTTGTTCCATGAATGTAAAATTCCGCCTTTAAACAAGAGCTGAGGAACAAGACTTTTCCTCGCCGCTGAAAGAAAATCTGGCTGTGGATAGTTCGGTTGTGCTGTCCAGTCCATTAACGCATGAGACTTTGGCTCTTGCATGTAATATTCAAAGGGCTCACGTAAATTTCCTGAAATGTATGCGGCATGAACCTCCACAGTTCCGAAGTCAATGATTTTGCCTTGTTCATCATAAGCGACAAGCATAACATCAATATTTCCAGATGATTTTCCATTGGCATCATTCAGATGGACCTCTGTTAACGAACTCCAGCGAGTGCCCTCTTTAAAAAAGAAGTCGGCGGCATCATCGGTAATCATCCAGTCTTCACGAAACCGAACAGGGCAAGTGATAACCGGTTTGTCGTTGTGTAAAACGCTGCATACTCCGAGAGGATTTTTCAATTGGTCATTGGTACAGTTAGGAACCTTGTTATTGAAAGGACAATGCCGGTGTGAACGGTATCGTTGTGCTTTCGGTGACTGGTCCGTTGCTGTAAAACCAAAGATCTCCCCTAATGGATGCTTGAATGTATTCATGCTGTGAACAGTTTGCGACGTGGTCAATTGTGGATGAGTGATCGAATCGGAGCTCTGAACATCGTGAACAATCGTAATGACTGGCTGAAGCTCTTCAACGTGTTCCCGCTCCTCCATGTCTGAGGGTGGTAAAATAGTTTGCGCAATAACAGGCTGGAAATGAGCAATTGTATCATGAGCCGGGATTTCGTCAACAAGTGGAAGATTTTGCTCTACTTGTTCTGCTGTCTGCTGTTCTTCGTTGTCAGGGGATAGCAAAGGAGGTTGTGGGTTGTACGGTTGAGGAGAACTTGTGGGTACGGATTCCACTCCGTTAACAAGATCAATACTTTTCTGAAGGTGATCAACGTGTCGTTGTTCATCCATACCGATGCGAAGCAAAGTCGTTTTTATTTCTGCATCATCAACATCAGCAGCCAAAGAATTGAAAATGTCACGCTTCTGTTTTTTTATCTCCATCATGGAGCCGAAAAATTCGAGCAAATCTTTATTAATAAACATGTTTTGAGCTTGTTTTAGTGGGTTCTATGAGCAGCTTTGTCGTGGATTTATGATCAACATATCGGGCCCTTGAACCCTCAATTATTACTCCGCCATTATCAGTATCTTTCATCAAAAGCCACCGGTTCAATCAGTAAATACATTTTGAGCCAGTATATATGAAAAAACTTATCATTTCTTTTTTCTTATTCCAAATTGTAATCCATAGTACTATTAATAAAATACACATCCTTGTAATGTCTGAGGGGACGCAGAGGTTTATTGCCTAACGAGTCAAGACCTGTATCGAACCGTTCAGAAGTAAAGCCTTGATGTTGGCAGTGAAGGAGGCCATGACAAGGAGTGGATTGGCGTTGCGATCAATGGCACGGATAGCATCTTCAGTTACTGTTGAGATTCGGAAAAAATCCGGGTTAGGGAAGTTTCTGGTGAAACGTTCTATGGCATCGGCAATATCCGGATTATTCAACTCCTGAAAGTGCGGATTGATGCTCAGGTGGTTGGCATCCTGAAAAAAGAGCAGGAGTGAAGCAAGAAAAAGTGTGAGGTCGCCTCGCGAAAGGTTTTTTGCGTTTTGCTCGCATGAGTTTATAGCGTCATGGAAGCGGCTTGGTGTGAGCACTTTACGCAAGTAGTCGAGTGCTTTGTCACGGAGCACAATTGTGGCCGTTTCTGAAGGGTTACTGTCGCCGTTGTTGATAAGCTCCCATGCCAGTCGGAGGTTCCCTCTCGAAAAACTGGTAATCAAGCTGCGCTCGTTGTCTATGATTTCCGGGCGATTTTCTTTGAGCCACCGTTGCAGTTCCTTGGCAGTTACTCGTGAAAACCTTACTGTCTGGCATCGCGAACGGATTGTGGGCAGCAGTGTTTCGGGTCTCGATGAAACAAGAATAAAGAGCACGTGCGGCGGAGGCTCTTCGAGCAGTTTCAGCAGCTTGTTTGCTGCCGAAGGGTGTAGCCTTTCGGCTTGTGAAATAATAAAAATTTTTTTGCTACCCTTGTTTGGCATAAACATGGCTTTATGCTGAAGGGCGATGATCTGTTCGGTCAGAATGCCCATAGATCGTTCCATGGCAGGGGCAAAGTAGGGGTTCTGCTTTTTTTGCTCAAGAAGCGCATCGTAGCGTTCCCTGGCTTCGGTAAAGCGCTTGTTCTCCTTTTTTGAGGCATCGGCCGCATCAAGCAGTGCTGATTCGACAGGAAAAATATACTCTACGTTCGGATGCATGAACGCATGGACTTGCAGGCAGTCAGGGCATGAATCGCATGATCCTGTCTCAGGGTTGGCTGCTGCCGTACGACAGTTGAGAATTGATGCAATTTCAAAGGCGACTGACTCTTTTCCTGATCCCTCCGGGCCTGTGAAGAGGTAGGCATGAGCAAAACGCCCTGTTTCAAGAGCGTTCTGTAAAACGCGGATCTGCTGTTTTTGGCCGATAATGTTTTTCCAGCTCATGCCTGCCTTGCTCTGCTTAGATAAAGGTTAGCCAGTTGTATGGATCTTCGCCGGTCTTGACTATTTTCAGGTATTCGTGTTGCAGCACTTCAGTAATAGGTCCGCGTTTTTCATTGCCGATCGGGTATTTATCAATGCTTCTTACCGGCGTGATCTCTGCAGCAGTGCCGGTCAGGAAGACTTCATCAGCAATATAGAGCGCTTCGCGGGGAATCAGTGTTTCACGGACATCATAGCCATGCAGTTTGGCAATGTGCATGATGGCATATCGTGTAAATCCCGGCAGTATCGACTGGGCCGACATAGGGGTGTAGATAACACCATCGCGGATCACAAAAATATTCTCACCGCTTCCTTCAGAGACATAACCGTTGACATCAAGCGCAAGGCCTTCGGCATAGTCGTCCATCAAGGCTTCCATTTTGATGAGCTGTGAGTTCAGGTAGTTCCCGCCAGCTTTTGCCAAAGTTGGCAGAGTATTGGGGGCAGGCCTGTTCCATGAGGAGATGCAGACATCAACGCCGTTTTCAAGAACATCTTCTCCCAGGTAAGAGCCCCACTCCCAGGTTGCAATAGCAACTTCTATGGATGCCCTGTGCGGGTTAACTCCCAGTGCTCCCTGTCCGCGATAAACCAGAGGACGCACATAGCAGGATTTGTGATCGTTAGCCTTGATGGTACTGATTATCGCTTCTTTCAGCTCTTTTTCTGAATAAGGAATTTCAATACGGTATATTTTGGATGAGTCTCTGAGGCGTTTGATGTGTTCGTCCAGAAAGAGAACGGCCGAGCCCTTGAGGGTTTCATAGCAGCGTATTCCTTCAAAAATAGATGAACCGTAATGGACAACATGCGACAGAATGTGGATTTTTGCGTCAATCCAGTCAATCAGTTCACCGTTCATCCAGATTTTTGCAGACTTGTTCATGATGCAGGCTTTGGGTGTTAATACATTACCGGTCGTAAGCTTAAAGATATAAAAACCCCGTGTTCTGTTGCGGGTTTTTTTATGTCCAACGATTAAAAAAGTCAGTAAATCCTTTCGTAAACACCATCTACTTCGCGCAGAATCGGTTCGTAAGCTGCGGGCTTGCGACCGAAGCAAATGCCGAGCGACTCATACATGGCGACATGGTCAAGATCGACATGGCGTTGAGTAATTGCTTTGCCTGATTCAATGAACTCTATTTTTCGTCCCTTGACTTTTGAGATGGTGACACCTGTTTTTCCGTCGAGCAGGAGCAGTATGGCTGCGGCCCCGGCTTCAAAGCCGAAGTTGATGTCATAAGCCGAAGAGTTGCCAGAACGAACAAGATGGCCTGGATGGATTTCACGGACCTCCGGAATCTCATAGACTCCTTCTACGAACATGCCTGTCTCTTTCATAAATAAAGGCATTGCAGGGTCGGCTTTCATTCTCTTCTGAATCTGCTGACAGGTGAATTTCCCTGCACCAGCAAGCTTTTTATGACCGAAAGCGTCAATGCCGGCCGATTCATCAACAATATCGGTGCCATCGGCATTTTTCAACCCTTCAGCAACAACAACGGTATAGGTGCCGCTATGCACGTCGCTCTCCCTGATCCTGCGGGTAAAGCGTTCAGCCAGGTGTTCGTAGACAATATCCCAGTCCGCCGGAATTTCCGGTATAAGAATACAGTCTGCCTCTGCGGCAATGCCACTGCGGAAAGCAGTATGGCCAGCATAACGCCCGAATACTTCGGTGACGAGCACCCTGTTGTGGGTTTTACCAGTCGTTTTAAGGTCGTGCACAAACTGTGCGATGCGGTTGATGGTTGAGTCGCCGCCGACCGAGTAGGTCTGCAAGTCGAGATCCATGGTTTTTGGTGCATGGATGCACTGAATCCCTTGTTGGTTGAGATCAACCATAACGCTGCCTGAATCGTCACCTCCGCTGATAACGAGGGCATCAATGCCGAATTTTTTCATGCCGGCTTTGATGCGGTTGTACTTCTCAGGATTGCTTATGGCCTTGATTTTAACTCTTGAATGGCCAGCTTCGGAACCGGCAAAACTTGCGTCAAACCGGTCAAGACGAACCAGGTCAAGCTGGACAATATGTTCCTGATCCAGAAGGTTGTATAAACCGGCGTAGCCGTTGGGTATGATATAAAGTTCAAGATTTTTTGACAGAGCCATCAATGCTGCGCCCTTCAGCACCGCATTAAGCCCGCCGCAATCCCCGCCGCTGGTAAGGATACCAATTTTCTTCACAGTTATGTTCTCCTTTTCAATGCCAAGGTTAGTATTTAATGGCTGAATTGATTTATTTGTCAGGAAATTATGATTTCCCGCTTCTGAAAACCAAGATAGATTTTTTGTGTGATTTTTCAACGATAAGTCTTAAAATTTTAACAACAGCCTCTCTGTCAGGAAATGGCTGAACTACGTATTTTTGAATGAACTACAGAGAACAGGCGAAGATAGCTTTTGTGCATCTCAGGGAGAGAAAACGCCAAACACTCCTCACGGCACTTGGTGTGGCTGTCGGCTCGGCCATGCTGGTGACGACCATCTCTATTTCTCGTGGTTCATCATCAAATGTTATTGCCAAGGTGATCGACACTGCCCCTCATGTTTTGATCAGCGCCGAAAGGGTTGTTCCGCTGATACCCGATAATATTGTGTTTCCGTCCGTCGGGAGGGTTTCGATGGTGACCAAAAATATCAATCTGGATGAGCAGGAGGTTATCAAAAACTATTCTGAGGTTGTCCAGAGCATCCGTTCGGCAGAGGAACTTCGCAGTATATCACCCTTTGTGCTCAGTAAACTGATAGCTCGCAATAAAACTCGCTTTACACCCTGCGTGGCTCGTGGTATTATTCCTCATCTTGAAGCCAATATTGCCGGGTTGAAAAAGAACCTGCTTGAAAAAAATGCCATCGAAGAGCTGGCCGCAACTCCGAATGGCATTCTTGTTGGAGATCTTCTGGCAAAAAAACTAAACGTGAGTTACCGGGGCAGGGTCGTACTGGTGACCAAAAAAAGTGAAGAGTTTCCCGTTACGGTTGTCGGGCGTTTCAGCAGCGGATTTAATGCAAAGGACGAGCGAGAGGCTTATGTTAATCTCTCACTTGCGCAGAGGATGGAGGGGATTGCATCAAATTCTGTGACTGGTATTGGTTTGAGAACAGCGCATGTTGAGCGTGCTCGCCAGACTGCCAGCCAGGTTGAAGATCTCAGTGGCTATAAAAGTGAGAGTTGGGATGAAACGAACCGCAATATCATTGAGTTCTATAACCGCAATGCACTGATTACGCTGGTGCTCGTTGGTTTTGTTTTTGTCGTAGCCGGTCTTGGTGTTTCATCGGTCATGACCACAGTGATTCTGCAAAAGGTCAAAGATATCGCCATTATGCGGTCAATGGGTATGCCAGGCAGAAACATCAGCACTATTTTCATGCTTGAAGGAGTGATGATTGGTATTCTCGGGGTGCTTGTTGGCAGTCCGCTGGGACATCTGATTTGCCATGTTGTAGCATCTATCCGTTTCGAGGCAAGTACCGCTGGAGTGCTGAAGAGTGACCGCATCAACATCATTGAACTGCCGGACGCTCATCTGATTGTGATTATTTTTGGCATCCTGATTACCGTACTCTCTTCCTGGAGCCCGGCAAGAAAGGCTACACGCTATGTACCAGTCAGTATTCTCAGGGGTGAAGTCGGAGCTTAGGTTGGCCGGATAATGCAGACCGCATGTGCTGCAGCGCCCTCTTCCCGTCCTATGTAGCCAAGTTTTTCGTTGGTTGTTGCCTTGACCGAGACGGCTCCAATCTCAATACCGAGACAGTGTGCAATGTTTTTACGCATTTCGGTAATGTAGGTGGCGATTTTAGGAGCTTCAAGAAGAAGCATGGCATCGACATTTACAGTTTCGTAGCCGCTCTTTTCAAGCAATTTTCTGACCTGCCTGAGCAGAATCATGCTGTCGATATCCTTGAATTCCGGGCTTGTATTTGGAAAGTGCAAACCAATGTCTCCAAGTGCTGCTGCTCCAAGAAGAGCATCACTGATGGCGTGAAGCAGAACATCGGCATCGCTGTGACCGTCAAGTCCGTTGTGTTCAGGGATGTAAACACCACCGATGACAAGCTTTCGGCCTTCTGCAAAAGGGTGTACATCAATACCAATTCCAATACGCATGGCAAAAAAGGTTTAAGGATTATAACCGCTGGCATCGAAGATAAAATAAATTGTGAATATTCAGCGTCTGCTGATTGGTCGGAAGGCAAAAAATTATGAAAAAAGCACTAACTTCCCCCCAAACAAAACGGAGTGAGCGGATTTTGTATGTTTTCGTAAAAACAGTGAGTAATGGGTAGTTTTATGACCTTTTCTCAAGTACAGCGTTTTTTCTGGATTTGTGCTGGCACACCGGTATCAGTGATTGAAAAGTATCCTACAGAGCATAGCAAATATCTTGGTATCGGGGCAACAATTTTTTTTACGGCGCTTTTTGCAGGCTTGTCTGGTGGCTATGCGCTCTATTTTGTTTTTTCAGGGAGTGCGTTTGCAGAATTATGGGCATTGCTTTTTGGATTGATTTGGGGCATCGCAATTTTCAATCTTGACCGTTACATCGTTTCAAGCATAAAAAAGAGTTCCAAACTGCTGAAACAGTTCTCTCAAGCCTCACCAAGGCTTATTTTTGCAGTGTTGATTGCGATGGTTATTGCTCGTCCACTGGAACTGAAAATTTTTGACAAGGAGATTCGAGAACAGCTCCGGGCTCGTTATTTATTGGACCAACAGCAAAGCATCCTCAAGGTGCAGCATTCGTTCCGGGAGAAATATGCACTGGAGCTTGGTCAGATTTCGACGTATCAGAAAGAGTACGATGTGTTGAGCAATGAGGTGAACCGGTTGCGCGAAGAGCTGAAAGCAGAGGTGTTTGGTTCTCATACATCAACGACTTCCGGTGTACAGGGATATGGTCTCTATGCAAGGAACAAGGAACTTGTGGTATCGGCCAAGCAGGCAAGGCTTGAATTTCTGGCTGCTCAACTCGACGGGAAGCAGGAGTATATGAATCGGCAGAAAACTACGGAAGGGATTAACAATCAGTTGATGCTGACCGATGAAATGCTTGACAAAAAGGCGGCCAATGCAGGTTTTGCTGACAGGAACTGGGCATTGGGAGAACTTACTCATTCCCAAAATGATATCAGCCGCTCTTCGGCCAATGCCGTTTATTTTATTACCCTGCTTTTTATTACATTCGAATGCGCTCCCCTCATTGTAAAGCTGCTTTCCGATGTCGGGCCTTCCGATGTTGATATCAGGGAGTCCGAATCCCGAATTTTTTCTTATCTGACAAATACTTCGTTTTTATCACGCAACCGTCTTACACGTGAATATCATCGTCCCGGCTTTAAAATTGGTGGACGCAGAGTCAGGAAATATCTTTCGAATAAAAGGAGAGGTGGACGGTAGTGTTAGCCGGTGACGAGGCTTCCGCAGTATTCACTGAGGAGGGGCGCTTCAGGAGCAGAGAAGAACTGTTCAATGGCGGTGGCAACTTTTTCGCCGATATCGGGATAGACAAAGTTCATGGTGCCGATCTGTATTGCTTGTGAGCCAGCAAGGAAAAATTCCATAGCGTCCTCAAATCCGGCAATACCACCCATACCGACAACCGGAATTTTAACAGCCTTGTATACTTCCCATACTTTTGCAAGGGCAATCGGCTTGATGGCTGGTCCGGACAGGCCGCCGGTAATGTTTTTCAACAGAGGTCTGCGGGTTTTATAGTTAATTGCCATGCCGACTACGGTGTTGATGAGGGAAACAGAATCAGCGCCAGCCTCTTCGGCTGCCAGGGCAATTGAGCTGATAGAGGTGACGTTTGGTGTTAACTTGATCATGAGGTGCCGGGCCGTTATCCTGCGCAACTCCGAAACAATTTCAAAAGTCGCCTCCCTGCTTACCCCTATAATCATGCACTCATCCTTGACATTTGGGCAGGAAAGGTTAATTTCGTAGCCGTTGAGACCCTCAACATCATTAAGCCTTGTAACAACTTCACAGTAGTCACTGATTGAACGTCCGGCAATATTGACAATGACGGCGGTGTTGAGCCGGCGAAGAAATGGTACTTTTTCTGCAATGAATCGCTCCAATCCAACATTGGCCAGTCCGATAGCATTAAGTACTCCTGAAGGGGTTTCGGCAAGACGTTGCGGAGGATTGCCGATTCTGGATTCAAGAGAAATTGCTTTGGTTACCAGACCACCGATCCTGGAGAGATCGCAAAGCAGGCTCAGTTCTTCTCCGTAAGAGACGGTGCCTGATGCCAGGAGTACAGGAGATTTCAGCGTAAGTCCACGGCCGAGATCTACTGCTGCGCTGGTTGTTGATTTGGCGGTTTTGTGTAGACTCATGGTTGAGGCGCTTGAAGGGAATGAAAGCAAAAAATTAATTCCTGACTGGTTTTGCCCGGTCAGGAATAATAACAGAGAGTATTGCTGTTCAGTTTAGTTCTCTTTCTTGTTCAGATAGTAGCGGGTTGCATAGTCCCGTACCATTCGATGGGTGTTGTATTCAGGTGCTATGGTTGCAATGGCATTCCGGATTTTTTTAATCCATTTGACTGGAATGTTATTTTCGTTGCGATCGTAAAATGATGGAACGATCTGGGTTTCCAGAGCGGTGTACATTTTTTCGACATCGAAATTATCCTGGTCCAGATGGTTTTCAAAAGATTCACCGTTGCCGATTGAAAAACCGTTTTCGCCATTATAAACTTCAGGCCACCATCCGTCGAGGACACTGAAATTCAGTCCACCATGCAAAACGGTCTTTTCACCTGAAGTACCGCTGGCTTCCATTGGTCTTACCGGAGTATTCAGCCAGACATCAACGCCCGAGACCATCCGTTTTGCAATACCAAGATTATAGTTTTCCAGAAAAATAACCTTTCCGACAAATTGTGGCCTGCGGGAATGCTCGATGATTTGGCGGATATAATCTTTCCCCGCGTCATCATGTGGATGAGCTTTTCCGGCAAAAACAATCTGCATTGGCCTGATCGGATGATTGATGATTCTGTTAAGGCGATCAAGATCCCTGAAAATCAGTGGAGCACGCTTGTAGGTAGCAAAACGTCTTGCAAATCCTATAGTCAACACATCTGGTGAAAAGGTGTTTTTACCTGATTCCATAGTGTCTTGTTGGAACATGCCCATGTGTTGATGCTGGTGGAACAGTTGGTTGGCCAGATACCGGTCCATGAAGTCAATAAGGTTACGCTTCAGGTTGTAACGGAGCGACCAGAGATCTTCATCGGTGATTTTTGCAAGCACGGCTTCAGTTGCTTCGCGCGAAAAGGTCATTTCGTCAAGGCTGTCCGTGAATTTATTCCAGAAAAGTTCAGTATATCCGCATGCCCAGGTAGTGGTGTGGACACCGTTGGTGATATGTCCGATTGGAACCTCTGAAACAGTTTTTTCAGGGAAGAGGTGTTGCCACATATTGCGTGAAACTTCTCCGTGCAGTTTTGAGACACCATTTGCCGATCTTGACAAGTTGAGGGCCAGAACTGTCATGGTGAAAAGTCCATTAATGTTCTCCTTGTCTTCGGAACCAAGCATCATCATGTTATCGAAGCTCATGCCGTTAGTTGCAAGGTATTTGTCGAACGTGTAGTGCATCATGTCTCTGGAGAAGCGGTCATGACCGGCAGGCACCGGGGTGTGCGTTGTGAAGACGCATCGTGACCGTACCTTTTCGATTGCCTCTTTTTCCGGGATGCCACAGGAAAGTTCTTTCGCAAGTAATTCGAGCGTCAGAAATGCAGAGTGGCCTTCGTTCATGTGATAAACTGCGGGCTCTATATTGAGCTGATCGAGAAGTTTTGCGCCTCCTATACCGAGAAGTATCTCCTGGTTTATGCGCATATTCTGGTCGCCACCATAAACTCTGGAACAAATATCGCGATAGTGCGATTCATTGGCGTTAATGTTGGTGTCAAGGAGAAAGAGTGTTGCCCGGCCAACCTTGAGTTTCCATACCTGCGCAAAAACTTCACTTTGAGCGATATTCACCGAGATGATCATATTCTTGCCGTCAGGACGGGTCACTTTTTCTATAGGAAGGTGTTCAGAGTGTTGCAGGGGGTAGTCTTCGACCTGCCATCCTTCTCGATTGAGGTGCTGGCGGAAGTAGCCCTCTGAGTAAAACAGTGTAATACCTATAAAATTGATCCCCAAATCGCTGGCCGATTTCAGGTGGTCTCCAGCAAGAACACCGAGCCCGCCAGAATATACTCTTACGCTTTCATGAATACCGAACTCAGCGCTGAAATAGGCAACCGGACTCTTGACAAGTTCAGGCGTGTTGTTTGCTGCCCAGGTATTTTTCTCGTTAAGGTATTGCGTAAAACGCGAATAGACGCGATCTACTTTTTGGCCAAATTGGGAATTGCAGCGGGCAACAAGTTCATCATCAGATATCTGCCGTAAAAGTTCAACAGGATTGTGGTTGTTTCGTTCCCAAAGGAGCGGGGAGAGCTCGTCAAAAACTTGTTTTGCTTCTGTATCCCATGACCACCAGAGGTTTTTTGATAGTTCCTGAAGCGCAATTATTTTTTTTTTCATAGTTGATCGGTATAGTAGATTGCGTTGATGCCGCTGGTTGAATCGTTAAGATTTATCATAGCATTAAGGCTTTTGCGTTGATTGTTTAATGCTGGATGAATAAAATAGGGCTCAATCTACTGTTTTAGAATTGAAAATCGCAAGTCTAATTTTAATTGATTAAAGACGTGGTGAAAATAGCGCATATATCGGATCTTCATCTTTCCTGCAACCAGGATAGTCGTCAGCTTGGCTGCCTTGATCGTCTGCTTGATCATTTCAATACCGAAGGATTTGATCACCTTGTCATTTCAGGTGATCTGAGCAATAACGCTGCTCTGGAAGAGTGGCGTATCGTCAGGGAAAAACTTGAAAGTCACGATTTTTATCACTGGGAGAAATCTACCGTTGTTGCCGGTAATCACGATTTGATCAATCTTGAAGAGGAGATGCGATTTTATAATGCACTGAATCCTCTTCCTTTGATCAGAAAAAAAGCCTTTGACCGCAAGTTGAAAGAATTTTGTGTTTTTTTTCAGGAGCTGATAACCGGTGAAGAGCGGAGTGATAAAGTGTTTCCTTTTGTAAAAATCATAAATTTTCCATCGGTGAAGATTGCTTTTGCCGCACTTAACACGGTCTATCCCTGGTATCCTGCCGATAATCCTCTCGGAGCCAGAGGATCCATTAATCCAGGGCAGTTGCGTGCTCTGAGCATGGAAAATGTTCTTGCTTCCGTGAAAGAGTGTTTTGTGATCGGGCTTTGCCATCATGCGTATAAAGTGTATGGAACTGATTCGTTGATCGACCAGGCTTTCGACTGGACCATGGAGCTGAAAAACCGTGCTGAGTTTCTTGATCTCATGAAAGTTATACAGGCAAATTTGGTGCTGCATGGCCATTTTCACCGCTTTCAGAGCTACACGGTCGATGGAATAACCTTTATCAATGGGGGAAGTTTCCGTTACAATCCACTGTGCTATAGTGAATTGCTTGTCGATGAGGGGATCTGCAAACAGAAGTTTGTTCTGCTTCCCTGAAAGCCGGGTTTACTTTTGTTGAATGTGATTTTCTTGCATGTATTGAAGGATTCTTGCGGCATGATCGCGGTCTTCCTGATTCAGTTGCTTGAAAATATTAGCAGAAAAAGAGTTTGTCGGGCTGTCGAGAAATTGCTGAAAATGCGATTCTCCTGCTGCCATTTCAAGATCGTATGCGGTCTTGAATGCTTCTGCTCGTGAGGGTGGAGTGGTCGACCAGGCTGAAATCAGTTCAGCAATTCTTTTGTTGGAATTAATAAGGGATTGCAGGTCTTTGGCCAGCAGATTTTCCGGGAAAAACTCTTTTTGCTGAGGCGTTTGTTTTTCCTGCTGAAGAAGGGTGGCGTGGCCGTGCTCTTCCATGGCGAGATCCCACCAAAAATCCTCATCATCCGAAAAACAGTCATTGAAGATGGTGTAGAGTTTTGCGAGGTTCAATTCAAGCTGTATGGACTCTTCGAGATGTTGCAGGATTCTTTCGGGCATGGTCATAGATGTGTTAAACTTTGTTGCGGTAGGATGCGTACTCCTGAAGACTTTTAACACCGAACTCCTGGTGGCGGATACAGTCAATAGCCTGCACTGATGCCTCTGCGGCTTCGATGGTGGTTACAAACGGTACATTGCTCAGTACTGACGCAGCGCCGATAGCCTCTTCGTCATGCAGGGCTTTTTCGCCTCTCGGTGTGTTGATGACAAAGTTGATTTTTCCGTGTTTGATGATATCGAAAATATTGGGTCGTCCTTCCTCTCCAACCTTGAAGACTTTCTTGCATTCGATACCATTGTCAGTGAGGAACTGGTGTGTGCCGGCTGTTGCTATCAGATCGAAGTCCATGCGGAACAACGCCTTTGCGATGGCGATAATGCGTTGGTTTTTGTCCTGGTCGTTCACACTGATGAAGACGGCACCGGAGAGAGGCAGTTGCATGTTTGCGGCCTGATAGGCTTTGGCAAAGGCCTCTGGAAACTCTTCAGCAAGGCTCATTGCTTCACCGGTCGAGCGCATTTCAGGGCCAAGATAGACGCCTGATTTGACAAACTTGGAAAATGGGAAGACTGGTTCTTTAATGGCAAGATGCTTCATGCCGAGTTCATCACAATCTTTCAGGTCATACTCTCTGCGCAAGTCGCTGAGCTTTTCGCCAAGCATGACGCGGGTGGCTATTTTGACGACAGGGATGGCGGTTGCCTTGCCGACAAAAGGAACCGTCCGGCTCGCTCTTGGATTGACCTCAATGACATAGACACTTTCGTTCTGGACGGCATACTGTACATTCATTAACCCTACGACCTTAAGATTTTCTGCAAGGGTTTTGGTATATGCCTTCATGGTGGCAATAACGTTTTGGCTGATATTGTGATAGGGCAGAATAGAGGTGGAGTCACCACTGTGTATGCCTGCGGCCTCAACATGCTGCATGATACCACTGATAACGCAGTCAGTGGTATCGGCTATGGCATCAATATCAAATTCCACTGCGGTTTCAAGAAAACGGTCGACCAGCAAAGGATATTTTTCGGTAATGAAAAGTGCCTGATCGACATATTCTTTAAGAGAGTCGTCATTGTACACAATTTTCATTGCCCGTCCGCCAAGAACGTAACTTGGTCTGACCAGCGCCGGGTAGCCGATTCTTTTGGTAATCTCCCTGGCCTCTTCAAAGCTTATGGCGGTTCCGTATTCGGGGTGAGGAATGTCAAGCTGTTCAAGAAGTGCGCCAAATTTTTTACGGTCTTCGGCAAGGTCAATGCCTTTTGATGAAGTGCCAAGAATGGTGACACCGGCTTCATGAAGTTTGGTCGAGAGCTTCAGCGGTGTCTGGCCTCCAAAGCTGACGATTACACCAAGAGGCTTTTCGTGTTCTATGATACTGATGGTGTCTTCAAAAGTGAGCGGTTCGAAGTAGAGCTTGTCGGCAATATCGTAGTCTGTCGAAACGGTTTCAGGATTACAGTTAACCATAATGGTCTCATAGCCAGCCTCTCTGAGTGCAAAAACCGCCTGGACACAACAGTAGTCAAACTCAATACCCTGGCCGATGCGGTTCGGGCCTCCGCCGAGAATAATGACTTTTTTTCGATCAGATGAAACTGATTCGTTTTCCTCCTCGTAGGTCGAATAATGGTAAGGTGTTTTAGCATCAAATTCTGCTGCACAGGTGTCAACAGTCTTGAAGACGGATTCAATGCCATAATGTTTTCGGAGTTCTCGAATGGAGGGTTCAGTCGCATTGAAAATATTGGCAAGCTGAAAATCGGAAAATCCGTTCTGTTTGGCTTTCAGAAGCCACTCTTCAGGAAATTTTCGGGAAAGGTCAACAACATCCTGCGTCAGGTCGGAAGCTTGAATGGTCATAATTTTAAGAATGCTTCAGGAAAGAGCTGTGTAAAGGTAATAATTCACCTTTTGATATTAAAGGCCTGAGCATTATACAAAAATGCCTGTCCTTCTCAAAGTCGCCTGCTTTTCGTTTCAGGGTCTTCTTTTTTCACTCTCTGAAAATGGTTCAGGATTTTTTTACATTATCAACTCAATCGAGCGCGGTCAGGTATGAAAAAAAGGTCTAATAACGTGTATGCATAAAAAAAATTTTGATTCTATAGATGCTGCTCTCGAAGATATCCGGCAGGGAAAGCTTGTTATTGTCATCGATGATGAGGATCGTGAGGATGAGGGCGATTTTATTGGCGCTGCTGAACTGGTGACCAATGAGATGATAAATTTTATCACAAGGGAGGCTCGTGGTCTTCTTTGTGTGGCTGTTACCATGGAAAGAGCAAAAGAGTTGCAGCTTGATCCGATGGTGCAGAGGAACACCTCCCAGCATGAAACGAACTTTACCGTTTCTGTGGATGCGATTGCTGAGGGTATAACCACGGGAATTTCTGTTTATGACCGCACCATGACGATCAGGATGCTGGGTGATCCGTTGTCGAAGGCCGACGATTTTTCCCGTCCGGGTCATATTTTCCCTCTCCGGGCTATGGATGGCGGTGTTCTCAGACGTGTGGGACATACTGAAGCGGCGGTCGATCTTGCCCGTCTTGCAGGTTGCAGTCCGGTCGGGCTGCTCTGTGAAATTCTGAATGATGATGGCAGTATGGCCAGGCTTCCCGAATTGATCAAGCTGAAGGCGAAATTCGGACTGAAGCTTGTCACCATCAAGGAGCTGGTTGCTTATGAGATGAAGCGCAATAAACTCGTGAACCGGGCGGTTGAATCAAGATTACCGACTGCTTATGGTGAGTTCAGGCTTATTGCCTACGAATCATTTACCGACCAGCAGAACCATATTGCGATGGTGAAGGGTGATGTTACCACTGATGAGCCGGTTCTTGTCAGGGTTCACTCGCAGTGTGCCACTGGTGACACCTTTGCATCATTGCGTTGTGATTGCGGCAACCAGCTTGCTTCAGCTCTCAGCATGATAGAAAAAGAGGGTCGTGGCGTGTTGATTTATCTCATGCAGGAGGGACGTGGCATTGGTCTGATCAATAAACTCAAAGCCTATAACCTTCAGGACGAAGGGTTTGATACTGTTGAGGCCAACGAAAAGCTCGGCTTCAAGGCAGATCTTCGCGACTACGGTATTGGTGCCCAGATTCTCAAGGATCTTGGTGTCAGAAAAATGAAGCTCATGACCAATAATCCTAAAAAAGTGGTCGGGCTTGAGGGGTATGGACTTGAAATAGTTGAGAGGATATCGCTTGAAATTGCACCCAATCCCATGAATCAAAGCTATCTGGACACAAAACGTGATAAACTTGGCCATATCATTGGCTGTTCATGTGCGGCGGGGAGTACCCCTTTTAAAAAAACACAAACCAACCTGTAAACTTCCGTCAGGAAAAGGAGTGAAAGACGATGGATACTGATATCCTTCAAAGGCAGGATAAAGAGATCTTTGAGGCTATTGCCAACGAGATGACCCGGCAGACTGAAACGCTTGAGCTTATTGCGTCAGAAAATTTCACAAGCCGTGCGGTGATGCAGGCCTGTGGATCAGTGATGACCAATAAATATGCCGAGGGCTATCCCGGCAAGCGCTATTATGGTGGCTGTGAATATGTTGATGTGGCTGAAAATCTGGCTCGCGACAGGGCAAAAAAGTTGTTTGGGTGCAACTATGTTAATGTGCAGCCACACTCTGGTTCAAGCGCCAATATGGCAGTGCTTTTTTCGGTGCTGAAACCCGGTGACCGTATTATGGGGCTTGATCTCTCTCATGGAGGGCATCTAACCCACGGAAGTTCAGTCAATTTTTCAGGCCAGATGTTTGATGCGCACTCTTACGGTGTTGATCCTGATACAGGCTGTATTGATATGAATAAAGTTGAGGATCTTGCCATGCAGTTTCGTCCGAAACTGATAATCTGCGGGGCAAGCGCTTATTCGCAGGGGTTTGATGTGAAGGCATTCAGAGTGATTGCCGACAAAATCGGGGCTTTTTTGATGGCCGATATTGCTCATCCTGCAGGCCTTATTGCCGCCGGTCTTCTGGGCGACCCCATGCCGCATTGTCATTTTGTGACCACCACCACTCACAAGACTCTTCGTGGTCCAAGGGGTGGCATGATCATGATGGGCAGCGACTTCGAGAACCCTATGGGTATTACCATCAAGACAAAGAGCGGTTCACGCCTGAAAATGATGTCCGAAGTGATGGATGCTGAAGTGATGCCGGGTATTCAGGGCGGGCCACTGATGCATATTATTGCTGGCAAGGCAGTGGCTTTTGGAGAGGCATTGCAGCCATCCTTCAAAGAATATGCCGCCCAGGTCATAAAAAATGCCTCGGTGATGGCTGAAAAGTTTACGGCTCTTGGTTACAAAATTGTCAGCGGTGGCACCAGGAACCATCTCATGCTGCTTGATCTGCGCAACAAGAATGTTACTGGCAAGGTTGCTGAAAAACTTCTGCATGAAGCAGGTATTACCGTCAACAAGAACATGGTTCCTTTTGACGACAAGTCTCCCTTTGTCACCAGTGGCATCCGCATCGGTACACCAGCCATGACCACAAGGGGAATGAAGGAGGAGGAGAGCAAGTCTATTGCTGGGCTGATTGATCGGGTGATCTCTTCTGCTGAAAAGCCGGATATCGCTGCTGTCTGTCGTACCGTCAGAGAGGAAATCAGGGAACTTTGCCTGAGTCACCCTATTGAGGGTTATAGCGTGTAGAGACTCACAGAGTTTAAAAGCCTCCCCTGTCCGGGTTAGGGGAGGTTAACTGTTTTCGAGGATGCTGGTGATCATGCTTTTGAGTTCATAAGAGGTTTTCCTGATTTTTTTATCAAGGATGATCTTTTCCCTCGACAGTTCAATCTCTTGGTCCGTATCGTTTTCAAGACGTATCTTTTCGGTAAGTGCGTTTTTTTGATGGACAAGCGGTTCAAGAATAAGGTTTTTGAACGCGTCAAGGAACATCGCAAGGCACCGTTTTGCGTTATCGGCGTGGACATCGGATTGTTCGAGCCATTTATTGCTGACAGGAGGGTCAATCAGCAGGCCGGATGCAAGATCCCGCGATTCAGGATTGTGGAATGAGCTGATTTCAGTGGTAACGTCAATCCGTTCTTCCGGATGGTCAGCAATTTCGTGGTAGCGGCCGATCAGATGGGTAAATATTTCTTGCGCCTCCTTGTGTGGCAACACCAGCATCTCTTCGTGTGATGCGGCAAATTCCAGCACAGCGTTTCCGTAGCTGGCACTTTCGAGCAGGGCTTTTAAAAAAGTTTTTTCCAGCACTGAAATCTTCGGCACCAGCTTGTGCGGCGGCTGAACCTCTTGACGGTTTTCGAACGACTCTCTTTTTTTATCGGTTGCGCTCTCTTCCCTGTCGAGCAGTTCCTGAAGGGCAGGCAGGCTGAGCGCAAGTTTTTTTGAGAGATCCTGAAGATACAGCTCTCGCCGGATACGGTCGGGGATCACTGTAATGGTGTGTGCCATTGCCCGTATTGCTCTTGATTTTAAATCAGGCTGTGCGAAATCTCCCGATTCCATGAAATACCGGATTTGAAAATCCTGAAACGAAAGCAGGTTTTTTTCACAAAACTGTAGAAAATTTTCTCTCCCTTCACGATGGGCAAAACTGTCAGGGTCGTCACCCTCGGGAAGAATGACTACATAGGGGCTGATGTTTTCAGAAAGCAACGTGTCAATGCCGCTCATCATTGATTTTTGACCGGCCCTGTCGGCATCATACATAAACAAGAGCCGTTTGGTGTAATGATGAAGCACCTTGGCCTGATAGCGTGTCAGCGATGTGCCGCATGAGGCTACCGCGTTGGTCATACCTGCCTGATGCAGCGCAAGAACGTCCATGTACCCTTCAACGAGTATGGCTGTTTCCGACCGCCGGATTTCATTTTTTGCGGCATGAAGTCCGTAAAGAAGTTTTGATTTTTCAAACAGCTTGCTCTCTTGGGAATTCAGGTATTTCGGCGTTTGTGGGTCACTCAGCAAGGTGCGTCCTCCAAAACCGACAACCTGTCCTCCGACTGAAAAAATTGGAAAGATCACCCTGTTGCGAAAGGTGTCATAGCAAGAGTTTTTCTGCTTGTTGGCGGTTATAAGGCCGAGATCAAGCAGGCACTCCTGTGCAATTCCTTCCCGTTTTGCCTCATTGAAGAGATAGTCCCATGCGTCGGGCGCATAGCCTAAACCAAACGTCTGGATGGTTTTTTCTGAAAGAGCCCGTTTTGTAGATAAATAGTCACGCCCGGCTTTTCCCGGATTCCGATCCAGAGTCTCGTGATAAAGTTTGGCCGCCCAGCGGAGGATTTCGGTTTGACTCTCTTCATGCTCTGATTGCGGCTCATTTTTATGGGTGAATTGGCTGATATCAATACCCGTTCGCTTTGCCACCAGTTCGAGCGCTTCAGGAAAGGATACCTTTTCCATCTCCATGACAAAGGAAAAAACATTGCCACCCTTGCCTGTTGAAAAACATTTATAGAGCTGCTTGTCGGGCGAAACAATAAACGATGGAGTTTTCTCCACCGTAAAAGGAGAAAGAGCCTTGTAGTTTCGTCCTGCTGGCAGAAGCTTTACGTAATCGGAGATAATATCAACAATGTCAGCCGCTTGTCGGACATCATCAATGACCGCAGGAGGAATCATGCGCATTTTCTTTGTCTTTGATTATTGTTGAGGGAACACGTGATTTTTTCTTTCGATTCTACGATTACGGTTAAAAAATAACAAGCTTATTTATTAAATTAAGAGCCAGATAGTAGCGCGGTTGCTGCCAAAGTTGGCGATCAGCTCTCTTTTCGGGCTCTGATGGTTTCGGTTGCTGGCCGTCATGACTCCAGACAGAGGGGTTTGCGGTGACTTTTACGATGATCTGTAGTATAGCAAATTACAGCGTGGTTCATAATGCTTCTTTTATCTTCAGGATAGTCAAAACAATCAAGGGTCTATGAAACAGGGTTTTTTTACCGGTCTGCTCATTGTTGTAACCTATGCGGTTTCTCTGGGGTTCTATGTATGGATGGGCACGACTCCACCGGAGTCAATCTTTCATGCCATCTGGAAAGGAGGGCCGGTTGTCTCCGTCCTCATGTCACTTATCCTGATGGTGATTGCCTACACGGTCGAGCGTATCATCGCTCTAAACAAGGCTTCGGGAAAGGGTAATATTCCCGAATTTGTTCGCACCCTCAAGCAGGATATTGATAACGGATCAATTGATCAGGCTATTGCGAAATGCGACGACCATCAAAGCTCTCTTGCCGCAGTTCTTCGAGCGGTTCTGGACCGTTATAAAAAACTTTCAGATTATAATGTCACTGATCGGGAGAAAAAGGTCAGCGAGATGGAAAAGGCAGTTGAGGAGGCCACCATCATGGAAATGCCACTCCTGGAAAATAATCTGGTGGCAATTTCGACCATTGCATCAATTTCTACAATGGTTGGACTTCTTGGAACAACGCTCGGCATGATTCGCGCCTTTGCCGCAATGGCAACGAGCGGTGCGCCTGATGCCGTACAACTCTCGCTTGGTATCTCTGAAGCGCTCTTTAACACGGCACTTGGTATTTTTGGCGGCATTACGGGTATCGTTGCCTATAATGTTTTCACCAGCCGGGTCGACCGCTTCAGCTATATGATTGATGAGGCTGCGTTCTACATCATACAAACTCTTGGAACCGGTAAATCGGATCGCTGATGTCGAGAATCAAGGCTAAACGGATAGGCTTCAGGATCGATATGACACCGATGGTGGATGTTGCATTTCTTCTATTGACCTTTTTTATGCTGACCACCAAGTTTCGTCCGCCTGAAGTGGTGAAGATTGATCTTCCCTCATCTCATTCGCAGCTCAAGCTTCCCGAGTCGGATGTGCTGACGGTGACGGTGAGCCGTGACAATACTTTTTTTATGGGTGTCTCCTCGCAGCAATCGAGGGAAAAAATATTTAATGCCGTTGTGAAGTCGAAACTTCAGGCAGCAGGGTTTTCTGCAGTTTCGATTGCTGATTCCCTGAAGAGTTTTAAATTGGCAGAGAATTTTCGGGTTGAGCCAGGGGAACTCGACAAATTTGTCGTCATGGCACGTTTTGCCGACCAGAAGCTCCGGCCAGTTATCAGGGCTGATGCGGATGCCGGTTTTGACGCAGTGAACCAGGTCATCAAGGTCTACAAAAAAGCAAACCTGCTCACCTTCAACCTGATTACCGTTCTTGAAAAGGAGGTTCGCTGATTATGGGTATTGTTGATTCTCCCACCGGACGACGCCATAAAAAGAAAGGAAGACGGCAGTCAAAAAGGCTTGGATTTCATCTCGACATGACACCCATGGTTGATGTAGCATTTCTTCTTCTGACCTTTTTTATGCTTACGACGACCTTTTCGAAATCCAACACCATGGAGATCAATATTCCGCCGGAAAAAACGGAAGTGAAGGTTGCGGAAAATAATGTTATGACGCTGAGGATTGCCGATGATGCGATGGCCTATTACTCGCTGGGCGAGAATGCGCCAAGAAAAGTTCCCCTCTACGATACCCGCCGTCTGGCCTTGAGTGGTGAGTTGCGTCAGCTTTTGAGGCAGCAGACAAGCTCCAACGAGAAATTGGTGATTGTTGTTAAAATAAGTGAAAAAGCAAAGTACCGTCATCTTGTTGATATCATCGATGAATTGAACCTCATGAAAATAGACAGGTTCAGCCTTGATGATTATACTGAGCAGGACGCACTTGAAATCCAAAGAGCTATTTAAGGCTGCAATCAGCAAAGGAGTTCCGTCAGGTGTCTTCAACATTAAAAAAAATTCATCAGGAGACGTTTCGCAAAAAAGCGCTGTTATCGTGGTCATTCGGTGAGCAGTTTCTTGATACCGATCGTTTACGAAAGTTGGCCTATGGCAACCTTGTGTTGAGGCGTCAGGCCCATCTTTTTCTCACTCATGGAGTTCTTGTTGCCATCGCCATTCTTGGAGTTTTCTGGCTGATTACTGCCAATTGGCAGCACCTTGCCGCATTGACTGGACTGTTTGGCAAGGATGATAAACCAATGGTTGAGTGTTATGAAGTTGTTACCAGTGTGACGCAGCTTCCGCCCCCTCCGCCGCTCAATGTCCCTGAGCCTGCTCCTGTGACGCCTTCATCTCCGGCAGTTCCGGTTCCGCCAACTGTTGGCAAAATTAAAAAGGTTGGTCAGGATGAGGTGCCTCCTGAACAGACCATTGCGACGCAGAAAGAGCTGAAACAGGCTCTCCAGACTCAAGGATCGGGAACCGGGGGTGCGTCTTCAGGCGATGAAGTGCCGATGTTTGTTCCCTGCGAAAAAATGCCGGGCTTTCTGGAGCAGAAAAAACCGGTTTACCCCGAGATGGCAAGAATTGCCGGGATTACAGGAAAGGTCTTTGTCAGTGTTCTCATTGCTGAAGATGGTCGGCCCATCAAGGCAAAGGTGATGAAACGGATCCCTGCCGACTGTGAAGTGTTTGATGCCGTGGCTATCAAGTCCGTGATGGAGTCGAAATACTATCCAGGGATACAGAACGGCAGCCCCATAAAAGTGTGGTTTACTGTGCCGATCCGGTTCCAGCTCGATTAACCCTGCCGCGTTTTTTGTGCTTTTGGCCGATAGAGCACGGCAAAGATAATCCAGACATAGGCCCCGATCAGGGTGACTGGACTGATAAATAGGGCAAACATGCCGTCAACTGATTTTTCCAGGTACATTCCCCAGTAGCTTCCGGCAATGACCAGTGCCCCAAGAGCAATCATGAGATAGTTAATGGCTTCAAGGGGCATTGCTGTTG
This sequence comes from Chlorobium sp., assembly GCA_049317185.1. Lineage (GTDB taxonomy): Bacteria > Bacteroidota > Chlorobiia > Chlorobiales > Chlorobiaceae > Chlorobium. The sequence goes on along the minus strand of JBMOIS010000007.1, from coordinate 52,493 downwards.
CTTTTTTTTCAGCAGGTTTATTCTGCTTCTTCTTCGGTGAAGATTTCATCGAGAGTTGTGATACAGTGTTGAGCCTCTTCCCGGCTGATAGTCAGAGGTGGAAGAAGTCTGATAACGTTAACGCTGGTGGCGTTGACAAGCACCTGTTTTTCCAGTGCTTTGCCTGCATAATATTTTGCCTCCCTGTTGACCGTTATGCCGATCATCAGGCCATACTGACGGATTTCGAGAATCTGTGGATGTTTTGTTGCCAGCATTTGTATCTCATCATTAATGTATTTACCAATGGTTTCGGCATTTTCCATCAGTTTGTCGTCGAAGATGGCGTTAATCATGGCAATACCTGCCGCACAGGCAACAGGGTTTCCCCCGAAGGTGGTGCCGTGGTTGCCATAACTCAGCACATCGGCCACTTTTTCGCTGCCGATAACGGCTGACAAGGGCAGCCCGCCACCAAGCGGTTTGGCAAGGCAGACCAGATCAGGTTCAGCATTGAGTGGCGTATAGCTGAAAAACGTCCCGGTTCTTCCGCATCCAGCCTGGATATCATCGGCAACAATCAGAAAATTGTATTGATCACGAAGCTCTTTCAGGCGGTCAATAAACTGCTTTGATATCCGGTGAATGCCACCCTCGCCCTGCACCACTTCAATAAAAACAGCGGCAGTTTTGTTGGAGACCTTCTCTTCGAGATCGCTGATATCATTGAAGTTTATCATGCCTGTTTCTGGCAGCAGCGGCTCAAATCCATCAACATATTTTGCTTTGGCCGTCAGCGACATGGCACCGTACGTTCTGCCATGAAAGCAGTTGCTCAGCGAGAGCACCTCTTTTTTCTCAGGATTGAACTTGCGAGCCCATTTTCTTGCTATTTTGATGGCTGCTTCTATCGCCTCTGTGCCGCTATTGGCAAAAAAGAGCTTCGACAAGCCTGAGAGCTCAAGCAGTTTTTCTGCCAGCTCAAACTGGGGTTGCATCATGAAGAGGTTAGATGCGTGGATCAGTTTGGTCGTCTGAGTGGTTATTGCATCCACAAGACGCTGGTCGCCATAGCCAAGGGCATTGACACCAATGCCGGCAATCATGTCGAGATAGCGGGTGTTATCATCACTGAAGAGCCAGACTCCTTCGCCATGGGTCACGGCAATGGGAAGCCTTGCATAATTATGAAAAAAAAGCCTCTGTTCTGTTTCCTGTGTGACGGTTAGTAGTGTCATCGTTATTCTCTTCTTTAAAAATATTCTCAAACTCAATGATGCTGTACAAGCCAGTCAATGTTGTTGACTCTGCACATCAGGCGGCATCCGCCCTGCCTTGCTTCATAAAGACCAGGCGCAATCTACTGAAAAAATAAATTACTGAACAACAGTAAACGATTTGCACGGGTGTCGGATGACAGTCAGCATGTTGTGTTCAGTTGTCATTCCTGCAAATCTTTCCAGTTCAGGAAAACCCGCAAAGCTCTCCATACTCCATAAGAGCCGGTCAGCAGGGCGTAAAGCCGGAGGTCACTCTTTCCGGAAAAGGCTGCAGGAAGGGGCATAAAAAGGATGTAGAGCGAAATACAAATAAAGATAATTGCCAGCACCATCCCTATGGCCATGGAAGCGTTACTCTGTTTTGTCATTTCTGCTCTTTTTGTCCAACATTGTCAGGGCATTGGTCGCTGCTTCCATAGAACCGCCATTCGCGGTTGACAATCAGCCTGGCCCCATAACTGAACGTGAAATATGACCATCCCCACTGCAAAAGAACAAAAACCTTGTGACGAAAGCTGGTCAGAAAATAGATATGGACCAACAGCCAGGTGAACCATGCCAAAATACCATCAAACTTCAGGTTGCCAAACTCAACAATGGCCTTGTTTTTTCCGATGGTGGCCATTTGTCCTTTATCCCTGTATCGGAATGCTTTTCTTGCTTTTGTGTTGAGGTCAAGCAGAATATTTTTGGCAATAAATCTTCCCTGCTGCAAAGCAACAGGAGCAAGTCCGGGCAAAATGGTTCCGTTTTGAGAAACAAAGTGTGCAAGGTCGCCTCCTACAAATATTTCTGGATGCCCTGGAATGCTGAGATCTTCGCCGACAATGATTCGTCCGATCTGGTCGGTCTCCACTCCGGTCATGGTTTTACCAATTCCAATTGCTGTAACACCAGCCGCCCAAAGCACTGTGGCCGCCTCGATGCGCTCATTGCCGATTTGTACGCCGTCAATATCAACGTCGCTCACCATGCTGTTTGTCCAGACCTGCACGCCAAGTTTTTCCAACGATCGTGTTGCCTTGCTTGCCAAATCGGGTGAAAATGAGCCGAGAATGCGCGGAGCAGCCTCAACAATAAAGATTCGGGTAAGTTTTGGGTCAATATTCCGGTAAAATTTTGACAGGGTATAACGGCTCATCTCACCAATTGATCCAGCCAGTTCTACGCCAGTTGGCCCCCCGCCGACAATGACAAAGGTGAGGAGTTTCTTGCGTTCAACAAAATCGTTTGTTCTTTCGGCGCGTTCATAAGCCTCCATCACCCGGCGACGTATCTCTTTTGCCTGCGCAAGAGTTTTAAGGCCTGGAGCAAACTCCTCCCACTCATTATGGCCGAAATAGTGGTGTTGAACCCCGCAAGCCAGAATCAGGTAATCGTAAGGAATATCACTGAAATCGGTAATAACAATTCTGTTTTCAGTATCAATGCTTTCAACGATACCCTTGAAGACGGTGACGTTCTGGTCGTTTGCCAGCATATTTCTCAGCGGAGCAGCAATATCTCCCTCTCCAAGAGCCGCCATGGCTACCTGATAGAGAAGTGGCTGGAACAGATGATAATTTTTTCTGTCGATGAGGGTAATATCAATATCGGGTTTATTTCCCAAAACCCTGGCGGCATTGAACCCTGCAAATCCGCCGCCTACAATTACAATCCTCTTTTTCATTTCCAGTGTCACTTTTGATAAAATAGTTGAACTATTTCTGCGTTCTTTATTCCGCAAGATAACTTGATACCAGAAATTTCCGAATCTGTTCGGGATTTACTGAACGAATCAGGTGAGGCGTTCGATGATGTCAGCCTGCAGCGGAAATTTTTGTTGTAGCGATTCTCTGTCGGCAAAAGCAAAGTCACTGAAATCAAATCCTGGAGCGACAACACAACTGACCAGAGTGAAATGGTCAGCATCAGTCGCATCATCCAGGCAGGCACCAAACCAGGTTCCGGCGGATACCCATGCCTGGAGTACCTGGTGTTTTTCAGGTGAATGGCCGAGTATGAACGAAAATGGGTCACCTGTTTCGGGAAAAACATGCACCGTCAGGGGAGCACCTGCATGGAAAAACCAGAGTTCGTCGGAATTAATCTTATGCAGCCTGGAGCACTCCGAATCTCTCAGCAGGTAATAGATAGCTGTTGCATAAGAGCGCTGGCTCTTGAAAAGAGGAGTCTCGGTAAAGGAATACGATCCACTGCTCCGATATGTTTCTCGATAAAAGCCTCCCTCTGGATGTGGGGAAAGTTTCAGGTTCTTTATCCAGTATTCAGCTTTTTGCATGGAGCATATCCCTGATTTTTCCTGTTTTCTGGCGCGATGCCTCCGCAAGTTTTTTGCGGAACTCAAGCAGGGATGCCATCAGTGGCTCATCAGAGAGTGCAAGAATCTGCACTGCAAGCAGTGCTGCATTGCGGGCATTGTCAATGCCGACGGTGGCCACGGGGATACCTGCAGGCATCTGTACGATTGAGTAGAGTGAGTCCTGCCCGTTGAGTTTTTTGCTGAAAATCGGCACACCGATAACCGGTAGAACCGTCATGGCTGCCGTAACACCGGGAAGGTGTGCAGCTCCGCCAGCTCCGGCAATAATTACCTTCAGGCCGCGTTCGATGGCAGAAGAGGCATACTGCTCAAGATCCTGCGGTGTTCGATGAGCTGAAATCACAGAGATCTCCGAAGCAATATGAAAATCATCAAGAGTCACTGATGCCTCCTTCATGATATCGAAATCAGAGTCTGAACCCATGATGATGCCAACAATCGGCCTGTTTTTATCGGTTTTCTGTTTCATGTAATAGTACTTTTGATTAATTATTCGTGAGCGAGTTGAGCATAAAGGATTGATATTTCAAGGTGCAATCATACACGGAACGATGTCGCTTCTGGCAAGCTTACACAGAGGCAAGATACGGGTAGCATAGGGCGGTGATTTCCGGGAAACAATTATTTCAAGCCGGTTACTGGCTAATGATTTATGAAATTGCCGAGTTTTATGTATTTTCCTCAAGGCAAATTTAATAAAATAATCCTTGCAGAGGAAAGAGAAACAATGGCAACCAATCTCGCAGTAAAGTACAGTAATCCAGGTCCCCGTTACACCAGTTATCCTACCATTCCCTCATGGAGCACTGATGGAGTTACCCAGGATCAATGGAAAGAGGCCATGGTTAAAGGCTTTAACGATAGCAACGAGACCACTGGTATCAGTCTGTACATTCATATTCCCTACTGTGAGAACCACTGTTATTTCTGCGGTTGTAATGCTCATCGTACTCTGGATCACTCTTATGAAACGCCGTATATTGAGGCTCTGCTCAAAGAGTGGCAGATGTACACCGATGTTTTTCCTGGCAGGCTCAATGTCAAGGAGCTGCATATTGGCGGAGGTACACCAACCTTTTTCAGCCCCGAAAATCTTGTCAGGCTTGTCGAAGGTATCTGCAAAAATGTCAACAAGATGGACAACTATATGTTCAGCTTTGAGACTAATCCAAAGTCAACATCAAAGGAACACCTTGAAGCGCTGTACAGTGTCGGTTTCCGGCGCATGAGTTTTGGAATCCAGGATTTTGACCCGATTGTACAGCAGGAGATTAATCGTCTCCAGTCATTCGAGCTGGTCAAGGAGAAGATTGATCTTGCTCGTGAAATCGGCTTTACGTCAATCAATTTTGACCTTGTTTACGGTTTGCCAAAGCAGACGATGGCCACTATTACCGACACAATTCAGAAGGTGATGGAGCTGAAGCCCGATCGCCTCGCCTTTTATGCTTATGGCCACAACCCTCACATGTACGAAGGGCAGCGGAAGTTTAAAGAGGAAGATCTGCCGGTTGGCGATGCGAAGCAGGAGCTTTACGATAAAGGCAGCGCAATGCTTGAATCCATCGGCTACCATGAGGTTGGCATGGATCATTTTGCCATCGAAGGGGATGCACTCTATGTTGCCGCCAAAAATGGAACACTGCACCGCAACTTCATGGGTTATACCGAAAATACCACACAGATGATGCTTGCGCTCGGTTCTTCCTCCATCAGCGATACATGGTACGCTTTTGCCCAGAACGAACGTGATGATATTGACTATATCAGGGTTGTTAACGAAGGTCGTTTTCCGCTCCATCGCGGCCATCTCCTCACTGACGAAGATCTTGTGCTTCGCCGTCATATTCTCAACCTGATGTGTAAACAGGAGACTTCCTGGGCAGATCCGAAGCTCTATACCGGAGAACTTGATATCGCTCTTTATCGTCTTGAAGATATGGAGAATGACGGTCTGGTTGTTTTGGGCGACAAGAGTGTTCGCGTCACCGAGGTCGGTATACCGTTCCTCAGAAATATCTGTATGGCTTTTGACGCAAGGCTTTGGAGTTCCGACAGCCTCTCCAGGGCATACAATGTGTCTCGTGATATCCAGAAGACCTATATCGAAAAAGCCCGCCTTGCAAAACTGCAAACGGGCAACTGACCGGACGGGTGCTCTGTAACGATAAAGGGTGACACTGGTTGCCCTTTTTTTATGTCCGTTGTATGACAAAAAAAATAAAGATAGGGTTTATCGGAAGCGGCTGGGCAAAGGTGGCACAGGCACCAGCCTTTTCACTGATGGATAATGTTGAGCTTTCTGCCGTTGCAAGTCCTACTGAGCAGCACCGACTTAAGTTCATGAAAATGTTTGATATCAGCAAGGGTTTTGCCGACTGGCGCGACATGCTGCGGTGCGATCTTGACCTTGTCTGCGTCACCACTCCTCCTTATCTGCATGCGGAGATGGTGACCGGCGTACTGGAAAGCGGCAAGAGTGTGCTTTGTGAAAAACCGTTTGCACTTAATGTCGCGGATGCCGCCTCTATGGTTGATATCGCATCCATAGCTCCAGGTTTTGCGCTTCTTGACCATCAGCTCCGGTTTCACCCGGCAGTATCCTGCATGAAACAGATGATTGATGGAGGCGAAATAGGCAAAGTGTACGAAGTGCGTGCTGTGGTCAATCTTGCCAGCCGCAACAGGCCTGAGATGCCCTGGTCATGGTGGTGTGATGCCGAAAAAGGCGGGGGAGCCCTCGGTGCAATCGGCTCTCATCTGGTTGATATGAATCGATTCCTGATTGGCGAAATTTCGGAGGTCTCATGCAATCTCGCTACCAGCATTCCTTTTCGTCCCGATACATCAGGGCAGCCCCGTGCTGTAACGTCGGATGACCATTTTGCCATGATGATGAAGTTCGGGGCCTCATCTGTCGCCCTTGGAAGCTCTTCTCTGATGCATGTTACCACCGTTGGAGCCTACACCTGGTTTTCCTGTGAAGTGGTCGGCAGTCTCAAAACCATCAGACTTGATGGTGCAGGTAGGCTCTGGGAAGTTGACAACGACAACGCCAAAGGGGGGCGCAGCCTTATTGATGCGCCCCGCTGGAAGCTGGTTGAGCCGATGCTTGCATGGGACGAACTGGTTTTGCAGGAAAAAATTCGGCAGTCATCGCTTGCCGTGCATGGAATTTTTGCTGTTGGTTTCGCCTTTCTTGCAAACCGGATTGTCAAGGCTCTCAAGAACAACGAAAGCACCCTGCATGATGCCGCAGGTTTTTCTGATGGTCTTATGATCCAGAAAGTGTTGCAGGCTGGCAGAAAATCAGACAAGCTTCACCGCTGGGTTAAAATTTAACTCAAGTGTGCAATATTCTGTCAGGAGACTTTTTCCCACTCGGTAAAAAGCGCATTCAGCTCTTTGCACAGTGCATGGTACCCATCGAGGATCTTTGCGTTTTCGTCCTTGCTCTTTTTGTAGAAATCCTCAGTTGCCATAACGGTTTCAATTGACTCTTTTTTCTGCTCAAGCCGGTTGATTTTTTGCTCAATCTCATCTACTCTCTTCTTGTTTTTCGATGATGCGCGGCTTTTTTTTGCCTGCTCGTTTTCTTTTTCAGTGGTCTTTGCTACTGCACGCTGACTTTTCTGTTTTGCCGCGATCTCTTGCTGGCGCTCGGCTTCAATGGCTTTCTCAGCCTTTTCAAGATATTCGGCGTAGGTGCCGAGGTGGAGTTGCAAGGAACCGTTTTTTATATCTACAACCTTGTTGACAAGACTATCGAGGAAGTAGCGGTCATGGCTGACAATCAGCAACGTGCCGTCGTAGTATTCAAGAGAGTCGATCAACATCTCTTTTGATCGCATGTCGAGATGATTGGTTGGTTCATCCATAATCAGAAGATTCGATGCCTGAAGCAGGATTTTTGCGAGGGCGACCCTTGATTTTTCTCCTCCCGAAAGAACCCTTATTTTTTTGTTGACAGCGTCTCCGCTAAAAAGAAAACAGCCAAGAATGTCCCGAACCCTTTTCTGTGCCTCTGATGAGGGTGCGGAATCCATCATCTCCAGATAGATGCTTTTATCGGGGGAGAGGTTTTCTGTCTGATGCTGTGCGAAGTAATTCAGGGTAACATTGTGCCCCATAGTCAGTTTGCCTTCAAAATCAATCTCTCCGGCCAGAATTTTACAGAAGGTTGTTTTTCCTGCTCCGTTCGAGCCGACGATAGCAATCCTGTCACCGCGCATAACCTCCAGGTCGATACCGTTCAGTACCTGTTTTTTTGTTCCATCGGGCAGAAGATAAGCTTTTTTTACCCCTTCAAGGCGCATCACTTCTCGTCCAGAGGGATTGGCTTTGGGAAATCGGAAAGAGATTCTGGAGAGATCCTCTTCGGGCGACTGGAGGTTTTTTTCCATTTTTTCCATCTGCCTGAGGCGGCTCTGCGCCTGCCTTGCTTTTGTGGCTTTATAGCGGAACCGGTCAACAAATGCTTTCAGCTCCTCCATTTTTTTCAGGTCATTCTCATATTTGCCCATCATCAACTCATACCGTTCAGCCTTCTCCGTTTCATAGTAGGAGTAGTTGCCCTTGTATTCGTTGATACGCTCAAAAGCGATTTCCAGCGTTTTTGTTGTCAGTTTGTCGAGAAAAAAACGGTCATGCGAGACAATAACATAGCTGTGCTCATAATTAAGAAGATAATTTTCAAGCCAGCGGAGCGAATCGATGTCAAGATGATTTGTCGGTTCATCAAGCAACAAAAGTGTTGGATTCTGCAGGAGCAGCTTGGTGATGTGAAGACGCATCTGCCAGCCTCCTGAAAATGCCTTGACTTTTTTATGAAAATCTATTTCACTGAACCCAAGTCCGGCAAGAACTTTTTCAGCATCAGACTGCATGGTGTAGCCGCCGAGATGTTCAAATTCGTGCATCGCATCAGAAAAACGCTCAATAAGGAGGTGATATGATTCGCTTTCATAATCCTGTTCCGGCAGCGCAAGTTCGTGCTCCATCCGGGTTATTTTTTCCGAGAGTTCGAACAGCCGGGCGTTTGCCTGAAGAGCATACTGCAGTGCAGTTTTCTCCAGATCTGCATCAAAAGATATTTCCTGGGGGAGATAACCAATGGTTGTTTCTGCTGATTTGAGAAACTGTCCATTGGTAATGAGAGCAGAGTCGGTTGTTGGTCCGCTTATGAGGCGCAGGAGTGTTGTTTTGCCGGTTCCGTTAAGGCCGACAAGACTGACATGGTCTTTATCTCCAATGCGAAATGAGGTATCGGTCAGGAGTTGTTTGGTTCCCACACTGAGGGAAAGGTTTCTTGCTTCGAGCATGATAAAAAAGCCTTGTAGAAATAGTGGTCATCATTGAAGTAATTCTGTAACATGGGTGAAAAGATACAATTTTTCATGAAAGCTTTATGAGATGAATCAGAGGGGATTCCGTTTTTTATCTTTTTGGTACTCGGGAGGCAAGGCGTAAAGAGGTGATTTCTATAAATATTTCTATAAAGAGCAAGGTTGCCGGGAAAAGAACGTCATATTTGGGATTAGATTTATTAAAGGGTACTCAATTATACTGTCTGGATACTTCTGCAATGAGAGCAAGAATTTCTATATTTCTGGCGCTGTTAATTTTTGTCGCTTTTTTGCCTCTGCAGGCTGAAGAGTCTTTGAATTGGCAGCAGTGTGTCAGCGAGGCCCGGCGAGCGCATCCAGACCTCTCTTCGGCTCTTGCACTCTTGCAGCAGGCTGAAGCCGACAAGCGTATAACGGAAGGATCGTCTCTTCCGCACGTTAGTCTTGGCGCAAGCACTCAGCAGAACGGCACAACAGAAAAGGGAATCGCAGCCGCTTCAGTTGCCTCTTATTCGGTGTTGGCAGAGCAGCTTCTCTATGATGGCCACAAAACCTCGAATCAGGTGGCAAGCAACGAAGAGGCAATCAAGGGGGCGAAATATAATTACAGCGCTGTTTCTGCCAATGTCCGTTTTGCCCTTCGCTCAGCATTTACTCAATTGCTTCTCGCGCAGGATCTTGTTGGCCTTACTGTTGAGATTGCCGAACGACGACAGAAGAATGTACGCCTGATCAACCTCTATTACCAGGGAGGCAAGGAGCATATCGGTTCACTTCACCAAGCCCAGGCCGATCTTGCACAGGCAGAGTTTGAAGTTTCCCAGGCCGAACGAGGTCTTGCGCTGGCCCAGACAAAACTTGCGTCAGCACTTGGACGCGATATCCATAGAGCTCTCAGGGTGAAGGGTTCCTACAGGGCCAGTGACCTTGCCACTGAAAAGCCGGATCTCGACTTGCTGGCTAAAAATAATCCTCTCTTTCAGCAGCTTGATACCAAAATCATGGCAGCTCGTTATGCTCTTGATGTTGCCAAAAGTGCGTTTGCACCTCAGCTCTACCTGAGCTCATCGGTCGGGCGAAGTTCTCCAGATCGCTTGCCTTTTAATGCCGTGGATTGGAGAGCGAATTTTACTCTTTCAGTGCCGATCTATGAAGGAGGCAGTGGCCGGGGGAGGGTTTCCAAAGCAAGAGCTGTTCTAAGCCAGCAGAATGCCCTGAAAAAAACTGCTTATCTCCAGATTTTTGATACTCTTGAGCAAAACTGGAAGAATTTTCAGGATGCAAGGCGGATGGTTGTTGTTCAAAAAAAGCAGCTTGACGCAGCAATTGATCGCTCTGCCATTGCCAATGCCCAATATTCGAATGGCCTTGTTTCGTTCAACGAATGGGTGATTATTGAAAACAATCTTGTTGGAACTAAAAAGAATTTTCTTAATGCTGAGGCTAATCTGCTGATTGCTGAGGCTCAATGGATCCAGGTAAAAGGAGGAGGGCTTGATGATCAGCAGGAGTAAGCTTGTATGGGGTGTTTTTGGGATGCTTTTAGTTGCAGGGGTTGCATCGTTTTTTGTTTTCAGGGGAAATCGGGCTTCAGAGAAACGTTTTGATGAAATTCGTCCTTCAAGGGGAGCCATCAGCTTGTCAGTATCGACAACCGGCGCGGTTGAACCGCAAAACCGTGTGAAAATTCAGTCATCGGTTGGAGGGAGAATAGAGGAGATTCTTGTTGAAGAGGGGCAAATTGTCAAAAAAGGGGAGGTGCTTGCCATGCTGAGTTCGACCGAGCGGGCGGCGTTGCTTGACGCAGCCAAGCTGCAGGGGAAGAGTGAACAGGAGTATTGGCAGAAGGTCTACAAAGAAACTGCGGTTATGGCCCCTATGGAGGGGCAGGTCATTGTGCGCAGCGTTGACCCCGGACAAACGGTGACAGCGAGTGACTCACTTTTTGTTCTTTCCGATCGTCTTATTGTAAAAGCTTATGTCGATGAAACCGATATTGGAAGGGTAAAGGCAGGGCAAAAGGCGGTGATAGGGCTTGATGCATATCCTGAAATCAGGATAAACGGAATTGTTGGTCATATCTACTATGAGTCGCATTTGCAGAATAATGTCAATATCTATAACGTCGATGTTCTTCCTGAGCGTATTCCCGATGTTTTCCGCTCAGGCATGAGCGCCAATATCAGGATAATTGTTCAAGAAAAGAGTGATGTGCTGCTGTTGCCGCTCGGAGCTGTCCAGAGTAAAAATGGCAAGAGTATGGTACTCCAGAAAAGCGACGAAACAGCTTCTGCGCATCGCTACAGGCCGGTGCAAACCGGTATACAGGATGATCGGAATATCGAGATTATTCATGGCCTGACGGATAACTCGGTTGTATTGCTTCCTGATACAACATTTGTTTTGCCAAAAAACAGTGGAGGCTCCAATCCCTTTACGCCACAACGGAACAAGAGGAAACAATGAGTGCCATGCTTGAACTTGTTGATGTCCATCGGACATACCTTATTGGAGAAAGCACCGTGCAAGCTTTGCGGGGCGTTTCAGTGACGATTGGGCAGGGGGAGTTTGTTGCGATTATGGGGCCTTCGGGATCAGGCAAATCCTCTCTGCTTCAGATTCTTGGACTTCTTGACACCCCCGACAAGGGTAACTATCTGCTTCTTGGCCATAATGTTAATACCATGACGGAAGATGAGCAGGCCGGATTACGCAATACGGTTGCCGGATTTGTCTTTCAGCAGTTTCATTTGCTCAAGCGAATGAACATTGTCGATAATGTGCGTCTTCCTCATATCTATAGTGGCCTCAGGGGAGATTTTCGCAAGGAAGCAATAGAGCGCCTTACGCTGGTTGGACTTGAACATAGAATTGATCATACGCCAAACCAGCTCTCAGGTGGCGAGCAGCAGCGTGTGGCCATTGCGAGGGCTCTCATCCGCGATCCGATGATTATTTTTGCTGATGAGCCGACCGGTAATCTCGATACAAAAAATTCAGCAGAAATCATGAAGATTCTCATGGGACTTCATGAAGAGGGTAAAACCATCATTATGGTCACGCATGAAACCGAGATTGCAGCCTATGCTGGTCGTGTTATTACCATGCGGGACGGTGTCGTAGTCTCTGATGAACGCAAGGGAGGGGTGAGGCCGTCGGCGACAATTGCAGGTGAGCTTAACTTTGATGTGCAAATTGCAAAGAAGGTTTCGTTATGGCAGGATGGACGGTTTACAGGGTTTATCTTTCAAGCTCTTCAGGCTATTCTGGCCAACAAGCTGCGTTCTTTTCTTTCCGTTCTCGGAATTTTTGTCGGGGTTGCATCGGTGATTGCCATGATGGCGCTTGGTGAGGGAGCAAAAGCGTCCATGCAGGAACAACTGAAATCAATGGGTTCCAATATGCTCTCAATCAGGGGAGGATCAGCGAAGATAAGAGGTGCTGCTCAGGGTGCTGGAGCGGTTGCCCGTTTTACCTTTACCGATGTGGACGATATTGCCGCGCTTCGCATGCTGGTGAAAAATGCGACAGGGGTAGTCAATGGAGGTGGACGGATTGTTTACGGTAACAAAAACTGGAGCACAAGCCTTATTGGCGCAGGGTTTGATTATGGTACTATGCGGGCATCGGTGCCATTGGTTGGGCGGTGGTTTAACCAGGATGATATTCAGACGAGGGAAAAGGTTGCCATAATTGGGGTCACGGTCGTCAAGGAGCTTTTTGGTAACAGCAATCCGTTAGGAAAGACTATAAAAATTAACCGGATTAATTTTACGGTTATCGGGATTGCTCCGGCAAAAGGTTTTTCCGGGCCTCAGGATGAGGATGACGTTGTGATTATTCCTGTCACGACAGCCATGTACCGGGTGCTTGGCAAGGATTATCTCAGCGGAATTTTTGTTGAAGTCACTTCTCCCACCCTGATTGACCAGGCCAAAAGCGCGATCAGCGAGCTGATTCGCAAACGGCATCGATTGACGGATGATGACGATACCTTCAATATCAGGGATATGACTGAAATACAGAAGATGCTCAGCAGCACCACGCAGACCATGAGCCTTCTGCTTGGTTCGATTGCGGCGATCTCGCTTGTGGTAGGAGGAATTGGTATCATGAACATCATGCTGGTTTCCGTCACTGAACGGACCCGGGAGATCGGTTTGCGCAAGGCTATCGGGGCGCGAAAAAGCGACATCATGCTTCAGTTTCTTGTCGAATCGGTCGGTATGACCATCAGTGGAGGTTTTATAGGGATACTCGCTGGTATTGGTATTTCCCTCATCCTCTCATTTTTTGCGGGATGGGCTGTAAAGACATCACTCATTTCGGTGGTTCTCGCAACGCTTTTTTCAGCCGTTACCGGTATCTTTTTTGGTCTCTGGCCAGCCAGGAGAGCAGCAGAACTCAAACCGGTAGAAGCCCTCCGTTATGAGTAGTGTCGGGAAAAAATATTCTATAAAAGATTTGATAAGATAACTTCATACCCTGCAAAATAAAATTGCGGGGTATGGAAAGTTATCGGTGCTTTCGTCAAAAGTGCCAGTTCAGGATAGAGCAAGTGCGTCATGCACTTTCTGTGCGGCATCCCGGAGACCTTTGGCAGGTATGAGGTTTAACCCGGACTCATCAAGCATTTTTTGAGCTGCGGGGGCATTGGTTCCTTCAAGCCTGACAATGACTGGCAAATTAAGGCCAATCTTTTTTGCGGCTTCTATAATTCCCGCAGCGACACGGTCACACCGGACAATGCCTCCAAAAATGTTGACCAGAATCGCTTTGACGTTTTTGTCGCTCAAAATGATTTTAAACCCTTCTTCTACTGTCTGGGGACTGGCTGTACCGCCGACATCAAGAAAGTTGGCCGGTTTTCCTCCAGCGAGCTGGATCATGTCCATGGTACCCATAGCCAGACCCGCGCCGTTGACCATACACCCGACATTACCGTCAAGGCGGACATAGTTGAGGTTGGATTTTGATGCTTCAACTTCCAATGGATCCTCTTCGTTGGTATCGCGCAGTTCAAGAAACTTATGGTGGCGGTAGAGTGCGTTGTCGTCGAAATTGATTTTGGCATCAAGTGCCAGCACTTTTCCCTCTTTGGTGACTACCAGTGGATTGATTTCTGCAATGGCAGCATCAATTGATATATAGGTGTTGTACAGTGCGGTTATGAAGTGAACGGCGTTGCGAAACTGTTCTCCGTGAAGTCCAAGGAAGAATGCCGCTTCGCGTGCCTGAAAACCCTGCATGCCAAAGAGAGGATCAATCTGGATTTTCAGAAGTCTCTCCGGGGTCTCTTCAGCGACTTTTTCGATCTCCATTCCACCCTCGGTCGAAACCATCAAAACATTTCTTGAAGTTGACCGGTCAAGGGTGACACCGACATAAAACTCTTTTTCAATATTCATCCCCTCCTCAATGAGCAGTCTTCCGATCTCTTTGCCTTCCGGGCCAGTTTGGTGGGTAACCAGCGTGAGACCGATTAACTGCTGGGCGATATCAAAAGCCTCTTGAGGTGATTTGGCGAGTTTAACACCTCCTGCTTTTCCTCTGCCGCCGGCATGAATCTGTGCTTTTACAACAACAACCGGACAACAGAGTTCGTCAAAGAGCTCCTTGGCCGCCTGTTTTGCCTCTTCAGGCGAATAGGCCACAATTCCTTTAGGCACGGCAACCCCGAATTTTCTCAGGATATCCTTGCCTTGATATTCATGAATGTTCATATTTTTTTGTCTTGGGTTACTGACGATATTTTGCACAGCATCGTGCTGCGAAAATAAAGTTTGGGAAAAGAGATTAGTATAACGAAAAATATTACTACGGGAAAACCTGTGACCGTGATATTCGGGGTATAATAAATAATAAACACTCTCAATCAAGAACATTAAATTGTTTTGCTAAAGACCTAACCATTGGAAGGAGAGCTTTTTCTCTGAATAAGGTGGTTTTGATTTCTCTTTCGTTGTTGTTTTATTGATCAGATAATATTCTGGCAGCCAGGAAAGGCTATTGATGTAGTAGTCGTCAGGGGAGTTGTAATAGAAGCTTTCACCGTTGCTTCCAATACATTTTCGAAGGCGTCGCAGTATTTTCGGGGCGATGGGGGAGTTGGCGGCTTCCGTTGCAGCATAGGCAGCACTGTAGAAAAGTGCATTTTCATGGCTTCTTTTTGTTGAGTCCTTACGGGAAAAGATGCTGAAGTTGCGGTTGAATTCTTTTTCAAAAGATCCTGAAAACCAACGAAGTATGCCGAGAGCACGCTGGTCGTCGTAGAGGTAATAATCAGCGGCTATTCTGAGTGGAACCCTTACCGCATCCCATCCATAAATAACAGGTTTTCCAGGCAATGTTTTTATATTTCCTTGCTTGTCAACGGCAATCCAGTCAGGAATCAATCCCTCCTCTTTCAATTTGCCAGGGGAAACAAGAAGCCGTTCAAGAAGGTCATAGGTTGTATCGGAAAGCTGAATCCAGCGACTGTCACCGCTGACCTCATAAAACAGTTTGAAATGCGATGGTGCATAGTATGACGGGTTCAGGGCTACGAGATCATTGGTTCTGTTTTTACTGCTTGGCCATGGAAGAAGATAGAGCCTTCCATTGATGACTGCTGTTTCGTGGTCAAGCACACTTGTCAGGACTTCCTGGGCGATTTGAAGATACCGTTTATCATGCCATGTGCGATAAGCCAGAATAAGGCTGAATGCATAATCGATATCGGCATCGGATGCTGAGGTTGAATCACTGACTTGTCCATTTTCGAAATGCCAGGCGAGCAGCCGGTCGCCATGCGATTTCTTTCGTGAAAGCACAGCTTCAGTCCAGGACAGACATTGATTAAAGGTTTCCCGGTCATTCATGAGTACAGCACGAAGCATGACGTAAGCCTCTCCTTCTGAAACAGTATCGTTGTTGTTTGTTGGACGAATGACTCTTCCCGATCGAAGGAACGTACGCTTGAAGTGCGACCAGGATCGAAGAGAAATCTCTTCAGGATTCTGGGGCATGGTTGAACAATTGATGAACAGGAATGGAAGAACAGCAAGAAACAAAAACCGAAAAAAAACCGTCTTCATTTTTTGTTAAAATAAAAAATTCCACTAAGCATAATACACTGAAACGCCGTCCAGAAAACATTGATCATAAGCACATAATCCCATCCTTGAAAAAGCCGGAACAAACCCCATAGCAGTGTCACAACAACCACACCAAAGACAAGTAACTGAGGCCAGATGTCCGACAGGGGCACAGTCGTAGCACCACCCTTTGGAGTTACCTGGAACCCCTTTTTGTCCAGGTTAAACAATCCAATTATTGTGGCACTCAAATATACTGGCATAGATAGAGCAGTCAGCATCTGAACGTAGAGCATATTGAGCCGTGTGTATTTTTTCTTTACCATACTAGAGTAAAAAATCACGTTTGATAGAATAAAGAACGGCACAAAAGTGGTTGTATAAGCCAATGGCTTAATGTTATATGAGTTGATATTGAAAAAGATATACAAGATTGGGCCTACCATCAGGAAGAAATAGGACCAACCTATAAAATAATATGTTGTTGATATGATGTATTCGAGCCACTGTATCGGTTTAAGCGCTTTAATATCTGTAAAAAACAAGACCACCAGTTTGCGGAATAACTGGGAAGTGCCCAGTGCCCACCGGTGTTGTTGCTTAAAGTAGGAACTCAGATCTTCTGGAGCCATACCGAAGGTATAGGCCTTGTACATGAACAAAGATTTCCAGCCTTTCGCGTGCAGTCTCAGCGATGTGGCAATATCCTCAGTAACGGTATCTTCATCAAATCTACCCACATCCTCAACAGCTTCGCGTCTAAATATTACATTGGTGCCGCAACAGAACATTGCCTCGTTCATTGATTTCCCAAGGCAAATGTACTCATAAAATATCGCCTGCTGGTTATGGGCAGTCATCGCTACGGGACTTTTCTCTCCGTTGGAGTAAAATTGCGGCGTTTGTATAAAAGCGAGCCGATCGTCGCCCTCCATATAAGGAAGAATTGTTGTAAGAAAACCTGGCATAGGATTCTGGTCGGCATCAAAAATAGCAATATATTTTTCCGTAAGAATCTTCAGTACTTCATTAACCATCCCTGCCTTGGCACCCCGATTGCCAACACGTGTAAAAAGTTCAGCCCCTAAAGCATGAGCAATTTCCCTTGATTCCTGCTTGTAAAATTCTATTGAGGAGTCATCGAGCAAATAAACTTTTTTGTTCTCGTAGGCCATGTTGAGACAGGTCAAAAGGGTACTTTCAACAACGTCTCTTGGTTCATGTCGGGCAGGTACCAGAATTGCAACGGAAGCATCTTTGCCAGGAGTTGCCTGGGGTGGACCCTCCCGCGGCATATCTTCCCGGAGGACATCTAAAAAAAAGAAAAATGAATGAAACAGAATAAACGTCTCTGCAACAAAAAACATAGAGCTGAACACCTGCTCAAAAAAAGTGAACGGAGCAACAGAGATGTAATATATACGTACAAATACGTAGACAACAAGCACCAATAAAAGTGCAGTGACCTGAACCAGGAGATACCAAGATAGTTTCTTATCCTGCATCGTTAATTAAGATATCGTGTCGTTAGAAGAACCACTGAAGTCCACCTTTTAAAAGTTTATCCTGGTATATGGATGACCTGGTGTCCCAGGTATATTGAACCTCCACTGAGGTAGAAAACCGGTTGCTCCAGTCGCGGTGCAATCCGGCATGAATCTGGTGGGAGACATTACCTTCAGGCTCAAGACTCAGGCGGAATGCGGCCTTGTAATATGCAGCATTTGCACCCTGAAAACGTTCTTTATTGAGGTAATGCTGCCATTCAATACCTGCCGTATGGGTAGTGAATGTTGATGGAGTCCAGTAATCAGCATCATGTAATCTATCTGCTCCAAACCCATACTCTTGCAATCGATAGGTAACGCTCAGACGCTGAGGGTCATAAAGAAGGTTTGCTGTAATATACAACCCGGTTGTTACACTGCTATTACTATCCGAATAGTGATCAATGGCGTAATCAATCCCTGCATGCCACCTGCGGTATCCGTCATAGACTAACCGTCCCTGCCAGTGGTTAGTTTGCAGATGGTTCTTAAGTGTCGTGTAATTTGAAATGACATCCTCTTTATGGAACGAAAGAGCAAGATGCAGATTATCGAGAGGCTGACTTTCGGTTTCCAAAAATCCAGTGCGACTCTCTTTAAGGTAATTTGGGTTCTGGCGAAATCCGCAGGCTCCGCGCACAAGAATATCAGGAAGATTACGATACTCCAGGCCGAGCGTTATGCCCTTGCTTTGCGGAGTCTTCGGGTCAATTACTTCAGTAGTCTGGAGGTCATCCTCAAAACGGTAAAATTTACTGTTAAGGTTCATAAAACCAGTTAACCTGTCTTGAAACGGGTAAGAAATCGAAGTATAAAAGCCAGTAAAGCTTACATCGGTCTTCCCTTTATAAGTTTGTCCCCGGGAACTGTGAGCACTGAAATATTCCGCACCGCTATTGATATTTATCATGGACGAGGTGACTTTTGCTTTTTGCCTTGCCAATGTCGCCGGGCGATGATCTGCTATCTCAGAGAGAAGCTCATCATAGGTTTTAATGGCTTCTTCCCATCTGCTGTTCTGTATGTAGAACTGACCGAGGTCAAAAAGTGCTTCAGGTTGTTTCGGTTCTGCAACAAGCCATGCCTTGTAAGCCTTTACGGCTGGCCGGTAAGTGTTACTGTAATAGTATTTTTTAGCCTCGGCTTCCGCTTTCAGCGCGTTGTTCCGGGGGTATGCATGAAGAGCTGCCTCATACAAAGAAACAGAACCACTCTGGTTACCCATCCATCCAAGAACTCTGGCTTTTTCGCGGAAATAGAGAGGCTCAGGATTGCCTGATGCAATTAATTTGTCATAATAGGCAAGGGCGGTATAATAATCTCCCTGCCAGCTTGAAGCCCTGGCGATAGTCAACATGGCCTTCTGGTTTTCGGCTGAAAGTCCGAGGATCTCTTTATTGATTTTAATGGCTTCGGGATAGTCCTTTCTTGCCATGGCAACATCAGCGATCCAGTCAGTCACAGCCAGATCAGCAGGTTTTTTGACAATCAGTTCACGATAAAGCGTTGCCGCCCGTCCATACTCCTTCATAGCAAAAGAGATATCAGCCGTCGCCTGTAGCACGTCAGTGTCTCCGGGGTAAAGCTTTGCCAGTGAGTTGAGCTGTTTGGCACTTTCTGCTTGCTCGCCAGCAGCCATAAGTGCATGGACAAAATTGATGGCTTGTTTTTTTTGCAGGGCACCTGTTTTCCAAAGTTTTCGGTATGGTATAACAGCTTTTGCATACTGTTTATTTTCGTAGAGGACATCAGCATATTGAGACATGATCAGGTCGTTCCCGTTCCCTGAACTGATCAACATGTCGAAGAGGTTCAGAGACTCAGCAACTCTTCCGGCCCAGGAATAGCTCCTTGCAGCATCAAGGGTCAGTTTTGTGTCTTCCGGGTGCCGCTTGCGTAGCTTCTCATATAACGGCAGCGCTTTTTCCGCCTGCGACGCATTCTCAAAGAGCAGAATAGCCATCCTCAGCATCTCTTCATCATCAGGATACAATACAACGATTTTGTTGGCAATCTCTGTCTTGTTCTGGCTTATCCCCAAAGACAGGCAGGCACTTGCAAGCTCAAGAGTTCCTTGCCGGTCAAGAGTGCCAGCCCTGAATGCTTCCATTGAGTTTGTGGCGGACGAAGTGGAGTGAGCCAGGATATCAGAATTTTGTGATACAGCGTGGCTTTTTGAAGGAACACAAATGACGACCATACTTGCCAGAGCAAAAAAAATAAAGCAACTTGATTTCATAATTTGGGGCAAAAATTAAAGGGAAAAATGTGCACCATGACCTCTGTCTTGTTCTGGTTAATCAATTTCGTTAGTCAGTCAGTCTCTCATAACGTGCAACTCATGGAAAATGTTCTAATAATAATATCAATTTGAAGTCGCTGATTGTAAAGCGTTTTTTAAATATATAGTTAGCGTTATAAATAAATGCGTCACGTTCAACTCCTTGTGGATTTTGAGCCGCCTTTACTTAGAGTTACTATGAACACCGATTACCTTCTTTACACTTTATAAACGCGTTAAAAATCATAGAAGAATAATATAGCACAAAGCGATGAACTCAAATTTTATTGGGTTCCTAAAAAAATTGCCATGCTTGCAACATACGGCTAAAGCTGCCATCAGGTACTCCTGGAATTATTTATGCATGATAATCCTGTCTCCGAAAATACAAGTGACTTTGGTTATAATATGGGAGTGCGCAGACAATTCATTGTAATAAAATTTTATAAGGTTACTGTACTGGAAGGCTACGCTATATATGAAATGTTCAGGAAATAAAAAAAATGAAAGTTTGCAAAGCTCGGATACAACAGCAAGCACCATAAATTATAAGTAATTATTTTGTCGTAGGTTATTATTGTCAGTAAAGGTGTTGGTTTTGCTTTTCGTTGTGCTTATGAATGACGATAGAGAGCGCTCATTGAGAACGCCAGTGGTATTTCTGAACAGCCAATCTCATCCTCCACAATTGAAACCGTTTATGACGTTTCATCCATTTCATTGTCAGAAAGGATGTGCCCGTCTATGGTTGGAGATGTTTTATGCAATGAGTTAGAATACTGTGCCCTGAAGCCGTGAAATTTTTTAGAGTACCCGTTATTCATTTTGACAGGCGGTTGGGGAGGTGAAGTTCCCGCATTGGCCATCGAAGAAATTCATCGGAAGCAAAAGTCAAGTCCCAAAATTGCTGCTGATCGGAGTGGCTGCATAGAGTCGCGAAAAATTAATTTTTTTGACGGCGTTTTCGGATCATATTGTCCAATAACAGGTTATTAATCAAAGGTTGAAGCTACCCTCAAAGATTATTTTTGCAGGCCCGGTAAGAAATACTTCATCCATGCTTTCATTGAACTGTACATGAAGTGTATCTCCACTTTTTACTCTTACCTGCACGGTAGTTCCCTTTGTTTTGCCAATGCGGTGGCTCATCAGGGCAGCGGCAACCGCTCCAGTGCCGCAGGCAAGGGTTTCATCCTCGACACCACGCTCAAAGGTGCGGATAGCAAGAATATCCGGTGATGTGATCTCAATAAAGTTAACGTTGGAGCCCTCCGGGAAAATGTCTGTTCTGTGCCTTATGCTACGGCCGATTTCGGTCACCTTGATGTTTTCAATCCCGGTGGTATAAATGAGGGTATGCGGAGAGCCAGTGTCAACAGCGTGACAGACAAGTCCCTCAATCTCAATATCGTTTCTGAATTCCCTGGGCGGGAGCATTCGCAGTTTAGCCGTTTCCGATCCGGTAATCCATGCGTCGTAACGGTTGCCGTTGGCTTCAAACGTGTAACCTGCCCCTGAAGATGCACTAATGCCGATGGTACGGGCGAAATACACGGCGCATCTTCCGCCGTTTCCACACATTGAGCCAGGAAATCCGTCCGCGTTGTAATATTTCATGCTGAAAGCATACATGGAAGAAGGCTCAATGAAAATAAGACCATCAGCCCCAATTCCAGTCCTTCTGGTGCATAGTTCCTTGATCTGTAATTGAGTAAGCTGGATGGAAAGCTCCCTGTTGTCGATGACTATAAAGTCATTGCCAGCTCCGGACAGTTTGCTGAAAGTGATCTTCATTTGGCTAAAAGTGCCCATGATTAAAAGGTTTCCGTGTAGCATCCCGATGGCCTGTTGATTGTTGCCAACTGTTGCCGAAAGTGCTTTAATACTGTATAATAAAACAATAGCGTGTCAAAGCGGATGTTAAAATAATTTATTATTTAATAATTTTTCTTATTTTAATACGTGACGCATCAGGTTATTGGTTCTGGCAGATTGCGCGGTTAAGGCTGGTTTTTGCCGGGTTATCCAAGTGCAACTTGTTGGTCTTGTGTATTGTGATTTCGAACCACAAAAAAACATGCAAATTTAGTACGTAATTTATTCGCGTATGTTTTTTTCGTTTATTTATAACAAGTTGTGGTGAGATGATTTTCTTTTCGGTTTCTTCAACCTTAATTATGTCCAATAAAAGGAGAGAATGCAATGGCTGAACAAGTGAATCCGGCAGGAGTAAAGCCAAAGGGCACAGTCCCACCTCCCAAGGGGAACGCTCCTTCTCCAAAGGGAAACAGCGCCGCTGGTGCTCCATCTGTCATCAAGGAGCAGGATGCCTCAAAAATGAGAAGGTTTCTGTTCCAGCGAACAGAGACGCGCTCTACGAAGTGGTATCAGATTTTCGATACCGACAAGATTGATGATGAACAAGTTGTCGGAGCTCACCTTGCTTTGCTTGGTGTGTTAGGCTTTCTGATGGCGATCTACTACGTTTCAGGTATTCAGGTCTTTCCCTGGGGTGTACCGGGTTTCCATGACAACTGGTTTTATTTGACTATAAAGCCAAGAATGGTTTCTCTGGGTATTGATACTTACAGTACAAAAACAGTGGATCTTGAGTTTGCTGCATCAAAGCTTCTCGGCTGGGCTCTTTTTCATGTTGTATCAGGTTCTGTGCTTCTTTTTGGTGGATGGCGTCACTGGACACATAATCTTACCAATCCGTTTACCGGTCGAACAGGAAATTTCCGCGACTTCAGGTTTCTTGGCAAGTTTGGTGATCTGGTGTTCAGTGGCACAAGTGCCAAGAGCTACAAGGATGCGCTCGGACCACATGCAGTCTATATGTCCCTCCTTTTTCTTGGCTGGGGTCTATTGATGTGGTTTGTGCTCGGTTTCGCTCCGGTTCCTGATTTCCAGACAATCAACTCCGAGACGTTCATGTCTTTTGTCTTCTCTGTTGTCTTCTTTGCCTGTGGCATTTACTGGTGGAACAATCCTCCAAATGCAGCCACTCATCTGAACGATGACATGAAGGCTGCTTTTTCTGTTCACCTGACAGCAATCGGCTATATTAATATAGCTCTTGGCTGCATTGCTTTTGTAGCGTTCCAGCAACCGTCGTTTGATGCTTACTACAAGGCGCTTGACAGTCTGGTTTTTTACCTTTATGGTGAACCATTCAACAGGGTAAGCTATAATTTTGTGCAGGAAGGTGGCAGAATTGTTTCGGGTTCGAAAGAGTTTGCAGACTTTGCTGCTTATGCAATTCTTCCGAAGAACGGAGCCACTTTCGGGATGTCACGGGTTGTCATCAATCTTATTGCTTTCAACCACATCATCTGCGGTGTTCTTTATGTCTTTGCAGGTGTCTATCATGGTGGTCAGTATCTCCTTAAAATACAGCTCAACGGCCTTTACAGTCAGATCAAGTCTGTTTTTATTACCAAAGGACGTGATCAGGAAGTTCAGGTCAAGATTCTTGGTACGGTTATGGCACTCTGTTTTGCCACCATGCTTTCTGTCTATGCTGTTATCGTGTGGAATACTATATGCGAGCTTAATCTTTTTGGTACGAACATCCTGATGTCCTTCTACTGGCTCAAGCCTCTTCCGGTTTTCCAGTGGATGTTCAGGGATCCGAGTATTAACGACTGGGTCATGGTTCATGTTATAGTAGCAGGTTCCCTTTTCTCTCTGATAGCTCTGGTTCGTATTGCTTTCTTTGCGCACACATCCCCACTTTGGGATGATCTTGGCCTGAAGAAAAACTCGTACTCCTTCCCGTGTCTTGGTCCTGTATATGGAGGTACTTGCGGAGTTTCAATCCAGGATCAGCTATGGTTTGCCATGCTTTGGGGAATCAAAGGATTGTCTGCTGTCTGCTGGTATATCGATGGAGCATGGATTGCTTCAATGATGTATGGTGTTCCGGCTGCTGATGCCAAGGCATGGGATTCTGTTGCGGGCCTTCATCATCACTATACGTCAGGTATTTTCTACTACTTCTGGACAGAGACGGTAACTATCTTTTCAAGCTCGCATCTTTCGACCATTCTTATGATTGGCCATCTTGTATGGTTTATCAGTTTTGCCGTATGGTTTGAAGATCGCGGATCACGTCTTGAAGGTGCCGATATTCAGACAAGAACCATACGCTGGCTTGGAAAGAAATTTCTCAACAGGGATGTTACGTTCCGCTTTCCTGTGCTGACTATATCAGATTCCAAGATGGCCGGTACGTTCCTCTATTTCAGTGGTGTTTTTATGCTGGTCTTTCTTTTCATTGGTAATGGCTTCTATCAGACGGACACTCCTTTGCCTCCGCAGGTGGGTGATGCAGCGATATCTGGTCAGGTTATGCTGACGCAGGTTGTTGACTATCTGATGAGGCTGATTGCCTGAAACTACTCTTGTCTGGGGTGCATATTTTGATGCACCCCAGGGTAAAGTCTTTTGATATTAAAGTTTATCATGTAATTAAAGAGGAGGGTTTTTATGGCCGATCCTGTAAAAAAACCAGATATTTCGTCAGTCCCTGCCGCAAAGATACCACCAGCGGCACCGAAGTTACCGCCAAAAGCATCAGGGGCTCCGGCTTCTGTGGCAAAGGAAGGAAAGCCAAAACCGAAGGAGGTTTCTCAGGACAAGAAGGGGAAGCTTCGGTTGGAGTCGCTTAATGTTAATCTTGGAAGATGCGGTTTGCCACAGGAGTCTGCATTTCCTGTGCAAAAAGCTGCGCCAAAGGCTGCGCCGAAACCTGCAGGAGGCGCAAAGCCCGCTCCAGGGGTAAAACCTGCTGGGTCAAAGCCTGCACCAGTTGCGAAGGCGGCTCCTGTCGCTAAATCTGCTTCAGGGGCAACTATTTCTGAAGCTGAAAATGCATCAGTAGCAGATCAAGCCAAGCCAGCGTTGAAAAAAGTAACGCCGAGAGTTAAATCTCATTATTTTATTATCGAAAATCTTTGTGTCGGTTGCGGTATGTGTCTTGACACGTGTCCTCCAAAAGTCAATGCCATCGGTTACAAATTTTACGGAGATGTGCAGGAGGGTGGTTTCAGGTGTTATATTGATCAGGATGCCTGTATTTCTTGTGCGGCCTGTTTTTCTTCAGATGAATGTCCTTCGGGAGCACTTATTGAAGTCCTTCCTGATGGCGAGGTTCTTGATTTTACCTATACCCCGCCTGAACGTCTTGATTTTGATCTGAGGTTTTTGCACAGATTTCATAGAGAGGCGAATTAGTAAAAGTGTACATGGTCAAGAGTTTCAACAAAGCATTGCCTGAAGCAGGCAATGCTTTGTTTTTTACCGGTCACAAACTTTTGTATGTCTGAAAAAAAGAGTGTTGCACTAAAGTATCCTTCCGTTTTGCCCGGTCAGAAAACAGTACCTCCAGGTTTGGCGCTTGTCATTATTCCAACGTTCAATGAAGCTGACAATATTGGCAGGCTGCTGGGTGAACTTGCAGAGCGTTATCGTTTGACACTTGATATTCTGGTTATTGATGACAATTCCCCGGACGGAACCGCAGATATTGTTCGTTCAATGCAGTTGACGACAAGGGGGCTTTATCTGATGACGCGGGCACACAAGCAGGGACTTGGTACTGCTTATCTTGCTGGTTTCAGGTATGCTTTGCAGAAGGGTTATCGGTATATTTTGGAGATGGATGCTGATTATTCTCATGATCCCGAAGTGATACAACGCTTTCTGGATGCTATGAACGATTCTCATCTGGTTATCGGATCGCGTTATATGAATAATACGGTCAATGTGGTTAACTGGCCGCTTGGCAGGTTAATTCTTTCAAAAATGGCCAGTATCTATACTCGTCTTGTTACAGGAATGCCTGTCGCAGATCCGACGAGCGGCTTTAAATGCTTTAGCGCAGAGGTATTGCGAGCTCTCAATTTTGACAGGATAAATTCCCAGGGATATTCATTTCAGATTGAGATGAATTTTAGAGTTTGGAAAAAAGGCTTTTCTCTTACAGAAATTCCAATTGTTTTTGTTGACCGTTCTGTTGGTAAATCGAAAATGAGCAGAAAGAATATTCGAGAGGCGATCTGGATTGTGTGGTGGCTTAAAATAAAATCAATTTTTGGTTTGCTGTAAGTTCAGATTCAGGTGAATACCCCTCTCTTGTTGCGTGGGAGTGTAATATTATTCTGTCAGTTTGTCCATAAAAAGCCACGCTCAGAGGTGGCTTTTTATGGTAACAGGCAGCAATACTCAAGATCTCTTTTCAGCAATGATCTGTTGAGCAATATCGGGCGGTGCCTCCTCATAATGGCTGAAATGGTACGAATACCTTGCTCTGCTTTGGGTCAGTCGCATGAGTGCATGATGGAAGGTTGTCAGTGAGGCTTGTGGGATGAGAGCATGAATTATCTGCATCCTTATGTCTGAATCCATACCAAGAATCTTTCCTCGTTTACTGGAAATATCACCGACGATTTCTCCTGTATATTGTTCCGGAGCATAGACATTCAAAGCATAAACAGGCTCAAGCAGAAAGGGCTTGGCCTTGTCGAATGCGCTTTTAAATCCCATGCTTGCTGCGATTTTAAAGGCAAATTCGGAACTATCGACCGGGTGAAAGGATCCGTCATAAGCAATGGCTTTGAGGTCAACAACGGGATAACCGGCAAGAATTCCATTGGTAATAGCTTCCCGAAGTCCTTTTTCAACAGCAGGAAGATATCTTGTGGGGACAACACCACCAACAATCTCGCTTGCAAATTCAAATCCGCTATCACGTGCAAGAGGCTCAAGTTTTATCCATACGTCGCCATATTGCCCTTTGCCTCCTGACTGTTTTTTATACTTCCCTTGCGATGAAGAGGGTATCCGTATCGTTTCGCGGTAGGGAATTTTAATGGGGGCAATATCGACCTTGACATTGAACTTTCCCTGAAGTCGGCTGATAATGGTATCCAGATGTGTTTCACCAAGTGTTCTGAGGATGGTCTGGTTGAACTCAACGTCATGATCAATGGCAAAGCTTGGATCTTCTTCATGCAGGTGATGCAAACCGGCAGAGATTTTTTCTTCATCACCCTGGGTAACCGGGATTATAGCGGTAGCCAAAACTGGTAATGGGAAAATAATGGGACTTATCCGACAGCTTGTACCTTTGTCGGCAAGGGTATCATTGGTATGTGCGTCCTTCAGTTTTACGACCATACCGATATCACCGGCAAGCAGTTTGTCAACGGGACTTTTCTTTTGGCCGATAATAGTGTAAACCTGACCAATTTTTTCCAGTTGTCCAGTCTGAACATCAATGAGCTCGTGGCCTGTTTCGATGTGGCCTGAATAAACTCTCAGGTAGGAGATTTCACCGACACGAGGTTCAGACATAGTCTTAAAAATAAAGGCAATGGTCTCTCCTTCGGGGTTAGGCTGAATCATTCTTTTTGTTTCATCAACCGTACAGAGTGCATGTTCAGGACCGCGCTCTATTGGTGAGGGACAGATGTTCACGATGGCATTTAGCAGCCGTTCTGACCCGATCAAATGAAGCGGCGAAGTGCAAAAAACAGGGAAAAAAGTTCGGGTAACCAGGGCGGATTTGATTCCACTCCTTAACTCTTCCTCGGTCAGGGTTCCAATTTCAAAAAACTTGTTCATAAGCTCTTCATCTGTTTCAGCTACGGTTTCAACAAGTTGTTGATGAAGCTCTTCTGCATGTTGCAGATAAAGATCAGGAATGTCAGAAACGGTCATGAGTCCAGGTTTGTCCGGGCTGAACTCAAGCAGTTTCATCAGCAGGACATCAATAAGAGTATGGTGGCCAAGGCCTTCATCAGCAGGAAATTGTATCGGTGTAACAAGGTGTCCGAAATGATCCTGAAGTCCCTGAATGGATGTTTTGAAATTGGCCCGGTCGGCATCAAGTTTGGTTAACACAAACATGGTAGGCTTGTAGTACTCTTTGGTATACTCCCAGATGGTGTCTGTTCCTACCTCGACACCTGAAGCAGCATTGACGGTGATCAGGACAGTGTCGGCTACTCGCATTGCCGACTTGACATCTCCGTGAAAGTCAAGCAGGCCGGGAGTATCGATGATATTGATTTTGCGGTCGTTCCAGAAGCCGTTGACAAGGCTGGTGTTAAGACTGTGTTTTCTTTCAATCTCATCGGCAGAGTAATCGGAGAGAGTGTTGCCTTCTTCAATACTGCCGAGTCGGTTAATAACACCCATAGTCAGGGCAAGTGACTCGGCGAGTACGGTCTTGCCGCTTCCGGCATGGCCTGTAATGACAATGTTTCGCAGTTGATCCGGTTGTACGGCTTGCATAGCATGACTCCTTTTTTGACGAATAACGAAATAGTGGGCTGTGGTTTGTATTTGCAGAAATACAGCCCTACAAATAATAAACAAAAAAAAGTCAGTTTTGGCGTTCCGGTGACAATGAAAAGGTTCAGAAAAAAAGATATATTTTCGACTGTCAATATTATGGATAATGAAACCTAATATTCAATTTGCGCATAAAAAGCACGTAACAACCTTAAATATATTTTGTTATGCCTATTATCGAGAAAATTTTTGCCCGCCAGATCCTTGATTCAAGGGGAAATCCAACGGTCGAAGTTGATGTGTACACTGAGAATTCGTTTGGACGTGCGGCTGTACCTAGCGGCGCATCGACAGGCATTCATGAAGCCGTGGAGCTAAGAGATGGAGATGCAAGTGTCTATCTTGGAAAAGGCGTGCTCCAGGCGGTAGAAAATGTAAATACCGTTATCAATGATGCTTTGACGGGTATGATCGTTACTGAACAGGAGGAAATCGATGAGGCATTACTTGCTCTTGATGGCACACCGAACAAGTCAAGGCTTGGAGCAAATGCCCTTCTTGGTGTTTCTATGGCTTGTGCCAAGGCAGGGGCCGAATTTACCGGTCTCCCACTTTACCGTTATATCGGTGGAACGATGGCCAATACTCTTCCGGTGCCGATGATGAATGTGCTTAATGGAGGTGCCCATGCCGACAATACTGTTGATTTTCAGGAATTCATGATTATGCCAGCCGGGTTTGACTCTTTTTCAGATGCACTTCGCTGTGGAGCTGAAATTTTTCATGCACTCAAGGCTCTTTTGAAAAGCAAGGGTTTGAGCACTGCTGTCGGTGACGAAGGTGGTTTTGCTCCGAACTTGCGTTCCAACGAAGAGGCCATTGAGCTGGTGATTGAGGCCATCGGCAAAGCTGGCTATAAAGCAGGTTCACCGACTGACAAGGGTGGGCTGGGAGATGCCCAGGTTATGATAGCACTTGATCCTGCAAGTTCTGAGTTTTACGATTCAGCAAAGAAACGTTATGTATTCAAGAAATCCTCAAAACAGGAACTCACCTCTCTTGAGATGGCTGAATACTGGGAAAAGTGGGCGACTAACTATCCGATTATATCAATTGAGGATGGTATGGCTGAAGATGATTGGGAAGGGTGGAAGCTGTTGACGGACAAGATCGGTTCAAGAGTACAGCTTGTCGGAGATGATCTTTTTGTCACCAACAGTAAAAGACTTGCCGAGGGTATTGAAAAGGGTGTAGCGAACTCCATCCTGATCAAGGTCAATCAGATTGGCACCCTGACCGAAACGCTCCAGGCGATCGACCTTGCCAAAACCAATGGGTATACGTCGGTCATCAGTCATCGTAGTGGTGAAACTGAGGACAGCACAATTGCCCAGATTGCGGTTGCAACAAATGCTGGCCAGATCAAAACAGGCAGTTTGTCGCGTTCCGACCGTATGGCAAAATACAATGAACTGCTCCGTATTGAAGAGGAACTTGGCGATCAGGCTCGTTACCCTGGAAAAAAGGCTTTTCGGGTGTAAAGAACTCTGCAGGGAACCCTTTGTTCAATTGAAAGGGTTCCTTTTGCGTTTCTCTTCCCTTGTTACTCTGGCAGTGTTCTGCAAACAAAAGTGTTTAGAAACGTGAAAAAAATTATTGATAGCATCTGGCAGTATATTCATGCAAACCCTAAAAAGATTCTTTTTTTTGTTGCCGTTGTTTATTTCATCTTCTGGATTCTGTTCGACGATTTTGGCCTTGTGAAAAGAATTCGCATGGAGGCTGATCACAGGATGCTTCTTGACAGACAGAAAGTTGAACAAAAAAAGATCATTGATAACGAGCTGCGTATCAAGCATGCCCGTGATCCTGACAGCATTGAAAAAGCCGCGAGGGAGAGGTATAATTTCCGCAAATCTGGCGAAACTCTCTTTATCATCAGGGAAAAATAGTTTTTCATCAACCGTCCTGACAAGCTAATGTATCAGTATCGTCGCCGTTTTACCCGTGAAGTTGTTTTCGGAACCCTGGCTCTTGGTGGATATCAGCCGATCAGGGTGGAGTCTATGATCAATACCCACACGATGGATACTGTGGCAACGGTTGAACAGTGCAGGAGGCTGTATGAAGCAGGGTGTGAAATTATCCGGCTTACGGTACCTACTGAGAAGGATGCTGAAAATCTCAGGAATATCAGAGATCTGCTTCGCCGTGACGGAATTGATACTCCACTGGTTGCGGATATTCATTTTTCTGCTCGGGCGGCACTCAAGGCGGTTGAATTTGTTGAAAATATCCGTATCAATCCTGGAAACTACGCCACCACTCCCAAATTTTCGATCAGCGAGTATACGGAAGCGGAGTACCTCAACGAAATTGAGCATGTTCGCCAGGAGTTTGCGCCTTTGGTAGAAAAAGCCCGCCAATACGGGGTTTCAATGAGAATAGGAACCAATCATGGCTCCTTGTCTGACAGGATTGTCAGCCGTTATGGGAACTCTCCGGCAGGTATGGTTGAAGCGGCGCTGGAATTTGCAAGGTTCTGTGAGGAGGCAGGTTATTATGATATCCTGTTTTCGATGAAATCCTCAAATGTTCGCGTCATGATTCAGGCATATCGGCTTCTGGTACAAGAGGCTGATGCAGAGCTTCGTTATGCTTATCCGCTTCATCTTGGGGTAACTGAGGCTGGAGATGGTGATGAGGGTCGTGTCAAGTCGGCTATGGGTATTGGTGCACTCCTTGAAGATGGACTTGGAGATACTATAAGAGTTTCCCTGACTGAAGATCCTGTGAATGAGGTGCCTGTTGGTTTTGCTCTTGTGAAGAAGTATAATGAGTTCCATCTTGTCAATGGTGACAGGGGACATATTCCTCTGAAGCATGTTATAGAGAGTCGCCACAAGCAGGCAAACCATACTCTTTCGACTCATGAACTGCCGCCGTTCAGTCCGTTCAGTTATCAACGCCGTGCTTCGGACCCGATTGCGCTGGCAGATATAACGATCGGAGGAGATAATGTGCCGCGAGTGGAGACAGAGGTGCATGCTTCGCTTTCCGATCGTGATGCTGTTTTTGAAGAAATACTCCAAAGGCTTGCTCCCGCAAAGCCACATGATGCCATCCGTTCAGAGTTTGCTTCCGTTCGTGTCGATAGTGCGGCTGATCTTGATGCACTGGACGAACTGCTTGGACGGCTGGGGGAGGAGAGGCGACTTGTTGTGGCATCGACAAGCGATTTATCACTCTTTGGCCCTTTGCTTCATAAGGTGTCGAAGGTAAGGTTTGATATTATTGAGGATGAGCGGTTTGAAAACGAATTGTTGCTGCTGATCAACAATGAGCGACTTGCCGCTGTAGAGTTATGTTTTCTTCATGAAAAGACAGGGTACTCTGTTCCTGGAAGGGTGCTTGTCCACCTTGCAGAAAAGCTTTGCAGGCAGCATGCGCCTCGACTTCTTTTTTCAGTACAATCAGATCATGTTCTTTTTGTTTATCGGAGGCTTGTGCAGTCTTTTAAGAGCGGGTCTCTGAATTATCCGCTTCTTGTTCGTTTCAAAGGAGATGTTTCTGACCGACTTGAAACTCTTGTCAAGTGTTCAGTGCAGACCGGGACGCTTTTCTGTGATGGTATCGGTGATATGCTTTCACTTGATACCATGTTATCCCCTGATGATGAAGTCAATCTGGCGTTTAATATTCTTCAGGGTGCAAGAATAAGAATGTCAAAAACTGAATTTATCTCTTGCCCTGGTTGCGGAAGAACCTACTTCGAACTGGAGAATGCTGTGGCGGCCATCAAACAGCGAACAGCCCACCTCAAAGGGTTGAAAATCGGAATCATGGGCTGCATCGTTAATGGTCCCGGCGAGATGGCTGATGCTGATTTCGGCTACGTTGGAGCCGGAAAGAATCGCATCACTCTTTATGTCGGAAGGGAGTGTGTAGCCGAGAATATTCCAGAGCAGGAAGCTGTAGAAAGACTGATATCTCTCATCAGAGAGCAGGGAAAATGGGTTGATCCGGTATGATGTTTACGTTAATTTCCGGTGCATCCATGGGATTTGTGAAGCTGTTGCACGTGAATTTGCCGGGAGAGGTCATATTCTTGTTCTCGTAGCCTGCTTTGCCGAAAAATGGCGAGTTCCCGATTTTTCACAAAGATCCGTTTCGAGAAAAACGACGATTCGTCTTGCCAGTTTTTTTTGCTGCGGTAAAAGATGATTACACGAAATAATCTTTTTTCTTTTGTATTTTAAAATCCTCTCATTATATTACCAGCCCTGTTTTTTGAGTGAGCTGCTGGTGTAGCTCAATTGGTAGAGCAGCTGATTTGTAATCAGCAGGTTGCGGGTTCGAGTCCCATCACCAGCTCTGAATGTTATGGGTAGGTAGCGAAGTGGTTAAACGCAACAGACTGTAAATCTGTCGACTCTGTCTTCGGAGGTTCGAATCCTCCCCTACCCACGTTTATTTGTGTCAGGCTGATGTAGCTCAGTCGGTAGAGCACTTCCTTGGTAAGGAAGAGGTCATCGGTTCGAATCCGATCATCAGCTCATGTTTTGGAGGTATTGATCAGTAAGGTATACGTCAGTAGCTTAATTGGTAGAGCAGCGGTCTCCAAAACCGCAGGTTGGGGGTTCGATTCCCTCCTGACGTGCACGCAGAAGAAATTTTCACTGTTGTTTATTCCGCACTTTTTTCATGAATAAATATATAGGCAAAGCAACTCAATATTATCGCGATGTCATCATTGAGATGCGGAAAGTTATCTGGCCTACTCAAGATGAGATCAAGGATTTGACGATTGTTGTGTTGACGGTTTCGGGTATTCTGGCCTTGTTTACGTTTACTGTCGATTGGGTTATAAATTTTGTTATGGGAAAGTTATTGTAAGATAACAGTGTTAAGGTTGAATTGATGAGCGCAAGAAAAAAGGATGTTGATGTTCAGGGTGTTCCGGTGGCACGCTGGTATGCACTCAGGATTTATTCAGGCCATGAGCGCAAGGTTAAAGAGGCTATTGAGTCAGATGTTGTTCGTTGTGGCCTTGGCGAAAAGATATTGCAGATTTATGTTCCTTATGAGCGCTTTGTAGAAGTGAAAAATGGCAAAAAAAGAAGTTTAACCAAAAACGCTTTTCCGGGTTATGTGCTTATTGAGGCTGTGCTTGACAAGCAGACCAGGAATCTGATTCTTGATATTCCTTCAGTTATTGGTTTTCTTGGCGTTGATGATGTTCCAACCCCGCTCAGGCCGGACGAGGTAGAGAAAATTCTGGAGCCGGAGAAAGATATTGAGCATCGTTCAGTTGTTGAGGCACCCTTCAGGCTTGGCGATTCAGTCAAAGTGATTGACGGGCCCTTTAGTTCGCTTACGGGCGTGGTTCATGAAGTGTGCACTGAAAGAATGAAGGTTAAGGTTATGATAAGCTTTTTTGGTCGTGGTACGCCGACAGAGCTTGATTTTTCACAGGTTAAGTCAGTTTCCCAATAATAGGGGCTTAAAAGTTTAAGCTTCTGAATTGAAATAGTTTATGGCAAAAAAGGTAATCGGTTTTATCAAGCTTCAGATACCGGCTGGCGCAGCAAACCCTGCTCCTCCAGTAGGTCCCGCTCTTGGGCAGAAAGGTGTCAATATCATGGAGTTTTGCAAGCAGTTCAATGCAAAAACCCAGGGTGAATCGGGAATGATTATTCCGGTAGTTATTACGGTATATTCTGACAAGTCCTTCACGTTTATTACCAAAACCCCTCCAGCGGCTGTTCTACTCCTGAAAGAAGCGAATTTGAAGAAGGGTTCAGGCGAGCCAAATCGAAACAAGGTTGGTTCTGTTACCAGTGAACAGGTCAGGAAGATTGCTGAGCTGAAAAGACCGGATCTCAATGCTTTCGATAGTAAGGGGGCCGAAGAGATGATCAGGGGGACGGCCAGAAGTATGGGCATTGTAATTGAGGGCTGAGAAGGAATTTATTATGTTTACAGGCTGTGGGAGGCTGAAAAGCCGTTTTATTTAACCACTTTGACAATAAAAAATAATGGCTGGGAAAAAATATAGAGAGGCTGCGTCGAAGATTGAGCGTTTTCATGAGTACGATCTGGTCGATGCCGTAGAGAAGGTTCGGGAAATTACCGTGTCGAAGTTCGATGCAACTGTTGATATTGCCGTTAAGCTTGGCGTTGATCCTCGTCATGCGGATCAGGTTGTCCGTGGCACGGTAATGCTACCGCACGGCACCGGCAAAACTGTTTCTGTGCTGGTTGTCTGCAAGGAGGCCAAGGCTGATGAGGCAAGGGAGGCAGGTGCTGATATGGTCGGTTTTGAGGAGTACATCGAAAAAATACAGGAAGGCTGGACCGGTGTTGATGTTATTATTGCAACTCCCGATGTCATGGGTCAGTTGGGTAAGGTCGCCAAGATTCTTGGACCTCGCGGCTTGATGCCGAATCCAAAGTCAGGAACAGTGACGATGGATGTGGCCAAGGCAGTCAGGGAAGTCAAGGCTGGTAAAATTGAGTTCAGGGTTGATAAAGCAGGAAATGTTCATGCCCCTGTCGGCAAGGTTTCGTTTCAGCCCGATCAACTGGTTGCCAATATTGCAATCTTCCTCAGGGAGGTTGTTCGCCTGAAGCCATCGGCAGCCAAGGGTCAGTATGTGCAGGGTATTGCGCTTTCAAGCACGATGTCCCCGAGCGTGAAGGTTAAAATGGAAAAATTTGTCGCCTAATAAAAACGGTTTATACGATGAAGCGAGATACAAAAGAGCAGATCGTTCAGGAAGTCGCTGAAAAGATCAACAGGTCACAGGGCATATATCTGACGGAATTCCAGGGGTTGAGTGTTGCTAAAATGTCGGAGCTTCGCAACGAGTTCAGGAAAGCGGGGGTTGAATACCGTGTTGTAAAAAACACTCTGATTAAAAAGGCTTTAAAGGATCTTGCCGGTGCGGACAAGCTGGCTCCAGGTCTTAAAAGCACGACAGCAGTCGCATTTGGCTTTAACGATCCGGTCGCTCCTGCGAAGGTTATCAGGAAGTTCAGCAAAACCAATGAGGCGCTGAAGTTCAAGATGGCCGCAATAGATGGTGTTGTGTTTGGCCCTGACCAGCTTCCATTGCTTTCAGAGATGCTCACCAAAACGGAGAATATCGGACGTGCGGCAGGTGTGATCAACAATGTGGTCAGCTCTGTTCCGATAGTGGTTAATGCTGTGATGAGAAACCTTGTTTATGCTCTTGATCAGATTGCCAGGCAGAAGCAGTAGATTATAAAAACTATTACGCACTCAAGAGATTACTATACATTTTAAATTTAACAAGAGAGGGGAATAATGTCTATCGAAACACTTGTAGAGGAAATTGGTAAGTTGACTCTTACAGAAGCTTCAGCGTTAGTGAAGGCTCTGGAAGAGAAGTTTGGTGTCAGTGCTGCTCCTGTTGCTGTTGCCGGTGTTGCAGCAGTTGCAGCAGGTGATGCGCCTGTAGTGGAAGAACAGACTGAGTTTGATGTTGTGCTTTTAGCCGCAGGCGAAAGCAAAATAAATGTTATCAAGGCTGTTCGTGCTATCACAGCACTTGGCCTGAAAGAGGCAAAAGATCTTGTGGATGGTGCTCCGAAAACAGTGAAAGAGGCTATTTCCAAGGACGAAGCAGAAAAGATTGCCAAGGAACTGAAGGACGCAGGGGCATCAGTAGAGGTGAAGTGATCTTTGAAAAGAAGTCATTACTTAAGCAAGCTCCGTTTCGATATGAGACGGAGCTTTGTCTGTTTGTATAAGAACAGTTTTGATTGTAATTCCTGTGATGATACGATTGTGGTTCAACCGGGTGTTTCTGTAGTCCGGTTAATCTTTATGTCTCTATTTGTGATGACTTAACCTGTAAGTAATTCATGCAATTGATAAAAGTGAGGTGCATGTGAAAGTGGCCGATGCAACAGCAACACCCTGTATTGACTTTTCTAAAATCCAAAGTATTATAGAGCCTCCCGACTTATTAAAAGTTCAGTTAGATTCATTTCATAATTTTATACAGGATAGCGTTCCGCTTGCCAAGAGGAAGGATCAGGGTCTTGAGCGGGTTCTTCGTGGTGCCTTCCCGATTACCGATACGAGAGGGCTCTACCTGCTTGAGTATATTTCTTATGGTTTTGATAAACCAAAATATAAGGTCGAGGATTGTATTGAAAGGGGCCTGACTTACGATGTTTCCCTGAAAGTCAAGCTGAAGCTTTCCTATAAGGATGAGGCTGATGAGACTGACTGGAAGGAGACCATCCAGCAGGAAGTTTATCTTGGCAGAATTCCTTATATGACGGATCGTGGCACTTTTATTGTCAATGGTGCCGAAAGGGTCGTGGTAGCTCAGCTTCACCGCTCGCCAGGTGTGGTTTTCAGTGAAGCTGTCCATCCGAATGGCAAGAAAATGTATTCGGCAAAAATTGTTCCGACCAGAGGCTCATGGATTGAGTTTCAGACCGATATCAATAATCAGATTTTTGTTTACATCGATCAGAAAAAGAATTTTCTTGTCAGTGCCCTTCTGCGTGCCATTGGATTTGCCAGGGATGAGGATATTCTTGCTCTTTTTGATCTTGTTGAAGAGATTCCCCTTAAATCCAGTAAAATGGAGCAGCTTGTCGGGCAGTATCTTGCTTCCGATATTGTTGACATGCAGACCGGTGAGGTGGTCAGTGCCAGGACAGCGATAACTGAAGAGATTTTCGAGCAGATTCTGGCCGCTGGCTACAAAAGCGTCAAGGTAATGAAGACCTTTTCCGGCGGTGACAAAGGCGTGGATAAATCCATCATTATCAATACCATTCTCAACGACAGTTCGGCGACCGAGGAAGAGGCGCTTGAGATTGTTTATGAAGAGCTGCGAGCCAATGAGGCACCCGATATTGATGCGGCAAGGAGTTTCCTTGAGAGAACCTTTTTCAACCAGAAAAAATATGATCTTGGCGAGGTCGGTCGCTACAGGATCAAGAAAAAGCTGAGCAAAGAGTTTGATGACCTGGATACCTATCTTTCTGGAAAACCGGAGCTGAAGCAGCTTTCTGATACCATTTACGAGAAAATCCTTCAGACCATACAATCGTTTTCTGATGAGCCGACGGGTGAAGATATTCTGGTGCTGACTCACTATGATATTATTTCTGTCATCTATTATCTCATCAAACTGGCCAATGGGCTTGCTGATGTTGATGATGTTGATCATTTGGCAAATCGTCGTGTGCGCTCAGTCGGGGAACAGCTTGCAGCACAGTTTGTTATTGGACTTGCCAGAATGGGGAAGAATGTTCGTGAAAAACTCAACTCCAGGGACTCTGATAAAATCGCTCCTTCGGATCTGATTAACGCCCGAACCGTGTCAAGCGTTGTGTCAAGTTTTTTTGCGACAAGCCAGCTCTCACAGTTTATGGATCAAACCAATCCTCTTGCTGAAATGACCAACAAGAGAAGGGTTTCAGCTCTTGGACCAGGTGGTCTGACCAGAGAACGTGCAGGTTTTGAGGTTCGGGATGTTCACTATACTCACTATGGAAGATTGTGCCCGATTGAAACACCGGAAGGTCCGAATATTGGTCTTATTTCCTCGTTGTCGGTTTATGCGGAGATCAATGATAAAGGTTTTATACAAACACCTTACAGGGTTGTTGAAAAGGGACAGGTTACTGACACCGTTATAATGCTTTCGGCTGAAGATGAGGAGAACAAGATTACTGTGCCGGTCAGTGTTCCTCTTGATGAAAACAATAAAATAGCGCTTGAAACTGTTCAGGCCAGAACCAAAGGGGACTATCCGGTTGTTGCAGCAGAGGATGTCAATTTTATGGATGTCTCTCCTGTTCAAATTGTTAGTGCTGCAGCAGCGCTGATCCCTTTTCTTGAGCATGATGACGGTAACCGTGCGCTGATGGGTGCCAACATGCAGCGTCAGGCGGTTCCGTTGTTGACCTCAGAAGCACCTGTTGTTGGCACTGGCATGGAAGCAAAGGTTGCAAGGGACTCTCGTTCAGTCATTGTAGCAGAAGGTGCCGGAGTGCTTGAAGATGTTACCGCCGAATATATAACGATTCGCTACGATATTGATACCGACAATGGTGTCCGGTTATCGATGCTTGATCCTGATGAAGGTGTAAAAACCTATAAACTGATCAAGTTCAAGCGCTCCAACCAGGATACCTGTATTTCACAGAAGCCTCTTGTGCAGATTGGTCAGCGTGTTGAAAAAGGCACTGTGCTTGCCGACAGTTCATCGACAGATAACGGAGAACTGGCGCTTGGCAAAAACGTCCTGGTAGCCTTTATGCCATGGCGTGGTTATAACTTTGAAGATGCTATTATTTTGAGTGAACGGCTCGTCTATGACGACGTTTTTACCTCGATTCATATTCACGAATTTGAGGCGAATGTCCGTGATACCAAACGGGGTGAAGAGCAGTTCACGCGTGATATTTATAATGTCAGCGATGAAGCGCTCAGAAACCTCGATGAAAACGGTATCGTGCGAAATGGCGCAGAAGTCAAGGAACGGGATATTCTGGTCGGAAAAATAACTCCGAAAGGCGAAAGTGATCCAACCCCCGAAGAGAAGCTGCTCAGGGCAATTTTTGGAGATAAATCAAGCGATGTCAAGGATGCGTCAATGCATGTGCCTGCTGGAATGAAGGGTATTGTCATCAAGACAAAGCTTTTCAGTCGCAAGAAAAAAGTGGGACTGGATGTCAAGGAAAAGATTGAGCTTGTTGATCGGAAGTATGATGCCAAAGAGTATGACTTGAGGAAGCGGTTTGCCAAGTGGGTAAAGCAGCTTCTTGAGGGCAAGATCTCGACAGGGATCTACAGTGATAAAGGCAAGCTGCTTCTAGCTGAAGGCGTTCTCTATGATGCCAGCGTGCTTGCAAAATTCAGTGTCATGCCATTCCTGGAGTCGATTGATTTTTCAAAAGGGTTAACAGATTCTGACAAGGTCAATGATAATGTTGTTCGTCTTGTCAAGGAGTTTCGTTTCATGCTGAAGGATGTTTCAGATGAAAGGGATAACGAGAAATACAAGATCAATGTTGGCGATGAGCTTCCTCCCGGTATAGAGGAGCTTGCCAAGGTGTATATCGCTCAGAAAAGAAAAATTCAGGTCGGCGATAAAATGGCTGGCCGGCATGGGAACAAGGGTGTTGTGGGTAAAATCCTCCCTATCGAGGATATGCCGTTCATGGAAAATGGCATGCCGGTTGATATTGTTCTTAATCCGCTGGGTGTGCCAAGCCGCATGAATATTGGCCAGCTTTATGAAACATCGCTTGGCTGGGCAGCAAAGACGCTGGGGGTCAAGTTCAAGACACCTATTTTTAATGGTGCGACGTATCAGGAGGTGCAGCATGAACTCGAAAAGGCTGCTCTTCCTGCTCACGGCAAGGTCAGTCTTTATGATGGCCGTACTGGTGAGCGGTTCGACGATGAAGTGACCATTGGTTATATTTATATGCTCAAGCTGAGCCACTTGGTTGATGACAAGATTCATGCCCGTTCCACGGGTCCCTACTCACTTATTACCCAGCAGCCGCTTGGTGGCAAGGCCCAGTTTGGAGGTCAAAGGTTTGGTGAAATGGAGGTATGGGCGCTGGAAGCTTATGGCGCATCTAATATTCTCCGTGAAATGCTGACGGTTAAATCGGATGATGTGATAGGGCGGAACAAAACCTATGAGGCGATTGTTAAAGGTCAGAACCTGCCCGAGCCGGGTATACCTGAGTCCTTCAACGTTCTTGTCAGGGAGTTGCAGGGCTTGGGTCTTGAGATTCGTATTGACGACAAGGTTCCTTAGTAATGTGGTAAGTAGCGTGTACATCATTAACGGACGTTAACAAGAGTCGTTTAACAAGGAATATTGACTATGATTTTTTCACAGGGAGCATCACCCTTAAAAGGTGAATTTTCAAGAATAAAGTTTAGCATTGCATCACCTGAAAGTATTCTTGCCCATTCAAGGGGCGAGGTGCTGAAGCCGGAGACGATCAACTACCGAACCTTCAAGCCTGAACGTGACGGTCTGATGTGCGAAAAAATCTTTGGTCCAACAAAGGACTGGGAGTGCTATTGTGGTAAATACAAACGTGTCCGCTATAAAGGAATTATCTGCGATCGCTGTGGCGTTGAGGTAACAACCAAAAGTGTTCGCCGGGATCGCATGGGTCATATTTCCCTGGCTGTTCCGGTTGTACATACCTGGTTTTTTCGCTCGGTTCCCAGCAAAATTGGAGCGCTGCTTGATCTTTCGACCAAGGAGCTTGAAAGGATCATCTATTATGAAGTTTATGTTGTCATCAATCCCGGTGAACCGGGTGAAAAACAGGGTATCAAGAAACTTGATCGTCTGACTGAGGAGCAGTATTTCCAGATTATCACGGAGTATGAGGATAATCAGGATCTTGAGGATTCAGATCCTGACAAGTTTGTTGCCAAAATGGGCGGCGAAGCCATTCATCTGCTGCTCAAAAATATTGATTTGGATGCATCCGCAATACATCTGCGCAAGGTGCTGAAGGAGAGCAATTCAGAACAGAAAAGAGCTGATGCACTCAAAAGGCTGAAAGTTGTTGAGGCATTCAGAAAAAGTTATGAGCCGCACAAGAAGAGCCGCAAAAAGCCCCAGGCACTTTTTCCTGAGGATGAGCTTCCTGAGCCTTACGTTTACGAGGGTAATAAACCAGAATATATGGTAATGGAAGTGGTACCGGTTATTCCGCCGGAACTTCGCCCTCTTGTTCCTCTTGAAGGAGGCCGCTTTGCCACGTCTGATCTTAATGACCTTTACCGCAGGGTAATTATCAGGAACAACCGCCTGAAAAAACTTATCGATATTCGTGCGCCAGAGGTGATTCTCCGAAATGAAAAGAGAATGCTTCAAGAAGCGGTTGATGCCTTGTTTGATAATTCCCGCAAAGCCAATGCGGTGAAGACCGGCGAGTCGAACAGGCCGCTGAAGTCGCTTTCGGATGCTTTGAAAGGCAAACAGGGCCGCTTCCGTCAGAATTTGTTAGGAAAGAGAGTTGATTATTCGGGGCGTTCGGTTATTGTTGTTGGTCCTGAGTTGAAGCTGCATGAGTGCGGTTTGCCGAAAAGCATGGCTATTGAACTCTTTCAGCCATTTGTGATTCGCCGTCTTGTGGATCGCGGTATTGCAAAATCCGTAAAATCAGCGAAAAAATTGATTGACAGGAAGGATCCGGTCGTCTGGGATGTGCTTGAAAAAGTCATTGATGGCAGGCCTGTTCTTCTGAACAGGGCACCTACCCTTCATCGTCTTGGCATCCAGGCATTCCAGCCTCTTCTCGTGGAAGGCAAGGCGATTCAAATCCACCCTCTTGTTTGTACGGCCTTTAATGCTGACTTTGATGGTGATCAGATGGCGGTTCACATTCCGCTGTCGCAGGAGGCGCAGCTCGAGGCATCGTTGCTGATGCTCTCATCTCATAATCTTATTCTGCCTCAGTCCGGTAAACCGGTTACAGTTCCTTCGCAGGACATGGTACTCGGCATGTATTATCTGACCAAGTCGCGCTCTGGAGATATCGGAGAGGGACAGATATTCTACAGCAGTGAAGATGTCCTTATAGCCTACCATGAACAGCGTGTTGGTCTGCATGCGCAGATTTTTGTGCAGTATAACGGCGAGATTGATCAGAAATTTGATTCGCTGCGAGTTCTTGATACTATTGTTGATTCAACGACAGAAAAATCCCTATGGCTGAAAGCACAGATTGAAAAGAAGGCGATTCTGCTAACAACTGTAGGCAGGGTTATTTTCAACCAGCACGTGCCCGATAAAATCGGTTTTATTAACCGGGTTATTGATAAAAAGGTAGCCAAAGAGCTGATCGGACGACTGAGTAGCGGAGTTGGTAATGTTGAAACCGCAAAATTCCTTGACAATATCAAGGAGGTTGGATTCCATTATGCCATGAAAGGTGGTCTTTCTGTAGGACTTTCTGATGCCATTGTGCCTGAAACCAAGGTAAAGCACATCAAGAATGCCCAACGGGACAGTACCAAAGTTGTCAAGGAATACAACCGTGGTACGCTGACCGACAATGAACGGTATAACCAGATTGTTGATGTCTGGCAGAAAACATCAAATATTGTGGCCGAAGAGTCCTATCAGAAGCTTAAAAAAGATCGGGACGGCTTTAATCCGCTCTATATGATGCTTGATTCCGGAGCGCGTGGTTCCAGAGAGCAGGTGCGTCAGTTGACTGGTATGAGAGGTCTTATTGCCCGTCCGCAGAAGTCCATGTCGGGACAGCCGGGAGAAATTATTGAAAACCCGATTATATCGAACCTCAAGGAGGGCCTTACGGTTCTTGAGTATTTCATTTCAACGCATGGAGCCCGTAAAGGTCTTTCTGATACCTCACTGAAAACGGCCGATGCCGGTTATCTGACCAGAAGGCTCCACGATGTTGCACAGGATGTCATTGTCACGATTGATGACTGTGGAACGACTCGAGGTCTTTATGTTCATCGAAACATTGAGGAGGAGACCAGTGGTCAGATAAAGTTCCGTGAAAAAATCAAGGGACGTGTAGCTGCGCGAGATATCTACGATACCCTTAACAACAAGGTGGTTGTAAATTCCGGTGAAATCATCACCGAAGAGCTTGCCGAACTTATTCAGGAGACGGTCGGAGTTGAAGAGGCCGAGATCCGTTCGGTGCTGACCTGTGAGTCTAAAATCGGTATTTGTTCAAAGTGCTATGGCACAAACCTTTCGGTGCATGAGCTCGTTGAAATTGGCGAA
Organism: Chlorobium sp.; assembly: GCA_049317185.1. GTDB lineage: Bacteria > Bacteroidota > Chlorobiia > Chlorobiales > Chlorobiaceae > Chlorobium. The sequence goes on along the minus strand of JBMOIS010000007.1, from coordinate 9,560 downwards.
GCGGTCGGTGTGATTGCCGCTCAGTCTATTGGCGAACCCGGAACTCAGTTGACGCTTCGTACCTTCCACCAGGGCGGTACCGCTCAGGGAGGTATTTCCGAAACCGATACCAGGGCATTTTATGATGGTCAGGTTCAGTTCGAAGATATCAAGACGGTAGAACATACCGCCATTAATGAGGATGGTGTTGAAGATCTCCGAATCATCGTTATTCAGAAAAACGGTAAAATCAATATTGCCGATCCAGAGTCGGGGAAGATTCTGAAACGCTATATCGTTCCGCATGGAGCGCATCTTCACTGCAAGAACGGCTCTCTTGTAAAGAAAGATCGGGTGATGTTCAGCAGTGAACCCAACAGTACACAGATTATTGCAGAGATACACGGTATCATTAAATTTGCCGATATCGAAAAAGGTGTCACCTACAAGGAAGAGGTTGACCCGCAGACAGGATTTTCACAGCATACCATTATCAACTGGCGTACCAAGCTGAGAGCTACAGAAACAAGGGAACCGAGGTTGATGATTATTGATGCAAGTGGTGAGGTGAGAAAAACCTATCCTGTGCCGATCAAATCAAATCTTTATGTTGAAGACGGACAGAAGGTCAATCCTGGTGATATCATGGCCAAGGTGCCAAGAAATCTTGACCGAGTGGGCGGTGACATTACTGCTGGCTTGCCCAAGGTTACGGAGCTGTTCGAAGCACGTATTCCGACCGACCCCGCAATTGTTACTGAAATCGATGGGTATGTCAGCTTTGGCTCACAGCGCAGGAGCAGCAAGGAGATCAAGGTTAAAAATGACTTTGGTGAAGAGAAGATCTATTATGTCCAGGTTGGAAAGCATGTTCTGGCCAACGAGGGTGACGAAGTCAAGGCTGGCGATCCATTGACCGATGGTGCTGTATCCCCCCAGGACATTTTGCGTATTCAGGGTCCTAATGCAGTGCAGCAGTATCTGGTCAACGAAATTCAGAAAGTGTATCAGATTAATGCAGGTGTCGAGATCAATGACAAGCATCTTGAGGTTATTGTGCGTCAGATGCTTCAAAAAGTCCGTGTTGAAGAGCCGGGTGACACCGATCTGCTTCCTGGTGACCTGATTGACCGGAGTGCCTTTGTAGAGTCGAATAAAGGGATTGCCGAAAAGGTACGCATTACGGAGAAAGGTGATGCGCCAGCAAGGATTCAGGAGAGTCAGCTCCACAAAATCCGTGACATTACCAAGCTGAATCGTGAGCTGCGCAAGAACACCAAAAATATGATTGCTTTTGAGCCAGCTCTCCAGGCAACCTCTCACCCGGTGTTGCTTGGTATTACAAGCGCGGCCCTTCAGACCGAAAGTGTGATTTCTGCGGCATCATTCCAGGAAACCACGAAGGTGTTGACGGATGCTGCCGTTGCAGGAAAGGTTGACTATCTGGCTGGCCTTAAAGAAAACGTGATTGTCGGCAAGCTGATTCCTGCGGGGACAGGGCTGAAGAGGTACAAGGCTATAAAACTGACAGGGGACGGTCAGGAAGCGGCCACTGCCAAAGAAGCGAGTGAAGAGGTGATAGTAGAAACCCGTGAGGGGTTTGCCAACGAGCGATAGTATGCTCATGGCAGCATCACAATAAAGCACAAAAAAAAGGGAGATTCGCATCTCCCTTTTTTTTGTTATTTCTTTTCGAATCTGAATGTTTCCAGAAAACTGGTATCGAACTCTCCGCTTTGAAAAACCGGGGAATGCATCACCTGCTTATGGAAAGGAATTGTGGTCTTTACACCAACAACAATGAATTCATCCAGGGCGCGTGACATCCTTGCAATGGCTTCATCTCTGGTTTGTGCTGTAACGATGAGCTTGGCAATCATCGAATCATAGTTAGATGGCACCACGTAGCTTGCATAAGCATGTGAATCGACTCTTACCCCATGACCGCCAGGTGTGTGAAATACCTGAAGCTTTCCTGGTGAAGGGCGGAACATGTGTTCTGGGTCCTCTGCATTAATCCGGCATTCAATGGAGTGCCCTTTGGGGCTAAAGGTTCGATCTCCAATCGACTCTCCACTTGCAATGAGAATCTGTTCCTTGACAAGATCTACATCGTAGCGTTCTTCGGTTACGGGATGCTCAACCTGGATACGCGTATTCATCTCCATGAAGTAAAAGTCCTTGTGCTTGTCGAGAAGAAACTCGATAGTACCAGCGCCTTCATAGTTGATCGCACTGGCCGCAGCAACAGCGGCATCACCCATTTTTTTTCTCAATGCCTCATCAACAACAGGTGAGGGGGTCTCTTCAATAAGTTTCTGATGACGTCTCTGAACGGTGCAGTCGCGTTCACCAAGGTGGATGGTATTGCCGTGCTGGTCAGAGAGGATCTGAATTTCAACATGGCGCGGATTCTCAAGATACTTTTCGATATAGCAGCCGCTGTTGCCGAAAGCCTGTTCTGCCTCACTGCGTGCGGTGTTCAGCGCTTTTTCGAGCTGGCTCTCTTCAGTGACCACCCGCATACCCTTTCCACCACCACCAGCAGTTGGCTTGATGATAACCGGATAGCCAGTTTTTTTTGCAGTGTCAATGGCCTGCTTTAAATCAGTGACTAACCCCGGGCTTCCTGGAACAACAGGTACCCCTGCTGCAATCATAGTAGCCTTGGCGGTATTTTTGTCACCCATCTGATTGATCATTCTTGCTGTAGGACCGATAAACTTGATGTTGGCTGATTCGCATACTTCAGCGAAATCGGCGTTTTCGGCAAGAAATCCGTAGCCCGGATGGATAGCATCGGCATTGGTCACCTGTGCTGCAGCAATAATGCGTGGAATATTGAGATAACTCTCTCGTGACAGAGCTGGTCCTATACAGACAGCTTCATCGGCGTATTTAACATGGATAGACTCAGCGTCCACTGTAGAATAGACAGCAACAGTACTGATTCCCATTTCGCGGCAGGTCTGCATAATACGCAAAGCAATTTCGCCGCGATTTGCAACAAGTATTTTCTTGAACAAGGCTTTTTGTGATGAATGATTATGGTTTAATCCGGAACAGTGGCTGATCATATTCGACCGCTTGCCCGTTTTCAACAAGAATTTCAACAATGGTACCAGAAACTTCAGCTTCAATTTCGTTCATCAGCTTCATGGCCTCGATAATACAAAGCACATCACCTTTCTTTACAATGTCATTAACAGCAACAAATGGTGGTGAATCAGGTGATGAGGCATGATAGAAGGTACCAACAATAGGTGAGCGTGATTCGATAAGGTCAGATAATGGTTCAGGCTCTGCTGGTGTTGGCGCAACTGAAGAAGCTTGGGGAACTGCCTGCAAGCTGGCTGCCTGTACAGGAATCAACTGGGGAGTCACTGTGGCGGAAGATCGCCTCAGGATAATTTTAAAGTTCCCCTCCTCAATGATGGTCTCCTGAAGATCTGAGCTATTGACAATGTCAATAAGCTGTTTGATTTCGTTAAGGTTCATGATAATATGTTACTTAGGTTATAAACGCAGGTCTTGGTAAAACAGCTTCAAATAGTTACTTCTTGACTCTTTCAATATACTCACCCGTTCGGGTATCAACACGAATAATACTTCCCGTCTGTATAAACATAGGGACGTTTACTTCTGCCCCGGTCTCTACAATTGCAGGTTTCGTTCCACTGGTCGCCCTGTCATCCTTCAGGGCCGGACTGGTTTCGGTCACCTCTACTTCAACAAATGTCGGCAGTTCAACTCCAAGAATAGAACCATCGTCGGAGAACAATATAGTCACCGTAATGCCATCTTTGACAAATTTAGCTGAAGAACCAATCAAATATTCAGGAACATGAATCTGGTCAAAGGTATCGTTGTCCATCATGACAAAATCATTGCCATCCCGATAAAGATACTGATACTGTTTTCTTTCGGTGACAATGAGATCAACAGATTCTGTGGCACTGAAGCGATATTCGACATTTCTGCCTGATTTCAGATTTCTCATATTCGCCTGGTAAAACGCCCTGAGATTGCCAGGTGTGCGGTGCATAAGGCTCTCGATACTGTGGGGTTCCCCCTTGAAACGGATAATTGAACCTTTTGAAATGTTGCTGATAGAGACCATAAGCCGGATAAAAAATTATCTTGTACAAGTTGGTGATTCCCCCGAATAAAACAGCTTGAATATAACACAGAGCAGGACGAATACCAATTACCGTTCATTCAATCGTGGATAAAGGTAAAAAGCCATTGCATGTTTGTCACCTACTGTTTAAATTCGGGGAGAAAGGGCGTGTAATTTGACAAAATTAATTTTAACCCTAACAATAAAAAATTCATATGTCAAAAGCTGAATTAGTAGAAAAAATTGCCGATCAGGCTAAACTGACCAAAGTTGATGCCGAACGCGCTCTTAATGCGTTTGTTAATGTTGTCACAGCTTCGTTGAAAGAGGGAGAGGACGTGGCTCTCGTTGGTTTCGGAACGTTTACCGTTGGTGACAGAGCCGAAAGGCAAGGGCGTAACCCCCAGACAGGTGAGGTTATCACCATTTCTGCAAAAAAAGTTGTTAAATTCAAGCCAGGAAAAGCATTGAAGGATGAGGTCGGTGGGTAATCGTGATTTTTTTGTTTCTGCTTTTATTAAGCCCGTCATGAGCGTTTGCTTGATGGGCTTTTTTTATCATTAATATTGCTGCACTATGGTCACCAAAGTTGTCCTTGATTTTGAAAAGCCGCTGTTTGAGCTTGAAGCCAAGCTCAACGAAATGCGCCAATGCCTCAGGAGCAGCACAAGGGAGCAGACTCAGTCAGAAATAGACTTGCTCTATAATGGCATAGAAGTTCTTGAGCTGAAAGTCGATGCGCTTCGTCGTTCGATCTATAAAAACCTTACTCGATGGCAGAAAGTGCAGCTTGCCCGCCATCCTGCAAGGCCTTATACGCTTGATTACATTTACATGATGACAACGGGCTTTGCCGAACTTGCAGGTGACAGGCATTTCAGTGATGACAAAGCCATTGTCGGCGGCTTTGCTCGCATTGAAGAGAGAGCGTCAGGTTTTTCTCAACCTGTTATGATTATAGGCCATCAGAAAGGTCGTGATACCAAGTCCAATCTTTACCGGAATTTTGGTATGGCACAGCCTGAAGGATACCGCAAAGCGCTTCGTTTGATGAAACTCGCCGAGAAATTTCGCAAACCGGTCATTACCTTGATTGATACACCAGGAGCATTTCCTGGCATAGAAGCTGAAGAACGAGGGCAGGCAGAGGCCATTGCCCACAATCTGTTCGAAATGGCAAAGCTGACGGTTCCGGTAATTTGTGTGATTATCGGTGAAGGTGCGAGTGGGGGAGCCATTGGTATCGGGGTTGGTGATCGAATTCTTATGGCTGAAAATAGCTGGTATTCAGTGATTTCACCGGAAAGTTGTTCTTCCATTCTCTGGAGAAGCTGGAACTATAAAGAGCAGGCGGCAGAAGCCTTGCAACTCACCGCAGAGGATCTTCTTGGACAAGGCATTATTGACCGAATTATTCCTGAACCTCTTGGTGGTGCTCATACTGACCCTGATGCCATGGCGAGGACATTGAAGAGTATGCTGATTGAGGAGTTGAAATTACTTCAGTTGAAGGAGCCAGGCGATCTGGTTCATGACCGGATAGAAAAGTTTTCGGCCATGGGAGTCTGGAAGGAAGAGGCATAAATATTGCGAACAATAAAAAAGCCGGCGTTCACGCCGGCTTTTTTGTTCCCCTTATGCTTTCTTTATTTCGTAGGATTGATCGCCCTTCAGGAGCTCTTCGAAGGTGCCGATTCCGTTTTTCTGGGCATCAGCGATCTGTGCGGTCAGAGCATCTTCATAGGTTGTTCGTTCCCTGGCATAGAAAACGCCGAAAGGTCTTGGAAGAGACTCTTCCAGATCTGCATGATCATCAGCAAAATGAGCAAGAATCGATGCTTTGTTGATATCGGTTTCATCATGAATCCAGAGGTCACTGCTGGAAATGCCCTCTTTGTCCAAATCAACAACAATTGGCTGAAATCCGTCAAGCCAAATACCCCGTTTTCCTCTTGCAAAAATAAGAGGTTTCGACTGTTCGAGATAGACCGTATTATTGGCTTTATTGTCGGGAGAGGCAAACGCTTCAAAAGCACCGCCGTTAAAAATAGGGCAGTTCTGATATATTTCTACCAGCGAAGTTCCCTTATGAAGGGCGGCGCGTTTCAATATTGAGCGAAGGAATTTGCCGTCGCGGTCAAAAGCCCTTGCAAAAAATGATCCCCCGGAACCAAGAGTAAGTGCTGCCGTATTAAAGGGCTGATCAATGACTCCTGATGGAGAGGTAACCGTTCTCAATCCGATTTTCGAGGTTGGAGAGTATTGACCTTTCGTCAGACCGTAAATTTCATTGTTGAAAAGCACCACATTAAGGTCAGGATTTCTTCTCAATGTATGAATAAAGTGGTTTCCACCAATTGAGAGTGCATCGCCATCTCCGGTTCCTACCCATACACTTAGCTCCGGTCGTGCAACTTTCAGGCCTGTTGCCATCGGGAGCGCTCTGCCGTGAATACCGTGAACGCCATACGTGGCAAGATAATAAGGGAGGCGGGATGAACATCCGATACCAGAAACAAAAACAATATTTTCAGGAGCAATACCCAACTCAGGCAAAACATTTTTGATTTGCTGCAGTACGGCATGATCGCCGCACCCGGGACACCATTTTGGCTCTTGATCTGAAGCAAAGTCCTTGGCAATCAGGACAGGAAGAACTGGGACTGTTGTGTTATCGGCCATTATTGAAGCTCCTTTATGATATCAGTGATTTTAATCAATATTTCCATTTCATTGAACGGGACTCCCTGAATTTTGGTAAATCCTTCAGGTGCAATCAGGAAGGTGTCACGAATAATGTGGATAAGCTGTCCGTTATTGAGCTCGGGAATAAGTATTTTTTTGTAATTGCCGAGAATGTCCCCAAGATTTTTCGGAAATGGGTGGATATAGCGCAGGTGAGCATGAGCGACGCTTTGCCCCTTTTCGATGGCTTGCTCAACAGCAGTTTTGATTGCCCCATAAGAAGAGCCCCATCCGAGGACAAGTAAATCTCCTTTTTCAGGACCATTGTCAATGGTTTGCAGTGGAAGAGTGTCAGCAATCTGATTAATTTTTTGCGCTCGAAGTTTGGTCATCAACTCATGATTCTCCGGATTATGGGAGACATTGCCGGTTTCATTCTGCTTTTCGAGTCCGCCAATACGATGTTCAAGCCCTTTGGTTCCAGGAATTGCCCATGCACGAACCAGGCGATCGTCACGTTTGTAAGGGAGGAAAGGCGGATCTTCAGGTCGTCTTGGAGCGTGAAAATGCGGGGTGATGTCAGGAAGGTTATCCGGACTTTCGACTTTCCATGGTTCTGAACTGAGTGCAAGATAGCCGTCAGTTAAACAGATAACAGGAGTCATGTGCTCCACAGCAATTCTTGCGGCTTCATAAGTGCAATAGAAGCAGTCAACAGGCGAGCAGGCAGCAATCACAGGAAGGGGAGCCTCTCCATGCCTGCCATACATTGCCATAAAAAGATCAGACTGCTCAGGTTTTGTTGGAAGGCCGGTTGACGGGCCACCGCGCTGAACATTGATCACCACCAGCGGAAGCTCAAGAATTACCGCCAGGCCAAGAGCTTCAGTTTTCAGCGCAAGTCCCGGGCCAGAAGTGTTCGTTGCAGCAAGCGCCCCTCCATAAGCAGCGCCGATGCTGCTGACAATGCCGGCAATTTCATCTTCAGCCTGATAGGTTTTGACACTATATTTTTTCTTTTTAGCCAGGGTCGAAAGAATCTCCGTCGCTGGCGTGATGGGGTATGAGCCAAGGAAGAGTTTCAGACCGGCCTTTTTGGCTGCTGCGGTCAGTGCTATGGCACAGGCTTCATTTCCAGTGACGCGGCGATAGGTGCCATGCTGTTTTTGCGGTGCAATATCGAAACGGCCAAGGTTTGCAAAGAGCTCAGTTTCATCACCAAAGAAATAGCCCGCCTTTACAGCCCTGATGTTTGCTTCGGCCATGTGCACATTTTTCTGGAATTTGGCACGCAGTGTTTCAAAAGTTCCCTCAAGTGGAAGAGTGTAGAGCCAGTAGAGCAAGCCCAGGACAAACATGTTTTTGCATCGGTCAATCTCCTTGCTGCTGAGGCCGCTCTCTTTAAGAGCTTCACGGGTAAGCTGCAAAATTGGAACAGGAAAAAGGATATAGTTGCTCAGAGAACCATCTTCCAGTGGATTAGCGCCTTCAGGATACCCTGCAAGTTTCAGGTTTTTTTCATCAAAACCTTCAGTGCCGGCAATGATGATGCCGCCACGGTGCAGGTCTTTCAGATTTGCTTTCAGTGCCGCAGAGTTCATGGCGACCATAACGTCAAATCGAGCACCTGGCGTATAAACTGGTTTACTGCTGAACTGGAGCTGAAATCCGGAAACACCGGCAATCGTGCCGGCAGGGGCCCTGATTTCCGCAGGAAAATTAGGGAACGTATTAAGTTCCGTGCCATGAGTTGCTACAGTATTGGCGAACTGGGTACCGGTCAACTGCATACCGTCTCCCGAGTCTCCTGCAAAAAGCACAGAAACACTGGTTTTCGACGTTACATTGACCTGTCGGGTTGATTTAGTAGTATCAGTCATTGTTCCCTGTAATTACTTTTCAAGGTTAATAAACAGCAAGAATATTACCGTGTTAGCGGAACATCGCAACACGCAAGCTGTGGAGTTGATTCTTTGGTGAAATGCAAACTATTGCCGGGTAAAGAGCAGGTGGAATTCCTTACCTATCCATACTTTGGAACAAGAACATTATAAGAGTTATACAGGAGTAAAGCAAGAGTTTCGTTCTGATAACCAGGATTATTTTTCAATGACGATATTGTTTTTTTTGAGGTAATCCTGCCACTCCAGCTCTTCTCTGGTTGGACAATCCGGAGAGAGATCACAGAAATCACAGCGCTGGATAAGGTATATCTGCTCCATCCAGCAGTCGTTCTTGCTTTTTGTTACTTCGTTGACGTGATTCGGATTCTCCTGCATGATTTTGGAGGCAATATCCATCAGCTCCTTAATATCTTTTCGTTTTTGTTCACTTCCAATACCCCAACTCATAGCCTTGCTCCTGTTTTATTAGCGGAAAAAAGAGACACAGAAAGCCCAACAAAACCTCACCTTTTAATATAATTTTTTTTGTTTAAAAAAGAGTGACTGCCATTGACCCTCTTCCGAAGCTCTCTTGCCTGAAAATGTTGAAGGTGTCAAGAGCAGTGGTAAAATTAAGTTGGCAACAAGCCTCAAAAAAGAGTAAATTCAGGCCCAAGAAGAGTTGCCGCATCGTAAGTGCTGCTCTCAGGAAATGTGCTGTAACAAGATCCTAATCTTTATGAAATCCCGAGAAATCAGACAATCCTTTCTGGATTATTTTGCTCAAAAAGCTCATGCTATCGTTCGTTCTGCTCCGGTTATTCCTGCCGATGATCCTACCTTACTGTTTACCAATGCTGGCATGAACCAGTTCAAGGATGTCTTCCTTGGCA
>JBMOIS010000006.1:0-83425 GCA_049317185.1 Chlorobium sp. | reverse complement strand
TGGCATAAGCTGCCCGTTTCCCCTGCTCAACCGCCCGAATGGCCGTATCGGTGCCGGTAACACAATCTCCACCCGCAAAAAGCCACACCGTTTCTGATTGCAGGGTCTCTGGATCAACAAGAAGCTCGCCATACTTTCCAGCTCCGGTACCAGCGGCATGAGCAACGGAGTGGTCAATCTGCTGACCAATAGCCGAGATTATGGTATCGGCTCTTATGGTGAACTCCGAGCCTTCGACTGGTACCGGCGTTCTCCGGCCAGAGGCATCAAGTGCACCCGGTTGCATGGTTATGGCGGTTATTTCGAGGACACCATTCAATCGCCGGATTGCGATGGGCGCAGCCCATTCGACAAGGGTGATACCCTCAGCAAGAGCTTCCTCTATTTCGGAGGCATTGGCGGGCATCTCCTCTCTGGAACGACGATAGAGCAGAGTGACGGTTGAAGCGCCAAGGCGAATCGCGGTACGGGCAGCATCAATGGCAGTATTCCCTCCTCCGGCCACCACAACCTTATTACCTGCATGAAGCTGATCACCTGATGCTGCTTTGCGCAGAAACTCAATGCCACTGATCACTCCAGCTTCATTTTCGCCAGGAATATTCATGGGCGCTGCCTTTTGCGCACCAATTGCCAGAAAAACAGCATCACAGGCAGAGCGAAGAGCTTCAAGGGTAACATCCTTACCGAACGTAGTATTGAACTGAAACGTAACCCCCAGAGAAATCAGTGTTGCAATGTCGCTCTCGATAACGGACTCTGGAAGCCTGAATCGGGGAATACCATAGCGCATCATCCCGCCAGCCTGCGCACTTGCTTCGATTATGGTCACCTCGTGCCCATTGCAAAGAAGAAACCACGCAGCAGTAAGACCGGCTGGCCCTGATCCAACAATAGCAACTTTTTTTCCTGTTGTGGGTACACATTCTGGAGTATAGCTTTCTGCTCGTTCAGCATCTTTATCCGCCGCATAACGCTTCAAGGCACAGATAGAGACCGGTTGGTCAACGCCGTGCCGTCTGCATTCATCTTCGCAGGGAGCAGGGCAAACTCTTCCAAGAATGCCAGGAAGAGGGATTGTCTGTTTGATAATTGCTATTGCACGAGCATCGTCATGGCTGGCAATTGCCGCAACAAAACCGGGAATATCGCACCCTGCCGGACAGGTAATTTCGCATGGTCCAAGGCAATCGCCGCTGTGCTCCTGAATGATTCGCTCAAGGCTTTGGCGACGCATTGAGGAGAGTGTGTCATTTTCGGTTTCGATAACCATCCCATCAGATACAGGTGTATCACAGGCAGGAACAAAACGATTTTTTCCCTTGATCTCAACAATGCACATCCAGCATGCTCCAGTCTCTTCAAGAGATTTATTGAAACAGAGCGTCGGAATAACAATACCAGCAGCAGTTGCAGCTTCAAGAATTGAAGTTCCCGGGGCCGCAGTCACAACCTGCTGGTTAATGGTCAGTGAAATGGAATTTATTGGCATAACAAGAAACGTTACGATTCGCTGGATTGTGAGGAGTCTGGATGAGCGAAATGCTGTTCAAGATAAAGTGCAACTTTTTCAAGATGCCACATCGGCGTTGAGGTGGCGCCACAAACGCCAACATTTTCAATGGATTTCCCGCCGCTGCCGTTCAGCCAATCTTCGTCAAGGTCGTCGATATCTTCAATAAAGAAACTGCGGAGATTTGCATCTTTACAAATATGATAGAGCACCTGTCCGTTCGAGCTCTTTTTTCCCGCCACAAAAATGATGATATCGTTGGCAAGGGCAAAGTCGTGCAGCTTCTGGTTACGGCTTGAGACTTGTCGGCAGATTGTGTCTTTGAAAACATAACTCGGCATAGCGCGAACGCTGGTCATGGCCGCAGTGATGTCAATATCGCGAATCGCCATCCATTGGGCAGTTTCTGTACCAAGTGCTTGCGCAACATAAGCTTCCAGATTTGCTTTCAGCTCATAAAAACCCGGCACATCCATGGTTGTCTGAGAAATGAACGCCGCTTTTTTTGCAGGATCAAAACCCTCCAGTTCCACAGCATCGCTCAGGTCAGGATGTTTAATGATAATGGCACTGTTCTTGCACTGCCCATTAATACCGATTACTTCCGGGTGCACCCGTTTTCCATAAATAATAATCTGGTAGCCCAGCTCAAACAGCAATCTCGTAGTGCGCTGCAAGCGGTCGACAACGGGGCAAGTGGTGTCGGTAACCGTCAAATTGTTCTCATGCGCAATACGGTAGGTTTCGGGAGGCTCACCATGTGCACGAATCAGAACATGCGTATTCTGTAACTGTTTAAACCCATGGTCATCCACTGTTACAAGACCCATGGCTTCAAGCCGGTGCACCTCAACTTCGTTATGAACAACATCGCCAAACGAATATAATCCGCCCAACTCCTGAAGCTTTTCTTCCGCAACATTAATGGTGCCCTGCACTCCAATGCAAAAACCTGATGATGTTCTATCAAGATGTACTTTCATGTTGTAAACAAGTAACGATCAGATAAATATTGTTTCCATTTCAAAAATAGTAACCATCAAGTAAATCTAACTTCGCGCTATCAAAAATACGAATATTCATACGATCGTATCTCTTATTTCTTTTTTAGCGATTTCCCAATCAGTAAAACCTGTTTCTTTATTATGTGCCCTTTTTTTTCTTATTGATAAAATATCACCATGCCAATTTGGTAGAGTATAGCCTGAACCGGTTTGTGATAAATTATCCCAAACCTCTTCCATTACATGCATTTTTTCTGACAATGTCATCTCTTGTAGTGGTAATGTTACGTGCATAGCTTTATGAGAGTTATGGTTACATTAAATCTTTATGGAATATATTCTCCGAAGCTTGTGGTTATTCTTTATTTTTATCATCCAATGGGTAAGGTTCTCCAAGATCGTGCATAATTGTTATTGATTACGTTAGTATGGGAGTTATCTCTTCATCTTCAAACAACTCAACCCAATGCGACCAGCTCAAAAGGTGCAAAGGCTTCGCACCTTTTGGATAAGAAATATAGATAGCATTTCTCCAACACTTATACCTCTACCAAATCCACATCGGGTTGTTCGGAGCCCATGAAAAGCTGGTAGAGCATACTGAATTTTTGAGGAAGATCACTGACCAAAAGATGCGGAACCGATGCTTTCTGCGAGCGACTGAGCTGGCCGGAATCATGCAAAAGCTCTCTGGTTTTGAGGGCAACCGCTTCAGCCGAATCAATGATACGAATCCCGCTGCCAATGGTCTCTTCAATCACCTGGCGAAGAATCGGGTAGTGTGTGCAACCGAGCACCAGTGTATCTATTCCCTGCTCCCTGATCTCTCTCAGATAATGTTCAGCAACAAGTTTTGTTGCTGCATGGTTGATAAACCCCTCCTCAGCCAGCGGCACAAAAAGAGGACATGCCTGAGAAATAACCTCTATGTCAGGATCAAGCGCATTGATGGCGCAGGCGTAAGCATTCGAACTGACTGTCGCCTGTGTGCCAATAACGCCTATACGGTTGTTTTTTGTCACCTGAACGGCAAAAGTTGCACCAGCCTTGAGCACCCCGATAACAGGAATATTACCGCACGATTTTTCAACAACATCAAGGGCAAGCGCTGAAACAGTATTGCAGGCAACAATAATCATCTTGGGCTGATAGCGCATGAGAATAGCGGTATCGTCAGCGGCATACTTCCTGATCGTTATCTGTGACTTCGGTCCATAAGGCACCCGCGCTGTATCACCGAAGTAGACAATTTGCTCACAGGGCAGAGCTGACTGTATCGCCTTGACAACAGTCAGTCCACCAATACCTGAGTCAAAAATACCAATTGGGCTCTTGTTCAATTCACAACTGACAACTGACAACTGACAACTGACAACTGACAGGCTACAACTCTTCGCTGTCTATTATCCCCTTGCCGATTGTCTCATTAGCGAAAACTATACATTAAAACGGAAAACAATCACATCACCATCCTTGACAATATATTCCTTGCCTTCCGAGCGGAGCTTTCCTGCTACCTTGACCTTCTGTTCTGAACCAAGCTCAATAAGGTCGCGATAGAACATCACCTCTGCCCGGATAAACCCTTTTTCAAAATCAGAGTGGATGGCACCCGCCGCTTCCGGAGCCGCAGCCCCCTTGCGGATAGTCCAGGCATGAACCTCTTTTTCTCCAGCCGTAAAATAGGTCTGAAGGCCAAGCAGGTCATAGGCGGTCTTGAGCAACCGGTCAAGACCTGAGGTATGAAGTCCGAGACTCTCAAGAAATTCAGGACGCTCCTCTTCAGGCAGTTCAGCAATCTCCGCCTCCGTTTTTGCGCTGATGATGATCATTTTTGCGCCTGATGCTGCTGCAATTGCCGCAACTTTAGCCGTATAACTGTTCCCGTCAGGAAGATCGCCCTCCGCAACATTGGAGGCAAAGAGGATAGGCTTCGATGAAAGAAGGAAAAACTGTTTGGCAACAAGCTGCTCCTCGGGCGTTGAAAGAATTTTTCGGACAGGAATGCCCTCACTGAGGCCGCTGATTATTTTTTCCGCAACATCAAGCTGCAGCAAAAGCTCTTTCTCTTTTCTGGCGTTTTTTCTGAGTCTCTCAATGCGACGTTCCATGCTGTCAAGATCAGCCAGCATCAGCTCGGTTTCAATGGTGACAATGTCGTCCGCCGGGTCAATTCTTCCTTCAACATGAATAATATTGTCGTCATCAAAACATCGTACGACATGGACAATGGCATCGACTTCCCTGATATGGGAGAGAAACTGGTTGCCGAGACCTTCGCCCTTGCTGGCACCTTTGACCAAACCGGCAATATCAACAATTTCAAGGGTGGCAGGTACAAGAGTCGGAGTCTTGACAACATTAGCAATTTTCTGCATCCTGTCGTCAGGCACCAAAACAGTTCCGACATTTGGTTCTATGGTACAGAACGGGTAATTGGCAGCGTCAGCCTGTTTTGCCGTGATGGCATTGAAAAGCGTTGACTTTCCGACGTTTGGCAATCCGACAATGCCGCAGCGAAGTGACATAAAATAAAATGTTTGTTATCATGAGTTGGCCTAAGACACAAGGGTTTTAACATGTAACCAATATGTTTGGAAAAAGCAAATATTTTTTATAAAATGGCAGACTCATTGAGATACTCGTGGTAAACAGGAAATCGGGAAAAAGCCTATCATTATAGCTCTTGACGGACCGGCGGCATCCGGAAAAAGTACAACAGCCAGAAAAGTGGCTCAGCGGCTCGGGTACACCTATATTGATACCGGAGCAATGTTCCGGGCTGTCACCCTCAAGGCTTTGCAACATGGAGTTTTGGATGGATTACGGCTTTCTTCTGAGAGCGTTTCCGGTTTACTTGAAGGTATTACCATAGGTTTTGACGGTGATCTCGTTTTCCTTGATGGCTCCGATGTTACCGCTGAAATCAGGGATAACCGTGTGAGCCAGCAGGTAAGTTTTATCAGTTCCCTCAAACCAGTTCGCGACAGGCTCAAGGAGATGCAGCAGGAGCTTGGAAAGCGGGGATGCGTTGTTATGGATGGTCGAGATATCGGCACTGTCGTCTTTCCTGATGCCGAACTGAAAATCTTTCTTGTAGCGGATGCCCGCGAAAGAGCAAAACGCCGGTATGCCGAATTGATTGCAAAATCTTCAGAAGGAAGTGCCATGCCGGATCTTGATGTTCTTGAAGAGGAGATCAGGAAAAGGGATCGCGATGATACCGAACGGGAACATGCCCCTTTAAAAAAACATCCCGAAGCTCATGAAATTGATACTTCAGATTTGACGATTGAGCAGCAGGTGGAGAGAGTATGCAACCTTGCGTTGCAGAGAGAGAAGGAGTGCCGTTAAAGAAAATTCGGCATGGCACAGATATATTTTTTCATAAACCATAAAACCTCTGGCCGATATCTCTCGCGGCAGGCAGGCTAACTTACAAGAGAGGAAGGAAAAAACTTAATGGCAGAAGCATTTACACAGGCACAGGAAAAAAAGGTCAAGGAACGGCCAGCAAGAAAAAAACTCAAATTTTTTGCGCATTACGAGCCCGCAGAACTTGCATTGATGGAGAAGCTTTATTCGAGCACCCTCAATGAAATTACCGAAGATGAGATTATCAAGGGACGAATTGTTTCGATATCCAACAAGGATGTCACCATTGATGTCGGCTTCAAGTCGGAGGGTATTGTTTCCCTGCTTGAATTCAGGGCTGAAGATGAGGTGCAGGTAGGCGATGATGTTGAAGTCTATCTTGAAAATATTGAAGACAAGATGGGGCAGCTCATTCTTTCAAAGAAAAAAGCTGACGTTCTGAGAATTTGGGATCGGATCTATGATTCAATCGAAAACGATACCATTATCAATGGCAAGATTATCAATCGTGTCAAGGGTGGTATGACCGTCTCCCTTTCCGGTGTCGAGGCGTTCCTACCCGGTTCGCAGATCGATGTCAAGCCGGTTCGTGATTTCGATGCGCTTGTTGGTCAGACCATGGACTTCAGGGTTGTCAAAATTAATCCGGTCACACAGAATATTGTCGTCAGTCATAAGGTTATTCTCGAAGAGGCTTATGCTGCCCGTCGTGAAGAGATGCTTGCCAATATCAAGGTGGGCATGGTACTCGAAGGCACCGTCAAAAACATTACCGACTTCGGTATCTTTGTCGATCTTGGCGGTCTGGACGGTCTGGTGCACATCACCGACATCACCTGGGGCAGAATCAACCATCCTTCCGAGGTTGTTGATCTTGACCAGCCAATCAAGGTGGTTGTTGTCGGCTTTGACGAGAACACCAAGAGAGTTTCGCTTGGCATGAAGCAGCTTGAGGCTCATCCATGGGAAAATATTGAGGTCAAGTATCCTGTTACTTCGAAAGCACAGGGACGTGTGGTCTCCATTACCGATTACGGCGCTTTTGTCGAAATCGAGAAGGGCATCGAGGGGCTGGTCCATATTTCCGAAATGAGCTGGACACAGCATATCAAACATCCAGGTCAGTTTGTCACTCTTGGTCAGGAGGTTGAATGTGTCATCCTTAATATTGACAAGGATCATACCAAGCTCTCACTTTCCATGAAACGGGTGAACGAGGATCCATGGATTGCGCTCTCCGAAAAATATATTGAAAACTCCTTGCATAGAGGCACCGTCAGCAATATCACCGATTTTGGTGTCTTTGTTGAACTTGAGCCCGGTGTCGATGGACTGGTTCATATTTCCGACCTCTCCTGGACCAAGAAAATCCGTCACCCAAGTGAACTGGTCAAAAAGAATCAGGAGCTTGAAGTGAAGGTGCTCAAGTTTGATGTACACGCACGCCGTATTGCGCTTGGTCACAAACAGATCAATCCGGATCCATGGGGCGAGTTTGAACAGAAATATGCCGTAGGCGCAGAGACACCTGGCCAGATTTCACAGATTATCGAAAAAGGTGTTATCGTCATTCTTCCTGGTGACGTGGACGGGTTTGTTCCGGTATCGCACCTGCTTCAGGGCGGGGTAAAGGACATCCATTCATCATTCAGTATCGGTGATGAACTTCCTTTGCGTGTCATTGAGTTTGACAAGGAAAACAAACGCATTATTCTTTCAGCTCTTGAATATTTCAAGGACAAGAACAAGGAAGAGATTGAAGCATACCTGACAGCTCACCCTAATGAGAAAAAGGAGATTGAGGCGGCAACTGCCGAGCTCGAACCTCCCGTCAAGTCTGGTGAGAAAAAAGGTGGCGAGAGAGCCTGAGACAAGTTTCTCTCTGCTGTTGTACGATCATGAAAAAAGCCTTCCCTGATAAAGAGAAGGCTTTTTTCATTAATACCCGTAACTTTTCAGCAGGTTCTGTTTCTTTCGCCAGTCAGGCCGGACTTTTATAAAGAGTTCAAGAAAAACCGGGCGCCCAAGCATCTCTTCAATATCTTTTCTTGCGGTCTGTCCGAGCTTTTTCAAGGCAGCTCCCTTGTGCCCGATGACGATCTGTTTCTGGGTTTCACGTTCAACGACGACCGAGCAGCGAATAAGATCCTTTCTTGTTGGATCATTTTCATGCTGTTCCCGAAATTCGTCAACAACCACTTCTGTAGAATAAGGAATCTCTCGACCATAGAGCAGAAATATCTTTTCACGGATAATTTCACTGACAAAAAATCGTTCAGGTGCTGTACTGAGCGTGTCTTCAGGATAGAGTGGCTCGTGGAGGGGAAGAAATGGCTGAATTGCTTCGACAAGCTGAGGCAGATTATTGCCTTTCAATGCTGAAACAGAGAGAACCGTAGCGGGGTTCCAGGTGTTCTTGACAAACTCTTCAGCCTGTTGTTGACGTTCTTCGCTGACGAGGTCAGATTTATTGAGCACAGCAATAATCGGCTTTCCTGCTGGTTTCAGCCAGCCACTGAAGAGCTCTTCTGCAAACTCTCGATCCACAAAATCTTTTTTGCCTGAATACGGAAGCAGGGCAATGACAATGTCAGCATCTTTAAGAGTATCGCGGATCACTCCAAGCATAGCGTCATGAAGTTTTTGCTGTGGCTTCATAATGCCTGGCGTATCGAGAAAGATTATCTGGCACTTCTCGTTGTGGTAGATACCGGTAATTTTTTTTCTCGTGGTTTGCGGTTTAGGCGTTACAATGGAGAGTTTGAAGTCGAGAAGCTCGTTGAGCAGCGTTGACTTGCCTGCATTGGGCGGGCCGATGATAATTGCGAAACCGCAGGAAAAAGGAGATGCTGCCATGAAAATTATTTATGAAAGGTTTAACCTGTTTACAAGATACTATACTAAATTATAACCAACCATGATAAAGAAAAAGGGGTAAATCAAATTCTGAAATGGAAAATCAAGGCAAACTCGATCAGTGGCTTCTGGTTTCGACCGCAGGGCTTATTATTTTGGGGCTTATGGCCGTTTACAGCGCCACCAATGGAACTGGTGACACCTCGCTGTTTTACCGGCAGCTTTCATGGTGCCTGATTGGCATTTTGGCTATGGTGTTGGTTTATTTCAATGATGCCCGTATTCTCAGAGATAATGCCTATATCTTTTATGTTGTAGGACTAATTCTGCTCGTCGCCGTCCTGATTTTCGGGAAAAAAATTGCTGGTCAAACAAGCTGGATGAAAATAGGTTTTTTCAGCTTTCAACCCTCTGAAATAGTCAAAATGGCGACCATTCTTGCGTTGGCAAGATTTCTTTCCGATGATGAAACTGATATTCGTTCAATCCAGCATCTTTTTATTGCACTTGCAATTGCGTTCCTGCCTGTCTTGCTGATCATGTTGCAGCCCGATATGGGTACCATGCTTACCATTCTGCCATTTGTGGCTACTATGCTTATTATGGCAGGTTTTGATATCTATATCCTTATGCTGATGGCGTTTCCCTTGATTCTCATGATTTCGGGATTTTTCAATATGTATTTAATTATTGGCATAGCATTGCTTTTGACGGCAATACTGATTGTTCAGCAAAAGAAATTCAAGCTCCATCAATTGTTTGTTACGGGATCAGGTCTTGCTGCCGGTTTGTTTATGCATCGTTTTGCTAATGAAATACTTAAGCCTCATCAAATAAAAAGGATTCAGACCTTTATTGATCCCATGTCCGATCCACAAGGTGCTGGATACAATGCACTTCAAGCCAAAATAGCAATAAGTTCCGGTGGTATATTCGGCAAGGGATTTCTTCAGGGGACACAGACGCAACTGCGTTTTATTCCTGCTCAGTGGACGGATTTCATATTTTGTGTTATAGCCGAAGAACTCGGATTCATTGGGGCATCACTTCTGCTGGTGCTCTATCTTGTGTTGATTCTACGATTAATCTGGACAATCTTTTCAATAAAAAATAAATTTGTTGAGCTGACACTTGGTGGGTTTGTATCTCTCATTTTTATTCATGTGGTGATCAATATCGGGATGACCATCGGTCTTATTCCGGTTATTGGCGTTCCTCTGCCATTTGTTTCTTATGGAGGTTCCTCTTTGGTCGGAAATATGATTATGGTTGGACTGGCGCTAAATTTTAGTCGCAACAAAAGAAATCTCGGCTATCACGGAAGATTGGTTGCAAGGAAAAAAAGCGCACCTTGATGCGCTTTTTTCTCCATTTTTCCTGGATGGTGGTGCCAGGATTTACTTTATTCTGTAAACAAAGCGCTTTCCCCCTTTACCTGACGGAACGCGTTCGATTTCAGAGTCAGCCATGCCGTATTTGTTGAACCAGAGACTGACTGCTGGACCTGTTGTATCCAGAGCCTCAGCGATATCTCTTGGCTTGAAGGTATTTTCAGGATTTGAACGGAGTAAATCTTTGATTGACATCCCAAGTTCACCACGCCCAAATTTATGTGCGCTGGATTGTGCAGGCGCAGATCCCTCAAGTCTTGAAAGGTTTGCTTCAAGCTTTCTGATAATGGTTGAAAGTCCATCTTCCAACGGCTTGATTTTTTCGTTGAACTCATTTCTGATCTGGCTGATTTCTGTCTGCAGGTTTCTTTTTTCTTCAACAAGTGACTGGAAATAATCAATCTTCTGAATGAAGATATCATATTTGTCAGGCGACGCATCATCTCTTCTTATAGCGCTCATAGTTTTTTATATTTGAATTTTTAGAAACACAATCTGTCGTTTTGAATATATAACAATATATTTATCTCTGCAAGGCGATATTTGTTCGATGCTGTTGGTAATCTTCACTTCTTGTTAAATACATTAAAAAGTGTTTTCAAGGTATGACAATGCAGGAAAAATAGCGATATGAACGATCATAAAAAAAAAAGAGTTGCAGCAGTAACCCTGGGATGTAAACTGAACTATGCTGAAACGTCAACAATACTTGATGATTTATGCAAACAGGGATGGCAACTATCAACGATTGATGCCGGAGCTGATCTTATTATTATTCATACCTGTGCGGTAACGAAGCAGGCTGAGCAGAAATGTCGACAAAAAATAAGGGGGATTATAAAGAAAAATCCATCAAGTCGTATCGCTGTTATCGGCTGTTATTCTCAGTTAAATCCACAAGTACTTTCCGAAATAAACGGAATAGATCTTATTCTCGGCAGCAACGATAAATTTGACATCAGATGGTATAACAATATCATTGCAGGAACAGTACCATTGCCTTTTGTTCATGTTACTCCCTCTTGTACTTTTCAGGATGTTTATCCGGGATATTCATTACCTGCGGCTTTGGGTACGGAAAGAACTCGCGCATTTCTGAAAATACAGGATGGTTGTGATTACGGGTGTTCATATTGTGTGATTCCGATGGTCAGGGGAAAGTCGCGATCGTTACCTGCCGGGCAGATTGTTGAGCGTGCTCGTCTTCTGGCATCATCCGGATACCGTGAAATTGTGCTTACCGGAGTCAATATCGGTGATTACCGTTTTGAGGGACTGGAACTGAGCGATCTTTTGCGCATGCTCGAAGAGGTCAATGTCAGCCGCATCCGTATCAGCTCAATCGAGCTGGATGTTGTCGATAGTAAGCTGATTTCTTTGGTTGCGGCATCAAAAAAAATTGTTCCCCATCTTCATATTCCTCTTCAAAGCGGGTCGGACACCATTCTCAGGGCCATGCGCCGTCGTTATGATACCTTACTCTACCGTTACAGAGTGCAACAGTTGGTTGAGCGCATTGCCGAGTGCGCTATCGGTGCTGATGTGATGGTTGGCTATCCGGGTGAAACCGACGAAGATTTCAGCCAGATGTACCGGTTTATTGAAGAGCTTCCGCTTGCATATCTTCATGTGTTCAGTTGTTCCATTCGTCCCGGAACGACTCTTGCCAGACAGATCGATAACCATGAGCGCAAGTCTGTTGCACCGCAAGAGGTCGCCCGGCGCTACAGCGAGTTGGTCAAACTTGGTCGCCAAAAAGAGGCCAAATTTAAGTCTCGCTATATGGGAAAAGAGTGCATCGTTCTCTTTGAGGGAGTCGGGCCGTTACGAAATGGCATTCAGCAATGCAGCGGCTATACAAGGAACTATCTCAGGGTTGTGGTTGAGAGCACCGACAGCAAGCTGAAAAACACCATGACAGGAAATGAATTGCATGTTTTGATCGACTCTCTGGACGATGATTTGAATTTAACAGGGAGAGTACTATCTTGATTTTTCGTATTCT
The DNA here is from genome assembly GCA_049317185.1 of Chlorobium sp. Classification (GTDB taxonomy): domain Bacteria; phylum Bacteroidota; class Chlorobiia; order Chlorobiales; family Chlorobiaceae; genus Chlorobium. Next base: position 71,281 of record JBMOIS010000006.1, on the reverse strand, counting down.
CTTCTCCTGTGCTTTTAACTAAAATCAATGTCATCCATGCCCATTAAATCACTCATTCGTTCGATTCCCGACTATCCTAAAAAAGGGATCCTTTTTCGTGATATTACAACTCTCATCAAGGATCCTGTAGGATTCAGGCTGGCCATTGATAGTTTGACGCAGCACTACCTGAAGGAGGGCATGGATTTTGACGTTATTGTTGGTATTGAGGCGAGAGGATTTATTATTGGCGGAGCATTGGCTTACACCCTCGGCAAGGGGTTTGTTCCTGTCAGAAAGCCAGGAAAACTACCGGCTGACGTTGTATCACAGGAGTACCTGCTTGAGTATGGAAGTGACACGATAGAGATTCATGTCGATGCACTTGAAGCTGGTCAAAAGGTTCTGCTTGTCGATGATCTGCTGGCCACTGGAGGCACAGCCCTTGCCGCAGCAGCATTGGTTGAAAAGGTTGGGGGTATTGTTGCCGAAATGGCTTTCATTGTCAACCTGCCCGATATCGGAGGGGAAAGAAAAATTCTGGAAAAAGGATACAATGTTTTCTCCCTCACGGACTTTGAAGGAGAGTGACACTGCTGCATGAGTAATCCAATTCCAGCTTTGGAGGCGGTAAAAACGGCAGCGGGGTCTGCCGTTTTTATGTTGCAGTCCCCCGGTCATGTGCCTCCAGTATGGCTGGTTCTGCCTTTTCGGCTTCTCATTTTGATAGATCGCTACAGCTCCGTTACTCTATCATCATTTCCGGTAAGAGCGCTATTCTAAAATATCCATTGGGCTTGGGGAAGTTGATGCGCTGAACGGGTGGATATTTTGCAATTAGTAGCGGTTTTTGAATACGGCTCCGCCTGGACCAACTGGAAAGGGGTACAATGCGCATCACTGAAAAATTGTAGAAAAATCTACTCTTCAAGGTGTTTCAGGCTTTCACTTACTGCAAGCTTGAACTCTTTTGAAATTTTGAATGTCGGTACATTTTTTGGCTCAACCGTGACCTTTTCGCCTGTTCTCGGGTTTCTTGCTTGCCGGAAATTTTTATGCCGGATATTGAATGAGCCGAAACCTCTGATTTCAATTCGTTTTCCGGCTTTCAAAGAATCAATGACACCTTCAAACAGACCATCAACCACAGATTCGGTTTCGTTTTTTGTAAGGCCTGTTTTTTGGGCAATAACATTGACCAGGTCAGCTTTTGTGGTAGTGTTTCCCATAAATAGAGTTGGTTTGGGTTATTATCAGAAATTTAATTTACTTAAACCATAAATGAAGAGCAACAATTCCCATAAAAACGGCAAAAGCTCTACGAAGTATATCACTTGAAAGATGAGTTGCTATTATTGCTCCAAAATAAGCCCCGGCAAAAAGCCCTGCTGCAATGACAAGGCCAATCCAGATGTTCTCAATGGAAATCTTTCCGGAACGATAATACTCCGCCACGCCAAGAATACCGACGGGAAGGAGAAGCGCAATGAGTGATGTTCCTATAGCACTCTGCTGTGTCATACCAAAAAGCAGTACCATTGCCGGGACAATGATAATACCACCGCCGACCCCAAACATTCCTGAGAGTAGACCGGCTGCAACGCCGATACCAAGTAATCCAATGAGTTGCATAGGCAGTGTTTAAAATGACAGCGTTATGATACTGCAAAGTCGAGCGCCGTTTGATCATGGCCTGTAATTTCTCTTATTTCCATTGCACTGAGCGACTCCTTTTCGATAAGGAGTTCTGCAAGTTGGTGAAGTATATCCCTCTTGTTGCTGAGAATATTTTTAGCATTTTCCATGCACCCCATAATAATATTGCGCACCTCTAAATCGATCTGGAGAGCAGTTTCCTCACTGTACTGGCGAATATGGGAATAATCCTTTCCAAGAAATACCTCTTTGTGGCTGTCGTCGTAATTGATCGGCCCAAGTGTTTCGCTCATTCCCCACTGTCTCACCATTCTTCGGGCAATATCAGTGGCCTTTTCAATATCGTTTGCGGCCCCCGTGCTGGTTTCATTAAACGTAAGCTCTTCAGCCACTCTTCCCCCCAGGGCATAAGTAATCATGGCAAGAAGGTACTCCCTGTTCTGGGTGTAGCGATCCTCAAGCGGCAGGTAAGCAGTCAGTCCGAGGCTCCTGCCTCTTGGAATGATAGTGACCTTATGAACAGGATCGGATCCCCTGGTATAGATCGAAACAATCACATGACCAGCTTCATGGTAGGCGGTCAGCCTCTTTTGTTCATCAGAAATATACATGCTCCTTCTTTCAGGGCCCATAAGAATCTTGTCACGGGCCTGCTCAAAATTATCTGCGGTAATGAGATCCTGTTCATGGCGTGCTGCAAGAAGCGCGGCCTCATTAACAAGATTTGCCAAATCGGCTCCGGAAAATCCAGGAGAGCTTTTTGCAATGACATTGATATCAACACTTTCATCGAGAGGCGTATTGCGGGTGTGGATTATTAAAATAGCTTCACGTCCCCGGATATCGGGCTTGTCGATAGTGATCTGGCGGTCAAATCTGCCTGGCCGGAGCAGCGCCGTATCAAGAACATCAGGCCGGTTTGTTGCCGCAATCAGGATGACATTTTCATTGGTTGTAAAGCCATCCATTTCGACAAGAAGCTGGTTCAGGGTCTGCTCTCTCTCATCATGTCCTCCGCCAAGGCCAGCGCCCCGGCTGCGCCCGACCGCATCTATTTCATCAATAAAAACGATACACGGCGAATTTTTCTTTGCCTGTTCAAACAGATCCCTCACTCTTGCGGCACCGACCCCTACAAACATTTCAACAAAATCAGCGCCGGATATGGAGAAAAAGGGAACTTTCGCCTCACCTGCAATAGCTTTGGCAAGCAGTGTCTTGCCAGTGCCTGGAGGGCCGAGCAGCAAGACACCCTTTGGTATTTTACCACCAATTTTCTGAAACTTTTCAGGATTGGTAAGAAACTCCACAGTCTCCTGAAGCTCTTCAATTGCCTCATCAACCCCGGCAACATCCTTGAACGTGACTTTAACCTCAAATTCGCTGATCAGTTTTGCCCGGCTTTTGCTGAAGCTGAAAATAGTTTTGGCCTGAGCACCATTTTGACCATTCATCTTTCTGATAAGGAAAAAATAGATAAGGCCAAAGATGATCCATGGAGCAAAGAGAATAAAAAAAGTGTTCAGGCCGCTGGAACCCTCTTCGACCTTGAGCCGGATTCCCTTATCGGCCAGGAGGTCGGCCTGCTCAAGGGTGAATGATGGAATTCGGACGGCAAAGCGATCGGTCTGCAGGTTTGTGTTGTTGACAAGCTGTAACTGAGTCAGTGCATTGAGTTTTCCGTTCAGAATTGCTGATTTATCCTCATAAGTCTTGACCGTCACCTCGGTGACAAGAGCTTTAAAAAGAAGAGATTTGTATTCGTTATAGGTGATTTCAGGATTGACAGGGCTTGCAAAAAAACGTTGAAACACAAAAAGCATCAAGAGTCCAAACATCATAAAGAGGAGAAGACGCGGAAAATTTCCCTTTGGGCTTTCGCCTTTTCCCTGAAACCATCCGGCGCTACGCCCATCGTCATTTACCGGCTTGAATTTATTGCGTGAAGCATCTTTTTCAGGCTTCTTTACTGGATTTTCAGACATAAAATAGAGAGAATGATAACGCAAAATCCAAATTATCTAAATTACAGTAATTAATAATAAAATGACAATTTAAAATATAAAGAATATTTATCGACAGCGATTATGGGAAAAAGTTCTCCTTGCAGCCATTGGTTTCATGACTTTCAGGTTAATCTGTTATCTTGTGGCAATAAGCGCTGAGTTTTTGTTAAATTCGCTTTTCTGTCATAGTTTTACTCTCAACAATTAATCAAGCACGACGTTCATTATGGTTGGTCAAAGGGTTAGAACCAGGTTTGCACCTTCTCCAACAGGATATTTACACGTAGGCGGACTAAGAACCGCTTTGTATAACTACCTGTTTGCAAAGAAAATGAATGGAGACTTCATTATCAGAATTGAAGACACCGATCAAAACAGAAAGGTAGAGGGAGCACAGGGAGATCTTCTCAAAACCCTTGAATGGGCAGGGATTGTCGCTGATGAAAGCCCTGAACATGGAGGAAATTTCGGCCCCTATATTCAGTCAGAGAGGCTTGATATCTATGACAGGTATTGCAGGCAACTGCTTGAAGACGGCCATGCCTACTACTGTTTTTCCTCGCATGAGGAGCTTGAAGAAAATCGGCAACTTCAGATAAAGCAGGGTATTCAGCCGAAATACAACAGAAAGTGGTTGCCTGAAGAGATGGGTGGCTCCATGCCGCCGAGCGCCATCAAAAAAAAACTGGATGAGGGTGGCCCCTATGTTATCCGCATGAAAGTGCCCGATTATGTTTCGGTCTGGTTTGAAGACATTATCAGAGGCCCGGTTGAATTTGATTCTTCGACCATTGACGATCAGGTACTGATGAAATCTGATGGTTTTCCAACCTATCATTTCGCCAGTGTTATCGATGACCACTTGATGGAGTTTACCCACATCATCAGGGGGGAGGAGTGGCTTTCCTCTATGCCCAAGCATCTATTGCTCTATGAGTTTTTTGGTTGGGAACCGCCAAAGGTTGCTCACCTGCCTCTTCTGCTCAACGCTGACCGTTCCAAGCTCAGCAAAAGACAGGGTGATGTTGCTGTCGAAGATTATATCCGCAAGGGGTACAGCAGTGATGCTATCATCAATTTTGTAGCTATGCTTGGCTGGAATGAAGGCGAAGGGAGCGAGCAGGAGGTCTACAGTATGCAGCAACTTATCGACAAGTTTTCTCTTGAGCGGGTTGGCAAGGCCGGTGCGGTCTTTAATGTCGACAAGCTCAACTGGCTTGAAAAACAGTATATCAAGAACAGGCCGACAGAGCAGCTTGTTGAGGTCATAAAACCACTTCTTCTGACTGCACTTGAAGAAAAAAAGTCGCTGATGTCCGAGGAGATTATTACCAGCGACACCTATCTTGAAAAAGTTGTAGAACTCATGCGTGAGCGCGTCGGCTTTGAGCATGAATTTGTCACCTTCTGCTCTTACTTCTATTTTGAGCCTGAAACCTGGGATGAGGAGGCTGTAAAAAAGCGGTGGGTGGCTGAGACCAACAACCTTCTGCGTGAGTTTACCGACATATTGTACACTCTTGAGGAATTCAGTGCCGATAACCTTGAAGCACACCTTAAAGAATTTGCAGGCCTAAAGGGGATTAAGGCCGCTGTGCTTATTCATCCTCTAAGAATACTTGCATCCGGCGTGAGTTTTGGCCCTAGCCTTTACCACATGCTTGAGGTGCTTGGCAAAGAGACCGTCATCAGACGCATCCTGACGGGTATTGAAAAAGTAAGTTTTATGGTGTAATTGGGACAGATAAAAAGAGAGCCCACAAAATGGACTCTCTTTGATCGAAAGTATTTTCTGTTTGATGCCAAAAGATTTTTTCCTATATTTGGCATCACGTTTTAAGGACAGATAGCTCAGTTGGTAGAGCAAAGGACTGAAAATCCTTGTGTCGTGGGTTCGATTCCCTCTCTGTCCACACCTTTTTATGTCTATTTCCTTTATGTTGCCAAGGTAACAACATTGCATGTCCATCTCTTTTTTCCTTCGTTTCACCTTACCCAGCCAGATGATGACATGCCCGGTATCAATTCATGCTTCTGTGTTTGAATATTACAGCTCTCCGGCATGAATATTACCACGAAACTCGATCAGGAAGTCTGGCATGATATGCAGGAGCCCGGTGCTTACGAGTGGTGGTACTTTGATGCAGAAGACTCACTGAGCGGGATTTCTTTTGTGATAATATGGTTTTCCGGCTTTCCTTTTTCCCCTTACTACACAAATCGATATGAGAAGTGGAAAAATCGGATTACTACCGATCCTCCTCTGCCTTCCGATTACTCATGCTTCAGTTTCCAGTTGTATGAAAATGGTCATGAGATTGTAAATTTTATCAAGGAGGGCGGCAAAGAGCTTTTCGAAAGCAGTTTTTCCGATATTGGCGTTCGGTTCGAAAAAAACCGGTTTACCTATAATGCCTTGAGGGATGAATATTGTCTTGATATTGATTTTTCCTTTCCGGCTCGTCGTAAGGATGTAAAAGCAACGTTCTTGTTCAAGTCAGGTCAGCGGGTTGTCTACGAAAAAAAAGATAGCAATAACGACGGCAGGGTACCTCATCACCAGTGGCTTTTACGTGTGCCGAAGGCTGAAGTGAATGGAACGATTGATCTTGTCGAACAGCCGGGTGGTGCAGTTCGCACGATTCCTTTCAAGGCCATCGGATATCATGACCATAACCTCGGAGCTCTCCCCATGCAGGAGTACATTTCCAGATGGTATTGGGGGCGGGCTTTTTCCGACCTGTTCGATCTGATTTATTACGTGGTCTTCTTTAGAAATAACGATTATCAGCCACTTGCACTGTTGCTTCTTCAGGATCATAGGAGCAACAACCTTGTGGTGCATGAGACGGTGCGTTTTCATGAGAGCAATTTCAGATTTGGTCTTTTTTCTCCCGTTCACAGCAGGGATCTCTATTTGTACCATGAGAACACACACCTCAAGATTCATCACCATACAGTGCTTGACTCAGGCCCATTTTATCTCAGGTTTGCTTCCGACATCTCCTTACAGATAGATGGAAGGAATCTTGAGGGAGTCAGAGGTATCTCTGAATTTCTCAATCCTGTCCGTCTGCAATCCAGATGGATGCGTTTTTTTACCCGTTGCCGAATTTGGAGGGATGGAGAACCGTCGATCATGTACAAGAGTTATAATAGTTTTAAGCGTTCTTTAGATTGGAATAATCCATGAAAAAATTATAAATTTACAACTCATTTGAGCGCCACCTGAATTAAAAAAATAAAAGTCGCAATCAAAGGTTGATAAAATGGACGATTGGTTATTGTTGAAGCGACAGAATGTTTTTTGGTTTTGATTTTATAACAAAATATTTAAAAAGGAGACAGGTTGTAATGGCACAACAAGGTAATTTCAAGAGCCCGTCCAGGCTGGGCGCACTTGGAGAAGGTGCTTCTCTCCCTTCATCCGGCCCGGTTTCCGGTGGTAAGCCACGGGAGCAAGGCTTGAAAGAGGTTGATTTTGAGCGTCGCAGTTTTCTTGGAAAAGTTGTCGGGGGTATTGGCGCTGCCGTAGCCATATCAACTCTCTACCCGGTTATCAAGTATATCATCCCTCCAGTCAAGCAATTTTCAAACAAGAGTGAGATGGTTGTCGGAAAAGCTGCTGAAGTTCCTGCAAAAAGCGGAAAAATCTTCCAGTTTAACAAAGACAAGGTCATTGTTGTTAACGACAATGGCAAGCTTACGGCATGTAGCGCTGTCTGTACCCATCTTGGTTGCCTTGTCCACTGGGATACTGCCCAAAATATTCTCTCATGCCCCTGCCATGGAGCAAAATACAAACAGACAGGAGAAATCATTTCTGGTCCGCAGCCTCTGCCCTTACCAGTTTTTAAAGCAAGGGTTGAAGGAGAAAATATCATTATTTCGAAAGTTTAACCTCTAATTCGTGAAAACCAAGGGAGTCAGGAAAGATGGCTGAAAACAATCAGAACGCTATGGCAGGAAGTGCTCCAGCCAAGCCGAAACCCGCCGTTCCAGGCGCTGCCAAACAGGCTGCTTCCGGTGCAGCAAAACCTGCCGTTCCGGGCGCTGCCAAACAGGCTGCTTCTGGTGCAGCAAAACCTGCAGCCTCGAGCAGCGGTGTCTATAAACCACCGGTAGAACGGGCGGATTCAAATCCCTACAAGGATTCTCGAATCAGTGCGGTCAGCTCATGGTTTCAGGAACGCTTTTATGTTATGCTGCCGGTAATCGATTATTTGAAGAAAAAAGAAGTTCCCAAACACAGGCTTTCGTTCTGGTATTATTTTGGCGGTCTTACCCTGTTTTTCTTCCTTATTCAGATTATTTCCGGATTGCTGCTCATGCAGTATTATAAGCCAACTGAAGCCGAGGCTTTTGCTTCATTTGTCTTTATCCAGCGAGAGATCTCTTTTGGCTGGCTTATCCGCCAGATCCATGCATGGTCGGCAAACTTCATGGTTCTGATGGCATTTATTCACATGTTCAGCACCTTCTTTATGAAGTCATACCGTAAACCACGAGAGCTTATGTGGGTGAGCGGTTTTGTGCTTCTTGTGCTCAGTCTCGGTTTTGGCTTTACCGGTTACCTTCTTCCCTGGAACGAACTTGCATTCTTTGCAACCCAGGTCGGTACAGAAACGCCAAAAGTAGCTCCGGGCGGTGCGTTCCTTGTCAATATTCTCCGTGGTGGTGAAGAGGTCAGCGGCGAAACACTTACCCGTATGTTCTCACTGCATGTTGTTCTTCTTCCTGGCCTTCTCATGCTGGTGCTTTCAGCCCATCTGCTTCTTGTTCAGGTACTTGGTACATCAGCTCCTATCGGCTACAAGGAGTCGGGGATGGTCAAAGGATACGAGAAGTTTTTCCCGACATTCCTTGCCAAGGATGCTATCGGGTGGATTATTGGTTTTGTCCTCCTTGTTTACCTTGCAGCAGTATTTCCATGGGAAATCGGTGTAAAAGCCAATGCGCTTAATCCAGCACCTATGGGCATTAAACCTGAATGGTATTTTTGGGCACAGTTCCAGTTGCTTAAAGATCTGAAGTTTGAGGGTGGAGAGCTTGTTGCCATTGCCCTTATTACTGTTGGGGCTATTGTCTGGCTTCTTGTTCCTTTCATTGACTTCAAGGCATCAAGAGAAGAGAAAAGTCCGATCTTTACCATGCTCGGTCTTGTTGTTCTGGGCTTCCTGCTTATCAATACCTGGCGTGTTCTTGCAGAATACGGCTGGTGATTCAATGATCACTTGCTACAACACAAAAGCCCGGTTCTCCCGGGCTTTTGTGTTGTATGCAGAAAACGAGTTCTTGTAACGAGCGCCTTCCTGATTGCGCTGGCGCTACACTGGCACTTTGTCACGAATCAATTCCACCATCTCATAACCCGCAAGGAAAACCTGCATGTCGAGCTGTTGTAAGGCCTCCACCCATTCTGCAATGGTTGTTGCAGGCTCTTGAAGTAACTCCTGCATGATAAACCATGCCATAAGTACGCTGAAGCGCTGTTCGCGGAACCATGTTTTGGAGCGCCTTTCATCAAATTGAAGCAGGCGGCCAAGATGCAGTTTGTTGACGCTATGCACTGTTTTGAGGAAAGCCAGCAGGCGCACTTCAGCGGTTTCATCAGCCACTGTATCCAGTTTTGGAGTAAGCAGACAAACGAGCAAGTCGGGAAGGTTCTCACCCGGAATGCCGATCATGCCTGATTCAGGGTAAATTGCCCGAAGCGCATCGCTCATCAGCCAATCGTCGATGATGTTCAGGTTCAGTGAGCCAGTTGCTGTGAGCATCTGTTGCAGCGAGTCGAGGATAACCCAATGCCTTGCAATGGTCTCATAGTCCGTACCGTTTTTGCTGCTCAGGCCAAGAGCTGTCTGAAGTTTTCGTGACTCCACATTATTTTTGAGCAGGTCGGGCAGCAAAAGTGCCTGATGGTAACGTTCAGCCGCTTCAGCCGCGAGGTTTTCAGGAACGTCAAGTGGTTTTTCCATGAGTTCACTGAACTGCAGGGCAACCGCTTCAAGCAATATGGCCAAGGTTGTTTCAAATATCTCTTCGTAGAGAGTCTCTTCAGGAGCAAGAGCTGCAGTAATGATTTTGTGCAGCGGGGAGAGACTTATGGCAAGTGCGGCCTGTTCAATAGAGGGAGTTCCTCCTCCGTTGAGTTCCACAGCCAACTGGTAATAGGGTCTCAGTTTTGAAGAATGCACCTCCCTGAAGTCAAGAAAGACATTGTATCTGTAGCCATCAACGGCAACCAGCATTCCATTGTATGCAATCTCCTGGCAGGATCTTATAAACTCGAGACCACTGGCATGATCCCTGAACACAATAAAAGTGTTCTGTTGCGTGCTCAGGTCAAGCCCTTGCGAAAGTGAGCTTTGCCGGATCTCACCGTTCTGCCGGTAGCCTACTGACATTTTAATCCATCCTTTAGCCTGTTCCAAACAGTTGTTGAAGACAACAAGGGCTGTTTCATTGCCGAGTCGGTTGGAATAGGCAAAAATATTCTCGTTAACCTTCCCATCAAGAGAGTATACATCATAGAGAAAAAAATTGCGTACCTCGGCAAAGAGCGGGCGCTTCTTCATAATCGGAAAGATCTCGTGATAGTGGCGCCAGACAAGGTGCTCATCGGGTTGTTCATCATAATAGGCTTTGGCATATTCCATGCCGTACTTCTCCGTAAAGCCTTCGACCTGTCCATGCCCGAACATCGGCAGGCCAGGCATGGTGAGCATCATCATGCAGACGCCAAAATATTTATCACCCCGCCCGAATTGTTCAATGGCAGTATCTTCATCAGGGTTGTTCATGAAGTTTACATACCGCTTGAGAATTTCGGGGTCAAATTCAAGGGTGTTCTTGATCAGGTATCGGTATTTGGCATTCTCCTCTGTTTTCAGCATGTGCATGAAGGCGCTGTTATAGACCCTGTGCATGCCAAGGGTGCGGACAAAATAGCCTTCAAGCATCCAGAATGCCTCAGCAAGCAAAAGCGTGTCGGGCACCTCCTGTTGAATGCGGTCAACGACTTCACGCCAAAACTCTTCGGGTATGGCGGCATCAAATTCTGCCATGCTCATGCTGCACGAAGAGCGTGAAGGGACACCCGCGCTGAGGCCATCAAGCGGAAACCAGAGGCGCTGGATGTGTCGCTTTGCCAGCACCATGGCAGCATCAAAACGAATGATGGGGAACATTCTTGCAACGTGCAGAATCTGCTGAATCACCCCTTCGCGCACCTCTCTGCTGAGAAAGTTAAGTTGGGCGGTATCATTCCATGGCATGATGGTGCCGTCATTGCCATGATAGATGTAGCGAGTATCACCAGTCAGGAAATCAACCCGCTTGAAGGCGACCGCAGCATCGGAACGGTTCCAGTAGCCATCGTCAAGATAGATTCCGTAACGGGGGTCGTTGCTGAGGTTCGGTCCATTATAGGAATAATTATAGTAAGGCGGTTTGGTAGTCGACAGAAACCAGTCAGGATTGTTCCGTACCAGTTCGGAGTCCATGGCGGTATGGTTGGGCACCATGTCGCTCGCCAGACGAACACCGCGTTGTTTAGCCCTCTGCATCAGGTCAAGATACCCTTCATAACCGCCGATGTCGGCAGATATATCATATTTTTCGAGAGCGTAAGCTGAGGCTTTTGCTTCAGGATTTCCGTGTATCTGCTTGATTTTCTGTGAAGCAAAGCTGCGCTGCCAGAGCCCTATCAGCCACAAAGCCGTGAATCCTCGATCGGCAATGGTATCAAGCTCCTCATCAGGAATATCCTGAAGACGTTGAACTGGACGTCGATAAATTTTGCTGAGCTGGTCAAGCCAGACATAAGTGCTTTTTGCAAGCATAACCACTTCAGGCATCCACGATGAGTCTACAGAGTAGTTGGCCGGTGCATTGGCATCATCAAAAGTATAATCTGGAACGTGTGCCGATTTTTCAAACTCAGCACTATCGTTGCGGAGAGCTCTTTCATGTGAAATCTGCTCAAAAAAGAGGTATTTGTCTTCATCCTCAATAAAATTGATAGCACCTGCCAGTAATTCCCAAAAAGGAGATTCATCAAGCAGATCTCCCCAGTGCAGACGGATGTAGCGAAGCTGCTCCAGAATTGATGTCGGAGCATGTTTTATAGGCATGAACAGCAACTCCACAAGGTCGAGATCATCAGGCCCAACAGGCCCCATCTCCTGCATTGAGCTTCGCATGGTCATGATCAGCTTTCGGTAGGCACTCTTATTCGTCAGTGTTTTATCGCTCAAAAAATCAGAAAACGGTTCAAGAGCCGGGTTCTGGTTATTCAGCCAGACAAGGAAAGACTCCTCAAGAACGTCAGCTTTATTTTTCTGCTGTTTCAGCCATTCAGCGGGGTCTTCTGCGCCGGAATAGATATCTTTCGTTGGAAAAGAGGTGACAAACTGGTTCAGGTAGAGTTCTGATTGCTTTGAGGAGAGCAATCCGATCAGTGTTCCGTAGACATTGTCAAGAAAGTTCGGTTGCCGTGCAGCGATTGCTTTCGACATGATAGTATGAAACAGTGCATGCAGCAGTTTCATACCGTGCAACTGTGCAGGGAGAACAGGTTTGGTGTCTGCTCCTTTCTGTTTTATCAGAAAATCATTGATGACGGCAGCCTGTCTTTCTGACGTTTTCAGACTTTCCTGAGCAGAGTCAGGTAAAAAGAGAAACTCCGGATCACTCAGATGAAAAAGTTCTCGTGCCTTACGGTTGACGTAAAAGTGTTCTTTATTGGGCAACACTGGCGGATTTTGCTTGATTATCATAGGAGGAGATGCAATACCAAAGCATTAAGCTGTTTTAAAATTTCTGCGCTGGCCCGCAATTTGCCAGGCATGTTTACGCACCCTTGCAAAGTAATGAATTTCTGTAAAATAGTCTGATTGTTGTTCTGGAGTTTTATAAGAGAAGGCGAGGCTTTAAAAGAAGGCTATTTAATTTTATTATCGAGGTAGCGCTGAAGATAAGTAAATCCAAGATCTTTTACCGAGCGCAGCACTTCCAGTCCTATGGTAGAGAGAGCTGTTTTGCTCTGCGCTGGAATGAATGGCGATGTGGTGGCCAACGGGCGATCCTTTTGTACAGAAGGGCCTCTGTGACTTTTCAACGCACTTGTGAGGAGCAAACCAGCAAGAAAACTTGTTCCGGCAAATTCAAAAGGGTGTTGCCTGATGAATTTCATTGGCGAAATCTCCTCTTTCAGAATCCGGGCTCTTGTCTTGATCTGCTCTTCTTTTTCTGCAATGGTGTCTTGCAATTCTTCGATGCGTGCCTGAATGCCAACAAAAGGCTCATTTATTGTAGTCATGGAAAGATAAAAGATGTTTTTGGATCAAATTTTTAAGAAGTAACGGTTTGAACCTGATGAAAAATAAAAAGCACGAAAGGAAAATAACGCTTACCAGAAGATAACCAAGAAAAGGATGCCCAAACAGCTCCCCTGTCAGAAGTGCAAAGGTTGTGAGAAGGTAGCCAATTCCAATAATCAGGATAACGCCGAGAATGACTGCCGACCCGACAACAGACATCCTGTCGGTCACTTCGATCCTGAGCAGTTCGATTTTAGCGTCAATGATAGACATAACATCGTTATACGTCGATGTTGCCGTATCATCAAAGAGTTTATGGAGCCTGCTGTTTTTTAGTTTTCCTTGCGTCGGGCCGGAACTCTCTCCCTTTTGAGGACTCATCATAGTATCTGAAATAACTGCTTTTTATCGCTTTCTTTTCATGAAAAGTCCTAACAAGGCACCAGCACCCAATGAATAGAGCATAGCCTGACCGGGATTTTTCCTGATATACTCCCTTGCTTTTTTAGCACTTTCCAGAAACTGGTTACAGGATTCACTTTTCCTGAAACACGAAAAAGCCTCTGTAAGCGTGTCACCGATCTCCTTTATCTTGTCAGGAATGCGCGTCTCCTGTGTTGCCTCTGCATCTGTGGTATTATCTGGCTGGCTGCTGTGTATCGTAACCTGAACTTCTTGTTCCATAAGGGTTAAAAACTGTTTGTAAATTACGGCATGAATATAGAAACAATGTACAAAAACAATGTGATCTTTGCATGGTTCTCTTACTGAAGAAGTCTGCCGCCATCAACGTTAAATATCTGGCCGGTGATATAGTCACTCTCAAGAAGAAATATAATTGTTTTGATGATATCAAGTGGATCACCAAGTCGTTTGAGTGGTATTTTTTTAATCATCTCTTGTGGAGTCTCCATATCCTTTTCAGGATTGACCGTGACCGTTCCTGGTGCGATTGAGTTGACAAGAATTGTGGGGGCAAACGTTTTTGCAAAGACCCTGGTCAAATGCTGGATTCCGGCCTTTGATACCGTGTAGGGAGCAAAGTTGCGCCAGACAAGGTCGGCAGAAATATCGGTCATGGAGATGATTCGGGAGACAAACGGCTGTAGCTGCATAATTTTGACAGCTTCCTGCATGGTAAAGAATGTTCCCTTCAGATTGGTGTTCACCAGACTATCCCAATCCTGTTCGGTAACTTCAGGCAGAGGAGTGCTGAAAAAATTTGAAGCACTGGTAACAAGCAGATCAAGTCGGTCAAACTGTTGCCGGAATACCAAAAATGCGTTGCTGATATCGCTGCTTTTTGAGACATCACACCGAATCATCTGCGATGCAGGACTTATCCAGCGAATTTGCTCAAGAATTTGCCCTGCTTTTTCTTCTGACGAGTGCCAGGTGAAAAAAACTGTGTACCCCTGCCCCGCTATTGAAAGTGCAATTTCACTTCCGACAGCACCACAAGCACCGGTTATAAAGCATACTTTTTTACCTGAAGAGGTCATATCAGCAAGAATTTATGTTTTCTTAACGTCTCTTTGAACACGAATGCAGCGTAAAAAGTTGACTGACAGGACGATTATGCGAGCCTTCTGAATGATGATGCCTTTATTGCGGCAAAAAGAGTGGATCCGACCGTGATATCCAGCTCATCTGCTGCCTGACGGACAATTTCAGCGACAAGTTTTTCACCGTTGGCCGAAAGCACAACGCCGACTCTTCCGTCGGAGTCAAACATCTCTGCAACCCTGCAATCCAGAAGATTTCTCGCACTGATCGCTTCAGGATGCCTTTTGAAAAGAATGATTTCTCGCGAAGAAAGCTCAAACAGTGACTGTTCTGCGTACTCTCCAGATGAAATAAATAAGGTATTGCTGCCCCACTTATAAAGAGAGAGGCCACTCTCTTGCTTTGGTTTGGAAAGGTGCAGAAGATTGATATAACCATTTGGACTTTGTGCCATCCTGTTTCTTGCAAGCTGCTCGGCTGTTGTTTCGTCAATACATCGACCCTCTTTGATTTCGAGGATACGGTCGGTCATCAGTTGCATCTCTGTCAGTGAATGCGATATGAAAAGATAAGGAATTCTGAACTCTTCACTGACACTTCTCAGATAGGGGATGATCTGGAACCGGAGCGTATCATCAAGAGCCGACAGGGGCTCATCCATAAGCAGGAGGCGTGGGTTTGCAAGAACTGCCCGGCCAAGGGCGACCCGCTGTTTTTCTCCACCGGAAAGATGTTCAACGCCTCGCTGAAGCAGTGGTTGCAGTTTAAGCCGCTCAATCAGTGTTTCCGGTTTGATAAGCCGGTTTTCGGTACGGCACCGTTTAAAACCGTAGAACAGGTTTGCCTTGACGCTCAGGTGAGGGAAAAGCATCGCCTGCTGAAACACAATGGCAATGCGCCGTTGTTCTGCTGAAATATTTGTCTTGTGAAAGCTGCTGAACAGGTGCTGATCATCAAGAATAATTTCACCTTTGTCGGGCTGCATAAGGCCTGAAACAAGATGCATCAGCGTTGATTTTCCGCTGCCAGACTCTCCAAAAATTCCGGTTCTTTCTCCCGAAACATTGGCCTTAACCTGAAGTGAAAAAGCTCCCAGTTTTTTTTCGATATCGATATGCAACTTCATAATGCTCTGTTCCGGTCAAGTTTGCTGTTGAGCAACTCATGCAGTAAAAGCACCGTCACTGAAATCACGACAGAGACAAGACAGAGCGACAGCGCCATGGCAGTACTTGAGGGTGAGCTGGCATAATCGTAGATAGCCAAAGGAATTGTTTGCGTTATTCCCGGGATATTGCCGGCAACAATGATGGTTGCTCCAAATTCTCCCAGGCTGCGCGCAAACATCAGTGATGAGCCTGCCAGAAGGCCCCGGAAAGAGAGAGGCAGAATGATTGTCAAAAGAGTATCATACCATTGGGCACCAAGACTCCGTGAAGCGTCAATAAGTTGCCGGTCGATCGACTCCATCCCGAGGCGGATGGAGCGTACCAGCAGCGGAAACCCAACCGTTGCAGAGGCAATAACGGCCGCTTTCCAGGTGAAGATGAGTACTATTCCGGATTCTGCGAGTAATTTGCCAATCCAGCCGTGTTTGCCGAGAAGCAGCAGCAGAAAAAAACCAATAACCACAGGAGGAAGTGTCAGCGGAAGGTTAACTAAAACTTCAAGGAACACTTTTCCTCTGAATGGTTTAAAGACAATCAGCCAGGCGACAGTAAATCCGAAGGGTAAAGAGATCGCTGTCGCCGTCAGCGCAACTTTTATCGACAGCAAGATGGCGGTTATATCTTCTGGCACCAGCAGCATCTTATTTCAGGATAAAGCCAAATTTCCGAAGAACGGATTGAGCCTCATTCCCTTGCAGATATGTCTCGAATGCCTTCGCCTCGCTGTTCTGTGCCGCTTTTACGGTCAACGCCATTGGGTAGACGACTCTCGGGTAGAGCTTTTGCGGTACTACAAAGAGCAGTTTCGCTTTTTGTGCCTGCAGCGCATCGGTACGATAAACAAAGGCACCATCAACTTCGCCTATTTCCGCATACATGAGGCACTCTCTGACATCCTTGGCCATGACCAGCTTGCCGTTGAGCTTTGCTTCAATGCCTGATTTTGTTATGGCAGCCATGGCATACTCGCCTGCGGGCACACTTTTTGGACTTCCAACAGCAATTTTATCGAGTGCAGGCAGATCATTCATTGACGAGACATGCTTCTTTGTTGTTCCAGCAAAAACAAGCGTGTTAAAGGCAAAAGTCTTTTCGCTGGTACCATCAACAAGTGTTTTCTTTTTCAGGTATTCCATCCACTCCGTGTTTGCAGCAATAAACAGGTCGGCTGGAGCACCGTTTTCAATTTGACCGGCAAGTGTTCCGGAAGAGCCAAAGTTTTTAATAAACACCGTGGCTGGATGTTTTGCCGTATAGCCGACAGTCAGCTCATTGATCACCTCTTTAAGGCTTGCAGCAACCGAGAGATTCAGCTCTCCGGCCATTACCGGAGCGGATATAATGAGGAATGCAAAACAGAGAATAAAGATGCGCCTTATTGGTACTCTCATGATCAGAATGTTCTATGGTTGTAAAGAAGAGATTGAAACAGCAATATCAGAGGGTTTTCCGAAATAGACTGACGACAGCAAAAGGATATCAATCCCGGTTTCCGCATAAGCTGAAGCATTTTGCGCATTGATACCGCCTGCTGCCGGGAAGCAGTGTTGTAAGGTCGCCATAAGGCACATCCTCTTCGATAAACCGTTCAATGTCGATGTCAGCCAGTCGATAAAGCATTGCTCTAGTTTTTAAAAAGTTATAGCATAAAATACATATCCCTGTACAAAAAAAAGAGGATTATGCAGAAAAAAGGGATAAAGTGATCTCGTAGTGACGTCCTTTCTTTTTGCGATTAATCAAATTTTTATGGCTAAACGTAACCAAAATTATGGTTTAGTTACGAATTTCTTTCCGAAACTTTCGGCTGAGCAACCAGCTTGCCCGGCAAAAGCCTTCTGGTACACTTTCCCCGGAATACTCACCTGGGAACGCCGAGATCCAGCTCGGCATTATTATATATTCGCTTTGCCGAGCCGGATTTCGTCGTTCCCGGGCATATAAGCTCGAATAACCTGTCATTCACGGAGTTAGAAATATTGCGGTGCTGTTTGGCGCAGACTCGTTGAAATATTTTCGGTAATCCAGGATGTCAAGGCAGTAGATAGAATGAACAGTAGAAACGGAAATGCGATATTTCATCAAAGCGAATGGTTTCTTGATGAGTATATCGTATATTTGCGATGAACAAATAAAAAAATTCCATGCAGAGAACATTGTCAACGGTTGCGTACAGCGGCGAAGAAGAGATGATAGCGGTGTTTGCCAAAGCCCTGAGTCATCCTGTGAGAATAAAGATCCTGAAGCTGCTTGAATGTCAGGCATGCTGTTTTACCGGTGAGCTGACGGAAATTATTCCAATGGCACAATCAACGATTTCACAGCACCTCAAAGCGTTGCTTGAAGCCGGGCTGATTCAGGGAGAAATTAATCCACCGAAAGTTCGTTACTGTATTGATCGTGAAAACTGGCGTAAAGCCTGCGATGTTTTCGCGCTGTTTTTTAAACGCACTCCAGAATTCAGAGGAGATTGCCCGATGTCAGTTGCAACGCTGGAACCCATTGTGAGTTGATGAGAATCACCTTGTTTTCTGCGCTGATGGCCTTGGGATGCAGGAATTTGTCTGTTTCCAATAATCGTGTATTTGCTATAACCCCCAAAAAATAAAACAATGAAAAAAGTAAAAATACTCGGCAGCGGCTGTGCAAAGTGCAATCAGCTTGCCGATGCGGTTAAAGATGTTATTTCCAAAGAGGGTATTAATGCCGTGGTTGAAAAGGTGGAGGATATCCAGCAGATTATGGCCTACAACGTTATGTCGACTCCGGCCCTTGTTGTTGATGAAAAGGTGCTCTGTAAAGGACGTATTCCCTCTTATGAGGAGATCAAGGATTTGTTGATGGCAAAACCACAAGGCTGCTGTTGTGGTACCCATGGCAGCAAAGAGAAGGTCAGCGGAGGCTGTTGTTCGTGAACCATAAAATATGGCTGGCAGGCACTCTTGTTGCCGCGTTGCTGTGGCTCCTGCTCTACCATAATCTTGAACTGTTTGCCAATCTGCTGCTTCAGGGTTTGGGGGGCAGCAGGGCAAACCGCTTCGGCGAGGCATTTTACTTTTTTGTTTATGAAGTGCCGAAAGTGCTGCTGCTGCTGACGGTTGTGGTTTTTCTGATGGGAATTGTGCACACCTTCATCTCTGCGGAGCGCACCCGGGCATTGCTGTCAGGGAAGCGCACAGGGATTGGAAACATTATGGCGGCTACTCTCGGCATTGTGACACCATTCTGTTCCTGCTCTGCAGTGCCGCTCTTCATCGGTTTTTTGCAGGCAGGAGTGCCCCTTGGCGTTACCTTTTCGTTTCTCATTGCAGCGCCGATGATTAATGAAGTTGCTCTGGCGCTTCTGTTTGGGATGTTCGGCTGGAAAGTTGCCCTGCTCTACATGAGTATGGGGCTCGCTGTGGCGATTGTGGCAGGCATGGTGATTGGTAAACTTAATATGGAACGCTACCTGGAAGAGTGGGTGCAGAAACTGCAGGAGAGCGCCGTTTCTGCTGATGTGGAAAACGAGGTGATGAGCGTGCCCCTGCGGATACAGGAAGGAATCGGGCATGTTCGCGATATTGTTGGCAAGGTGTGGCTCTACATTGTGCTCGGTGTAGGGCTTGGCGCGGGCATTCACGGCTATGTGCCCGAAAATTTTATGGCATCACTCATGGGCAAAAGCGTTTGGTGGTCGGTTCCCGCAGCCGTGCTGATCGGCGTTCCCATGTACTCCAATGCGGCGGGTATTCTTCCCGTTGTGCAGGCACTGCTCGGCAAGGGTGCAGCGCTTGGCACGGTGATGGCCTTCATGATGAGCGTCATTGCCCTCTCCGCGCCGGAAATGATTATTCTCCGCAAAGTGCTTAAACCTCAGCTTATTGCAGTGTTTGCCGCTATTGTGGCGGTGGGGATTATGCTGGTCGGGTTTGTCTTTAATCTTGTTTTGTGAAGAATCGCTTGTCAATTGTTGCGCAACAGTCGATAAAAAATCACTACTTTTCCCCTGTACCGCAACCACGTGTGGCTGCCAGATGGCTAACAAATGATTGAGTATATGACTGGAGAAAAAAATCGTGCGGTATCGGGATCTGATGCCTCCCGGGAGCGACCGGACTCTCATGGCAATCGCTTTCTTGAAGTTAACGGGTTCAAGGTGCATTACCGTATGGCAGGTAGCGGAAAGCTGCTCGTTGTGCTGTTACATGGCAGTTTTTTAAGTATCAGATCATGGCGCCTTGTCTTTGACAGTCTGGCAGAGAGTGTATCGGTTATGGCATTCGACCGTCCAGGATTTGGCCTTACCTCACGCCCGTTACCCTCAGAGGTGACCGGGGTCAGTTACACTCCTGAAGCCCAGAGTGACCTGGTTATAGCACTGATGAAAAAACTTGGGTTCAACAAAGCGGTGCTGGTTGGCAATTCAACGGGTGGCACGATGGCGCTTCTGACAGCGTT
The DNA here is from genome assembly GCA_049317185.1 of Chlorobium sp. Taxonomy (GTDB): domain Bacteria; phylum Bacteroidota; class Chlorobiia; order Chlorobiales; family Chlorobiaceae; genus Chlorobium. Next base: position 51,202 of record JBMOIS010000006.1, on the reverse strand, counting down.
GCGCTATCCACAGCATGTTGACGGGCTGGTGCTCGCAGGCGCAATGATCTACAGCGGTTATGCAACCAGTGAAGTACCTGCGTTCATGAAGCCTGTCATGAAAGCCATGACACCAATCTTTTCGCGTTTGATGAAGTTTCTGATCACCAGTCTGTATGACCGTAATATTCGCGGATTCTGGTACAACAAGGAGCGGCTTGGAAGCGATGTTCTGAGCGCGTTTCGCCGTGACCTGATGATTGGCGACTGGTCAAGAGCGTTCTGGGAGCTTTTTCTTGAAACACATCACCTCCGGCTGGACAAACGACTGAAAACCATGTCGCGGCCATCTCTCGTTCTTACCGGTGAACACGATCTTACGGTCAAAACAGAGGAGAGTATCCGGCTTGCCCGTGAGCTTCCAAACTCTAAATTGATCGTTATTCCCGATTGCGGACATCTGCCACAGGAAGAGCAACCAGAAGCGTTTGTTCACGCGGTCAGGAAATTTTTGCAAACTATACCATCCTGAACCGTTATACTTCAATCTGGTTCGGTGCAGGGATACGGCAGGTTTCAGAGTGACGGCGTAGCAGGGAGATTAATTCATTCCACCTCACGGTTTTACGAAAGCGCTCTCTTTCCCGCCTTTTTTTATTATATATCTAATTATTGTTGCCGTTGCTTCTTTTTTCAAGAATGGTAACGGTACTTCAGGTATCTACAACAACGAAGCGTGGTGATTTGATGGCTGAAACTATTCTCAGGCTCGAAAATATCCGCAAGGAGCTTGGACTCTCCAAGGCTATTCGCCAGACCATCATTCCAAACCTTTCGCTGGAGGTAAACTCGGGGGAGTTTATTACCATTACGGGACCTTCAGGTTCTGGTAAATCGACCCTGCTTTACCTGATGGGAGGGCTCGACAAACCGACCGCCGGCAAGGTGTGGCTTGATGGAGATGAGATCACTGAAAAAAATGAGACGGAGATGAACCGTATCAGGAATGAAAAAATAGGGTTTATCTATCAGTTTCACTTTTTGCTGCCTGAGTTTAACGCTGTTGAGAATGTCAGTATGCCAATGATGATCAACGGTCGCCGCACCCGTAAAGAGATCAAGGCGCGGGCAATGGAACTGCTCGACATGGTTGACATGCAGAACAAGTATACCAACAAGCCAAGTCAGTTGTCGGGCGGGCAGCAGCAGCGGGTTGCCATTGCGCGTGCTTTGGCCAACGAACCGAAAATTTTACTTGGCGATGAACCAACCGGCAATCTTGATTCACGCTCGGCAAACAATGTCTATCAGCTTTTCGATCGTCTGAACAGGGAGATCGATCAGACAATTATTGTGGTCACCCATGATGAGGAGTTTGCCAATCGTGCAGGGCGTCGGATTAATCTTGTTGACGGAAAGATAGAGAGCGATCGGCCTTTACGGGCAAGGATCGAGCAACCCGTTTGACGAAATACACACTTTTAACATTATGTCCTTGTTACTCGAAAGCATCAAGCAGTCAAAGCCTTCTCTTTACAGGGCATTTTCATCGATTGAGGATGGTGAGCAGCATCTTCATAATATTATTGAGCTTGACCGTTACTGGGATTGGCTGAAAGAGCCTGTTCACAAGGTGATTTTGCCTTCCGGTGATCTTCCAAAAGATGCGGTGATCAGTGGTGAGTATGACTTGATCTATGCCGGCGGAACGCTCAGCCTGCTCCATGCCGCAGTGATGGCAGGGAAGTATGGCCGGAAAGTGATGATTTTTGACCGTAAGACCCCTGCAAAATCTACCAGGGACTGGAATATTTCCCGAAAAGAGCTTCTCAATCTTTCGGCTATCGGCCTTTTTACTGAAAGTGAGATTGATTCGGTTATTGTTCGCCAGTACAAAACCGGCTGGGTTGAATTTTACCAGCCTGATGGCACCCAGAAAAGGCTTGTCATGGATAGTGTGCTTGATTGTGCTGTTGATGCAGACAAGCTTCTTGGTCTGGCAAAAAAGAGGGTTCAGGCCGCTTCAGAAAGCACAATCATTGCCGGGTGCACTTTTCTCTGCTGCTACCAGTGTGATGGCCATATTGTTGTCAAGGTAGAAGATCTTCAGGGGAAAGCCTTCTACTACAAGGCCAAGGTGCTGGTCGATGTCATGGGGATACTCTCTCCCATTGCCATGCAGCTCAATGAAGGTTCTCCCCAGACCCATGTTTGTCCGACGGTTGGCACCATAGCGAGCGGTTTTGATGATATCGATTTCGACGCCGGAGAAATTCTTGCCACGACAAGACCTGCCGAAACAGCACCGGGAAAAGGTCGGCAGCTTATTTGGGAAGGGTTTCCCGCTGAAGGGGAGAAGTATATTACCTATCTCTTTTTTTATGACCAAGCTGATTCCCTGAACGACAAGTCTTTGCTCGCTCTTTTTGAGACCTATTTCAGCATCCTGCCGGAGTATAAAAAAGCGGGAAAGGATTTTATGATTCACCGACCGGTCTATGGTATTATTCCTGCCTATTGTCATGATGGTTTCGACCGCACCAGGGAGATTGCCGATGACCATATCATTCTTTTCGGCGATGCGGCCTCACTGGGCTCTCCGCTCACCTTCTGCGGTTTTGGATCAATGGTTCGCAACCTTCACCATCTTACGGGTGATCTTGATCGTGCTCTCAGCGACAGTAATTTTTCTAAAATGCATCTTGAAAAAATCAACGCTTATGAGCCCAATGTTGCCTCCATGGCAAATCTCATGAAGTATATGTGTTTTAATGCGGCAACCGATGAGCCAAATTTTGTCAACGACCTGATGAATGAGGTGATGATGGTGCTCGACGATCTTCCTCTGCACTATCGCCAGGCCATGTTTCGTGACGAGATGAAGATTGAGGAGCTTGCCATAGTCATGCTGCGGCTTGGATGGCGCTATCCCAAAGTGCTTATGGCAACCTGGGACAAACTTGGCCTGCAGGGCTCTTTAGGGTTTTTCAAAAATATTGTCGGGTGGGCATTTTCACCAGTCAGATAACTTTTTTCAAAGATGATCGACAGCATGCATGCTGCGGAGAGGATAGTTCACCTGCGCCAGCAGATTGAGCATCATAGCCGTCTCTACTATATTGAGGCGAAACCGGAACTTTCCGACTACGAGTTCGACAAGCTGCTCGAACAGCTTATCGCTCTTGAACGCCAGTTTCCCGATCTCGTTACGCCCGACAGCCCCTCGCAGCGAGTTGGGGGAGCAATTACCAGGGAGTTTGTGTCGGTCATTCACCTTGAACCGATGCTGAGCCTTTCCAACACCTACTCTGCTGGTGAAGTTGAGGAGTTCTACAACAGGGTAAAAAAGCTTCTTGTGCTCGAAGGGGTGGATGAGCAGGAGATGGTGGCCGAGCTGAAGTTTGACGGGGTGGCCATAAGCCTTCTCTACCAGGACGGGCTGCTTGTTCGTGGTGCCACACGGGGCGATGGCATTCAAGGAGACGATATTACCGTTAACATCAGAACTATTCCGACAATTCCTCTCAAAATAGATGAGACCGGGGAGATTGAGGTACGGGGCGAAGTCTTTATGCGCAAGGAGGATTTTGAGCAACTCAACGAAAGCCGTCCCGAGGAGGATCGGTTTGCCAATCCCCGCAATGCCACGGCAGGTGCCCTCAAGCTGCAAGACTCTGCCGAGGTTGCCCGCCGCCGGATGAGCTTTGTTGCCTACTATCTCAAAGGCATCAGGGATGAATCCACGGCGCATTTCAGCAGGCTGAAGCTCCTTGAAGAGCTGGGCTTTTTTACGGGCAACCATTACCGGTTATGCCGTGAACTGCATGATATCACTGAATTTATAGCCGAGTGGTCGGAAAAGCGGTGGAAGCTTCCTTACGAGACCGATGGCGTGGTGCTGAAACTCAATGCGGTGACGCTGTGGGATAAACTTGGAGCAACCGCCAAAAGCCCGCGCTGGGCAATAGCCTGGAAATACCCGGCACAGCAGGCAAGAACGGTGCTCAATGCTGTCGTTTTTCAGGTCGGACGGCTGGGTGCTATCACCCCGGTGGCTGAGCTTGAGCCGGTGCTCCTTGCCGGTTCAACCGTTTCTCGCTCGACATTGCATAATTTCGATGAAATTCAGCGTCTTGGCATCATGATTCATGATCGGGTCACCATTGAGAAATCAGGCGAGGTGATTCCCAAGGTGATCAGTGTTGTGCTTGAAGAGAGACCCTCCGATGCGCATCCTATTGTTATTCCATTTGATTGTCCCGAGTGCGGTACACCGCTTGCAAGGCCGGAGGGTGAAGTGAACTACTACTGTCCCAATGAAGAGGAGTGCCCGGCGCAGATCAAGGGCCGGCTCCTCCACTTTGCCTCGCGCAATGCCATGGATATCAAGAGCCTTGGCAAAGCGCTGGTCGATCAGCTTGTTGCCTCCAGGCTGGTGAAAGATGTTGGTGACCTCTATTTTTTGCAGGAGCCGCAGCTCGAAAATCTTGAGCGGATGGGGCGCAAGTCGGCGCAGAATCTTGTGCGTGCCCTTGACGAAAGTCGTGCAAAAAGTTATGAACGGCTGCTCTATGCCCTTGGTATCCGTCACGTCGGGCGTGCGACCGCCCGCGAGCTGTCGCAGGCATGTCCTTCCCTTGACGCGCTGATGCAGGCAAGCCAGGAGCAGCTTGCAACCATTCCCGATATTGGGCCAGTCGTTGCCCGCAGCATTTGCGACTATTTTGCTAAACCGTCACAGACCGATTTTCTTGAAAAACTGCGTGCAGCAGGGTTGCAATTAAGTGCGGCGGAGAGCACAGCGCAGATCAACCAAAATTTTGAAGGGCTTACAGTGCTCTTTACGGGAGGCCTTGATCGCTATGATCGTCAGAGAGCATCTGAACTGGTGATGGAGCGGGGTGGCAGGGTGGTGAACTCGGTCAGCAAAAAAACCGCTCTTGTTGTTGCCGGTCACGATGCCGGCAGCAAGCTTGATAAAGCGCTCAAGCTTGGCGTGCGGGTGGTTTCGGAAGATGAGTTTGAGGCAATGCTGTAGCGGGGCCCTATTTTTTTGCGATGTAGAGAATTGAGGTCTCAAAGGTCATCGGCAAATACTCGGCGCTTGTGAATCCACTTTTTTTCAGGATGGCAGTGAACGCCTCCGTTTGCGGAAACTGTTCGACGGAGTTTGGCAGATAATCGTAGGCAAATGAGGATTTGCTGAACAACCCTGCAATTTTGGGCAAAACTTTTTTGAAGTATATCAAATAGAGCTTTTTCATGGTATCATTGCGCGGAATCATCGGTTCGATAATAAGCGCATGACCGCCTGGTTTTAGAACACGATGGAACTCGCGCATTCCTGCATCAAGATTCTCAAAATTTCGCACACCAAATCCTGCGCTCACAACATCATAACTGGCATTGCCGAAGGGAAGTTTCTCCGCATACCCCTCATGAAAAGTGATGTGCGGATACTTCTTTTTTGCAATGACAAGCATTTCGGGCGAGAGGTCCAAAGCTGTTACCGTTGCGCCGGAAATTTTTGCCATGGAAGCTGCCAGATCACCCGTGCCGGTGGCGACATCAAGAATTTTTGGGGCGGGGTTGTTGCCCAGCAGTTGTTTTGCCTTGCCGGCAGCTTTTGCTCGCCAGTAATTATCAATACCGAAACTGAGCAGATGGTTAAGGAAATCGTAGGTCGGTGCTACCTCATCAAACATGGAGCGTATTGAACCTCTCGACTTTGTCCGCAGAAGGGACTTCGTTTCAGCTTTTTTTGCCATAAACCTCTTCCGGATTAAACATCAGAGTGTCGCAAATTTCCATGGAGAGATCATCAGTTGCCTTGCGATAAAAGCAGGAGTGGTAGCCAACGTGGCATGCGCCGCCAGTCTGGGAAACTTTCAGGAGCAGAGTGTCGCCATCACAGTCGATCAGAATGTCGTGCACTTCCTGCATGTTTCCCGAAGAGACTCCTTTCAGCCAGAGCTCCTTGCGGCTGCGGCTCCAGTAACAGGCTCTCTTTATTTCCAGGGTCATTTGAAGGCTTTCCAGGTTCATCCATGCCATCATGAGAACCTTGCCTGTTTCATGGTCTTGCACGATTGCAGGCACAAGTCCTTTTTCATCGAACTTTACTGTTTCAAGAAAGCTTTTTTGGATATCTTGATTATCGTTCATTGAAGGTGTAGATTAGGTGTTTTCCATGCAAGAGTCTCTGACATGATGCGCAGGAAAAGAAAAATGTACCTGAATATTGATAAAATTATGAAAAAACCAAGGTCAGAATGGATAAAAATTTACATGCCGCCACGCCGGGGCTTGAAGGCGAGAAATGATGCTCTCCCCCATCATTTTTTTTCAATGCCGCAGGTATGGCATGTTGGTGAAATTACAAAAAAGAAGGCGCTTGTTGAATTGTTCCCAAAGCTGAATCTCTAACGAAAGTACACAATGAAGTCTCTGCAAAAATTTCTTCCAAAATATTCTATTGCTCTTGCTCTTCTTTTTATTGGTACGGTTTTTTTTCTGATGACGAGAGGTAATACGGTCGACATTGAGGCCGGTGAAGTGACCAACGCTGAGCTGGTTCAGGCCATCTATGCTACCGGTTTTGTTGAGGCCGATGCGGTTGCCAATCTGAGCGCTGAATGTTCAGGAACGGTCAGTTATGTTGGCGTACTGGAAGGCCAGCATGTCTCTGCCGGTCAGAAAATTCTTCAGTTCGACAGCCTCCAGCCCCAGCTTGCTGTTCGTGAAGCACAGGCAGCCTTTGCTGAACAGCAGGCTCTTGCCAGAGACAACAGGCTTCGTGCGGCAAGGAAGAATAATCTTTTTGTCGAAGGGGCGATATCCCGCCAGGAACGTGAAGATGCCGAGAAAATAACCATTCAGTCAGAGGAGCTGCTCAAGCAGAAAGCGCTTCAGGTGAAAATGCGGGAGGATGACCTGAAAAAATTGACAGTCATAGCTCCTTTCGCAGGTATCATGACCTTGCAGAACGTCAAAGAGGGCGATAATGTTACGATCAATACGCTTGTTGCCCGAGTGGTTGATCCTTCCCGATATATGGTCAGCGTTGAGGTAGATGAGCTTGATATTCCCCGTATCCGCAACGGTCAGTCGGCGACGGTCGCTTTTGATGCCTACCCGGAGAAGCGCTTTTCCGCCCTTGTCTCCCGTATTGTGCCCCAGACCGACAGGGTGACAAAGACCTCCAGAATTTATCTGACCCTTGGCAATCTGCCCGATAATATCCAGGCAGGCATGACGGCGACGGCAAATATTATTTATAATACAAGACCAAATGCACTTCTGGTAAGAAAAAGCTCTCTCTTTGAGGAAAACCATCGGAGCTATGTCTGGAAAATTGACCATGGTCGACTGAAAAAACAGCTCATCGAGCAGGGTGTCAGCGACATGACCTTTGTTGAAGTGTTGCAGGGGCTAAAAAAAGGTGATAAAATTGCACTTGTTCCCGAAAAAAGTTTACATGAGGGGATGGACGTAAAAATTATTCCAGCAAGGAAGTCTTGATATTTTGGTGACGAAAGGAAATGTGGAGGAACTGAGAGTGGGCCGTGCAGCAGTTTATATTGATGGGGCAAACCTGTTTTTTACCCAACGCCATCTTGGGTGGCAGATCGATTTTTCCCGTCTGATGGCTTTTTTCCTCTCCGGGTATGCTTCAGTTGAGGCGAATTATTATGTTCCGGCATCCGAGCCGGTATCGCCTGAAAATGCGGCTTTTTCCAGAGTACTGACTGCCCATGGTTACAGGATTGTCTCAAAACCGGTCAAAAAAATTGTCAACAAAGAGACCGGCGTGGTGATCATGAAAGGCAATCTTGATGTTGAGCTTGTTGTTGATGCATTGAGTGGAGCCGAACAGTACGATACCTTTATACTGTTCAGCGGCGACAGTGATTTTCTTCCTCTGCTCCGGGCGTTAAAAAAGAAAGGAAAAGAGGTTATGGTTTATTCCACTCAAGGGCTCAGCGCAAGGGAGTTGTTGGCAGAACCAGGTATAATTTATTGTGATCTTTCAATACTAAAAGATCGTATCGAACAGCTCAGACAGGGAGATCATCTTCGCATCGAGGGGACGGCAGGCAACGATCAGGCATTTGCACTTCCTCTTCCTGAAATTGGAGAGATCTTTACCGGCACCGTTTTAAAGGTACAGCCTTACGGCATTTTTCTGAGTAATCCCTTTCACGTCAAATGTCTTCTCCCCCTGAGCTTTCTTGGTATCAGTAAATATATCAGTGATCTGACGGCGATTGTACGAATGACTGATATTTTTGATGTGGTGGTTTTCCACGTCAATACCGCTCGTGATATAGCGGAAATTACCGTCAAACTTGCCGATAAAAAGATGACTGAGGAGTTGACTTCCAGGATTGAAGGATAATCACCCCCTATTCTCCCTGAAACTTCAATCAGCATCAATGCCCATGAGCTTTTCATGAATGGCTGCCGCTGCGGTACGTCCTGCGCCCATGGCGAGAATAACCGTTGCTCCGCCAGTGACAATATCGCCGCCTGCATAAACTCTCTCTTTTGAGGTGGCCATGGTGTTGATATCAACAACAATGGTATCACGCTTGCTGACCTCAATATCAGGCGTTGTCTGCTTGATGAGCGGGTTGGAGCCGTTGCCGATGGAAATAATAGCCATATCGATTGGCAGTGTAAACTCCGAGTCTTGTATCGGTATCGGCCTGCGTCGTCCAGAGTTATCAGGTTCTCCCAGTTCCATTCGTATGCACTTGACACCGGTAAGCCACTGCTCGTCATTACCGATAAACTCCACAGGGTTCATCAGCAGCATAAATTCAATTCCCTCTTTCTGTGCATGGTGGAGTTCCTCCAGACGGGCAGGCATTTCAGCTTCAGAGCGGCGATAAACAATATAGGCATGTTCAGCGCCAAGTCTTTTTGCAGTGCGAACCGCATCAAGCGCAGTATTGCCGCCACCGAAGACGGCAACATTTTTCCCCTTGCAATTGAAGACAGGAGTGTCATTTTCAGGGAATCGATATGACTTCATCAGGTTTACCCTGGTCAGAAATTCATTGGCAGAATATACCCCGAGCAGATTTTCTCCAGGAATACCCATGAACCAGGGCAGGCCAGCCCCTACACCAATAAAAACAGCATCGAAATGCTCTTCTTCCAAAAGTTCGTCAACGGTAATAGATCGACCAGCTACCGCATTGGTAATAAAGTCGACACCAAGCTGTTTCAGCCCTTCAATTTCAGCTTTTACAATCTCTTTGGGAAGACGGAATTCCGGAATGCCGTACACAAGCACGCCACCCAGTTCGTGCAGCGCCTCAAACACCGTAACCCCATGGCCCATTTGAATCAGATCGTTTGCGCAACTCAGTCCAGCCGGGCCGCTGCCGACAACCGCCACTTTTTTGCCGGTAGAGGGTTTTACCAACGGCAGTTCCACATTTCCCGATTCACGCTCATAATCACCGGCAAACCGCTCCAGATTACCGATAGCAACCGATTCATGTTTTTTGGTGAGTATGCACATTTTTTCGCACTGATCTTCCTGAGGACAGACCCTGCCACAGATAGCCGGCAGCACGTTATCTTCCTTGATTTTTTTAGCTGCGCCAAGAAAGTTACCTTCGGCAATCATTTTGATGAACTGGTCAATTTTGATATTGACGGGGCATCCTTTGATGCAGACAGGATCTTTGCACTGAATACATCGCAGCGCCTCTTGACGGGCCAGTTCAGGGGTGTATCCCAGATGGACCTCCTGAAAGTTATGAATGCGAACCATCGGTGACTGTGCAGGCATGACCTGGCGCGGAATGGCAAGGCGTTCTTTGGTTGTAATATGTTGTGCGTCCATGGTAATAATCTTCTTTAAAAACAAAAGTTTGGTTATCAGAAAAAAGCCATACCCGGCAAAAGCGTTGACAGCGTCATAGCTCCAGAAAGGGCTTATACTGTTTTATACAGGTTGCATTGGTGGATAAAGGCCTCAGCAGATTGCTTTTCTTCCGTCTGATAGATCTTGTTGCGGTCAGAGAGATTTTTAAAGTCGACCAGATGGGCATCAAATTCAGGGCCGTCAACACAGGCAAATTTAATCTGGTTGTCTACACTGACCCTGCAGCCGCCGCACATGCCGGTGCCATCCACCATAATCGGATTAAGACTGACCACCGTTTTGATCTTGTAAGGTCGCGTGACCTCCGCTATGGCTCTCATCATAGGGATAGGGCCGATAGCAAGCACATAGTCAATGGTTCTTTCAGAATCAATGAGTTCCTGCAGCTTTTGGGTGACGAAACCGTGAAAGCCATAAGAGCCATCATCGGTCGTAATATAGGCCTCATCACTGACCTCCTTCATCTCTTTTTCAAGGATCACCAGATCTTTTGACCGGGCACCATTAATTGTAATGACATAATTGCCTGCTTCTTTAAGGGCTACAGCCGTTGGATAGGCTATGGCTGTCCCGACACCACCGCCGATGCTCACCGCAGTTCCAAACTTCTCAATATGTGAAGGTGCTCCAAGTGGTCCAACCACATCACTGACCGTGTCGCCAGCCTCTTTGTTGTTCAGCTCTTTCGTGGATTTACCAATACCCTGAACGATGATGGTAATGGTGCCTTTTTCTGGATCCGAGCCAGCAATAGTCAGCGGGATCCTTTCACTACTCTCTCCCACCCTGATCATGACAAACTGGCCAGCTTTTCTTTTTTTAGCGATACGAGGAGCCTCAATTTCAATTTTTTTGATATTTTCAGCTAAAAAGAGTGCCGAAACAATTCTATACATTGGTTCTTCGATTTTCGTATTGATAGAGGTTGGGATCCGCCGGGTTTTAACGGTAAGGGAAAACAATATGAATGATAAAAAATAAATAGTCAATAAAAAAATCAGCCAATAATGAAGAGAGGGTTGGTGACAAGGTGTTTTGCTCCTGATTTATTATATATTACAAGGATTTTATGGTTTTTATTGCCGATTACGGTGCAGGAAATCTTCGTTCTGTTCTCAAGGCATTTGAATATCTCGGCATCAAGGCTCTCGTCAGCAGTGACCCGGGCAAGCTTGCTGGCCACAAAAAAGTTATACTTCCCGGAGTTGGCGCTTTTGGGCAGGCGATAGAGTCACTCAATGCCTCTGGTTTTACCGAAGCTTTACTTGAACATGTCGATAAGGGGGGGCAGCTCCTTGGAATATGCCTTGGCATGCAGTTGCTCTTGACTGACAGTGAGGAGATGGGCACCTACAGGGGAATGAACCTGGTTCCCGGTCATGTGCTTCATTTCAGGAGCAAAACTGACAAGATTCCGCAGATAGGGTGGAACTCGGTAGACCAGCAGAAAGAGAGCATTCTTTTCAAGGGAATTCCTGATCACTCGTTTTTTTATTTCGTACACTCCTATTACTGTGAAGTTAGCGATCCTGATGCCATAGCCGCAACAACCTTGTTTGCCGGAAAAAATTTTTGCTCCGCCATTGAAAAAAATGGTATTTTTGCAGTCCAGTTTCATCCAGAAAAAAGTTCGGGTGCAGGGTTACTGGTTCTTAAAAACTTTGCAGGGTGCTAACATCTTTTTTTGCTTTTTGTTATGTTGATTATTCCAGCGATAGATATCAAGGACGGGAAGTGTGTGAGGTTGACCCGTGGCGATTTCAGCCAAAAGAAGATATACCTCGATAATCCCCTTGACATGGCCGTGATATGGCGCAAGCAGAACGCCAAGTTGCTCCATATTGTTGACCTTGATGCCGCCCTTACCGGCGAGATGGTCAATTTTGAGAAAATCAGGGACATTGTGATCAATCTTGATATTCCTGTTCAGGTTGGTGGCGGAATCCGCTCCGTCAATGCGGTCAAAAGCTATCTTGATATCGGAGTCTGTCGTGTGGTTATTGGTTCGGCTGCGGTTACCAATCCGTCGCTGGTCGAAGAACTTCTGAAAATATACAGCCCTTCACAGATTGTTGTCGGCATTGATGCCGAGAATGGTATTCCGAAGATTAAAGGGTGGCTTGAAAGTACTGACCTGAAAGATTTTGACCTGGCTCTGCAGATGAAAGAGATGGGCATAGAACGGGTGATCTATACCGATATATCCCGTGACGGGATGATGCAGGGGTTTGGTTACGAAAGCACCAAAAATTTTGCCGAAAAAGCTGGTATGAAAATTACTGCTTCCGGTGGTGTCACCAATTCTGAAGACATGAAAAAGCTTAATCAGCTCACACCCTTCGGAGTCGATTCAGTTATTATTGGCAAAGCCCTCTATGAATGCAATTTTCCCTGTCAGGAGTTGTGGTATAATTTTGAAGAAAGCATGACCCTGGATCATAATTTTTCAACGGCAAGAAAAAAATAGCATTGACCGGCTTTTGCTTTGAGGCATTATTGAGGTTCGCCGAAGAGCAGACTCTCCCGGCAAACCCCTTCACTATGGAACCTCCACAGATTTTCTTGATCTCGTTCACCTGTCAGCATTAAAAGATCTGCCGAAACTTCGTGAAATAAAGGAAATTCTTCAGGAGAAGGAAGAGCAGGATTATCTTACCCGGCCGGACGGGATCGAAACAGACTTATCCGGCAACAATCAAGAGGAGACGATACACGAGCATGAAAAAGAGCAACAAGGATGATGAGGTCAGAATTAATAGATTTCTGGCATCATGCGGTATAGCATCACGAAGGGCAGCCGATCAGCTTGTTCTTGGTGGAAGGGTTATGGTCAATGGTGTGGTGGTGACGACACCCGGCATAAAAGTGAGTCCTTCCCGCGACGAGGTTATTGTCGATGGCGAGCGATTTGCTCAGCCTGAGAACAGAAAAGTTTACATTCTGTTCAACAAACCCAGAAATGTTATCACCACCAACAGTGATGAAAAAAATCGGGAAATAGCGCTCGATTTTATCGATGTCAAGGAGCGGGTTTTTCCTGTTGGAAGACTCGACAGAAAAACAACGGGAGTTATTTTGTTGACCAATGACGGAAATCTTGCACATAAACTCATGCATCCTTCGTCAAATGTGAAAAAAGAGTATATTGCTGAGCTTGCTGAAAAATTTACGCCAAATCTTCTGGGCCAATTGACAGGAGGGATGCGTTTAAAAGACACCGGGGAAAAAGTCAGTCCTTGCAGGGCAAAAATACTTGACGAAGGGATGCAGGTACTGTTGAGCATTCATGAAGGGAAGAATCACCAGGTCAGAAGAATGTTCAAGACCCTCGGTTTTGAAGTGAAACGGCTTGAAAGGGTGGCTTATGCAGGCCTTCAGGCAGGAGAACTCCGGCGGGGCGAATGGCGATATCTGAGTCGAAATGAGGTTCAGGAACTTTATAGGTTGACGGAAAGCCCATAAGCCCTTCAGCCGGTTTTGTTAACGCACAAAACCTCTTCATTGCTTATGTCAGTGCATTCCTGTTTTATTAAACGTCATGTATCCCGGCTGGTCATGATGTTTGCTATTGTTCTTGCATTTCCCCTTTGCTCCTCTTTAGCTTTTTGCGGCGAAAACGATGATCTTCAGAAACTGCTCGACAAGGCTGAATCTGAAGTCAATATAGAACGGCTGCTCGAGCTGACTGACGAGTTGAAAAAAAACAAAATCGCTCTCAATGAAGCTGATCCAGACGAACTTCATCAGCTTCCCTGGCTGAAGAGCACCGATGTGCAGGCTCTTGTTGACTGGCGCAGAGAGCATGGCACCATCCATTCTCTTCATGAACTCGAGTCGGTTCTTGGAAAAGAGAAAACGGCAAGTATTGCGCCCTATGTTCGTTTGCAACCAGAGCGCACTCTCCGTAAAACATTGACACCAAAGGCCGTTGAGGTTGACGGATCCCTCTACAGTCGCCTTTTTTGGGAAACAACACCTCGAAAAGGGATCCTGAATGGAAAATACGCTGGAGAAAATTACAAACTGTATCACCGTGCGGAGTTTTCGGTTCCCCATATCAAGGCAAGTCTGGTGCAGGAAAAAGATATCGGAGAGCCGGATAGAGCCGATTTTACCTCATTCAGCATTAATGCTTATGATCTTGGCCTCATGAAAAGCGCCGTTCTGGGTAGTTATAAACTGAATTTTGCTCAAGGCCTGCTCATCGGGCAAGGGCGCTACGTGTCAAAAGGTGCCGATCCAACTGGTAGCGTGCAGCTCTTTTCGAAACAGATATTGCCTTACTCATCAAGTTCTGAATTTGGCTTTTTTCAGGGTGCTGCAACGACACTGCAGCTTGATCCGCTTGACGTTACGCTCTTTTATTCTGCCAATCATCTCGATGCCATCATCAATAGCAGCGGTGTCATTACAAGTTTTTCGACATCGGGTTACCATCGCACGGAACTTGAAATCAGCAGAAAGGATAATATTGTCGAGACACTCTCCGGCGCAAATATTCTTTATCATTATCAAACCGGAATTGTTGGTGGAAAGGTTGGTGGCAGCGTGCTTCATTACGGTTATGCCTTACCCTTTGATGAGCTTGAACCGAATACAGCAGTCAGTACACTCTCTTCGTCAACCCTCTACGGACTCGAAACGGATCTCTCCTTCCGAAAGCTTGGCCTCTTTGCCGAAGCAGCATTTTCACGGGCACCGGAAGATGCATCATGGACAGCAGGCGCAGAGTACGAACTGCTTCATGGTATCACCACGGTTGCAGCCCTCCGGAGGTATGGGGTAAATTATTTTTCCCCTTTTGCAGGAGCATTTGCCGAAAGAGGCAGTGGTGCTTCGAATGAGCATGGATACTACATCGGCGTTAATGCAAAGGTAAGCGATCGTCTCGCAGTAGGGGCATATTATGATCGGTTCACTTTTCCCGTACTTGGCAGCAACTCTCCATACCCTTCAGACGGGAATGATTCCAGACTTTTTGTGACGTGGAAACAGTCGCCATTGCTTGCCTGGAGCATGCAGGTTCAGCATAAATACAAGGAAGAGCAAAAAAATCAGGGAACTTCAAAAATTGCTCTCTGGACCCCCCTTCCGCAAATAACCAATCGCTGCCAGCTCGATTGCGACATTACTGTTTCCGGGCGTGTTCATTCAAGAACTCGAGGAGAGGTGAAAAGCGTTGTTAAGGAATATCTTGCAGGAGATCAACCCTTTTATGGGCGGATGCTTTATCAACAGGTGGTGTACAATGCAGGGAACTATGGTTTGAAAGGTCGCTTTACCGTTTTTGATACCAACGATTACGATGCGGCCATCTATGCTTACGAAGATGATCTTCCTCTGACCTCCAGTCTCGGAGTCTACGACGGGCAAGGCAAATCCCTTTTTCTTGTGGCAACATGGAAAGCCATGAAACAGATGAAGCTTGGTGCGCGGTATGAAAAAACCTGGTATAGTGACAGGGAGGTTTGTGGTAGCGGCAACGATGAGCGAGCGACCAGCGCTCCCGGTTCATTTCATCTTGGGTGTTTATTATCGTTTTGACCCGGGGAGGGTTATTTCACTTTTTACCGGCAGCCCTCATCAGCCGATCCCTGATTGCTCTGCCGAGTCCCTGGTTTGACGGTAGTTCACAGTAAATACGTTCAATGCCTTTGGAATCACAATGCCGGAAAAAGCTGAAAAGCTCACAGCCATACTCCTCAAGATTTTGGCAGCGTTTGCACAGTGAAATACCTTCGGGCGGCTCAGAAAGACCAAGGTATGCTGAAGAAGGTGCCACACTTCTTGTTTCAGCGGGATGGCAGAGAATAATCGCAGCTTTTGGAGCATAATGGGGATACTTCAGGCCGGGGCTTTTTGGGGGTGCCTGCTTGTCAGGGTTTGTGTTGGTTGCTATTTCAGGCAAAAGATCCCGCAGTTGCTCAAAGGTTATTGCCCCGGCCCTCAGCAGAAGAGGTTTCGATCCGGAACAGTCAACAATGGTTGATTCAAGGCCTATTGAGCTTGGGTTGCCTCGAAGCACGCAGTCGATTTTTCCTTCAAGATCCTCATAGACCGCTTGCCAGCTTGTGGCACTTGGCAGTCCCGAAAGATTGGCCGAAGGAGCGGCAACCGGACATGCAGAGAGACGGAGAAACTCCCGTGCGACCGGATTTGCAGGGCAGCGCACTCCCACGGTGACGAGTCCGCCGGTAACAGTATCCGGCACAGCGGGATTTTTTTTCAGCACAAGAGTGAGAGGCCCGGGGAAAAACCGGTCAATCAGCTTACGGGCATCAGCATTGATTTCACCGGCAACATCGGCGAGCTGTTCAAGGCTGTAAATATGAACAATAAGGGGATTATCCCCCGGACGACCCTTTGCCTGAAAAACCCGCCTGATGGCTTCAGGATGGTAGATGCTTGCACCAAGCCCATAGACTGTTTCAGTTGGAAATGCAACAATTTGGCCCCTTTTGAGGATGGCGGCGGCCTCTTCTGCTGAATCGGTAAGAGTGGTCTGCATAATCATTTGAAGAGTGGAACAAGCGTCATAAAAGGTGAGTGCGCAAGAAGTCGACTGCCGCGATGACAAAAGGGTGCGTACACAAAATGCCGACTGTAGCGCTGACAAGAGGTATTGCAAGATTATCGTCAATTCTGAACTCTCCGATACGCACCATAAAAGCCTCGGTTAAGGTAGCTGTAATGGACATGATAACCCCGACAAAGAGATTCAGTCCCGGCACAACAGCGATAATTACCAACGAGGAGAGAAAAAATGCAGCACTTCCTTCCAGGCTTTTTTGCCCGAACCGGTGTTTTCCGTATATTTTTCCAATAATGGCAGCCAGCGTGTCGGACACAGATACCATGGTAAACGCGGTGACGGCAATAGTTTTTGGAAAAAAAAGGACAAGAAGAAGCGCCGCCATCACAATGTGGGTCGCTCCATTCAGAGGCGTTTTGTTCCCTTCAAGCTCATGCGTTCTCAGCATGGAATCGAAGGTTTTATGATACCATCGGGAAACAGGTTCAAAGAAATTCTTGAGCAGGTCAATCAGAAAAAAACCGGAAAAAAGAGGGATAAGCAAAAGCAAAGCAAGTTCTCTGCTGATAAACCAGTATATCACCGGAATCGAAAGCGACGAGAGGTGAATTGCTTTTCGCGCAACTTCATAGCGGAGTTCCAGTCGGTCGATAGCTTCCATTGTTACAGGGCGCGGTGAAAAGGTCATAAAAAAGTATATTCGGGAACTGGCAGCGAGGTGCCAATTTCAGGCTTGAATATACACCGAAATTTCTGGAAGAGAAAGGTTACACATCCTCTTCCTTTTCACTTCCAAAACATGTATTTTGCACAGCCATTTATAAATCGCTTTTAGATTACATGCAATGACGACTGAAAATATACGGGTAGCTGCCATTGACCTTGGCACCAACTCTTTCCACATGATTATTGTTGAAGAGAGCAAGGAAAAGGGGATTGTTGAGATTGATCGTGTAAAGGATATGATTTGTATTGGCCGGGGCAGCATTTCAACAAAAATGCTTGATGGGGATGCGATGCAGTCAGGCATTGCCGCCTTGAAAAATTTTCTTGTTCTTGCCTTGCAGCATGGCGTGGTGCCGGAACATGTAATTGCCTTTGCCACAAGCGCTATTCGGGAAGCAAAAAACAAGTGTGATTTTCTCCGCCAAATCAGGGACGAGACCGGTCTTAAAGTCAAGATTATCTCAGGGAAAGAAGAGGCAGAGTTTATCTATTATGGCGTTCGTAATGCGGTGAACATTGGCAAAACTGCCGATCTTCTTTTTGACATTGGAGGTGGTTCCGTTGAGTTTGTGGTTGTCAATCATAAAGGGGTGCAGCTTCTTGAGAGTCGTAAAATCGGTGTAGCGAGAATGCGTGAACGGTTTGTCACTACAGAGCCGATTTCTGTGCATGAAATCAAGATGCTTGAACAGTTTTTTGCTGCCGAGATGGTTTCTGCTGCCGATAAAGCCTCGGAACTCAAGGTGACAAGGGCCATCGCCTCTTCGGGTACGGCCCAGAATATCGCTCGAATGATTTGCTCAATGAACGGCAGGGAGAGTGAGGTGTCGCTCAACAACAGTACCTTTACCCGAAAGGAGTTTCAGGCACTCTACAAGGCCGTTATCCCGCTGGATGCTGCAGGTCGGCGAAAAATGACCGGTCTTGATGAAAAAAGGGTAGACCTTATTGTGCCGGGTCTGATTCTTGTTGACATGATCTTCAGACTCTTCAAGGTTGAGGAGATTCTGATTTCCGATTCAGCTCTGCGTGAAGGAATGGTGCTCCACTATCTGAAGCATCGCTATTCGAGGGCAAAGAGGCGGGGTGATGAGGTTGCGCTTGATATCCGTCGGGAGAGTGTCAATGAACTAGGGTTTCGCTGCGACTGGGACCGTGATCATGCCGAATATATTGCACGGCTCAGCCTGCAACTCTTCGATAAACTTGCACCTTTGCACCATCTGGAAGCCCCCTACCGTGAACTTCTGGAGTATGCGTCGCTGCTTCATAACATCGGGGCATTTGTTTCCATCTCTTCCCATCACAAGCACAGCCAGTACATCGTTCTTAACGGAGAGCTTCGGGGATTTTTCCCTTCAGAAATCGAGATTATAGGTCATGTGGTTCGTTATCACCGCAAATCCACCCCTTCGGAAAAGCATACGGCTTACAGCACCCTCAAGCCGACGTATAAACGGGCTGTCGATGTGCTTTCCGGAATTCTTCGCCTTGCCAATGGTCTTGAACGTGGTCACAGGCAGAATATTCAGAACATTAATGTAGAAGTCAAGGGGAGTGCCATAACTCTCCACCTGACAACCCGTTTTGAACCCGATATAGAAATCTGGGCAGCCGACCTGCTCAAGCCGTGGCTTGAAACCGTTCTGCAAAAAACAATCTCGATTGAACCATCCCCAACCGGTTGATGCTACCGCAAAATAACCCTATATTGCCTCAACTCACTCAATAACTTATCGTTCACCGAACATGCGCGACCACACTCCGGATTTCAAAATGCATGAGCTTTCCAGCGACAACAAGGGGCTCATTCGTCATACCGTCCAGCAGCTTTTTGAAAAGCTTGCCAGTGACTGCAAGCTGACTTCTGATACCCTGCTCGAATTCTGGGTTGAAGTGCCCGGTATCAAACGCTCCAGGGGCACCTTTCGGGGCGGTTTTTTGATGCCCGACAGCTTTATCTACATCAGCGACTATTTTCAGCCCGAATTCTCATGTTCTTTGACTCCGGGCACGTCATACCAGGATGTGGAATCCAATCTGGAAAAGGTGTGGGATGATCTTCTTGATGAACTTTACTACCAGATCGAAATTTTTACCTCTCCGGCTTCTTCAACCAGGGGTGTAATGCTCGAAATATGGGCCGGTAATCGGCTGCGTCCTGAAGGCGAATGGATTTATGCCGTTGACCGTAAAATTGAACTTGGATAATTTTTTTCAGGATAATCACAGATGCTGAGTACCGCACAACCGGTACATTGCGGCCTTTTTGCCTTGCAGGTGTACCGTCCGTGCAGCAGCAGATAGTGATGAAAGGTGATAACCCATGCTTCAGGAATAATTTTCATCAGCTCTTTTTCTGTCTCTTCAGGTTTGCGTGTTGTTACCAGCCCAATCCTGTTTGAAACCCGGTGCACATGGGTGTCCACCGGCATGACCGGTTGACCGAAGGCGTTGCCAAGGACGACATTGGCGGTTTTTCTGCCAACCCCTGGCAGACGTTCAAGCTCTTCCCTTGTTTCAGGGACCTCTCCCTGGTACTGCTCAATGAGAATCCGGCTGACTGCGAGGATATTTTTTGCCTTGTTGTTGAAATAATTAATGGAGCGTACAAAGCTTTTTACCTCATCAAGCTCCATGCGGCTTAAGCTTTCGGCATCGGGTGCCTGCCTGAAAAGCTCACGGGTAATGATATTGACCTGCCGGTCAGTTGCCTGGGCAGCCATAATGGTTGCCACAAGCAACTGAAAGGGGCTTTCGTAATGCAGTTCGCTTTTCGGATCGGGGTATTTTGCCCCAAGCGTCTCATTGAGAAAAGCAATTTTTTTTTCAGGGGTTTGTTGCATGCCCTTCAGGTATCGATGCCGGTACTCTCACTTTCGCTCTCCGTTTTTTGCTGCCTGGCCACTGACTGGTCAATAAGTCCCCTGCCGTTCTTGTGCACCTTCCCCTCACCTTTAAGATCATTGAAAATGGCATCAAGAATACCATTGACAAATTTGCTGCTCTTGTCGGTGCTGTTAAATTTTTTTGCGATTTCAATTGCCTCATTGATCGAAACCTTGGGTGGAATATCCTCACAGTAGAGAATTTCCGTCAGGGCCATGCGGATAATGTTTTTATCAATGATAGCAATTCGGCTCATATCCCAGTTAAAAGTATGCTTCACGATATAACGGTCGATCTCATCCTTGTGCTCCTTGATGTTTTGCAGGAGTGTATTGAAAAACTTCATGGCATTGGCATCCGCAAGAATCTCTTCGGTCAAAAGCCAGCCGGCAGCAGAGTCTATGTCGGTATCCCTGATTTCAATGGTGTAGAGTGCTTGTAAAATCTTTTCACGGATTTGCCGTCGGTACGTCTTCATAAAAGAGCAGTTAATTGATTGGGGATTCGAGGATTTCACTGAGAACAACATCCGTGCGGCTCAGGTTTTCATACAACACATGTGGATGGTGTTTTTTCAGTTCCTCAGTTGAATAGGTGCCGGTCGCCACGGCAATAGACTTTGCGTTCAGAACCCTGGCGCATGCAATATCGTGTTCCGTATCGCCTATAATGATGATATTGTGTTCAGAAAAGGTGATGCCGCTGAGCTGGTACGCTTTTTGAACAGCGACCAAAGGCAGTTCGTTACGGCTCAGTCCGTCATCGGCAAAAGCACCAAACGGAAAAAAATGATTTATTTCAGGAAGGCGTAACTTGTGCCGTCCCGATTCTTCAAAATTTCCGGTTAACAGGCCAAGCATCAATTCCTGATGTCCCGAAAGTTTATCCAGAAGTTCCCTGATACCCTGCATCAACAGAACATCAGATGGTTTGGCCTGCGTGCGGAACATCTCAATATAGGTTACTTTGGCCTGATCAAATTTTTCGGCAATCTCACGCTCACCAAGCCCCGCATTCTGCAGCACTTCGTAGATGATGCTTCTGTCCATCTTTCCGGCAAAATTGTGGGTGCCTGTACTTCCGGCAGTGCCGTACACCTCTTTCAGGGCATCAGCAAGGATAGTACGGTTGACCGTGTTCATCGAAAGCAATGTTCCGTCTATGTCAAATAACACAAGTTTCTTTAGCATACTGTCTTTCTGATACCTCTCAAAGCCTTGTTTTTTCTATACGTACGGGGATCAGTTTTGATACACCCTCATCTTCCATAGTCACCCCGTACAGTGCCTGGCAGGAAGCCATGGTTTTCTCGTTGTGCGTAACAATAATGAATTGGGTGTTATTCTCAAATTTTTTAAGAAGTTTAATAAAATGGGTGACATTGGTATCATCCAGCGGGGAGACGGCCAACTCTTGCTACTCTTTCATTGCCTCAACCACACGCAAGCATTGTACTGCTGCCCCGACATCGTGTACCCGCAGAATATTTGCGCCATGCATCAACGCGATGGTTTCAGCCGCAATGGTGGCAGCGAGCCTCTCGGCAGGAGGCACCGCTTCTTTCCCAGGCACCGTAAGAGCGTGACCAAGAAACGATTTTCTCGATAAACCCGCCAGAATAGGCCTGCCGAGACTCCGTAATGAGCGGATCTGTTCCAAAAGCCGGAAATTCTCTTCAACACTTTTGCCAAACCCAAAACCCGGATCAATAATAATGTTGTCGATTGAATGCCCTTCAGCCCGGGCTATTGAGTCTGCCAGAAATCTGCTGACCCTCTGCAAAATATCCTCTTTTCCAGGCTTCGTTCCAGTGCTCCATTGCATCAACGCCGGTTTTACGGGCGTATGCATCAAGATCACTGCGGCCTTAAACTTGCTGCAGATGGAAGGAAGATGAGAGTCAAAGGTGAAGCCGGAAATATCATTGACAATATTTGCGCCAGCCCGCAAGGCCTGTTCGGCAACATCCGCCTTCCAGGTATCAATTGAAATCAGGACATCGCTTTTTTTCCGCAAAAGAGCAATAAGCGGCGCAGTACGTTTAATCTCTTCGATCGACGAAATTTTATCAGCACCCGGTCGCGAGGATTCGCCGCCAATATCGATAATCGAGGCGCCATCAAGGATCATCGCAAGCGCATAATCAAGAGCCCGGTCAAAATCGACACCCTTTGAATCCTCCTGGAATACCCCGCCGTCATAAAACGAATCAGGCGTTGTATTCAGGATGCCCATGATTTTTGGACCTTCACCCAAATCAAGCACGCTGTCGGTGCAATGGACTCTAAAGCGGGATTCTCTCATCAGGTTATTCCGAATGGCACCGGCGTGAACGTTATGCAAAACACAGCAATGGCTGACCATCCAGAAACTTTTCTTCGAATATTCAACTCGTGGTCATCCAGGGTTGGCGGATGGTTTATTCCGATAAATCGTAAAAGAATGAATACCCATAGAATCCAGCCGGACCACGACCACTGCAGCAATACCGGCGGGATAAGTGATACCGCATCTGGAGAGAGTAGAATAAAGAGCAGCTTCAGCAACGCGGGAAATCCAAGAAGCGTGATAAAATACAGAAATGCCCTTGCAGCTTTGGCATGTCCTTTTTTGCCAAACATGGCGTAGGTGATATGACCGCCATCAAGCTGACCAACAGGAAGCAGGTTCAGCGCCGTTATGAGTGAGCCCAGCCAGCCGGTAAACAGAAATGGATAGTGATACATTTCGGTCATTGGCGGGAGGGTTTTCGGCGCAAAAACATATTCAAGCCCAATCCAGAGGAGATTCTTGCCAAGGATGAGGGTGCCCCCTGGCACAGGCACCTGCAGATCTCCCTGTGTGAGGTATTCAGGATGGACAGAATAAATAAAGTCAGCGGGCGGAAGATTCAAAAAACCAAATACCAGAAGCCAGACGCTTATGGCAAAACCGCTCATTGGTCCCCATATACCAATATCGAAAAGAGCGTTGGTTTCAGGCATTCTCTCCTTGACTTTTATCACGGCACCCATTGTCCCCAGGCTGAGAAAGAAGGGTAACGGCGGAACAGGAATATAATAGGGAAGAGTTGCCCGCACACGATGGTGCAGCGATGCAAAAAAGTGCCCAAACTCATGAGCGCTTAAAAAAAGGAGCAGGGATGCCGAGTAGGATTTTCCTGTGGCAAGAGAGTTGATGAAAAGAGGGACAGAGACGAACGTTGCCGGATGTCCGCTCCAGAATGTTCCTGCCCAGAGTGTTGTAAACACCGTCAGCAGAAACAGTCCCAAATGAAGAGCGTAGTTCTGGTTGGATGCAATGAGGTATTTGGGAAAACTCAAAGGGCGCATAACAATACATACTCAAACAATTGCCAGAGAGTCATACTACAAGGCAGCCCCGCAACTGCAGGCCGTTCTTGCATTTTTTTTAATTTTTATCCTTGTCAGAACCCATTTTTTCTCCAAACGTTGCCACCAGCCCACTGATCAGCTCCTCTTTCTCTGCAGCATTCAGTTTGGCTTCAGGGTGAGCAGGAAGGTAGAAAAAGAGAGGCATTTTACCTTTCCGCACTTCACCAGCAGCTTTTTCACCCTCATTTTTCCCCTCTCGTCCCCATTCAGAGACATTGAATGCTTTTCGTCCAAAAGAGACATCAACCTGAGTGAGCCACGATACAGGAGCAAAAGAACTGTACCATGGCCAGACAGTTTCATTGGAATGACAATCCTTGCAGGCACGGTTAAAAAGTTCCCTGGTTCGCGGAGAGTCCCACTTTGGTTTACCTGTTGCCGAAGGATTGTCGTGATTTTTGCCGTAGGGGATGAGCTGCATGACAGCAAGCAAAGTCACTCCTCCTGATAAGAGTTTCAGCGGCTTCATTGGTAGAGATCCCTTTATTTGTGGTTTTATGAGAAGACGAAATGACGATATTGCAATAACTTCAAAATATAAGTGAATTTCTGCCAATTTCCTTAAAAGGATGGGTATACTTGACTCTGAAGCGGTCGATGCAGTGCGGCATCTTTGATAATCTGGAGATGCAGCGGTATCCGTATTTCGGGAATGAGGTGGCGGGGATAAAAACCCGCTTCGAAGAGCTCGTGATTAATCGTTATGGTATCATCGTCAACAACAACCTTGTAAGCCACGACCAGGAGCGAACCGTACAGGTCGACCTCCCGGTGATAGAGACCTATAAGGCTGTCGATTTTGCCGTTAAGCGATGTTTCTTCCATCAGTTCCCGCAGACATCCCTCATAGGGCTCTTCGCCTGCTTCAAGAAATCCACCAGGCAAAGCCCATTCATTGAGTGCTGGTTCGTGAGCCCTCCGTATCACAAGAAGTTCGTTGTTTTTGTTGATGGTACAGGCGACCGCTACCGGAAGCGGATTGATATAATGCACCCATGAGCAGGAGGGGCAGAACATTCGATCGCGTCCATCAATCAAGGCTTTCTCCAGTTTTTTACTGCAGAGAGGACAAAAGGAAAAATGTTTCATGGTTGCGTCAAGAAACTTTTTATTGTGGCAATGAATTAAAAAGAGAGAGCAAGCGTATATATAAGAAAGTGTTTATAAACAGAATAAGTTTTATTCATGCAAACAGCAATTCTCAAAGAGGGTGTTTCTGCCCCGGCCATAGCTGCAAACGATCAGGACGGAAAGTCGGTGACCCTCCTGGAATACCGTGGGCGCAAGGTTGTGCTCTATTTTTATCCGAAAGACGATACTCCGGGATGTACGAAGGAAGCTTGTGCTTTTCGTGATAATTTACCTAAATTTGACATACTGGGCGTTGAGGTTCTTGGAATCAGTGTTGATGATGAACGCAAGCATAAAAAGTTTGCGGAGAAGTATAATCTCCCCTTCAGGCTTGTTTCGGATCCTGACAAAAGTATCGTTGAAGCCTATGGTGTGTGGGGAATGAAAAAATTTATGGGTCGCGAGTATATGGGAACGAGTCGGGTGACCTATCTTGTTGATGAGCAGGGAATGATCGAACATGTGTGGCCGAAAGTCAGCCCTGACAAACATGCGGAGGAGTTGCTTGATTATTTACAGCAAAAAACCTGAGAGAAGATGATGGTAAACGAATTTGAGAAACTGAAAGCAGGGAAACTCCTGCTCTCGTCGGCCAATATGCTTGAGTCTAATTTCAAGCGGACTGTTTTGATTATGTGTGAGCATAATGAGCGTGGTTCCCTCGGTTTTATTCTGAATCGTCCAGGGAAATTCAAGGTTTGTGAGGCTCTGGCTGGCTTTGAAGAGGTAGAAGAGCGTCTGCACAAGGGTGGACCCGTGCAGGTTAATACCGTGCATTTTCTTCATTCAAGAGGGGATCTCATTGATAACTCGATAGAGATTTTTCCCGGATTGTTCTGGGGCGGAGACAAAAATGAGTTGAGTTATCTGCTCAATACTGGTCTTATGCTCTCCTCTGAAATTCGATTTTTCCTTGGTTATGCTGGCTGGAGCGCCGGACAGCTTGAAGCAGAGTTTGAGCAAGGAGCATGGTATACGGCCGAAGCATCAAAAAATATTGTCTTCAGTGATGCTTATGAGAGGATGTGGGGCCGCTCGGTGCGTTCCAAGGGAGGCGAATACCAGCTTGTAGCAAACTCACCTGAACTGCCGGGATTGAACTGAGTATTTCCGGGTGCTTTGGTGGCGAAATATTGGTAGCGCAGGGTTTCAAGGCTCCGTGGGGTTGGAATATTGGTGGCGCTTGCAATGGCACAAATAAATTATCAAAGATCCCGGGATTTTGTGGAATAGTTGTTGATCTATTCCCTGAAAAAGTATATATAGGTTCGTTCTTTGGTACTCTGGGGATGACAGGCTTTCGACAGGGTAGATGCAAGATGGAGTTGCACTCCGAGTTTCAGCATGGATGGACTCGTTAAAGAAGTCTATGCAACATTATATGCAGACGATTATTCGTATGCAATGGCTGCCTGATTAGCACAAGTTAATTAATCAGCCATCGTCCGATGGGGGAGGCGCTTACTCTGAAGCCACCGGATGGCATAACCAGCGCTTGAGCTTCGGTTCGCGCAAGTAAGCTCCGACTGTTTTTGCCCGAAAAGGCAGGCGGGTGAAACAAAGAGGGATAGTGAACCGAACTTTACAGGTGTAGCACCGGTTCATGAAACAACGAACACCTGAGATGAGTGTGGCAGCTTTATTGAGCAATGTTCTGGACGCGGGTTCGACTCCCGCCATCTCCACAAGAGGCCCGTTCGAAAGGACGGGCTTTTTTGTTTGATCCATTTGCGACCTGTTGGCATGCCTCTGTGAAAGGTACAACTATGCGATGACCCTGAAGCGAGAAAAAAGTAAATGTGTCTGAAAATTTTCAACCTTTTGAAAATTAATAAAATGCCTGTTTCCCCCCCATCTACCCCCCGGCATTACGTTGTTGTCGTTCATGGCATAGGTGAACAGAAGCTGAACGAGACAATTCCGCCGTTTGTTCATCGCTTTGCTGAGGTAAGGCAGAACAAACAAGACAAATATGATATTATTCTTCCTGCCACGCAATCCTCACAATCAGTACGTTCTGAAACCGAGCAGCATGGATGGGCTGAATATCGCGGAATTCCGATAGCGGACAAAGGGGAAAAGCTTGATGAAATATTTGACGGCACACACGCAACAGAAACAGCCGGAGAGAACTTCCGCTTTGTTGAACTGTATTGGCAGGATATTCTCCAGCGCCACCAGGAGCTTTTTGCGTCGGAGACCGAAGTGTGGGCAAGGGCAATGCTCAATCGTCTTAATGACGAAAACATTACACCTCCCGAATGGCTACCCTCCTGGGCCGTTCCGATGCTCGAATCAATTGTCAACACGGCCGTTCCGCTCAAACAAATGCTGGCGCTGAAATATACGCCTCTGGTGAAAACAGTTTTTGATGGTTATCTCGGAGATGTACATCTGTATGGCGATTATACCCGTACAAGAGGTGAGGCCGTCCGGCATTTTCATCTTGAACTCGACAAGCTCATTTTCAATGACTTTCTTGATTGGCGGAGACGTGAGCTTGATGCAGGCAAGCTTAATGGAGGTGTCTTCCGTCCGGCTCCCTATCAGAGACCCGATATCACCATTGTCGCTCACAGTCTCGGTGGTATTATGAGTTTTGATGCGCTTGTCTATGCTTTTGTGAAAGAGGAGATACGAATGGCTTCGTCCGAAAGCATCAGATTTTTTTCAAGTTTGCCGTTTCCGGGTTATACAACGCCATTGCCTGATGAGGAAAATATTCATGACATAAAGCAACAAAAAATCAACGCGTTCGTTCATGATGTGGAAGCTTGGCTGAATGAAGAGCATGCCGAAACGGTTCAGTGTAGCATTGAGCACTATTGGGAACATTTTCTTGATGGATTCAGAGAGCAGAATCTGGTGAGTCAGCCACAAACAGAAAAACCACCATTGTTTAATGGACTGACACCAGAGAGAATTCCTCCTCTTCTTTGGAGAACCCAGGTGAAAAATTTCATTACTCTCGGCGCTCCCATCGATAAATTTGTGGTAATGTGGCACAAGAATTATCTGCATCTCGATTTGATGATCGAACGGTACGACAAGCTCAGGCCCGGTGAAAGCCAGTATGACTTTCCTGAACCATCCAACACCATAAAGCATTATAATTTCTGTGACGAACAGGATCCTGTCGGTCATCATCTTGATCTGACCCGAAACAAAACAAGGGTCTACAGACAATTGTTCGATATAACGGATACAGAGGGCCGTGACGTTGTTTATCGGCGTTACGCCGTGCCGGGCGTTGCACATCTCGGGTATTGGAAAGACCAGGAGTTGTTCAAAAAAATACTATGGGAAATTATTGACAGGAAACCGGGGCAAGAAAAGGATGCAGAGAAGTTTCGCAATGTAAAGAAAGCGCATACACAGGCTATGATATGGGCCTATTTTCGTCTTCCCTTTATTGCAGCTCTCATTACAGGAATAATTATTGCACTCGGCATTCATGCCCATATTACCGGGGAACCGTTAAAAATGATGCTATCGTTTTTTATGGCCTTGTTTTTGTGGATAATACCCGCGTTCCTGACCTATTACAAAGAAAAAACAAGCTATGACGGGGTGCATCAGTCAAGATTCAGGTTATTTCTGATGAACATCGCTAATCCCGGGATATTTACAAGACTGATTGTTGCGGCTGTTGAATGGAGGCGAATACTGTTGAATCAAAGTGAGGGAGAAAGCAATAATACTGGTAAAAATAGCCATGTGGCTTTTCAGAACAAAGGGGAGAAGTGGATCTGGAAGCCTTTTGCGTGGCGCTGGTTATGGAGAATGGCAGTCACACTCCTGTTGCTTTGTATTACGATTGACAAACTTGATTGTACTCATTCATTTCCTGATGAAGTATGGTTGGTAATTACATCTGGCTTGTTATGTTACGTGATTTCGATGATGATTGTTCTGGTACAATATATTTCATCGATAAGAAAATATGCCGGAAAAAACTGAAGAAATTATCTTCAAGTGGGGGATTCGCTTGTATTATTCTTCCCGAAGTCATACATTAACAATCGTTAAGACGTTCTTTATTCATTACTGGTCATCAAGAAAGGCTGAGGGAATAGACCCGGTGAAGCCTTGACAACCGATTCCTGTCAAAACGGAACACGGTGCCACATTCTACTTTTGCGCTCTATGCATCTGGTTGTTTAACGCCAGGTGAAGCAGAAGAACGATGAGTGAAAAAGAGCTTTTAATAGTTTCTCTTTTCAAAACAGGCGAGTTGCTCTCAAAACGCGCCATACAAGAACAGAATTTTGTTAAAAACCTCTTCCTTTCTCATCAGGGAAGAGGTTTTTTTGTTGTATTATCTCCCGTTCATTTTTACTAAACAACCTGTTTATGAGTTTTCAGACTGATACCATCCACGCCGGAGTCGGCCCCGACAAGGCTTATGGTGCCATTATGACCCCGATTTACCAGTCTTCAACATTTGTTTTTGAGGATATTGGCAAGCATCGGGGATTCGACTACACCAGAAGCGGCAATCCCACCCGCAAGGCGCTCGAAGACAATCTCTGTGCCCTTGAGGGCTGTTCATCGGCAGTTGCTGTGACCACGGGTATGGCGGCGATTACCTCGACCCTGAGCATTTTTCATTCAGGTGATGAGATTATCTGCACTGATGACTGTTATGGAGGTACCTCCAGATTGATGAAGACTGTGGAGGATCATTTTGGTATAAAAGTGCATTTTGTGAACATGCAAGTGGCGGAAAACATTCTCCCTTATGTGAATGAGCGCACCAAAGCAGTCTGGGTTGAAACACCCTCTAACCCTCTGCTGAACCTTGTTGATATTGCAGCCGTGTCAGCGCTTGCCAAAGAGCGGAGCCTCTTGACCATCGTTGATAACACCTTTCTCTCGCCTTTCGGGCAGAAGCCTTTTGAACTGGGTGCCGATATTGTGGTCCATTCGACCACCAAGTACCTGAATGGCCACTCTGATGTGGTTGGCGGGGCTGTGCTCTCGAACAGTGAGGATCTTGATGCAAAACTGAAGTTTACGGTCAATGCGCTTGGCACCTGTGCTCAGCCTTTCGACTGCTGGCTGGTGCTTCGCGGCATCAAGACGCTGGTGGTTCGCATGAGAGAGCATGAGCGCAACGCCCTGACGGTGGCGCAGTTTCTGGAGCAGCACCCAAAGGTGAAACGGGTTTTTTATCCCGGTTTGGTGAATCATCCTCAGCATGAGCTTGCCAAAAAACAGCAAAAGAGTTTTGGAGGCATGGTCTCGTTTGAGCTTGATGGTACTCTGGAGGATGTTAACCGGGTGTTGACGCGCACAAAGCTTTTTGCGCTTGCCGAAAGCCTTGGCGGGGTGGAGTCGCTGATTGAGCATCCGGCAACGATGAGCCATGCGTCGATGGATAAAGAGCATCGCCAGGGGGCAGGAATTACGGATACGATTATCAGGCTTTCAGCAGGTATTGAGGATGGTGACGATCTTGTTGCCGATTTACAACAAGCGCTTGGTTGATGAGTATGTTGTCTCATAATTCTGACAGGGGGACTTTTCCCCCTCCATATACCGTACAGGTAAGCGCAAGGGCCAGGAATGCCCGGTTGAAGATGACACCGCACGATGGCCTGATTGTGGTTGTGCCCGAAGGTTTCAACAAGTCGCACATCGTCGCGCTGCTCAACCGTCATGAGTTGTGGATAAGAAAGACGGCAGAAAAGCTTGATGCCCAGCGGCAGGAGCCTCTTCCTGCACTGGCTAATGGATTACCCTGCACGGTTACCTTTTCCCATTTTGATGAAGCGTGGGAGGTGGAGTATGTTCAAACAGCGATTGGCAAGGCTGCTATCAAGGAGCGTCCAAATAACAGTCTGCTTGTTTCCGGCGATGTCGACAATGATGCGCTCTGTCGCAAACTTCTCTTCTCATGGTTGAAGCATCGTGCAGGGCAGCTTCTGTTGCCGTGGTTTGAACAACTGGCCGCATCTCTCGATTTCGACTATGCAGAAGCGAAGGTTCGCCTGCAGCACTCCCGCTGGGGGAGTTGCTCCTCCAGCCGGGTCATAACCCTGAACAACAAACTGCTATTTTTACCGGAACATCTTATCCGTAATATTATGATTCATGAGCTGTGTCATACGGTTCATCTCAACCATTCCCGCTCGTTCTGGGCATTGGTTCATCAATACGATCCGTTATGGAGAATTCACAATCGAGAAATGAAGAGTGCCTGGAAATATGTTCCGGCCTGGGTTTCCGGCAAGGCATAAATCTCTTCAGCAGGGCAGGAGACCTGAATGATATGCTGCATAAATGAGATGCAATTGTTATATTGGCCCAATCTGATTTCCCACTTAAAGAGCGCGTTCTGCGGCTGGCAAAGAAAGCATACCCGCATTGTATCCATAGATCGCCTCTTTCGCTTCTTCACTTCAGGGACATTTCACGCTGCGGCGCACAATGGCGTGCGTGCTTTATCAGAAAAGCATCACAGAAAGTCCGTCAGCTCTCTGTCGCAGTTCAATTCAATAATTAACAAGACACTATGCAATTCGAGTCACTGAATATCATTGATCCAATTTTAAAGTCATTGCAGGAAGAGGGTTATACGACTCCAACACCGATACAGGCCGAAGCCATACCGATTATTTTACAGGGAACCGACTTGCTCGGCTGCGCACAGACAGGAACAGGGAAAACAGCCGCTTTTGCCATTCCAATTCTCCAGTTGCTCAGCGCCAACAAAGTTTATGACAGGAAACGAAAAATACGCAGTCTCATCGTTACGCCGACGAGAGAGTTGGCCATCCAGATAGGAGAGAGTTTTAACGCCTACGGTCGCCACACTGGCCTGACCAACACCGTGATTTTCGGTGGTGTTAATCAGAACCCCCAGACCGCCGCATTGATTCGCGGTGTTGACATTGTCGTGGCAACACCAGGCCGGTTGCTTGATCTTCTCAATCAGGGATTTCTGCACTTGCGCGATGTCGAAATACTCGTTCTGGATGAAGCGGACCGGATGCTTGATATGGGCTTCATACACGATGTCAAAAAAATATTGACTGTGCTTCCAAAAAAGAGGCAGTCACTTTTCTTTTCTGCCACCATGCCACCCGAAATTGTCACCCTTGCGGCAACCATCCTGCATCATCCTTCAAAGGTATCGGTAACACCGGTCTCCTCAACGGTAGAAATCATTAATCAATCGATCTATTTTGTCGATAAAGGCAATAAAAATGCCTTGCTTGTAGACCTCTTGAAAGATGACACGATAAAGACCGCGCTGGTTTTTACCCGTACTAAGCATGGTGCCGACAAAGTGGTAAAAGTCTTGCAGAAGCACAATATTACGGCGGAGGCAATCCATGGCAACAAGGCACAAAACGCCCGTCAGCGAGCCCTGAAGAATTTCAAGGCACAAACCACTCGCGTTCTTGTGGCGACAGATATCGCTGCACGAGGTATTGATGTTGATGATCTGGAGTATGTGATCAATTTTGAAATGCCCAATATTGCCGAGACCTATGTTCATCGTATCGGGCGAACAGGAAGAGCTGGCGCAAAAGGAACCGCACTGTCGTTTTGTGATGCCGAAGAGAAAGAGTATCTGCGCGACATTGAAAAACTGATTGCAAAAAAAATACCTGTTATCGATAAACACCCGTTTCCGCTCATGGATCATCATCCCGTGAAAGTGCCAAAACAGCAAGGGAGGGGCAATTCAGGTCATCCCGTGCCAAAAACGTCCGTCAGCACGACGGCAAAAAGGTGGTCGGAAAGACCACGAGCGACCCGGTAATCTTCAGGGTATAAGCAGTTTGAAGCCGGTCAGGGGGTCATACTGACGGGTTGCTGTGTTCTCCAGCAGCTCAATCAGGATCACTTCCATGACCTGCCATACCTTTACCCCATTGCGAATGCAACCGGTGACGGTGCTCTCTTCCCTGCCGCAGGCGAAGTGTGCGTGGAGTATCGTATTTCCGTTGTCATCAGGAAAAATGGTTCCCGTGCCAGTTATTTCATGAACGTCATAGAGTTCATGAGTCATCGGAATCACGGGATTTGACCGGCCCTCTTCCGGCCCGACAACAAGCAGACTGCCCTTGTCAGCCCCGCCGACCGCCAAAAAAGAGGCTCGCTCAATGGCATGATCCTTGACAAACTGTTCAAGTTTTTCGTGGACAATTTCACCATCTTCAAGCCTGATCACAAAGACCCTTCCATGCCTTGCTTCAGAATATTTCATTGCCTTTCATTGTTATAATTGCCAGGTCTCCTCCATAAATCAAGGATGGCTTATTCCTGAAAAGCAATGTAGTAAAACAGCCTCAGTTGTCGAAAAACTCTATTCGCAGATTTTCATCAGATTGCCCTGTTATGGTGTAACGCCCTTTTTTTGTAATCGACAGCCCCTTCTTGTCGCCAGCGGGTATAATGCTCTGCTCAATATTATCCGCCTCCTGTTTCGTGCAGCTCTGATTGAAGAAGAGGTTCACTGCCAGCGTGGCATCATCAAACTGAAGCAGAAAATCATTGTCATTGACAAAAACAAGATCATCGTAGGCATACGTGACCTCATGCCCGAGATCTTCGAGAAGCTGCAAGACATTACCCAGTGGACGAAATGATGTTTCCATGGTTTATTGTTCCGGATTCTTGCATGAAAAGTTGCTGTTATTGTTATGAGGGCATGAGTCCATGTCACTCATTTTGAATGATTTTATCACATTCTCCGCTCCATCAACTGCGTCGAAGCTTATCAGGTTTCTCAGCTCCGTGGTATCAAATCCCTGAAGGTAATGGTTGCCGATTTTCATGAGAGGTCGTTTGATCAGCAGCGGTTCACGAATCATTATCGTGATGGCATCCTCTTTCGTCAATCGCAACGGGTTAAGTTCACCTGATTTTATGGCAGGTGCTGCCGGATTAAAGCATTCGACTACCGGTTTTTCTCCAAGATATTCTTCAAGCTCCTCTTTTGACCAGGAGTATTCGAGCAGATTGACAGCTTCTACATCATGCCCTGAAAGCTCAAGCATCGCCTTCTGCCGGGTATTGTTCTTGCACCCTGGCTTTTCATAAAAGAGTATCATTGCCATAATTCTTATGTTCGGATTCTTTAATTCTTGACTCTCAACCTATAATAACGAATAGTCGCCAATAACCTAAAATAATTAATATAAATTTGTATTACATTCACCTTAATAAGGCTTGCGTGTGGTTTTGCATTAATAATTGACAAGGCCTTAACAATAGCAGAAGGCAATTTGCAGGCATTGGAAAAAGTGCTGGAGTACGCTTCAGTTCCGTTGCAACATGATTTCCTGAAGATATTATAACGAGGAAGCACCAAACAGCCCGTCAATATTTCTAAATCCGTGAATTACAGGTCATGCGAAGGATGTATCGAAATCATTGAGCTTACCCCCCAGGGAACTCCGAGCTCCAGCCCGGCATTTTACAAACCGTGTGAACGGCCCAGTACCAGCTCGGTATTTTAACCCCATCTGGGAACGCCCATTACCAGCTCGGCATTCCCTGGGAGGGAGTTAGCTCCATCAATTCTTCTTTCGGGTCGATGTTATTGCTTCTCCCTCTGTACTGTAGGGACAAAGTTTTGTTGACGTCCTGTTTTTGCGAGGCCGAGTATCTCCCGCGCATGGTCGAGAGCATCATCAATATTGCCGAAAATGTTCTCTTCACCGACTTCGTCGTAGAGCCCATATTGCTGCAACGCAAATAACGGCTGCGCATGAACCCCTGAAAGAATAAGTTTAGTATCGCTTTTTTTGCAGTCTTTAAGCAACTCCCTCATCATATTCAGCCCTGTGGCATCGATTGAAAGGACGCTTCGCATTCTGATAATCCGGATTTTTGGAGCCTTTTCAACAATACGCATAGCCTCCCTGAACTTGCTTGCGGCACCAAAGAAAAAAGGGCCATTAATTTCAAAGACCTCCACGCCAGCCGGAACTTTGCGTGTCACAATCGTGTTCGGGTCGTCCTCCTCATCCCTGTCGGTCAGCTCATTGGTGATAACGCCGACATTGGAGAGCTGGGCCATGCGCTGCATAAAGAGGATAACGGCAAGCAACATCCCGATCTCTATGGCCAACGTCAGATCAAACACCACCGTCAGACCGAACGTTGTCACCAAAACAATAACGTCACTCCTCGGGCTTTTCAGAAGTTGCCGGAACACTTTGACCTCACTCATGTTCCAGGCAACAATAATAAGGATTGCCGCCAGAGCTGGCATCGGGATGAGCTTTGCCCACTTGCCGAAGAGCAGCATGATGAGGAGCAGTGTAACTGCGTGAACTATTCCGGCCACAGGAGTTCTGCCGCCATTCTTGACGTTGGTCGCAGTTCGCGCAATTGCGCCGGTGACCGGAATGCCTCCAAAAAGAGGGGTGATGATATTTGCCGCACCCTGGGCAATCAGCTCCATATTCGACTTATGCCTGCTGCCGATCATGCCATCAGCCACAACAGCCGAGAGCAGCGCTTCAATGGCACCAAGCAGGGCAATGGTCGTTGCCGGCATGATAAGGTGCTGAATCGTTGCAAAATCAAACGAGGGGAGTGACGGTGCGGGAATCGTGGAGGGGATTTCTCCAAAACGGGATGCAATAGTTGCTACATCCAGAGGCAAGTAACGCACCATCAGGGTTGTTACGATAATGGCAACAAGAGAACCGGGAATTTTTCGTGACACCTTTGGCCAAAAAAGTATAATCAGAAGAGCAATGGTGCCGATCATGAGACTTGAAAGATCAAGCGTCTGAACGTTGCGGGCATAAGCTGTCCACTTGCCAATAAAATCAGCAGGAACAACCGCAATATCAAGGCCAAAAAAATCCTTTACCTGGCTTGAAAAAATAATAACCGCAATACCGCTGGTAAAACCGACAATAACCGGATAAGGAATAAACTTGATCAGTGAACCGAACTGGGCAAAACCCATGATCATGAGGATAACTCCCGACATGATCGTTGCAAGTACCAGTCCATTAACTCCGTATTGCTGGACAATTCCGTACAGGATAACAATAAAAGCTCCCGTCGGGCCTCCAATCTGTACCCTGCTTCCACCAAGAAAAGAGACAAGAAAGCCCCCGACGACTGCGGTAATAAGCCCTTTTTCAGGCGAAACTCCCGATGCAATGGCAAACGCAATAGCCAGCGGGAGGGCGACTATACCCACCATGATACCGGCAATGACATCCTTCATAATCCGGTCCGGGGTCAGTTCCGGTAAAATTGACAAGAGTTTTGGTTTGAACATGGTGAGCGTCAGAAAAAGAAAATGAACAAGCAGCCCGCGACAGCCTTTAAGGCTTCTATATAATGCTTTTGGATTATTTTATCAATTCATCGCCCTGTTCCGTTAAAAAAAGTTTGATTCAGCAGGTAAAACCGCTTTTTCTGATGGTATTTGTTGTGTCGTGGTACTTATCTTGAGGGAAAGAGTCTGGAGAGCATCGTTTACAATGACGAAGGTAGCCATGAGCACCGTCTGAAGATTGCTGCGACTGGTATGAGATTTTCGGATTGACTCGATTGATGCCTTCTTTTATCGTCAAAAGATATTATTACTGGAATAAGGAGGATTATGGCTTGCTCAATGAGAGGTAGGGGAGATGGTTAAACCGGTCTGGTTCCTGAAGTTTACTATCATTATAAAATAAAAGGAGATAAGACAGAGATGACAACAACAAAAGAGAACCTGAAAGAGGCGTTTGCCGGTGAAAGTCAGGCTAACCAGAAATATCTGGCTTTTGCAAACGAAGCAGAAAAAGCTGGTTTTGGTAATGTGGCGAAGTTGTTTCGTACAACAGCCCAAGCTGAGCGTATTCATGCAGCGGGGCATTTTGCGGCTTTGGGAGGAATAGGGTCAACTGCCGAAAATCTGGAGGCGGCAATCAGTGGTGAAACCTTTGAGCATAAAGAGATGTATCCCCCAATGCTGCAACAGGCTGAAGCCGATGAGCATCCCGCCAAACGGATGTTTGCCTTTGCCCTCAAAGCGGAACGGGTTCATGCTGAACTCTATAAAAAAGCGCTGGAATCAGTACGTAATGGCAAGGATATTACCGCAACAGAGGTCTGGCTGTGTCCTGTCTGCGGCCATATTGAGCTGGGCAATCCACCCGAAAGCTGCCCGACTTGCGGAGCAAAAGCGTCAGTATTTGTGCAGGTGTAAAAACAAGCAGTCAGCAAGGCCGGCATAATCAGCCATGAGGGCTGTATGCTGGTGTTGCTGATTGTTTCCGGCATCAACCATTACTGCGCGATATGCTGTTTCGTTGAGAAGAGGAGTATTGCCCCTGCCAGGTCTGCCAGCATCCAAATCTCTTTGGCAAGGTGGATATCAATAACCGGGTTAAAAAGTATCGTGAAGAGGCTGTAGGCCATCGGCAACAGCACTTTTTTCTTTCCAAAGTTCCTGTACGCTCCCCAGGCAAAGGTTCCGGCGGCAGTAATTTTGACTAAGGAATAGAATTCATCATTGAGCGGAAACAGGGCAAGGAGCAGCAGCGCTGCGGTAAGATAAATGACTTGTACAGGCATAACTTGGGTGATAAGAAATGGAGATTAAAAAAGCCAGACGGAACATGTATTCTGTCTGGCTTAAGAGAAAAAACGTCGTAAAGCTTAAGGCTCAGTAGCGCTCTCTTCTCGCCGGTCTCTCTTCGCGAGGCTTCGCTTCATTGACCTTTATCGTACGGCCATTCAAATCCTTTTCATTCATTGATTCGATAGCTTCACGAGCTTCACTTTCATTAGGCATGTCAACAAATCCAAACCCTTTGGAGCGGCCAGAAAACTTGTCATTGATGATGCTTGCGGTATCGACTTTACCAAATGCGGAAAAGGCATCACGAAGATCATCTTCAGTAACAGTGTAAGCCAGATTGCCGATATAAATATTCATTATGAGTCTCAGTGTGTCTATGCATTGATAGAAAGAGATACCGTCAAGTAACCAACGCACAAATTACTTGAATAGCGACCAGCCAACCATTGACTGACTTCTTCCGAAGTTTAACGTAATTGACGATCATTTTCAAATAGATAATTCATGGGGGGAATAATTCTCAAAATTGACTTAATTATCTCATGAACAAAAGCCGCTTTTCCTGAATAATCTGTCTCGTTATGCATGAATTTGATTTTCTCGGCGAACTGGTGCTTATCGGAGCATTAGCCGTCGCTATTATTCTGATTTTTCAACAATTAAAGATTCCGCCAGTCATTGGGCTGATTTTTACCGGGATTCTGCTTGGTCCATCAGGTATCGGCGCTGTCTACGATCAGAAGATGATTTCTACGCTCGCTGAGCTTGGGGTAGTTCTTCTTTTGTTTGCCATAGGCCTTGAGTTTTCAGTTGATGACCTCAAAAAGCTTAAAAAAATTGTCATGGTTGGTGGCATCGTCCAGATTCTTGTTACCGCTCTGGCCATCAGTTTTCTTTCCTGGTGGTTCATGTACGCCATAGGACATGGCATTACTGTTTCGTCCGCCGCATTTCTGGGATTTACCTTTTCGGTAAGCAGCACAGCAATTTGCCTGAAAATTCTTGCGGACCGCGATGAGCTTGCCCTGCCGCACGGTCGTATCGCTCTTGGGATTTTGATTTTTCAGGATATCGCGGTTGTGCCCTTGATGATCGGCATAAATTTTCTGAGCCCCGATGTTGTGCCCTCCTTCGAGGTTGTGTTTAAAAAGATCGGCATTATTGTGCTCTTCTCTACGGCGATTGTTATCGGATTCAGGCTTCTTATGCCGAAAATGGTGCATCTGATTGCCTCATTGCATGCAAGGGAGGTTCTCGTGATCGGGGCGCTTGTGATCTGTTTCGGCGCAGCATATTTGACCTCCCTTGCCGGACTGTCGCTCGCACTCGGCTCATTTGTTGCCGGCATGGTTATCGCAAGCACCGATGAAAGTCATCAGATAAGCATGACTATCGATCCGTTTCGTGAGGCGTTCAGCAGCATCTTTTTTATATCAGTCGGTCTTCTGCTCGATGTCAAGATGATCAATTTGCCTCTTTTTGTCTCACTTGCCCTTGTTGTGCTGTTCGTAAAAGGGCTGCTTGTTGCCGGGATTTCTCTCTTTTTGGGCAACTCTATGAGGGTAAGCATGATGGCTGGCATGGCGCTGGCACAGATTGGGGAGTTTTCCTTTGTATTGGCAGAGAGCGGCCTGAAGAACAGCATCATCAATCATGAGCTTTTCCAGGCTATGCTTGCCATCAGTGTTGTCACCATGATTGTTACTCCTGCCATGATCGCCGTTGCTCCAAAATTTGCCGACCAGGTAGCGCCAGCGCTCGGGTTTATTCCGCTGGTTTCCAGGGAATCTCCCACAGTTGTCGTTCATCCTCCCGATAGTACCATTATTTGTGCGGGGGAGATTCATGCGGCTATTATAGGTTTTGGCATCAACGGCCAGAATGTTGCCTCGGTGCTTCATGCAACAAATATCTCTTATTCTGTCCTTGAACTAGACCGGGAAATAGTTAAAGTCATGAGAAAAAAGGGCGAGCCAATCTATTATGGAGACTGTACGGAGAAAAAAGCGCTCCATCGCGCCGGCATTGATCGTGCTCGTGCCGTTGTGCTCGGCATTTCAGATACTACGGCGATCGGTAAAAGTATTGCGATGATCCGCGACATCAACAGAAAAGCGTTTATTATCGTCCGGGCAAGAACCCTGGATAATGTTGCCGTTCTCTACAAGGCAGGAGCCAATGTCGTTGTAACAGAAAAATTTGAAACATCAATCCAGATTTTTTCGCAATTGCTTAACCACTTTACGGTCGATCCTGAACTGATTTTGGAACAGCAGGAAATTATCAGGCGCGAATGTGAAAAGATATTTCTGAAATAATCATTCCAAACCATCAGGATGGATAGTTGTTTTTTTCCGGCCACGATAAATTTATTCTTATATTTAACGCTATAAAGAGACCATATCTCTCCTCACCTTTCACCTGACAAGTGTTATGGCACAACAGACGGCGCAACCCACGCAAAAATTTATCAGTTACCGGCAGGAACTTCTTGATCTTCAGGCTTCAGAAGACAGAGCTGCCGCCAAACGGGCCACTTATGAACTTACATTAATGGAGAAGAGTTGTTTCATGGAGTTGAACGGTGTTGTTCATCACTATCACGATTCCGGCCCCAAAGATGCCGCAGAGACAGTAGTGCTTATCCATGGCTGGGATTGCTGGTGGATGTGGTGGCACCATGTCATCAAATACCTCAACAATCAGGGGGTTCGTACCATCGCTTACGACATGCGCGGGCACGGATGGTCAGAGAACGATCCAAAGAACCACTATCACATCGACTTTTTTGCCCATGACCTGAATGATCTGGTTGTCAATCTCGGGCTCAAACGATTTCATATTGCCGCATTTTCTTTTGGCCCATTTGTTGCGCTCGATTATGCCTGTTCTCATCCCGGCCTTATTCGATCAATGACCTTTTTCAATTTCGGGTTTCTGCCAAACAGCGAATTCATCCAGGCATTTGCCACAAATACCATCACCTTTGTTTTCAACAGCCTCTTGCGAAAACTGACCTGGTGGCTTCCTGCCTATATCTTTGCTCGTCTTGTTCTTGCCAAGAATACCGTCATGCTTCATGATATTCTTATCGGATACAAAAGCCTCGGACTCTGCGCTCCAGAGGCTATTGAGCAGACAACTCAGCATATTACGGCGTTCAGTACTACCGACTCCGTGCCTGAGATGGTCAAAATCGTTGATATGCCGGTACTCTTTGTTGCCGGAGAGGGTGATTCAATTATGACCGCAGAGAACACGGAAAAATTGGTCAATCTTACTCACAAGGGTACCTATGTTTGCGTTCCCGAATGCGGGCATCTGATCACTGTTGAATTGCCGGAAGTAGCTTCAAAACTTATCTGGGGCCATGTGCAGGCCAACAGCGGCACTTAAAACGGTTTGCGTACAGCCCGGATAAAGGCATCTATCTTTTCAGGATCCTTGATGCCGGGCTCGCTTTCGACTCCGCTTGCCGTATCAACTCCATAAGGCTGAACACGGCGGATTGCCTCACCGACATTTGTTGCATCCAGTCCTCCCGCAAGTATGGCATAGCATGAGGTTCTGATTTGCTTGAAGATACGGCTTGCCAGTGAAGCTCCGATGCTCTCTCCGGTTCCCCCTGCCATGTCTGGCCGGTAAGCATCAAACAGAAAACTCCTGATGCTGCTTTTTGCGGCGAACTCAAAAACCTCTTCCACGGCAAAACTTTCTTCGGGGCGAAACACTCTGATAACCTTTGCCGCAGTGATCGATCGCGCCTGTTCCGGGCTGTATCGGTCGCTATGCAATTGTGCAATCTGCAAGTTACAGAGACGGCAAATGGCATTGATCTCTTCCGGGGAGTGCTCTACAAAGATACCAGCCGACTGAACAAATGGCGGCAGTTCTTCAATAATTGCCTTTGCCTTTTCAGGTGCGATCAGTCGCGGACTCTGACGGCTGAAATTAAAGCCGAGGGCATCGGCACCAGCGTGAGCCGCATCGAGAGCATCCTGAAGGCGGGTTATTCCACAAATCTTGATTTTTGTCATCCTTGCATTTCCAATAAGGTTATCAACAGGCGAAATATCAGTCTTGCTCAACAAAAGATATATTAAAATGCGCTAACCCGGGAATGCCGAGTTCCCTGGCTCTCGGCGTTCACAAGTAGAGGCGCTCCCAGGCAGAATCGTTATACTCGATCTGTTTTTTTTTTCTCTAATTGTGCGTATATTAAAAGCCGATTATGTTTTATTGTAACAGCAAGCAATGGGGCGTCGCCAAGTGGTAAGGCATCGGCCTTTGGAGCCGACATCCGCAGGTTCGAATCCTGCCGCCCCAGCACAGCAAACAAAAAAGCAACCCTCCACAGGTTGCTTTTTGTTTGTACTGTTTGCTGTCAGCCCTCAATAGCGATAATGCTCCGGCTTGTAGGGTCCATCAAGAGGCACCCCGATATACTCAGCCTGTTCATCAGTAAGCCTGGTCAATTTTACCCCAAGCTGATCAAGGTGCAGCCTTGCAACCTCTTCATCAAGCTCTTTCGGAAGCCGGTAAACACCAATGGCATACTCTTTGGTCCAGAGCTCAATTTGCGCAAGCGTCTGGTTGGTAAACGAGTTGCTCATCACAAACGAAGGGTGGCCAGTTGCACATCCAAGATTGACAAGGCGTCCCTCCGCAAGCAGATAGATGCAGTTGCCATTCTCAAAGGTGTACTTGTCGACCTGGGGCTTGATATTGAGCCTCGTTGCACCAGCATAAGCATAAAGCTGCTCAACCTGGATTTCGTTGTCGAAGTGGCCGATGTTGCAGACAATGGCTTCATCCTTCATCTGCTTGATATGCTCAAGGGTAATGACATCCTTGTTGCCAGTAGTGGTCACAAAAATGTTTCCTTCCTTGACCGCTTCATCCATGGTGGAGACTTCGTAACCCTCCATGGCAGCCTGTAAAGCGCAGATCGGGTCAATTTCCGTGACGATAACCCTTGCCCCGTAAGCGCGCATTGAGCGGGCAGAGCCCTTGCCCACGTCGCCATAACCGAGCACCACAACAACTTTACCGGCAACCATGACATCAGTTGCCCGCTTGATACCGTCAGCCAGTGACTCGCGGCATCCATAGAGATTATCAAATTTCGACTTGGTGACCGAGTCGTTGACGTTAATGGCAGGAAAGAGCAGTTCGCCTTTTTCCATCATTTGATAGAGGCGGTGAACGCCGGTAGTGGTCTCTTCCGAAACGCCCTTCATCTC
The DNA here is from genome assembly GCA_049317185.1 of Chlorobium sp. Taxonomy (GTDB): domain Bacteria; phylum Bacteroidota; class Chlorobiia; order Chlorobiales; family Chlorobiaceae; genus Chlorobium. The sequence goes on along the minus strand of JBMOIS010000006.1, from coordinate 8,850 downwards.
TGCCGAAACCTTGTGCCAGCGTTGGTTGTCCTTTTCAAAGACCTCCCTGAGCTGCTGGTAGAGTGCTTTTTCCTCGGCATTACCCGGAACTTTTTCAAGCATTTCCGGGCTGTTCTCGATTTTGTAACCGAGAATAATCATCAATGTAGCGTCACCACCATCATCGACAATCAGGTTTGGCCCCTTTCCGCCTTCAAATTCAAGGATCTGGCGGGTACACCACCAGTACTCATCAAGGGTTTCACCTTTCCACGCAAAGACCGGCACACCGGTTACTGCGATGGCTGCTGCGGCATGATCCTGTGTTGAAAAAATGTTGCAGCTTGCCCAGCGAACCTCTGCTCCAAGCTCCACAAGGGTTTCAATCAACACGGCCGTCTGAATGGTCATGTGCAGGGAACCAGAAATACGGGCACCCTTCAGCGGATATTTACCAGCATACTTGCGTCTGGTAGCCATAAGGCCCGGCATCTCTTTTTCAGCAACATCAATTTCCTTCCGTCCCCATTCAGCAAGAGAGATATCTGCTACTTTATAATCAAGTGGTTTTGCGACTGTTGTCATATTAATTGTTTCTTGTTTTACTATGTTGAGATTGCTCAGGCCAGATTGAAAGCTTTTTTCAGCTCGTCAACCTTTTCGGTTTTTTCCCAAGGGAAGATATCGCGGCCGAAATGACCGTAGGCAGCAGTCTGCTGATAGCTCCATCCCTGGGGTTTGTCGAGGCTGAACCGTTTGATGATAGCCGCAGGACGAAGATCGAAGATCACCTCAGCCTTTGCCTGAATTTGGGCATCATCGAAGCCCTGTTTTGCGGTATCATGCGTATTGATATAGATAGAGACCGGACGCGCCACACCGATGGCATAAGAGACCTGTACGGTGCATTTGTCGGCCAGACCGGCAGCAACAATGTTCTTGGCGACGTGACGTGCTGCATAAGCGGCGCTACGGTCAACCTTGGAAGGATCTTTGCCGCTGAAAGCGCCGCCACCATGGGGAGCCGCACCGCCATAAGTATCAACAATGATCTTCCGACCGGTCAGGCCGGTATCGCCGTGTGGCCCGCCGATAACAAAACGTCCTGTCGGGTTGATATGAAACTTTGTGTTTTCGTCGATCAGATTAGCGGGAATGACAACCTTGACGACATGCTCAATAATGTCATGCTTGATAACTTCCTGCCATGCAGCTTCGCTGACACCAACCGGTTCCGGGTCGTGCTGGGTTGAAACAACAACAGCATCAACGCGGATGACTTTTTCATTTTCATATTCAAGGGTAACCTGGCTCTTGGAATCAGGACGGAGATAGGTCATGATTTTGCCCTCCTTGCGGATTTCTGCAAGTGTCTTGACCAACTGCTGGGCAAACTGGATTGCGGCAGGCATCAGCTCAGGAGTTTCAGTGCAGGCATAGCCGAACATCATACCCTGGTCGCCTGCGCCGACGCGGTCAAACTCGTCAGCAATCTCTTCCTTCCGGTCAACACCACGATTGATATCGGGGGACTGACTGTGGAGCGCTGAAAGAACGCCGCATGAGTTGGCTTCAAACATGTATTCACCCTTGGTGTAGCCGATTTCGGTCACAACCTTGCGGGCAATGGTCTGGATATCCACAATTCCTTTGGTTGTAACTTCACCACCCACAATCACCTGGCCGGTTGTTACAAACGTTTCACAGGCAACGCGCGAACTTGGGTCCTGGCTAAGAAAATCATCGAGAACAGCATCGGAAATCTGATCAGCAACCTTGTCCGGGTGCCCTTCTGATACCGATTCTGAGGTAAAGAAATACCTTTTCTGTGACATATTTTTTATAAGGTTTTGGTTTAACGAATAACAATAACAACAAGAACAGGAAAAACTGACCTGATGGAGAGCATTTCAGTGAAAGGATTTCACAGGGAAATGACTGGACACGTAAAAACATTCTCCGGCAAGCCCAGTGAAACAAAGCCTCCCCGGAGCTTGCGGCACCATGTCCATAGGTAATGGGGATGCCGATGAAAAATTGAGTCGAAATGTAAACATTCGCTCTCTTCTATGCAAAAATTCTCTTATCCCACCTGAATTTCAGAATAATCGCCGACACTGATTTCATGAGGATTTCCGGTAATGCTCGCATTGCTGCCTATGATGGAGTGATTAAGCATGATATGGAGAACCTTGGAACCGCTGCCGATAATGGAATCCCTGATGATAGCATCTGCAATTTTGGAATTTTCGCCTATCGTGGTATTTGGGCCAATAATGGCATTTTTAATAATGGCATTATCGGCGATAAAAACAGGATCAACAATAATGCAGCCAGGATAATCCTTTGTCGTGATATTATCGTGAAGAAGAGTCTCGTTGGTAGAGAGGAGAGTATCAGGTTTACCGCAGTCATACCAGCCGGTGACGGGGAACGTAGTTAATGTCTCCCCCCTCTCAATCATGAGCTGGAGAGCATCGGTGAGCTGGTACTCTCCCTTTGTTTGTATTTTGTTGTCAATCAGATAGTCAATGGTGTCGAAGAGCGATCGGGACTGACGGAGAAAATAGAGTCCGACGATAGCAAGGTTACTGACAGGAGTATCAGGTTTTTCAACCAGTTTCAGAATTTTGGTGCCATCAGTTACAGCAACTCCGAATCGTCTCGGGTCATCAACCTCTTTTACTCCCAACGTTGAAAACGAACTTTTCAGTACCGGCTCAAGATCTACATCAAAAATGGTATCACCGAGAATGATGAACAGTGGCTCATTGTCAATGATGTTGGATTTGCACATCCAGATAGCATGGGCAAGCCCCAGGAGTTCATGTTGGTAAACAAAGGTGAACTTGATCGAGTAATGTTTCAGCAGCCACTCTTCAACCATGCCGCCAAGATAACCCACAATGACAATGGCTTCATCGACACCTGCTGCGATAAGCTTGTCCATAATGTGGCCGATAATTGGTTTTCCTGCCACATTAAGCAGTACTTTCGGCTGTGAAAAAGTATGTGGACGCAAACGAGTACCGACACCCGCAACAGGAATAATCGCTTTCATTTTTTTCAAAGGTTTTAGATAAAAAACACTCTATGTTGTCATTCTTGCATTTACACAAAAGACAGTATAAAAAATATTTTGGCCAACTGCTGGCAGATAGCTGCTAAATAAAGAAATCAGTTGTATTTTGTGAACAGGGAATTCATATTTCTGACTGTTGAAATAAAAAGAGCTGGATAAAATAAATGTTTGCTATGGCGGGACGGCTAAAGGGAGTATTCAGGCAGTCGGGGGTTATCCCGGTTCTTGACAATCGGCTGGTGCTTATTACTTCCAGAAAATCCGAGCGCTGGATTATTCCCAAGGGATATGTCGAAAAAGGGTTGTCCCCGGCAGATTCAGCCGCAAAAGAGGCTTACGAAGAAGCTGGCTTGATAGGAGTTGTGCATTACAAAAAAGCCGGCCAATTCCGATACCGCAAATTTGGGAAACACTTTTCGGTACAGGTATATCCGCTTTTCATTGAAACCATGCTTGATGAGTGGGATGAGATGCACGACCGCCGCCGCAAGCTTGTTACTCCGGCTGAGGCTGTTGAAATGGTCTGTCATGAGGATCTCAGGCAGATTATTACAAATTATTTCAGGCACAATTTATAGCCTGGTAAAGAAATATTTTTTTTTGTAATCAATGATCTTGTGCTATATTGGGCCTTCCCTTAAAGATCGGGGTGTGGCGCAGTTGGTAGCGTGCCTGCTTTGGGAGCAGGAGGCCCCGAGTTCGAGTCTCGGCACCCCGACAAGTGAAGGTTTTCAAGATTGAAGCGGTGCCCGTAGCTCAATGGATAGAGCATCAGCCTTCTAAGCTGAGGGTTACTGGTTCGAGTCCAGTCGGGCGCACGAAGAAAAAGTCCGTAGATATGTAGACGGTGATTGTAGCTCAGTTGGTTAGAGCGCCAGGTTGTGGCCCTGGAGGCCGGGGGTTCGAGTCCCCTCATTCACCCATAGAAGGCCCCATCGACTAGTGGTTAGGTCATCACCCTTTCAAGGTGGTAGCACGGGTTCGAATCCCGTTGGGGTCACTCAATAAAGCTCTGTTCTTTCCCGGTACAGAGCTTTTTTTGTTCATGAAAGCAGATCTCTCCCATGAAAATATCTGTAAGTTGGCTTAAAGATTTCTTGCCTCATTTTTCTTCCGATACGGCATCGCTTGTTGAAAAACTGACCTTTCTCGGGTTCGAGGTAGAGGAAATTCAGGAGACCTCTCTTCCCGATGACCTTGTGGTTGTTGGCAGAATTGATGAAGTACTGCCGCATCCCAATGCAGAACGATTGACACTGTGCCGGGTGGATGTTGGTCGTTACGAACCTCTGCAGATTGTTTGCGGTGCCCCGAATGTCAAGGCGGGGATGCTTGTGCCAGTAGCGACCGAAAAGGCGAAACTTCAGCTTCGTGACGGCCAGACCATTACCATCAAACCATCAAAAATACGCGGTGAACGCTCTTTCGGGATGATTTGTGCCTCAGACGAACTTGGTCTTTCTGATGACCATTCCGGAGTTATGGAACTTGATTCATCCTGTACTATAGGTCAACCCTTCTCCCGCTTCCTTGACAGTGACGTGGTGCTTGATATTGCCATCACGCCAAACAGGCCCGATGTTCTCTCGCACCTTGGTGTTGCAAGGGAGCTCGCCGGGCGCGATCAGATTCACTATCCCCGGCAGCACCCGGTCGCATTTTCAAAGACAGGCTCGTTGGTTGAGGTTCTGGACGAAGTAGCTTGTCCTTATTATACCGGTGTGGTCATTCGCGGTATAACCGTTGCCCGGTCTCCCGAATGGTTACGCAAAAAGCTTGAACGTATTGGTCTCAGGCCCAAAAACAACATCGTCGATATTACCAACTATATTCTGCATGCGCTTGGTCAGCCCCTTCATGCCTTTGATCTTGCCAAACTTGCCGGAGAGCGGGTGGTGATACGGAGCGACATGCGGGCAGAATTTGTTGCCATCAATCAGCAACTCACCCGGATTGAACCAGGAATGCCGGTTATTTGCGACACCCTGAAACCGGTTGCGTTGGCAGGTGTTATGGGAGGGCTTGATTCAGCCGTCAGTGATACAACAACAGATATTCTCCTTGAATCGGCCTTATTTGACCCTTCAATGATCCGGAAATCGGCAAAAAAAGCAGTGCTTTCCTCAGATGCCTCCTATCGTTACGAGCGAGGTATCGATCCGCATAACGTCAGACGGTCGTCAGAGTGTGCCGTAGCGCTGATACTCGAGCTTGCCGGAGGCACTCTTGAAGAGGCACGGGAGTATGGATCCATGCCTGCTGTATTGCGGAAGATAGTCTTGCGGCCAGCCAGGGTCAATGCCCTGCTCGGCAGTTCAATCAGCGCCGTCGATATGGTGGAGATGCTTGAGCGGATAGGCTTTTCAGCCGACGGAACGACCGGTGAGTCGATAACCGTTGAGGTGCCCTCCTTCAGGGTTGATGTTTCTGAAGAGATCGATCTTGTTGAGGAGGTGGCCCGCCTTTACGGTTACGACAACATTCAGCCCTCCCCACAGATGGCGACCATCTATCCGCAGTCGCGCAAACATCCTGAATTTTTCCCTGACTTTCTCCGTTCCCTTCTGGTTGGGCTCAATTTCAGGGAGATACTGACCAATCCACTCATGAAAAGAGAGGAGGCCGGGTTGTTCAGCGACCGACTTGTTGGAGTGCTTAACCCTATCAGTGAAGGGCTTGAGGTTCTCCGGCCAGGGCTGGTGCCCGGATTTCTCAAGGTTATCAGCCATAATATCAGGCATGGCAATCGGGATCAGAAACTCTTTGAGGTTGCCAGGGGATTTCAGAGTATTCCAGAGAGTGAGCGTTGTGGTGAGCTGCGGCTCAACGGTTACAAGGAGGAGGAGTATCTTGTTATGGCATTGACGGGAAGCCGTTATCCGAGAATCTGGAATCAGCCATCCGAAAAGGTAGATTATTACGATCTCATGGGCTCTGTCGAGATGCTTCTTGAAAAGCTGAATTTGCTTGACAAATCAGCAGTGAATCTTTATAATGGGGGTACTGTCGGCATTGATGTGGAGTTGACAGAAAAAGGAAGGAACCGCTCATACAGGGTGGGGGCGGTTCAGCAGGTTGGCGCAGACCTGTTAAAGAAATTTGATATTGCGCAGGACGTTTATGTAGCGGAAATTGATGTGGCAGTTCTGGAATGCTGTTTCAAAGCAGATGTCACCTATCAGCCGCCGTCCAGATTTCCGGTTGTTCAGAGGGATATATCGCTTGTTTTACCTCCGGATGTTGCTGTTCAGTCACTTGTAGAGCTTGTACGTTCAAGTGACTCGTTGATCAGGGCAGTCTCGGTTTTCGACCTTTTCGAGCGCACCCGCGAGGATGGAGGGGAGCGTAGCGTAGCGCTTTCTCTTGAAATTGTCGATCATAAGGGAACATTGCAGGAAGAGAGAATCAGTGATATTCTTTCGAAAGTCGGCAGAGATGCCGAAAGTAAACTTGGTGCGGTGATTCGACAAGTCTGATTTTTTTTGTTCTATGCAAGATTTTGACGGGCAAAACATCAAGGTTGACGTCAACCTTCTTGAGAAAAATATTGAACTGCTCATTGTCCAGTTGACTGACTGCCGCAAAGAGAATGAGGTATTGCGTTCTGAACTATCAAGTCTTCAGAATATTCTCAGGTCTCTCAAGCTGCCAGGAACAGTTGGTTCCACAGCCATTGATTCGGGTGTCATCCTTGATGGAGTGTTTGCTTATGCAGAAAAAGGGCAGGTGAAACAGAAGTTGGTTCTGATTTTGCAGAAAATAGAGATGGAGCTCAGAAACAATCAGACATTGTAGAGTAATGAGATGGAAAAAATTGATGTAAATGTTTATGGTGACAGCTATCCCTTAAGATCCGGGCGAAGGGAGTTGACCGAAAAGGCTGCCCGTGATGTTGACAAAGTGATGAGGCTTTTTGCTGAAAAGGCCCCGACATTTGGAGCAGCAAAACTGGCTGTTCTTGCCGCAATTCAGTTTGCCGAGAAAAAGATTGAACTTGAAGAGGAGATGGAGTCGCTTCAACAGAACATTGCCCGGCTTAATGTTTTTATTGGGCAAAATCTGCAATAAACCGTTACATTAAGCAGAACGAGTTTCCGCACCGGTTGATTGAGGTGGTTGTAAGGTACAAGAACTAACATCAAAAAACAGGGAGCCCGGCTCTTCTCTTTGATTGCAGGCCTTATTGAATTTTCCTGACTCCATGAGGAGGGAAGATTCAAGAACACTGGAAACGGAGTTCCATTGGAAGCAAAAAATTTGAAGGAGGCACCCACCGTGTATCACGGGTTCTTGAATCTTACGCCCCTTGTCTGTGGTGCGGTTTTTTTTGTTTAAAACAGTGCTTCTTGTATGAGTATGAGAGCATGAAAATGGAGGTGGTTTAATGGGTATAGTTATAAACCTGTTTTTAATTGTTTTTGCGTCACTCTTTTGTTTTGCAGCGGGATTTTTTATTGGACGATATTTTCTTGAACGTATCGGTACGACCAAGGTGCTTGAGGCCGAAGAACGCGCAGTGCAAATAGTCCAGGAAGCCCAAAAAGAGGCCAACGAGTACAAGGAACTTAAAGTCAGCGAAGTAAACCAGGAGTGGAAAAAGAAGCGTCGTGAGTTTGATCAGGAAGTTCTCATCAAAAACAACAAGTACACCCAACTGCAAAAGCAGACACAGCAGAGAGAGGCTCAACTGAAAAAACAGGCTCAGGATGTCAAGGATACGGAACGAAAGCTTCAGGATCAGCGCAAGGAAATCGATCAGATCACCGAGTCAGTGATGCTACGTTCAACAGAACTTGAACGGATTATTCTGGAACAGAACCAGCGCCTTGAGAGCATCAGCAACCTCCCGGCAGAAGAGGCCAGGCAGATGTTGATCGACAACATGGTTACAAAAGCACGCGAAGAAGCAACAGAAACGCTTCATCAGATTCATGAAGAGGCAGAGCAGAAAGCAGGTCGTCTTGCTGAAAAAACGCTCTTGACAGCAATTCAGCGGATCTCGTTTGAGCAGACCACAGAAAATGCCCTTTCCGTCGTTCATATCCAGAGCGATGAACTCAAGGGTCGCATTATTGGCCGTGAAGGACGCAATATCAAGGCCTTTGAAAACGCAACAGGAGTTGATATCATTGTTGACGATACTCCCGAGGTGGTTATTCTCTCCTGCTTTGACCCTCTACGCCGTGAACTCGCCAAGCTGACTCTCCAGAAACTTCTTGTTGATGGAATCATTCATCCTGTAGCGATTGAAAAAGCTTATGGAGATGCCAAAAAGGAGATTGATGATGTCATCATAACTGCTGGAGAGGAAGCGCTCTCTTCGCTCCAGATTACCGACATGCCCGCTGACGTTATTGCCGTGATCGGTAAAATGAAATTCTACACCGTCTATGGTCAAAACCTGCTGCAGCACAGTCGTGAGGTTGCCATGCTTTCAGGTCTTATGGCTGCAGAACTCAAGCTTGATACCCGCCTTGCCAAACGGGCAGGTCTGTTGCATGATATCGGACTGGTGCTGCCGGAAAGTGATGAACCCCATGCCATGACCGCAATGACCTTTCTGAAAAAGTTCAACGAATCGCCTATAGTTCTTAATGCCATTGCCGCTCATCATGGTGATGTCGATAAAGAGTCTGCTGTTGCCGATCTTGTTGATGCCGCCAATACCATATCACTCTCTCGTCCCGGAGCCCGAGGCGCTGTAACGGCCGACGGCAACGTCAAGCGTCTTGAGAGTCTTGAAGAGATTGCAAAAGGATTTCCCGGTGTTCTGAAAACCTACGCTCTGC
>JBMOIS010000005.1:0-84238 GCA_049317185.1 Chlorobium sp. | reverse complement strand
CTTGGCTTAATTGATAAAATTTTATTTCGCATTTTCAAATCTGGAATAGCTGTTTGTTGCACCCTAATCTTTATATCTTATTGCACGCATAGCGGATTGCGACTATAAACCATCCAACAACAAGGAGGATTCCGGTAACCTTTATATCTTATTGCACGCATAGCGGATTGCGACAACCAACGCAGTGTTTCCACTGCCTCGGCGATGAGCCGCTTTATATCTTATTGCACGCATAGCGGATTGCGACTATCCGTCGATGGACGACACGTAAACTACGCTTGCACCATCTTTATATCTTATTGCACGCATAGCGGATTGCGACAAGATTGACTGGAGTTGTTCCATCATTTTCATCCATCTTTATATCTTATTGCACGCATAGCGGATTGCGACACGGAATAATTTCCATGCTGCACCAAGCAAGAAAACCTTTATATCTTATTGCACGCATAGCGGATTGCGACGTTTCTTTTGGGCTTGAACCCCCGACTGAAAAGGAAACAACTTTATATCTTATTGCACGCATAGCGGATTGCGACTTTCCGGCGTAAGAGAATTTTTTGAATTCAATCCCGTTCTTTATATCTTATTGCACGCATAGCGGATTGCGACCGATCATCACGGGATTGATGCGATAGCTTCTTCCACCTTTATATCTTATTGCACGCATAGCGGATTGCGACGTCCGCGGCTGCGACAATTGCGACGCGATTCAGTGTCTTTATATCTTATTGCACGCATAGCGGATTGCGACTGTTGTGTGCCGGAATATGGTATGACCATTACCGAACCTTTATATCTTATTGCACGCATAGCGGATTGCGACATTCTCCCCTCCCCAGATTGAAATATCTTTTGTCCATCTTTATATCTTATTGCACGCATAGCGGATTGCGACCTTTGGTTACAACAGTTGAATTACATGAGTTAGTTGAACTTTATATCTTATTGCACGCATAGCGGATTGCGACTTTGTTCCCCAGGGGAACGGAGAGGAGCATCACTTCTTTATATCTTATTGCACGCATAGCGGATTGCGACAGTTTGAATTCATTGAGTACGGAATCTTCTTTGGGCTTTATATCTTATTGCACGCATAGCGGATTGCGACAGTGCCATACTTTTCGATTGCTGCCACTAGGGTTGAGCTTTATATCTTATTGCACGCATAGCGGATTGCGACCTTTCCCTTGTCACGACCTCTACCCAGATAGCGATATCAATCTTTATATCTTATTGCACGCATAGCGGATTGCGACTTTGGGAAGGATCAGTAAGTGGTGGGTTTAAAGCTGACTTTATATCTTATTGCACGCATAGCGGATTGCGACTTTTTTTCATTTTTATCGTCTCCGTTTATGCATTGTTCTTTATATCTTATTGCACGCATGGCGGATTGCGACTGTCCACTATGGGAAACGCGAATCCCTTGTAATGAACTTTATATCTTATTGCACGCATAGCGGATTGCGACGGTCACCATTTCCAAACTGCCACAAGTAAGGCACCATCTTTATATCTTATTGCACGCATAGCGGATTGCGACAACTGGTAATGCTCCAACGGGATCCAAAACACCACCTTTATATCTTATTGCACGCATAGCGGATTGCGACTTTTTTAAAAAAATGGGGCGGACAAGTCGGGAAAGTACTTTATATCTTATTGCACGCATAGCGGATTGCGACTTTTTCTGCCAAATCCTCATATTCTTTGAGATCCAACTTTATATCTTATTGCACGCATAGCGGATTGCGACGTGGCCGCAGGTCAGCAAAGTCGCAAAATTTGAGCGACTTTATATCTTATTGCACGCATAGCGAATGACGACATCTCCACGCCGCATCAGTGGGACTTATTTCAAGCCGGATAATCATTCACGGGAACAAATAATCATGAGCATCTATACTTTTGCTATGGAAGAAGGCAATGTGCTTCGCATGGGATTTGGGGATACCCCGGCGCAAAATGATGCGCTGGTGAAGGAGGCTGCACAACAAATGAAGGGGTTGATTGATGGCGGGGTAATCAGAGGCGGGGAGCTGATCAAGCTGAATGGCCCGGCAACCTTGCCGATAGCTTTTGTGTTGGCTCACAAGCTCAATCACCTCTATCAGGCGGTTGCGGTCTATGACCCGAAGTTATCGAAGTATGTGGTGGTTATCGCGCATGGGGGCAAGTACAGCGTGGGTGACCTTATTGAGTGATCGGGGTTCAGGAACGGGAACTGCTGAACGCAGGATTACCGGATATATCAGAAATAAATGCAAGTTTCGGCAACTGAGGTATTGATCTGCGACTCAACGGAATGCCCTGCTGGATTGTGTCATCAATTCCGGCAAAACATTCCATCGAAAAGATTGGTACGTTCTGCATCTACTCCTCAATATCCTCGTCTGATCCATTAACAACAGAATCAGGCAACCCTGTGGCATCTTCGATATTCGCGGCAGCAAACTCAGCTCCATCGAGAGTTGCGCCACTGAAATCAGCTCCGACGAGTTCCGCACCTGTAAAGTCAGTTCCATTGAGAATCGCTTCACTGAAATCAGCTCCGGAGAGGTCAGCACCTGTGAAGTCGGATCCTTTGAGGTAAGCTCCATTGAAGTTTGCATGATGAGCGATGGCATCTAAAAAGTCTGTTCCCAGAATACTGGCATCCTGAAAGTTCACACCGCTCAGGGTAGCATCGGTCAAATCAACGCCACAAATGGATGCGGCAGTAAAGTCTGCATTTTCAAGATAAGCCCCGCACATATCAGCTCCATTGAGCAAGGCCTGAGAGCAATTTGCTTCACTAAGGTCTGCATTCCAAAGTATAGCTCCGCTGAGATCAGCCTCATTGAAGTCTGCACCACTCAGGTGGGCATCAATGAACACAGCCCCGTTGAGACTTGATCCATTGAAACTTGCTCCAGCGAGGTTTGCCTCACTGAGATTGGCACCATTGAGGATAGCGTCACTGAGATCCTGATCCGAAAGGTCCACCACAATCTCCGGATTTTTGGCGCGAGCTTCATTCCAGTGTGCAACTGATTGTAACAGCAATTCTGCGTTCAACATAGTTATATTTGCTTTATATTTATGTGGTTAAATACGTTATCCCACGGATGATCCCACTCCGTCAAATCACATTTTTTCGATGTGGTCAGGTTTCCCATAGCACAAAAATTAACATTTTGTTCAGCCAAGCAATATCCTGAAAATCCTGGGATGTTCAAACAGTTAACTCAACTTGCCCGAAACAAAGGCGTGCAGACGGTCGAGGTCATAATGGTTTTTTCATCCCCGGATGCCTGAAGCAGATCGTCGTACACATTGGAGTAATTGGCAGAATATTCATCACCACCAAGTTTACAGAAACGTTCACCAGCGACCCTGTTTTTGTATGAAGAAAACCTCCATTACTCACCACTTGACATGCCATTGGAAAGATGCATTTTATCGAAACCAATGGAGCATTCGCCTGACAACACTGAATGTTTTGCCGCTGTAGGGCGGATAACGCAGAGCAGGATCTGGATAAAAACCTCTATGGAAAACACTTCGCGAACAAGAAAAGGTCTCAAACCCAAATCGGCCATGATAACAGCCAAAGCCACTGCTACCAACTCCGCCAAAGGGAAGCCCGTGAGGTACTGCCTGAAACAACAGATCGTTGATACACACTCCTCCTGAACGAGAACTCCTCACCACCCGCTCCTGCACCGACCGGTCAGAAGAGAAAAGGTAGATCGCCAGCGGCTCTTTTCTGCTGGCAACAATGTTGAGCGCGTCACCAAGCTCTTTATACGCAATAACCGGCAGCAAGGGACCAAAAATCTCGGACTCCATAAGTGATGATGTTGGCATTACCCCAGAAAGAATGGTTGGAGCGACATAACAATCATCTGGATCTGTACTCCCCCCACTCTGGATCGAAGCATCCTCCATAAGCGATTCAAGCCGTCTGACATGAAAAGCATTAACAATACGAGGATATTCGGGACTGGTACGGGGCTCATCACCATAACAGCCTATGATTGCCGCCTCCATTGAGCGGAGCAGCTCTGCCTCCCGCGTTTCGTGAACAAGAACATAATCAGGCGCAAGGCAGGTCTGGCCAGCATTCAAAAACTTGGCCCATACAATTCGACGTGCTGCCACACTGATATCCGAATGTTCATCAACAATACAGGGACATTTTCCCCCAAGCTCAAGCGTCAAAGGAGTCAGATGCTTTGCGGCAGCAGACATCACCTCCCGACCAATCGCCTCACTACCCGTGTAAAAAATGTAGTTAAATCGCTCCTCAAGAAGAGCTTTGGCCACCTCCACTCCGCCTTCGACCACTGCAATCGCTTTCCGGTCCAGATATCGCCCTAACCCTGCCGCAATAACCGCAGAGGTATGCGGAGCAAGTTCTGACGGTTTGATAATCACGCAATTACCGGCAGCAATGGCGCTGACAAGAGGGGCAAGACAAAGTTGCAACGGGTAATTCCATGCCCCCATGATGAGGACAACGCCATAAGGTTCACGCGAGTACCAGGCTTTTGCTGGCTGATAGACCAGGGGAACAGAAACCCGATAAGGCTTCATCCACGACTTCAGGCGCTTCAGGGCGTAGCGAATTTCACCCCGGAGATAGTTTGTTTCTGTTAAAAACACCTCCGCCGCAGATTTTCGCAGATCATCATGCAGTGCGGCAGCAATCTCCCCTTCACACTCAACGAGAAAGGCATCAAGAGCCTGTAACTGCGAGCGCCTCCACTTCAGATCGCGGGTCACTCCACTCTGAAATGTCGCTCTCAACAGGGCCAATTCAGGAAAACCCTGATAATTTTCCATAGAGAGAGGTTTTTTGAAAAGATAACATGGAACAAGAGGGACATCATCATTTGACCGCAATTATCACTCCACATGATAGTCTTTTTTCCCACCCTTTTTCCTGGATTCACCTCGTAAGGGCACAATAGAAAATTTTTGTTCTGAGATTTTGTTTGATTGGGTTGAGTCCATTTTGTATACTTTAACCATATACAAAAATGCCATGAAAATTTTTAGGGGTATAGCAGGGTTTCAATGGGATGTTGGTAATCTCTCCAAAAATTGGGAGAAACATCAAGTATCAAGCGCTGAATGTGAAGAACTATTTTTCAATAAGCCGTTGATCGTTGCCGATGATGCAAAGCATTCTGCCATAGAGAAACGATTTTTTGTGTTAGGCAAAACTGGTGCAGGTCGTCGGCTTTTTGTGGCTTTTACTGTACGTGCTGAAACCATTCGGGTGATATCAGCACAGAGTATGAATCATAAGGAGCAAGCTATTTTGAAACACGAGAGAAGGGCAATTCCTGAATTCAGGAGTGAAGCAGAGGAGCAGGAATTTTGGTCAACGCATGACTCAACCGATTATGTTGATTGGAATAAAGCCACGTCGGCACTTTTTCCTGATTTAAAACCAACAATGAAAACCATTTCGCTTCGCTTGCCGGAACCTATGCTCAACCGCCTAAAGGTTCTTGCTAACGAGCGTGATGTGCCGTATCAATCGCTCTTGAAAATGTTTCTCAAAGAGAGGATTGACAGAGAGTTGCAGTAAATTGAGTGTCTGCGCCGCAAAACCTGCGATATTACATATTTTTATGGGTTGACGTTTTCTGAACTTAATAGAACGGACGCACTAACAAGAATATAGTTCAATAAAGAACATCAGTTATTACCGGCTTGCTGGCCATTGACGGCCAATGCAGGTGAATAAGGTCAACACTCTCACGCGGGTGGGATAGGGATAATCAGACATCCAGAAAAGTAACACTTGCCAGCGGTCGGGTGCTGGCGTACCGCATCGGAAGTGGGAATGGCTGAAAAAAGGAAGTGCTACGGCTAATACCCCGTCTCATTTGTTTGCTATGGATTTTACGAATATCTTATATCTGTGTAATATGTTGGCTACAAGATACAAAGCATCATCACCTTCTACCCACAGAAAATGCTCCACACAAGCACCATCATACGGATCACTCCCCTCGAATACAAGGGAGAAAAGCGGGTGGCGCCAATTTCGGATAAGGTGATTGAAATGTTAAGGTAGTATTACAGTGCCTACAAACCAAAGCAATGGCTGTTCGAAGTGCAGTTTCCCGATACCCAATACAGATATGCTACCCATCTGCCGGAATCGGGAACTGACCTCAGGTATATTCAGGAACTTCTGGGACACAAAAGCAGCAAGACCACCGAAATTTACACACATTCGATGAATTGTAAGAAAAACCACAAGAAATAAAACTATCAATAACACGCAACATCTTTGTTGCGCTTATTCAGCCAACAAGGAATGCAAGGCGCAATGAAGTAGCGCATATAAATAAGTTATGGACAAGTTTGAAGAAACATGGTTAAACCGCTAAGCCTAATAAATAATTAATTAACAATTGAAAAAATAGAAACTGAGAAAAAGCATTTCAATATTATCATTAATGTTGACATTAATCTGGTTGTTTACTGGTTGTGCAACAACATATTACTACTCAGAATCAACAGTTAATGCCAAAAGGAATCGCTATGAAATCTCAATAAATTCATATGGTAATTATAATTTGCAGGGGAAGACGTTTTTCATTGAATCTAAGGATAATAATGACTCAAGCCATGATGTTGAATTTAGTGAATATGCAAATTATATAGCAAAGTCTTTAAGAATTGAAGGTGCGATAGAAACCAAAAATAAAAAAAATGCAGATATGTGTATTCTTGTTACTTATGGCATTACAGACGAATCATATGTAGAAAAAGTACCATTTCCAATATGGGGACAAACAGGTATATCGTCTATCAATACAACGAGTAATACAGCAGGCTCTGCATATGGTTCAGCAAGCTTTGTGAATTGATAGAAAATGTATTTTTTGAATTAAAATCAGAATTCGAAAATGGGAATATTGAATTAAGAATTATAAATTTAAATGAGATTAAAGCTATATTTACAATAATATAATAGTTACTGTATCCAACGAAGGATATAACAAATGACGGATTTGGAAACATAATTGGAACTTTGTCGCCCGCACAATCATTCGTGTTGGTTGACAGTTAAGTGCCACACAATCCACTGGCCGTTAGCTTTAATGCTATTTCGACAGCCAAAATCTCGAATAAAACTACTAAATTTGCACGTTAGAGAAAACAAACAATGAAAAAAAATCCTACAAATATTTGTCTTATAACTCAAGAACGGCAAGAACTAATATTTGACAACTTAACTAATCCAGGAATTGTTTCAGAATTCATTGATATTCTGAATAAAATAATCAATTCTCCTAACAAAAATTTAATTCTTAATTTTAAAAATGTTAGGGCGGCATTTCCAAATGTCAGTGTTCCTATAGCTGGTATAATTGAAAACATGAGTTTAAGAGGCATTAACTTTGAATTCTATTATTTGACTGAATACTTAAAAAAACTTTCAGTTAAAACCCCACTTCGAGTACAAGAGAATAAAGAACTTGCTCAAAATGCAAGTTTGGATAAGATATGGAGATTTGATAGTCCTGACGATATTTATCTGTTAATTAATTCATTTGTTGATGAATTATCTCATATTATTGTTTGTGAGAAAGGCGTTTTAGAGGGCTTTGAATGGTCAATCAATGAGGTATTAGATAATGTACTGCAACATTCAAGCCGAAGTTTTGGCTATGTAATGGGGCAAGTGCATCCTAAAACAAAACATTTTGCTTTTTGTGTCTATGATACAGGACAGGGAATTTACAACTCATTGCTTTCCTCTTTAGTTCACAAACCAAAAACTCCGGTTGAAGCTTTAAAACTTGCTGTAAAAGAAGGCGTAACAAGAGATAAGAAAATCGGGCAAGGCAATGGACTTTGGGGGCTACATCAAATAGTGAGTGAGAACACTGGAATATTAAATATTACATCAAATTCTGCTTGCTACAATCTTACAAATAATAAATTCAAGACATTTGATCGTGTTCCACAGTTACCTTATGACAATGGCTGTATTGTTGATTTTCAAATAGATTACGGAAAAGAAATTTCTATTTCTAAAGCACTTGGTGGATATGAACCTGTTAATCTCAAATTAGAATCACTAGAGGATAATTCAGGTAACATTAATATTGACTTGCATAGTAAAGAATCTGGTGTAGGGACAAGAACATCCGGACAGAAAATCAGAAATGAATTAATAAATATTTATAACCAATCAAGTAAAAACATTTCTCTTGACTTTGCTAATATTAATATTGTATCATCTTCTTTTGCAGATGAACTGATTGGTAAGCTTGTGACTGAATTTGGCTTTTATGGGTTCAACAATATTTTTAAATTGAAAAATATGAATTCGAGTGTTCAATCTATTGTTCAGCGTTCAGTTGCACAAAGAATGATGGAAAGTTATAACGATAATGTAGAAGAGAAATCAAACGAAACGCCTCCAGATAAAGTGAAGCACTAAAGCTAACAAACGATGTAGCAAATGTGGGTTTGCGTGAAGGTTGAAGCATTTTTTGAAATCAAATCGTTTTCAGCGTTTAATTTTCGTTTTTTGCCAGTCTACAAACTATTCTTGCCCTGTGGTAAGTCGATCTTCTGCTTCCTGCAACGCCAAGTTATGTCATTCAGGAGATTCCTGTAAGATTCCTCTTCACTGATAAACTGATTCTAAATTCTTTTATATTGCGGGGTATGGCTGCATGATTAAAGGCAGACACTGGTGCAGGAGTATATTTTTAAACATTTCAAATGCTTACCCATGTTAAACGTTGAGGACATGCATGCGGAATATGTGACCGATAGAAACGGGGTCAAGAAATCGGTGATTCTCCCGTTAAACGATTTTTATGAGTTACTTGAAGATCTTGAAGATTTGGCCTCTGTTGCTGAACGCAAGGATGAGCCGACAATCTCTCACGAACAGGTTGTTGAAGAGCTGAAAAAAAATGGCTTGCTATAGTATTCAGTGGAAAAAATCCACTGTTAAAGAGTTGCAAAAACTTGCCAAACAGGTTATTCCCGACATTGTGAAGGCTGTTAATGCTCTGGCAGTTGATCCATTGCCCCTTGGCAGTAAAAAGATTCGAAGCTCATTGCAAACCTGTTGAATCCGTAAGGGCGACTACAGGATTATCTATTCCATAAAGGATGACAGGCTGGTTATTCAGGTTATAACGGTTGGGCATCGCAAAGACATTTACCAAAAATTCTACCCGTAGTACGACGTATTCAGATGAGCAATCTGGAAGAAGACGGAATAGTGCGCTCAGCTCGCCACCTCAGATAAAATATTGACAAACTCATCCGGTCGTGACCAACGCGAAATTGTTGACAATGGCTCTACCAGCTTGAAGTCTTCATCACTCCAGACATCAGAGGTATCGTCAAACAGCGATATAAAATTTAATCCCTCCGGCCCAGCGGCTAAATGATTCAGATCATACCATGCAGCAACTGTATGCTCAACAATTGGTCGAGCTGAAGAACGGTTCGATGTTTTTAAGACAGAAACAAGGGAACTGCGAAATGCAGATCTTACGTGAAAATCAATAGCCCATGCCCGGCCAGATCTTCCTGCAAGTTTTTCAAAACGGGTAAATGGCAGCTTTTTGTCAGCGAGGCAATCTGCAACCTCATCAGTGATTGACTCGACCGTCCGTGTTTTGAAGGTGAACCAAAGGTCAGAAACTCTGACGGCTGCTTGAGCAACCCGTGTAACGACCATGGCAAATGAATCGCCCGGGCGACAACGTCCAAGAATCATACCCCGATAGAGCTCAACACCGTGAGTAAGGCAAGTGTCTTCGATAAGCTGCCGCTGCTTTGTTGATCGTTTGGAAGATGATGCTGACTGTGCATGGAGCCAGCGCACCGTTTCCGCAAGATCAGTTATCGTCACTGTATCCCCATCGGTTTTGCAGAAAAGGTCAATATTGTCCCCATCCGGGTAAAGAAAGGGAGTCTGGATTCGCTGAAAATCCCCATGCTTAGTACAGGTAAATAACTCACCAATACCGGATTTTAAGCTGTCACAGTGCGTTAGATCGGTCATAAAAAGAGCTCCTGCTGCGTTGATGGTAACGATTTCATCTCTCCATCATGCTCAATGTTAGATTCTGTGCAAAACTGACTCCACACTGCCAATGGGTCAGAAACCGGAGCAGTGATATCTTCAGGAATATAGGCGTTCTTGTCGCGATACGGTTCTGTCCATCGGTGCTTGTGCTTTTCACCGACCTGGAGACGTTGTGGACTATGGTTTATATGTCCTTTTCCCAAGTCCAACCCATAAATCCGGCCATCAGTCTGCAAGATTAAGGCGTAGGTTAATGCCATGGCCAAAGAATTATAGCTCCCTTTGATAAAAAGAGGCCACCCTTTTTCTGATTTTACTTCAACTCGGAACTCAAGGGCAGGAGAGTGATCTTCATCTTCAAGCCACTCAATATCACCAACAATTTTTTGACTTGTCCTCAAGAATTGATGTAAAATCAGCGTCGGATAAAGGCATCAACATACCCCGTTAAATGGTTTTTTAGTGGCTGTAAAAATATAGGGACAAGCTGGGCATTATACAAATAAAACCTTGAAAGTATTAATAGCGTTCTTTCCGAAAGTAAAAAAATTGAGCTGGTTAATACGCAATCAACGTGGGGTTATCGAGTTAACCATTCAGTGACAAACGGATTCCAAATCCGGATTGTTTATATTCAACAGGGCAATTATCTCACACCAAATCTTTTTTCCCGAACATCACCCCATGAGCATAAAGAAAAAAGTTCTTGTCGGCATTTCGGGCGGCGTTGATTCTGCTGTAACGGCTTGTTTGCTCATAAAACAGGGCTATCAGGTGGCGGGCCTGAACATCAAAGTGCTCGACTCCCTTGATGATACCCCTTCGATACAACCGTCGCCACTCGTTATCAGCGACCATCCCGATTTTCAGATTCCTGTCTTTACGTTGAA
Organism: Chlorobium sp.; assembly: GCA_049317185.1. GTDB lineage: Bacteria > Bacteroidota > Chlorobiia > Chlorobiales > Chlorobiaceae > Chlorobium. Next base: position 73,273 of record JBMOIS010000005.1, on the reverse strand, counting down.
CCTCAGCCGCAAGTTCAGGGATGATGTCATCAACTATTTTCATGATGACTATCTTGGAGGGAGAACACCAAACCCCTGCATGGTCTGCAATAAAAAAATCAAGTGGTTCGGCCTTTTTGAGGGAGCAAAGATGCTTGACGCAGAGTTTGTCGCTACCGGCCACTTTGCTTCCACCTCTTTCAGCGACGGACGCTTCCGGCTCTACAAGGGAGTTGATCCGGAGAAAGACCAGAGCTATTTCCTCTGGATGCTCTCCCAGAGCGACCTGGCGAAAACCATCCTTCCGCTTGGCACACTGACCAAACCCAAAGTACGCACGCTGGCCCACACGTTTGGTGTACGGGCGGCTGAAAAAAAGGAGAGCCAAGAGATCTGCTTTGTGCCGCAGGACGATTATTGCAGCTACCTTGCCGGTGCCATCCCCGGCCTTGCTGAAAAGGTGGCGAATGGCGACATTGTGGATGAAACCGGCAAGGTTATCGGCAAGCACCGGGGCTACCCTTTCTACACGATCGGCCAGCGGCGCGGACTTGGTGTTGCTGCGAAGGAACCGCTCTATGTCACAGGGCTCGACACGGAGCACAACCGTCTTCAGGTCGGGAAAAAATCAGCTCTTGAAAGCCGTCGCCTTATTGCTTCCGGCCTGAACTGGATTGGCATTGAACAACTGACCAGCCCGGTGGAGGCTCTCGGGAAAATAAGGTATCGTGACAAGGAGACCCCCTGCTCTCTTGAACCACTTGAGAATAATGATGTTGCCGTATCGTTCGCCGCACCAAAAAGCGCCATTGCATCCGGGCAGGCAGCGGTCTTCTATCGCGACACCGAAGTGCTTGGTGGTGGTTTTATCTCCAACGTTATTCACGAATCTCAACCATAATTATATTCTGACATCATGCTTCAACGAAGACATCTTTCGCTCACCTTTCTTGATCTTGCCCCTGCCGCGCCAGACAATGCTCCGATCATGATGCTGCTGCACGGTTATGGCAGCAATGAAAAAGATTTGATTCAGCTTGCACCTTTACTGCATAAGGGGTTGCGTTATATCAGCGTTCGCGCTCCGCATACACTTGATATGGGCATGTTCGGATGGTTTCCTCTCAGCTTCACCCCAACCGGCATTACCGTCGATTATACCGCAGCGGAAGAGGCTGGCCTGCAATTCATCAATTTTATCAAGGATATTCTTGCAGAGTACAAACCCGCCGGCAACAAGGTTTTTCTGATGGGATTCAGCCAGGGATCGGTGATGAGCTACATGACCGCCTTCAGTGAACCGGAGTTGGTGCACGGAGTTGTTGCCTGTTCGGGGCAGTTGCCTGAGACACGCCCAAAGGATGACAACAGCATAAGAAACATCCCTTTTCTTGTGCTGCACGGTCTTCATGACGATATCCTGCCAATAGCCAAGGGGCGGGCCTCCCAGGAATGGCTCCAGCAGCGGGTGGATGACCTCACATACCAGGAATATCCGATAGCACACCAGATTGCTGACAGCGGTATTGAGCTGATTCACTCCTGGCTGAAGGAAAGAGTACCTGAACGAACGTAATTCCCGGGGTTATCCGTATATTCCCCTTTTTTTAACTGCCGCCATGCTTTAACAATGAAAGACGAATGAAGGACTCCCTTTTAAGCCTGCTTGAACAGCGCATCCTTGTGCTCGACGGTGCAATGGGCACCATGATCCAGCGCCATAAATTAAAGGAGGAGGATTACCGGGGCGCACGGTTTGCCTCGCACTCCCACCCGCTCATTGGCAACAATGATATGCTTGTGTTAACGCAGCCGGAGATTATCTACAACCTCCATTGCGACTTTCTTGAGGCTGGCTCGGATATTATTGAAACCAACACCTTCAACGCCAACCCCATCTCCCAAGGCGACTATAATGCCGTAGAGGTGGTCAAGGAGCTGAATGTTGAGGCCACTCGCCTTGCACGACGGGCCGCCAACGACTATACCGCTCGCAACCCCGACAAACCGCGCTTTGTGGCCGGTTCCATCGGCCCGACTAACAAGACTCTCTCACTCTCGCCCGATGTCAACCGCCCTGGTTATCGCGCCGTCACCTTCCGTGAGGTTGTTGATAACTATCTTGTTCAGCTCGAAGGTTTGATGGAGGGCGGAGTTGATCTGCTGCTCGTTGAAACGGTGTTCGACACCCTGAACTGCAAGGCCGCTCTTTTTGCCATTGAAGAGTTTTTTGAGCGCACTGGATGGCGTGTGCCGGTAATGGTCTCCGGCACGGTGGTAGATGCAAGCGGACGCACCCTCTCCGGCCAGACCACCGAGGCCTTCTGGACATCGATTGCCCACCTGCCGGATCTTCTCTCGATAGGGCTGAACTGTGCACTTGGCTCAAAGCAGATGCGTCCCTTCATTGCGGCAATGGCTGGCATTGCGGAAAGTTATGTGAGCGTTTATCCGAATGCTGGCCTTCCCAATGAGTTCGGAGAGTATGACGACTCCCCGGAATACATGGCCGCCCAGATTGCCGATTTCGCAACATCAGGATTTGTCAATATTGTTGGGGGATGCTGCGGCACCACTCCACAGCATATCAAGGCAATTGCGGATGCTGTCAAAAATCTTCACCCACGGCAGCGCCCGGCGAAAAAGCATGAGCTGCAACTCTCCGGCCTTGAGCCCCTCTTTGTCAACCAGACAACCGGCTTCATCAACATCGGTGAGCGCACCAACGTCACCGGATCGAAAAAATTTGCCCGTCTCATCAAGCAGGGCAACTACGACGAGGCGCTCTCCATTGCCCGCCAGCAGGTAGAGAGTGGTGCCCAGGTGATTGATGTCAATGTCGATGAAGGGATGCTCGACTCCGGGAAGGTGATGAAGGAGTTCCTCAACCTGATCGCCTCCGAGCCGGAGATCTCCCGCGTGCCGGTGATGATCGACAGTTCAAAGTGGTCGGTTATTGAGAGCGGTCTGCAGTGCGTCCAGGGCAAAAGCATTGTGAACTCCATCAGCCTCAAGGAGGGTGAGGAGCTTTTCAAAGAGAGAGCCCGTAAAGTGTTGCAGTACGGCGCGGCCACTGTGGTGATGGCTTTTGATGAACAGGGACAGGCCGATAATTATCAGCGACGCATTGAAATTTGCCAACGCGCCTACGATATTCTCACTCAGGAGGTGGGCTTCCCGCCAGAGGATATTATTTTTGATCCCAATGTGTTGACTGTTGCGACCGGCATTGAAGAGCACAACAACTACGCCGTTGATTTCATTGAGGCTGTCCGCTGGATCAAGAAGAACCTCCCTTACGCGAAAGTCTCCGGCGGTATCAGCAACGTCTCTTTCTCTTTCCGTGGCAACGAAACGGTACGGGAATCCATGCACGCCGCTTTCCTCTACCACGCCATCCGTGCAGGGCTCGACATGGGCATCGTCAACGCTGGTCAGCTCGCCATCTATCAGGATATTGAGCCCGAACTGCTGCTGCGGGTTGAGGATGTGCTGCTTAACCGTCGCACCGACGCAACGGAACGCCTGGTCAGCTTTGCCGAGACCATCGCCACCGGCGGGGAAAAGATCGAAGCCAAAGCGGCTGAATGGCGGAGTGCTCCGGTTGAAGAGCGGTTACGCCATGCGCTGATCAAAGGGATTGTCGAGTTTATCGAAGAGGATACTGAAGAGGCCCGCCAACTCTTCACAAGCCCGCTTCAGGTGATTGAGGGGCCGCTGATGGATGGCATGAACGCCATCGGCGACCTCTTTGCGGTAGGCAAGATGTTCCTGCCGCAGGTGGTGAAAAGCGCCCGCGTCATGAAGCGTTCGGTCGCATGCCTTCTGCCCTACATCGCCGCAGAGAAGGCGAAGAACAAGGACACCCGCGCAGCCGCAAAGGTACTTCTGGCGACGGTCAAGGGCGACGTGCACGATATTGGCAAAAATATTGTCGCCGTTGTACTTGCCTGCAACAACTATGATGTCGTCGATATTGGTGTCATGATGCCCTGCGAAAAAATTCTTGAAGCGGTCGAGCGCGAAAAGGCTGACCTCCTTGGCCTCAGTGGCCTCATCACCCCGTCGCTTGATGAGATGGTGCATGTGGCCAGCGAAATGGAGCGTCTTGGCATGAAGATACCGCTGCTCATCGGGGGAGCCACCACCTCACGAATGCACACTGCCGTCAAAATTGCGCCGGTCTATTCTGGCCCGGTCGTTCAGGTGCTCGACGCATCCCGAAGTGTTCCGGTGGTCAACAGTTTGCTCAATCCGGCCCTCAGCCCGTCGTATATCCAAGCTCTCAAAAAGGAGCAGGCTGGACTGAGAGAGAGCCACTCCTCGAACAGCGCTTCAAAAAAATACCTTTCACTGGCTGATGCCCGCAAGAATAGCGCCTCACTGCAACCGGTGGCCTACAAGCCGCTGAAGCCCGGCATTACCCTGCTGCAAGATGTGACCGTCGAAGAGTTGCGCCCCTATATCGACTGGACACCCTTTTTCATGGCATGGGAGCTGCATGGACGCTACCCTCAGATTCTCGATGACGGCAAATACGGCGCAGAAGCCAAAAAGCTGCTGGATGATGCCAACAAGCTGCTCGACAGAATTGAACAGGAGAAGCTTCTCGGACTGAAAGGTGTTGCGGGACTCTTCCCTGCCAACAGCAATGGGGACGATATTGAGGTCTATACGGACAAGAGCCGCTCTGCTGTGCTCTTGACCCTCCACACCCTCCGCCAGCAGCAGGAAAAAGGCACCGGCGAACCAAATCTCGCCCTTGCCGACTTTATCGCATCCACAGAATCGGGGGTACAGGACTACATTGGCGGATTTGCCGTAACCGCTGGCCTTGGCATTGAAAAAGTGCTCAAACAGTTCAGTGAGGAGCAGGACGACTATCTCCGCATCATGACGCAAGCCCTTGCCGACCGCCTGGCAGAAGCCTTTGCTGAAATGCTGCACGAGCGGGTACGCCGGGAACTTTGGGGTTATGAAGGTTATGAAGTCACAGAGAAGAGCGAGAAAAAGTGTGCCTGCCATCCTGACCTTACGCGCCAGACGCTCCATATCGACAATCTGCATGCAGCAAAGTACCAGGGCATACGACCTGCTCCAGGCTACCCCGCCAGCCCGGATCACACCGAAAAAGCGGAACTCTTCACCCTTCTGAACGCTGAAGCAAACACTGGCATCACGCTTACGGAATCTTTTGCCATGAACCCGGCAGCCTCAGTCAGCGGCCTCTACTTCGCACACCCGCAAGCAAAGTACTTTGTGCTCGGAAAAATCGGAAAAGATCAGGTTGAGGATTACGCTCTGCGGAAAGGGATGAGCCTGAAAAATGCTGAAAAGTGGCTGGCACCTGTTTTGAATGAGTTGACCAGTTAGAACATCCTTAAATACCCCTCAATGACCAGGTCATCGAGGGGTTACAATTACCTGCACAGAATACATTTGTCTTTATGGAATCCCCGTCATTCCACGATAAAGCAAACTCTTCTGTTTTGAGCCCTGACCTCATCAGATGTACCTTGCACTACTGGTTTGTCTTTTCCATAGTTGACAGCTTTCAGACGAGCTGGATTGATACCAAGTTGAATGAGATAATTCATTGCCGCAGTGGCACGACGTTGACCAAGAGCCAAATTGTACGGACTTGATCCTTTGACATCAGTATGAGCTTCAAGAATAATACGTTTTGTCGGATTTGCTTTCATCCACTCCGCATCGTCCCTCAACTGAGCAGCAGCATCACTGCGTATGTCTGCCTTGTCAAAATCAAAAAATATGTCCGCGAGAGGAGGTATAATAACCGGTGCCGGCGTTGGTGGCTTTACGGGTGCGGGTGGGGGTGCGGGCACTGGCGCTGGCGCGGGAACTGGCACGGGCTGTGGTGCAACAACGACATCCTTGCTACAGCAACAAGCTCCGAGAAAGAGCATCCCTGGAATAACAAGGGTTCTTAAAGAGGGCTTGAGTATTTTCATTTTTTCCATTGTTTATGTTTACGAAATAACTTCAGTTCAGAAAAAAGCGACCATTTGAAAGCAATCACAATCCAACCCAATTTTCAGGAAGTATTACAGGACTGCAAATTACCATTTTTTTCATTTACTAAAACCATTCATCCTCTTCAAAAAACCTTGTGATCAATTATTTCTAAAGCTTGATCATTGGTAAAGGACTGAATGGGTGGGTCTTCAGCCGCTCAACAGAGAGTGCGACAAGTTTTTTATGGAAACCAGCGTTTGGAAATGCCTCAAGGACATCCGTCACAAAATCATCCGGTAAACGGAACCTGAGCATCCCGCCGGACACATCTATCCAGTCCGCTTTTCTGAATGGTTCCACCAGAGATAAAGAATTCGCCCGATACCGGGTAAGCTTGTGATGCTCGCCGATCATTGCAATAATTTCATCGCACCATGCGGCCCGGCCACTCTTTTCAAGGTAACGACGGGCAAGCTGTTGAGAAGGGAGAATATAGTCAAAGGTGTTGTCTGTCCATATACCCAAATCATGAAAGAGAGCGGCAATAGTAATTATATTTTCTGCATCAGCCCTATCGCCGGCAAAGGCAAGGCAAAAGTTTAAAACACGCATGCAGTGATTCCTGTAGGCATCATAATCAACGGTTAATACTTGCCGGAAGGTAGCAAGTGCTTCATCAAGCAAGGCCGACTCGAAAAGGACATTCATATCGTGTTGTTTCAATTATTTGTATTACAGGATTTTTTTTGCCACAATAAATCAAGGATGAGAGAGATTTCACCATTATTTTGACAACACTATTCATAAAATCTGTTAAATTGTCTTACGGAGCAGGTTTTCAGTAAAATAATCTATTTTCACCAACGTACCTTTCTAAATCCTAAACAATAAAAACCATGTCAAACGACGCAATCAATGATTTTTCAGTTGCTTTCAACAATCTTCTGCAGACCATCGGGACGCTTGCCCAGCAGCAGGTTGACCTGGTAAGCATCGGAATCAAAACAGCAGGACAGCTTGTAGAGCCTCTTGTTAAAACATCTTCCGAACTTGTTGGCAACCTCTTCACCAATTGCTGCCAGATTATCCAGAACATCACTTCAGCTCTTGTTCCAAAAAACTAAGGGTTGGCATCATTTATTTGAAACGCGCCTTATGCTCTCGGCATAGGGCGCGTTTTTATTTTTGCCAAGGGTTCTTCCCGAGTTCAAGTGGCTGAGTAATCTGCCCTGCACGTTCTGAAGAAGCACTTCAGAGTTTTGATGGAAAGCAGTCAACTCTTCCCCCCTTCTTTAAATTTGTCCTGCAGGTTGGCAAGGTAGCGCTCTATCATACCAGTAAACTCCATTTCGACAAGCGGGGAGATGATGAACTGCAGAAATGACGGAAAATCGACTGTCAGGTCGCCTTTGGTTTTGATGGACACCCTGCTGCCTCCCTCTTTTGGAGTTATGGTCCATCCGCCGTCGACAATGGCATTGCCAACGCCGGAAACAGGCATCCAGTCAACCCTCAGTGTTGCAGGGTCGGAGGTGTAGCGACAAGCATAGATGGTCTGTTGCAGGGTGTAGCCGCCAATACCAATTTTCTCCATCTCCCAGCGGAAAGTGTTGCCGCCCAGATCGACAAGCTGATCTACTTTTGGAAAATGAGAGGCCGAATGTGGCACATCGGCAAGAAGTGCAAAAACTTTTTCGGGAGTGCAGGAGGTTTCGAACTCCCGCTGAACGTTGATTGCTACAGAAAATGCCATAATTTTACAAGCCGAAGCTCTCCTTTTTGGGAAATTAATATTGAGGAACAGGTTTATCAAGCGTCTTCAACCAGTACCAACATTCGAGCAGGAACAATAACCGCCCGAAAAGATAGGCTTTTTTCGGACTACGGTCAAATGAGAGGATTTTGCCGATATACACCCCTGATGAGCACACATGCCAACTTTTTGCTTGCGCTTGCTCGTTCCAGGAATTACCTGGCAACAGGTGAACCAATAAAGCGCCAGGTTGAATTAACCATAACAGTGATCTCCTGCTCGGCAGGCGCTATTTCGGTTGGTGCCTGTGCTGGTGCTGCCCGCAATGCCATAGCCTCAAACGCTGGCCGTCCACCATAAAAGGGCTGACTGAGGCTGACCTCAATCAACTCGCCAAGAGTCCCTCCTGCCGCTTTGGCCATAATGACGGCATCCCGGCGGGCATTCCCCACCGCTTCGGCAAGTGCCTGTTGACGAAACTCTTCGTACCTGCTCGATAAAAAACTGATGCTCTGCACCTCATCGGCTCCCGCCTGTACGACCGCATCAATGGCACGACCCGTGGTCGCGAGAGCACGCACCTTGACCTTGATGGTATGGAGTGCGGTGTAGCCTTTCAACATATTTTTCTCCAGAGTGCTGCTCCACTCCCAGCGGGGAGAGACTGTATAAGCGCTGGTGGGCGCATCCTCAACCGGAATACCTGCAGTTCTCAGAGCACTCTGCACTGCACGATACCTTACTGCGGTTTCGGCTGCTGCTTTGTCTGCCGCTTTTGCATCTGATTTAACCACTACCCCAAACTCCGCCATATCCGGCTTAATCGACACCTTCCCCGAAGCCGAAACCACAACCTGGGGCTCTGCCGCATATCCAGCAGGAGAGAAAGCCAACGTTACAAAACAGCAAAAGATGGAAACAATCAATCTCTTTTTCATAGAATATTCTCCTTATTGGATGTTTGTGCTCCTTGCCGCTATAATTGCGCGATATGCTCAAGGGGTTATTCTGTTTTAACAGAACCATTAAAATATAATCAAACAGCAGGTCACCAGGTTGATGCGTTGAGACCCACAATCTCCTTGTATGCAATAGCCACCGCGCAGGATGTAACGGGCAGCGTAACGAGCAACCCGATACCAAAAGCGAGCGCACCAAGCAGATTAATAAAACAGAGCACAAGCGCAAAAAGCAAAAATGCAAACCAGTTACGCGAAATAATGTTGCGGCTTATCTCCATTGCCTGCCAGAACTCCATGCGGTAATCGATAACAAGAAACGTCGTAAACATATAGCTGACAGCAAGATAAATCCCGGGAAGCAGAAGAAGGATAAACCCGATGCCAACTAAAATGGAGCTGGCGAGTGAGGCGAGAAAGAGAGGAAGAAAATAGTTGAAGCCTCGGAAAAAATCGCTGAATTGAAATGGTTGACGCAACAGGAGTTTGAAGGCCACAATGCTGTATCCAGCATAAAACGGCGCTGCAATGGATGAAAAAAGCAGAGAGCTGCCAGCATCAAACATTAAAGTGGCAAGCCAGACGGCAAAAAGCGTCAAAGTAAAACCAAGAAATGCGCCAACATTTTCGTGGAACATCTGCCACGCCTGCTGGAGGTAACTCTGGATATTGATAGCATTGTACCCTCTGTCGAAAAGCCCAGGGTCAACCTTTACACCGAAATCAAACGCCGTCATTTTTGCTTCTCCACTTGTTATGATTATGTTCAACAACTGCAAGTTACACAACAAGGTTGGAGGAGACAAAACATATCCATTACAACTCCACCACACCGTCTGTGTGATCAGCCGTTCAACAGACAATTTTCGATCAAAGCAATCTATGAACAGATCTTCACAAAAGTTCCTCTACCATGGCAACGAAACAGCAACAACACAGCACGCTGCAGCACTGATCATTGCAGAGGCTTACCGTGCCGTTGCTGAATGTGGACGATTTTTGATGGTGCTGGCTGGAGGCAATTCGCCGCGAATTCTCTACAAGCGGCTTGCACAGGGAGTGAGCGCTGAACTGCTGGAACACTACGAACTTCCCCTCCCGGAAGACTGGTCGAAAAACAGAGAGACTCTCCATCGGCTTCCCGAAAAGACCTGGCTTTTCATGGGCGATGAGCGGTGCGTTCCAATCAACCATCCCGACAGCAATGAGCGGATGATCATGGAGACGCTGCTGCCACACTCCGGTATTGCAGAAAATCATCTCGTCAAAATGGCAGGAGAAAAGGCTGATACAGAAGAGGCTGCAAGAGAATATGAAGGTGCCATCCGCTCATTTTTTCCGATTGAAGAGAGTGGCGCTTCGGAAAATTTCCCGCGTTTTGACCTCATTCTGCTCGGCTTGGGCGATGATGGCCACACAGCCTCCCTGTTTGCAAACAACATCAAGGCACTTCAGGAAGAGAGACGATGGGTCATTGCGATCGATGCCCCATTTGGAAAACCACCGGGAAAACGGCTCACCCTCACCTTGCCAATCATCAACCATGCACGAAATATTCTTTTCTTCACCACCGGAAAAGCGAAAAGCGAACTGGCTGACAAGATATTTCTTGAACAGGAAAAATGTGTACCGGCAAGTCTTGTAAAACCGGTCAACGGAAACGTCTTCTGGTTGAGTGCTCAACCATAGAGCTTGTCAACAGAGTCAGGCCCGTGTGAATGAACCGGATAGCTCTCCGGAGGCTTGCTGCCAACAGCTTGACGGATGGAATCAATAATCGCCCACGAGTATTCGACGCTGTCCTGACGGATAAAATTCATCTGTTCCCCTTCCATAGCGTCAAGCAGCAACCGGTGATAGGGAGTCAGGCCAACCTCGGTAAAAGAGGTTTTATAATCAAATTTCATATAAACGGGATCGGTGATGACCGCTTCACCGGGACGCTTGGCACCGAACTTTATGGCAATGGTCTCCTCCGGCTGGATGCGCATAATAACCTGGTTGGCCGTATAACTGCAACTTTCGGCAGGCCCAAAATAGTTCTGGGGAGGGCAGTTGAAGGTAATAACGATCTCGGTCACTGTTTCGGCCAGATTCTTGCCTGCCTTTACAAAAAAGGGCACATCCTTCCAGCGCCAGTTATCAACAAAAAACTTTATCGCGGCAAAGGTCTCTACTGTTGAATCAGAGGTGACGTTTTTTTCAGAACAATACCCTTCATACTGCCCGAGCACAACCGATTGCTCCACAGTGTAAGGATTAAACGGACGAATCGAGCGAAGCACCTTGGCTTTTTCGTCACGCACCGCATCGGCAGAGAAGTCAACCGGCGGCTCCATGGCAACTGCGGCAAGAAGCTGAAGAGCATGGTTCTGCATGATATCACGTAGCAGACCTGCCTCTTCATAAAAGGCACCACGGTCACGGATACCGAAATCTTCGGCGATGGTGATGGTTACATTGGCAATGTTGTTACGGTTCCACAATGGTTCAAAAATTCCATTGGAAAAACGAAAAACCATGATGTTCTGTACCGTCTCCTTTCCGAGATAATGGTCAATACGGAATACACGCTTTTCGCTGAAGACCTCTCCGATAACACTGTTCAGCTCGCGAGCTGTCTGCAGGTTCCGGCCATAAGGCTTTTCAACAATGATTTTGCGCCATCCCCCGCAAATACCATCCTTTTCTCCAAGTCCAGCCTCGTTCAGGTTCCTGACAATAACCGGAGCAAGAGTGGGTGGGGTGGCAAGATAAAAGAGCAGGTTCTTGCAGATACCCAACTCTGCTGAAACATCCATAAGCTCATGATAAAGAGCGTGATAGCCATCAATTTCAGCAAGATCTGCCTTCACATAAAAAAGCCTGCCGGAAAACAGCCTGAAAGCCGCATCATCCTTCAAGGTTTCCGGAAAGAACCTGGCCATCTTTTCCTTGACGGTTTCACGGAACTCTGCATGAGAAAGATCAGCGCGACCAACGCCGATAATGCGATAATCATCCGGGAGATTCCCCCAAAGAGCAAGCTCGTAGAGTGAAGGAAACAGTTTTCGGGCGGCAAGATCGCTGTTGGCGCCAATAATGATGATAGAGCAGTGATCAGGTTTTACCTGCATGATAGAGCCTTATGATGGTTTTTCAACGAAGGCGTGCCCGCCAAACTCATGGCGCAGCGCCGCTACAACCCTGTCAGACAAGTTTTCGTCAGAACGAGAACGGTAGCGATTGAAAAGAGATGCGGCAATGACAGGAATTGATACCTCATGCTCAAGAGCAGCCTCAACCGTCCAGCGCCCCTCGCCTGAATCGGCAATGGCACCCTTCAGATAATCAAGCCCGGGATCTTTCTGCAGTGCCTGAACCATGAGATCCATCAGCCAGCCACGAATCACAGAACCGTTTGCCCAGACCCTGGAAACCGCTTGAAGATCAAAATCATAACCACTGGCATCAAGCAGATTGAACCCTTCGCCCATAGCCTGCATCATGCCGTACTCAATACCGTTATGAACCATTTTGGCAAAGTGGCCTGACCCGGATTTGCCCATATAGGCATACCCGTTTTCCACACAGAGATCGTTCAGCAAAGGCTCAATAGCTTCATAAGCCGTTTTGTCGCCACCAACCATGATGCATGCTCCATGACGCGCCCCTTCAAGCCCTCCGCTTGTACCTGCATCAAGAAAGCTTATCCCCTGCTCTTTGAGACGGGCAGCTCTTTGTTCGGAATCCTTATAATGCGAATTACCTCCGTCAACAATAATATCCCCCCTCTCAAGCAGCGGAACAAGATGATCAATAGTACTGTCGACCGGGTCACCTGCCGGAACCATCAGCCATACCAGACGGGGAGATTCAAGTTTATCGGCAAGCTCTTCCAGAGAGCGGGCAGCAACGGCCCCGTTTCCTGCAAGTGCAGAAACCGCCTCTACAGAGAGATCAAAAACCACAAGTTCATGGCCACCTTCAAGAAGATGCAGCACCATATTGAACCCCATTTTTCCCAGTCCTACAACTCCTGTTTTCATAACTCTCTTAATCAGTATTTTGAGCTGAAACCGCCAGTCGGTCAAGTATCTCAACGCGGCTTTTTGACTGGTCTGCCATCTTTTGATAGTAATCAATCACGACACCGTTTACTGCGCACCATGACTGAGCTTTTGCAAAAGCAAGGCCTCTGGCTTTCAACTCTTTATATTGGAAAGAATTATCAAGCAATTCAAGGCACTTTTCATAAAAATCGTCTACATTCCCTTCGGAGGCAACAAGTCCAGCAGCCGACCGTTCAACAACGTCCCGGCAACCGCCAGCATTCGAAACCACCGCAGGCAAACCTGATGCAAGTGCTTCAAGAGCGACATTACCAAAAGCCTCAGTTGTTGAAGGAAACAGAAATATGTCTCCACAGGCATAGGCCACAGGCAATTCCACTCCTGTCAGGTAACCTGTGAAAATAGCTTCCGGCATTCTTCGCTTCATCTCCTCCTCCTCCGGGCCAGAACCAATCATCACAAATCGCACCCTGTCGGCATATTCTCCCTGCATAAACCGCTCGTAAACCCTCATGACAACCTCGATATCCTTGTAGAGCACAAAACGCCCTGCATACACCACAACCGTCCTGTTCCCGACATTCCACGCTGACCGCATCTTTTCGGAACGGCGCGATGGGTCAAAAAGCTCCTTGTCTATTCCCCGCGACCAGATTGCAATGTTTCTGATATGATAACCAGCCAGCTTCGATCGAACAGACTCATTCGGAGCAAGAACAATACTGCAACTGTTATAAAACCAGGTCAGATATTTCCATGCCGGCTTTACAGCAAATCCGAGACGATAGTAGGCAAGATAGGAAGGGAAATCCGTGTGAAAGGCGGATGCCACCGGAATTGATCGTTTTCTGGCGTACAGAAGAAACTCTCTGCCGATAATATCGGGTGTGGAAATATGCACAATATCAGGCGCAAACGCTTTGAGTTGGCGACGTGTTTGGCTTGTATAAAACCCGATTTTGTAATCAGGATAGAGGGGTACCGGCACAGAAGGCATGGTGTGGACGACTAACCCATTGTGATTATCTTTGGTTGAAACATCAGGAGACCAGACCGCCACCTCATGCCCGTTTTTCCTGAATGAAGAAACCAGTTGATAGATGGATTTTACCGCACCGTCCTTGTCTTTGACATAAGTCCCCGCGTATAAGGCAATCTTCATAAGAATTTAGTTTCCATGCCACCAATCTCATACACACCGTCCCAGGCACGACCAGCAATCATGAACTTGAAGGTAACATTTCCCATGAAAAATCCATCACAGGAGCATCATTCAACTGACGGCAACAGAAAGTTTAGCGACTTTGGGATGAACCAGCCTCTTGTAATTCTCATAGGAGAGCCGGAGCAATTCGGTATGAGCACCTGCATTGAAGGCAATTTCATCATCATCTTCAAGCTCTTCAGAGACATAAACATCCATGCCATAAAGATTTCCAAAAGGTGGCATGGCACCTATCTCGCACTCAGGAAACACATCGGCAAATTCTTTTTCACTGGCAAGTTCCATCTTGCGTGCTGCGGTCAGTTTACGCAAAAGCTCAAAATCAAGCTGACGGGAAGCTGGCAATACAACCATGGCCATTTTGCCGTCAAGAGTAACGATCACGGTTTTAGCCAACTCTTTTCCCGGAACATGCGCGGCAGCCGCTATCTCCTGAGCCGTATAGGCCGGAGAATGGCTGACCACAAAATACCGCACGGCATGACTGTCAAGAAACTCTCTTAATTTACGGATAGGCATAGCAACCTCCCCTGTTAAACGGTTAATGACAAGACATTAAAACTTCCGACGCATCACGTTTCAGAAACCAACCCGCAAGCCAAGCATAAAGTTATGGGTACCAATACTATATTTTGTGCCTGCCAACTCAGGAGTCGCTGTTGTAAAATAGCGATACTGTGCATCAAGAGTTACAAGAGGAACGAGAGTGAATCCGACTCCAGCGCCGACCTGCCAGGCAAACACCCTGTCATCAACTTCAACACCTGATCCAATATTTTCATCAACATTCGCCACACCAACCCCCCCCATGACAAAGGGCTTGAAAGAAGAAAGAGGAAGTTCTACTTCAAGATAACCATTGCCCATACAGGTAGTCATCGACACATCCCTGATACTATTCTTAACCCCGTTGCTCTGACTTCCAAGTTCAGCCTCAAGGCGATATCGACCGCCATCAAGCCCAACTGCTCCAACAAGATTATAACCGGCATCATAAGACCTGACCGTCTGTTCAGAATCACCCAGCACAGCAAGACCTGCTGACCCGCTCACATAAGGTGTTGCGGCAAGAGCTGGCGAAACGGAAAATCCTGAAATAACAAGTCCAACAATAACTCTTGCAATTGCTTGTTTCATTGCTTGTTCTCTTTTTTTATTTAACCCGACAAAAACACCTGTGCAACAAACCATACCAAGAAAGTAAAGTAATACATTACAGTGTTACCACCAAGCCGCACGACAACCCGTTTGCCGTAAACCAATCTTTTCAGTGCAAAACAACGCGTTCCATAAGAATAGCGGCAGAGATGGAGGCATTGAGCGACTCGACCCGCACTTTTTTACCACTATGCGGTATCCGGACAAGCAGGTCGGTCAACGCTTTTACTGGTTCACTGATGCCATTGGCCTCGTTACCAATCACCAGCACCATTTTTTCAGGCCAGCCAGCGAACTCGCTGAAATCCTCTCCGTCCAGCGACGAGCCAACTATTGTATAGCCAAGTTGTTGAAGGCGACGGAGCTCATGAGCAAGAGATTCTACACCATAATGAGGGAGCGCAAAGATGCTTCCAGCGCACGATCGTACAACCTTTGCATTATACCGGTCGGCGGTCCCTGCACTGCAAATCATCGCGTCAGCGCCAAACCAGACTGCTGTTCTGAGAATAGCACCTACATTACCCGGATCCTGAACATCATCAAGGGCAATAATGAGCGATTGCCCCGGCAGATCCTCACCTTCATGCCGATTCGTTTGCTGCTGGCGAAAAACGCCAAAAATCCCTTGAGATGTCGAGGTGCGGGCAAGCTGTTCGCCCTCTTTTTCGGTGACAGAAAAAACCTTTCCCTGGTACGTTTGAGCAAAACGGGCAACATCCGGCTCTCCCTCCCTGATCAGCAAGGCAACAAGCATCTCGTCATCAGGCAGGTTCTGGCAAAGCTCCCTGACCGTACGAAGCCCTTCGGCAAAAAAAAGCCCTCCCGAATCCCTGAACTTCTTTTGATGAAGTTTTACAACGTCCCGGAGTCTGGA
Source organism: Chlorobium sp. (assembly GCA_049317185.1). Classification (GTDB taxonomy): domain Bacteria; phylum Bacteroidota; class Chlorobiia; order Chlorobiales; family Chlorobiaceae; genus Chlorobium. Next base: position 57,294 of record JBMOIS010000005.1, on the reverse strand, counting down.
CTTGCTCAGCGCAACCAGTTTCATTGCTGTGCTCCGGCTCTTTTCAAACTTGCAATCACCGATGTCGGATCATGCGAAAAATCAGCAGGAGGAATGCCAGCACCCCGTGAAAGAGCCGCACTGCCAAGGTCAACGGAGAAGCCATCTGCGCCCTTCGAATCATCCTCTGCACCGGTCATACAACGACGGATGTATTCATCGAAACTCGCTCTCTCCATTGAGTGGCCTTCCAGAGCTGACGGTTCCCCCGTGCTGCGAATCGAAGAAGATGCATCTTCAATCATGAACGTAATCTTGCACATCACCTCCTCACGGGAGAGCTCACCCAGACCAGCTTTTTTCACCAGCCTGCAAAAAGAGGTTTCATCGATCTTCTCCATCATCTGAAGCAACGGCCCAAGCCCCCCGTACATTTCTGCATGAACCCTGATTGCCTCTTCAATCGATGTCGCGAGTTTAGCTCCCGACGGCTTACGGCTTCTTTGCGGTTCGGTTATCGGAGATGCAACAGAATTTTCTTTTGCCCCTTTTACACTCCCGCCGCCAAGAAACTCCTCATCCACACTATACTCCCTGAGCCGATCCCGCATGATATCCGTACGCTTCTGCCTTGCGCGCCGCCCTGAAACAGAGTCCATTTCAGACGGCTGCTGCAACAGGAGCCGCACGACCACAAGAATTCCCGTCAAGGCGACAGCAATAACGAAACAGAAAAGAATCAGCTCCAGCCTGAAGCCAAACAGCACCACCACGAGCAGCTCTGCAGCTACAAGTCCGGAGAAAAGAGTGAGAAGAAGTTTCAGGAAAAAACGTTCATTCATAATGCTGTTTTATATCATTTGACATTGATCAATGGAATGAATTATTTCCGGTGTACACTGATAATGAATGCATCGAAAACAATTGCCAAAGCAAAAATTTGAAGCTCTTGAGAAGTGAGTCAAGACTTGCAAGCAACAGTTTGTCGAAAGCTGAACGTTCAGTGCCAGATAACTTAAAAGCATCTGTCGAACAATTCACCACCCAATTGTCCAGCAATGTAACTCACCTTACACCGTAAATCAAATTCATTACCGGATTTCTCTTTGCTCTTGAGTACATTGCATGCTCAATAAAACTACACCTCCAGACATAAGGAAATCATAGATGTCGTTGACCAATCCGGGATTGACCCCGTCGTTTGAAGCGAGGTCGAACACTGAACAAACTGTTGAGCTCATCGCCCCGGCTGGCGACATGACCTCGTTGGTAACAGCACTAAAGGCGGGGACTGATGCCGTTTATTTCGGAGCTGAGGGTTATAACATGCGGGCTGGAAGCGGCAATTTCACACCAGCAGACTTCCCCGCTGTAAGAGCTCTCTGCAAGGAGTACGAGGCAAAAGCCTATCTCGCGCTGAATACCATTGTCTATGATGGTGAGCTGAAAAAGATGACTCAAACAGTCACTGCAGCCAAAACAGCGGGGATTGATGCGGTGATCTGCTCGGATATGGCAGTCATCGAAGCTTGCCGGAAGATTGGTATGCCGTTTCATATTTCGACACAGGCGTCGGTGAGCAACTACAGCTCGGTACAATTTTATGCGGCACTTGGTGCGCGAATGATTGTGCTGGCAAGAGAGCTTACGATTGAGCAGGTTCGCCATATCACCAGCAAAATCAGGAGCGACGGGCTTGACCTGCGCATTGAGTGCTTTGTGCATGGCGCAATGTGTGTTGCCGTGTCGGGGCGCTGCTTTATGTCGCAGGAGGTGTTCGGTCGTTCGGCAAACCGCGGGCAGTGCGTGCAACCTTGCCGCCGGCAGTATATTATTACCGATCCTGAAGAGCATGAGGAGCTTGAGCTGGGCACCGATTATGTGATGAGTCCACAAGATTTGTGCGCCATTGAGTTTCTTGATGTGCTGATGGATGCGGGCATCAGCGCCTTCAAGATTGAGGGAAGAAGCCGCAGCCCTGAATATGTGCATACCACCACCACAGCCTACCGCTGTGCGCTTGACCTCTGCACGAACCATCGCAGTGACTCGGAGTTCAGAAGCCGGTACAGCGCAATGACCATGGCGCTCAAAGAGGAGCTTGCCCAAGTCTATAATCGTGGATTTTCAGCAGGGTTCTATTTCGGCAAGCCGCTTGATGCGTGGACAAGGGAGTACGGATCGCTTGCTCAGGAGAAAAAAACCTACATCGGCGATATCATCAAATACTATCCAAAAGCGGGAGTCGCCGAACTGCACATTCGCGCACGCGGCCTCAAGCGAGGCAACAAGCTCTCCATCCTCGGGCCAAAAACCGGTGTACTCACCGTTATGGCTGATACGTTTTTCACCAATGACTTGCCGGATACGGATGCCGTAAAGGGCGATAATGTTACCATCAAATGTGCAACGGTGAGGAAAAACGACAAGGTGTATCTGCTGGAAAAGCGACAATAAGTTGTTGAGTCGGTTACTTTTTTGTTGCGTATATTTCAGCAACTCTCTGAGTTACAGAGAGGGCTTTTAAGTGAATCGGAGGAAATCTTTATCCTAATGATGATTGACAAAGGAAGAATGCGCATGGCAAATCAACGTGAATTACTTGAAGCTGAAGTGCTGCAACTATCAGTTGCCGAACGGGCTTCGCTTGCGCAACTGTTGCTTGCGAGTCTTGATGAGGAAAATGAGATTGATGATGCGTGGGATAGTGAAACGCAGCGTAGAATTGCTGACATCGAGCGCGGAGTAACGCGGGTTATCACTATCGCCGACGCTCTTGCTCAAGTTCGAGCGGCATTACCATGAAACTTGTTCTTGTGCCCGAAGCAGTTGCTGAGTTACACGATGCTGCAAAGTTCTATTAGCCAGTATTGGAGGATTGGGTCTTCTTGCGTGGGCATTCTTAAAAAGCAGAAAAAACGTTTTCTCTTGCAAAAAGCCTTTGCGTACCTTTGTATGCAAAGGCTTTTTGGTTCTCTAACGCTTCTCCACCATGCTGCAAACCATACAATGAGCAATGATCTATAAAGTCATTTCCAAAAAGGAGTTCAGGGCGTTTGTGGATGCGCTTGTGCAGAACAACCGCTCTTTTGGACCGCAACAGGTTGATACCGACCGCAAAGGTAATCCCGTGTACCAGTTCAAGCCGGTGCACTCGGTTGACGACATTGCGTTTGATTACACGGCAACCGCATCATCTGCCAAGCACTTCTTCCTGCCCTTTCGCGAAGAGCTGTCGCACGTTGATTTTGATGGCGAGAGCTGGGAGCAGCACATCAGCTACGAGGCTGAACCCGTCGTTCTGATTGGGCTGCGACCTTGCGACATCAGCGCCCTCAACATTCTCGATGACGTGCTGCTCAACGGCCATTTTCCATCACCCTACTATCTGGCGAAACGCAAAAATACCTTTATAATCGGGATGGATCATCTGCCGCTGCCCGACTGTTTCTGCAAGTCCATGAATCACCATGTGGTTACCAACGGTTTTAACCTCTTTTGTTCCGATATTGGTGATGATTACTATCTCGCGATAAACTCATCGAAAGCGTTCAACTTTTTGAAAGAGTTCGAGACGCGCGACCCGAATGACGACGATAATTGCCAGTTGATTGAGAGACGCAAACTCATTCAGAACAGTTTTCAAACCGAGATTGATGTTACTGCTCTTCCAAGCATTCTCGATATTGAATTTGACTCGCCAGTGTGGGAAAAATGGGGCGACAAATGCTTGAATTGCGGCACCTGCGCCATGGTCTGCCCATCCTGCTACTGCTACTCGCTCACGGAGTCATTCGACCTCGACCTCAAAGGAGCATCGCGCGAGAAAAAACTCTATTCGTGCAACCTTGTTGATTTTGCTGCGGTGGCAGGCGGTCACAATTTTCGTCCGAAAAACGGCGACCGGCTGAAGTATCGCTATTATCATCAACATCGCGGTTTTGCGGAGAATGGTAATCAGCAGATTTGCGTTGGATGCAATCGCTGTGGACGCGCCTGCCTTTCAGGCATTAACCCGAAAGATGTTATCAACGACCTCAGAATGGAAAAAGAATCATGCCTGATATGCGTTTCGTCATCCCCAAGCAAGAGATAAACTGCGAAGCGTTTGCCTCCACTGTACCGGATTTCAACAATCGTTCGGAAATGATGAACACCGAGCGCGGGTTCAAATGCCGCATTACGAATATTGTGCAATTGACGGAGCTGGAGAAGCTCTTTCAAATTCGCATTGTTGACCCGTCGGAACGGAAACACTTCCGCTTCAAACCTGGTCAATTTCTCATGCTCGAACTGCCCGGCTATGGCGATGTGCCAATCTCGATTTCAAGTTCCAGCACGAATGAGGAGTTTCTGGAGCTTTGCATCCGTAAAGTCGGGCATGTAACCTCAGCACTTTTCACCCTCGCAAAAGGTGCGCACGTGGCAATACGTGGACCCTTTGGATCATCGTTTCCCATGCATGAGATGATGGGGCACAACGTACTGTTGATTGCCGGAGGGCTTGGCATTGCCCCACTGCGCGCACCACTTTTCTGGATCAACGAACACCGCGACCACTTCCTCGATGTCAATCTTCTCTACGGCGCAAAAGAGCCATCGCAATTGCTCTTTACGTGGCAGTTTGAGGAGTGGAAAATGATCAATCACATCGGGCTGCACACCATTGTAGAGCATGGTGATGCGGAATGGAGAGGAAAAACCGGCATGATCACCAATCTCTTCAATGATATCTCTGTCGATGTTAAGAACAGTTACGCCATTGTCTGCGGCCCACCAATCATGTTCAAGTTCGTGTGCGGCTATCTCGACAAGCTTGGCATACCGATGAACCGCATGTTTGTTTCACTGGAGCGACGGATGCACTGCGGCATGGGCAAATGCTGCCGCTGCATGGTTGGCTCCACCTTTACCTGCATTGATGGCCCGGTCTTCGATTACTGGTCGGTGATGAATTTGAAGGAGGCGATATAGGGGGCGGGCAAAGTTCAATTTCTTAAAGAAAGAGCAGATTGTAGTCCATTGTAAACCGATAAATATTGTTATGATTGATTAGCCTAATTCCAGAAAAAGCAGATTCCTTAAAATATTCCCAATTCAAAGCACACAAGATACTATAGACCTAACGTTAATAAAAAAATCGGTTAACGTTATGCACATGGTCACAGAACACAAGAAATTCCTGTAATTTATAGGAAATCAATAGGTTATAGGTTTTTGCCTGGACACTTCAGGCCAAACGCGGGTTTTAGGCCTGTAGGGGAGTGATCATTGAAAACATCGGCATTGGTATATTCTGCATAGGAGTATATATTGTCTCATTAGCTTGGAAAAGTTGTTCTCTTATTGATCGGTGTAATTCTCGTAATTTTTGTTCCATGGGTTATTGCTTCTGGTTGGAACAAGTTTGGCGAATCAGTTACACATCAATCAAAATAGCCGAAAAGGTGGGCAGTGACTTTACTATTGCCCGATATCTTAAATTTGTAATTTGCTAAGGCACACAAATATGTCAACTCCTCTTGAGCAAGTTCTTAAACGCGCATCAACTCTGCCTGTCGAAATTCAGGGTGAAATTGCAAAGCAATGGCTGGAAGATATTGAGAATGAAATGGGCTGGCAAAACACTTTGCAACAGCCACAAGAAAAGTTGTCGAGCCTGGCACTGGAAGCATTACAACAATCCAGCCAAGGAAAAACCTTGGCAAAAGGTTTTGATGAAATCTGAGCTAACACGAGAATTTTTAAAATGCTTCCGCAACTTGCCAGAGCGAGTCAAACAAACCGCACGAAAAAATTACCGTTTATGGAAGCAGAGCCCTCGCCATCCCGGCCTCGAATTCAAGAAAGTTAATACTTCCATGCCAGTGTATTCTGTGCGGGCTGGTATCGGGTGGCGTGCAATGGGTGTCATGAAAAACTCTGATACCATTGTGTGGTTCTGGATTGGCCCGCATAGCGAATACGACAAGCTTCTTAAAAACTTATAATCCCACAACGTCACATAACGCCTTAACGTATTCTTAATAAACAAGATATGACATACTGAACAAACCATCGGTTTGAAAACACCTCGACGGCAGGCCCCAATCCCCTAATTGCCGTATTTTTGGCATCAAAAGCGACATTATATCCCTGAAATAACGTAAAAATGCACCATGAGCAATTTCGGAAGGTTCATAGTGGCTTGAGCAACGCTCACTTGCTCAGATTCTGGATTGGTTCGATATCACTCCACAATTTTCCCTGAGATGGGTTCGCATAACAAACCTTCCCGTATTATTTTAATAAAAAATCCTGCGAATCAAAGTTCAAGGTTCGATTGCAGCAATGCAACCGGCACACCAGCGATCTCTGCTGCCTGTTCAGCACTCATCCCGATCTCTACCAACCTCCGGGCAACCTGAAGCTTGCCCTCTTCAATACCCTCCGCCTTCCCTTCAACCTTGCCATCTGCCTTGCCCTCATCATAGGCTGTATCAATGACATTTTTCAAGTCACGATATATCTTGAGGCTATCCTCGTAGGCCGCAGCTTCAGCAGGAGAGTATTTTGCTATCTCGGCTATTTCGAATACTTTGCCGAATACTTTTTCCTGCAGTCGCTTTGGACGATCAGAGAGTTCCGGCAGGTGGCGAAGCAGATAGCACCATTTAACCTCTTCCCATGGAATCCCTGAGGAGGGGTTTTTAGCATATTCAGCGCTTCTGCGATCGAGTTCCTCAAGTTGCCATTGAGGAACAGGAATTTCTTCAGGCGTTGCTGATAACTCTTCCCACAGCTCTTCAATCAATTGAAGCTTTTCAGCAGGGGTTAACGCTGCAAGAGCTGGAATGGCTGTTTTCATGGCACGAGTAAGTTATGGCTTCAGGAGAATTGATCTTGATATGTTTAAAAAGTTGTTATAACAAAAAGCTCTGAATTTCGTTACATTCTTACAACTATTTGTGAAGAATATGCTTAATTTTTTATGAAACTGAAAATCGCCTCGTTCGACTTTACCTGCTGTGAAGGGTGCCAGTTGCAGTTTGCCAACGGGGAGTCAACACTCACCGACTTTCTTGAGCTGCTCGACATCAGAAACTTCAGGGAGATCTTGTCGGAAAAGCACGACGATTACGACATCGCGTTTATAGAAGGGAGCATCAGCCGCCAGGAAGAGGTTGATCGGCTGCTGAAGATACGGCAGCAGGCGAAAGTGCTTGTGGCTTTCGGCACCTGCGCCTGTTTCGGTGGAGTCAACAGCCTGAAAAACAGATTCCCGTTGGATGAGACCATCAGGGAAGTTTATGGCACCATGGCGATTGACACCCTGCCGGTGCGGAAGATCAGCGACGTGGTGAAGGTTGATCTCTCGATTCCAGGATGCCCGGTTGCCAAGGAGGAGGTGGAACGGATAATCGTGAGTTTGGCCACCGGTTCGCAGGTCGCTCTGCCGAAATATCCGGTCTGCGTGGAGTGCAAGCAACAGTTGAGCACCTGCCTCTTCGACCTTGGCGAAATTTGCCTGGGCCCAATCACCCGCGCAGGCTGCAATGCGGTGTGCACAACGGGAAAAACCGCCTGCCTCGGATGCCGTGGCCCGGCAGAGGAACTCAATATGCCAGCTTTTCTTGAGCTGATAAAAGAAAGAGGACTAAGCCTCGACGACCTCCACGAAAAGCTGACCTTTTATAACGCCTTTGAATCTTTCGCTACTGATGAAACGTGACTACTCACTTGATATCCATCACCTGACCAGAGTGGAAGGGCATGCCAACATCCAGATTACGGTCAGGGATGGCAAGCTTCTTGATGCTCGCTGGGCTATTGTGGAGACTCCGCGCTTTTTTGAGGTGATGCTCAAGGGAATGAGTGCCGAGCGGGTTCCTTTTTTGACCTCACGAATCTGCGGTATCTGCTCCATCAGCCATTCACTGGCAAGCATCAGGGCGGTTGAAAGGGCCATGGAGATTGTGCCGCCGGTTGTGGCAGAGAAGACAAGACTGTTGGCAATGCACGGCGAAACTCTCCAGAGCCATGCCCTGCACCTCTTTTTTCTCATCGCCCCTGATTTTGCGGGCACTTCCAGCGTTCTGCCTCTGATACAGTCTCACCCCGATCTGGTCAGGGCGGGGCTTCAGCTCAAAGAACTCGGCAACGAAATCAGCACGGTGACAACCGGACGCTGCACCCACCCGGTCAGCCTCGTAGTCGGCGGGCTCAGCAAAGCTCCTGACAAGGAGAGGCTCTTACACCTGCGCACGATGATTCAGGAGAGAAAACCGGCGCTTGACAGAGCCTGCTCTTTTTTCCACACCCTCACCATTCCTGCGTTCAGCCGGGAAACTGAATTTATTTCGCTCTCGAACGGATCAACCTATCCCGCAATTGGCGGACGACTTGTTTCATCGGACGGCGTTAACCGGGAGGAGAATGACTATCTTCTGATGACCAACGAGTACACCAGAGATTTTTCCACATCGAAGTTTACCAGACTCAGCAGAGAATCCTCAGCAGCAGGAGCCCTGGCTCGCTTCAACAACAACAGCCATCTCCTGCACCAAAAAGCAAAAGAGTGTGCCGACAGTTTTGGGCTCCAGCCGGTGTGCCACAACCCCTTCATGAACAACATCGCCCAGCTTGTTGAGTGTGTTCATATTCTTGAGGATGCCGGAGAGCTTGTAAACGCACTGCTTGAGAGTGATCTTGAGCAGATTAAAACTCCTTACACCCCAAAAGCCGGCATGGCCACAGGAGCTGTTGAAGCGCCGCGCGGGGTTCTCTATCACTATATTGAAATTGATGAGCAGGGAAAAGTGGCCAAGGCAAACTGCATCATTCCAACGACCCAGAATAATGGAAACATCCATGATGATCTGCAGGCACTCGTTGAACAGGCGTTCAGTGAGGGGAAAAATGACGGGGAGATTACAAAACTTTGTGAAATGATGGTGCGCTCTTACGACCCCTGTATTTCATGCTCGGTGCATTGAACATGCAGGGAAGCGAAGAGAGCTCCCCTGCAGACAACACTCACAGAATCTCCACAAGCTCAATCTCAAAGGTGAGCTGCTGGCCAGCCAGAGGATGGTTGGCATCCAGCGTCACCGTTGTATCGCTCAAATCAACAACCATCACGACAGCCTGCCCACCATCATCAAGCCCGACCTGCAACTGTTGACCGATTTCAAGTTCCATATCAGCCGGAAACCTCTCACGGTCTACGTCCGTTACCAACTCTGCACTATGCTCTCCATAAGCCTCTTCGGCCGGGATCACCGTAACCCGCACGTCACCCGGAACCATATCAATGACTGCAACGTCAAATCCGGGGATAACCTGACCACCCCCGATCGTAAACTTTAAAGGTTCACGCTCTGCCGATGTATCAAAAACCGTACCGTCATCAAGGGTTCCAGTATAATGAACCGTTACCGTATCCCCTTTTTTAGCCTGCGCCATACAACTCCTCCTTTTTATGCTTATCAAAACAAGTCCGCTTTTTAATGTAAATCCTTATGAACACCCGGAACTCCACCCGGTTCCATTTGAGTCGCAACTTTCGGCAAACATTCCGCATAGTTCAAGCTCAGAAACGCAATCAACTGTTCACGAACAAAACAACGCAACTCCCAGAGATCCGAAGAGTTAGCCGCACTCACCAGTGCCCGTATCTCCACCGACTTCTCCGTAGTATTGGTCGCCTGTAGTGTTGCCACCCTCTTGTCCCATAACGGTGTTGCAGAGACAAGCCTCTCCAGCTCATGACGAAGTGCTTCTGGTGGAATTGTATAATCTGTAAAAAGATATACTGTTCCAAGTAGCTCTGGCGACGTTCTGGTCCAGTTCTGAAAAGGGCGATCAATAAACCAGGTAATGGGCACAATCAGACGGCGCTGATCCCAGAGTTGCACCACGACATAGGTGAGGGTAATCTCCTCAATTTTTCCCTTTTCGTTCTCAACAACGACTTCATCACCAATTCTGATCGGCTGGGTTATGGCAATCTGAATGCCTGAGATAAGCGTCGTGAGGCTTTTCTGGGCAGCAAAGCCAAACATCACACCAACAACCCCCGCTGAGGCAAGAATGCTCAACCCAACCTGACGCACCGTATCAAAGGTCATCAGCACGCCAGATATAGCCAGAAGCACACAAAGCACATTCAGAATTTTGCGCACCAGATTAACAGGTGTCGCAATTTTTCTGGCCGCTTCGTTTTCACCGACTTTCGCCGCATAGTGCTTCAGGATAAACTGCTCCAGAACCATGAGTATCCTCATGATGAACCATGAGACCCCGATAATGGCAAGAATAAGAAGCGTATGATGAAGCAAATCCTTGAGAGCCAAATCTACTGGCACGTAACGAACAAGAATATCCAGCCCAACAAGAGAGACCAGCAACCTGAAGGGCACAGCCATAAGCTCCAGAGGAATCGTGACATCCCTGACCGATGAACGAATGACCTTTATAACCTTCCTGAACAAGGAATTTGCCCCTGCATAAAAAAGCAGGACAATCAAAACAATTATCGCCAGCATCGGATAAACACTCTGCGGCGAACTCCATAAACTTGACGTATCCATAACTATCATACCATACGCTGAAGCCGAGACACCCCAGGATCTTGACTTTTTGAGAGCCTACCCATTTTTCAGCCTTGCAATTTCACTCTTCGAGCGACTCACACAATCCTCAATAGCCATACCGCCAAAATAGTTGCCAGTCAGGAGAAGGTTTTTTTTGCCCTTCAGCAGCATATCGGTTTTTTCCAGCCACTTATGATGCCCCATCCCCAGTGAAGGAACCGTATTGATCTTTGAAACGGTGTGCTCTATCTTTGAAAAGCTGACCCCAAGCACCTCGGTTATCCGGCTTCTTTTGGTCTTGTCATCAAGGCCCGGTTTGAAATGGAACGTAAAACCACGATAGTTGTCGTCAGGAACCGTATCGCGGGAGACTATCGAGAAAAACACGTCGTTTGGCGAAATCATGGCCGCAACCGGCTTGAGCTTAATAGTATCCTTGCGAACAATAACCCCGACAGAGTCGACCTCAGCCGCCTTGAGTTGACCAAGATGGTTGGCAATATCAGGATTGATATCCCAAAGCAGCTTTGAGGCGACCGAAGAGGGTGTTGCTATAACCAAAGTTTTGGCCGAATACTCTCCACCTCCGGCGCTCCTGATCACATACAAACCATTCTCATACTTCACGGAGTTTACATCCTGGCTGGTAAAGACGTTCAAACCACTTTTTGCAGCAATCACCCGTGCAACGCTTTGCATCCCCCCTTTGAATGTGTAGTTCTTCAATACTTCCTTTCTTTTTTCTCTGCTTTTGAACATCATGTCAGCAGGAAAGTCATCGGTTTTCTGTGAAGGCACTGCATTGAAGAAATGACTGATCACCTCATTGTAGTTCTTCTCTCCAACAATTTTTGAGTAATAAGACTTCACGCTCAAACCATCTTTCTTCAGTTTGAAATAGTTAGGAGCTGAAAGAAGCAGTTCCAGGATATTGAGCTGTGAAACAAGAGACTTGATTTTATCATTCACAAGAAGGGTGAACGGAACCTTTTCGCGGGGAATGATTGATTCAGTAATCCCGCAAGCTTCAACAATGTCGAGCAGATTCTGATAGGAGCTGTAACAGGTGTGTGCTCCAAGTTCCAGCCAAAATTTCTTTCCATTTCCGTTGTAGAGGGGAGAAGCAAAAGAGCCCCCGAGAGTATCATTCTTTTCAAGCAGCGTGGTTTTAAAGCCCGCCTCGACACAATAAAAAGCAAGGCTCAAGCCGCTAATACCAGCGCCGACAACAACAACATCGTTTTGCATCATAACAGACAAAGAATTACCGAATAACTGTTAAAAAAAACAGACCTGACATCCGGGCGCAATTTAGTGAAATCAGGGAAGAAGACCGCTTGTAATTATAGCTGTTTTTCCTCTTCCCGATAGTTTTGCGAGTAACGCACATAGTTTTCAGGCGACTCCTCAATATTTTGACGCTCGGCATCAGTTATTGGACGCATCACTTTTGCGGGAACCCCTGCAACCAGCATCCCGGAAGGCACAGTAAATCCCTGCCTGACCAGCGAGCCTGCGGCAACAATCGACCAAGGTTCAATAACACAGTCATCAAGCAACACTGCGCCCATTCCGATCAGTACATAGTCTTTCACCGTACAGGCATGCAGCACAGCACCATGACCGATCGTCACACAGTTCCCTATATTCAGCGGGCCGGTATCATGCGTAACATGAAGGGTCACATTATCCTGCACACTGGTTTTTTCACCGATGCGAATCGGGCAGACATCACCCCTGACAACCGCATTGAACCAGACACTCGAATTGGCGCCAATATGCACGTCGCCAATAACATAAGCTCCATCGGTCATAAAAACCGTCTCATGGATTTGCGGCCATACACCTTTGTAAGACATTACTTTTCCCATAACCTGCAATTTTATAAGATTTAAAAACATGAACAGACTTTATCCTTTTATCGCGCAATGCAGCGTAAAAAAACGTTTTCCCCTTGATAAACCATCCGTTCAGAACACTCCATGTTAAAGAATTATCTCATACACTGAACATAAAATATTTTTTATTGATGGGGAGATTTATTAAGTTGGTTTATAAGGGAATTAAACCACTAAACACGCAACGATGGCAAATATATCAGGGGCTTTTACAAACGCTGCTGCCGCTTACGGAAGATTTCTTGAAGTTTTCATTGATGGTCATTGGTGGGTTGTTGGCGATGCTCTCGAAAACGTCGGGAAAACCACCAAAAGGCTTGGGGCCAATGCCTATCCTCATCTCTACGGGGGATCCTCATCAGGGCTTAGAGGGAGTTCTCCTGAAAAGTCGGGTTATGCAAAACCTACAAAGGAAGTTGGACAGCGATTCATGGATTGAGCGTTACCTGTTTCAAGCCGGGTTTTCACTGACATCATGAACGACGTTATTGAACGAGGTGCGTAGCCTCGTTTTTTTTGTACTACCCACCCCGTGAATTAACTTCATCGGCATGAAAGCAACACTGAGCTGCAGCAAGTTAAAGAAGATCTACAACAAGAGAGAAGTTGTCAAAAGCTCATCCCTCGAAGTGAAGCAGGGTGAAATTGTAGGGCTTCTCGGGCCAAACGGCGCAGGCAAAACAACGACATTCTACATGATTGTCGGGCTGGTACGACCCGACGGAGGCGATGTCTTTCTTGATGCCGCAAATATTACCCGCTTGCCCATGTACAAACGGGCGCGCCTTGGTGTTGGCTATCTCCCCCAGGAAGCCTCTGTCTTCAGAAACCTGACTGTCGAGGAAAATATTCTTGGTGTTCTTGAATTCACTACCCTGTCAAAAAAGGAAAGAACGGAGAGAACCGGGATGATGCTTGAAGAGCTGAACATCGCCCCTATCCGCAAAAGCATGGGCTATGCACTATCGGGAGGTGAACGCCGCCGTACAGAAATAGCGAGAGCTCTGGCGCTTAACCCCAAATTTATTCTGCTCGACGAGCCCTTTGCCGGGGTTGACCCCATTGCTGTCGAAGATATTCAGCAAATCGTCAACGGACTTGCCAAACGCAACATCGGAGTGCTTATCACCGACCATAACGTCCATGAAACGCTCTCCATTACCAATCGCGCCTACCTCCTCTTTGACGGAAGCATCTTCATGCAGGGCACCTCTGAAGAGATAGCCGCCAATCCCGAGGTCAGAAAAATGTACCTCGGCGAAAAATTTACCCTTGAAAGGTATTAGCTTTTCATTGCCGGTGAGCATCTCTTAACAGGCGAACCACTCCCTTCAGTCGATCTGACAACCAACTTGTTACATCATGCTTCAATTGAAAAAAGAGGGAAATCAGGCTCTCGAAAACCTCCGCTCAGAGGGGAACTTTCCGCCAGCCTGGCAAAGCACTGAGGAGCTTGAAGCCAAAACCAACAACATTGTGTCGCGTTTTCTTGATGAAAGATTCAAGGTGTCACAAAAGCTTGGTGGAGGCTCTCTTTTGACAGAACTGCTCGACAGGATGCTGCGCACCTCAGAGACAGAATGTATGGACAACAGCGCACTCTCTGAAACCAAAAAGCTTGAGATGGTTCATGCGCTTGACCGCCAGAACAATCTGATGCAACTTTACCCCCGCTATGTCTCCCTGCTGCTCTCCCTTCTTGATGATAAGGCCACGCCCACACATATCCTTGAACTGGCAAGCGGCTCAGGAGGGTTAGCGATGGCACTTGCCGAAGAGGCACAACGAAAACATCTGCCCATCGCCGTTACCGGTTCAGATATTGTACCCAAATTTATCGAGGAGGGCAACCGGCAGGCAACACAAAAAAACCTGCCCCTCAACTTTCAACTGCTCAATGCCTTCAACCTGCCACTCTTCCCGGAAGGTTCCTTTGACCTCATGGTCATGTCGCAGAGTCTCCACCATTTCACCCCCGGTCAACTCGCCATCATAATCGCCCAGTCAGCACAACAGACAAAAACAGCGTTCGTCGGTATTGATGGATACCGCAGCATCCTGCTTGCCGGTGGCGTTCCCCTCGTGGCAAGCCTGCAGGGCATCCCCTCATTTGCCCTTGATGGCCTCACCTCAGCCCGAAAATTTTACAGCGAACTGGAGCTTGATCTTATAGCGGAGATCGCTACCGGCAAAAGAGATCATACCGTCACCTGCAACTGGCCATTAACTATTCTTACCGTTCGGTTTGACGGAAAAAAACCGGAGCAACAAGAAGAGCAGCGACTGATCCGGCATCATCATCAGGGAAAGCATTCCAGAATACCATACTTTCCCTGACGTACATCACGACTGACTCATTTTCCGAACGGCTGGGGCACCGGGGTGATATCCGATGATGGAGGAAGCTGCGGAATCGTGAAGTTAGGCTGATCGCCGGTTAACGTCTTCAAAAACGCAACAACGCTTGCATTTTGCTCGGGAGTAAAGGTTTTTCCCAACTGAATCTGCCCCATAACCTCAACTGCCTTCGCCAGTGTTGGAGCCCCGCCATCATGAAAATATGGATAGGTCAGCTCAACATTTCTCAGCGTTGGCACCTTGAACTGGAAACGATCAGCATTATCCTTTGTTACCGCAAAGCGACCAACAGCCGTATTCTTTGATTTATACGGTTGAACAACTCCCATTTTCTGGAACGAATTCCCGCCAAGAGCTGTGCCGTTATGGCAAGAGGTACATCCACTGCTCTTGAACAGCTCATACCCGGCAAGCTCCTCTTTGGATATTGCGGCATCATCACCCTTCAGCCATTTATCGAAACGCGAATTGGGTGTGACAAGCGTCTCTTCAAATGCAGCAATCGCCATTGTCACCTTGTCGATGTCAATAGTATCAACCTTGTACACCTTTTTGAACTCATCAACATAGGCGGGAATAGATTGCAGAACTCCAACAGCAAGGTCATGAGTGAATGACATTTCCCCCGGATTGCTGATTGGCCCACCCGCCTGTTCCTTGAGATCTTTGGCCCGTCCATCCCAGAACTGCGCCTGATTCAGACTCGAATTGAGCACTGTCGGCGCATTGATTGGCCCTTGATGCCATTTATGGCCTATAGAACTTTTCAGATTGTCACTGCCGCCCATACTCAGATTATGGCAGGAGTTACACGATATAAAGCCCGATTTTGAAAGCCGGGGATCAAAGAAAAGCTTTTTTCCAAGATCAACCATGGCCAGATCAGCCACTTTCGGAGCCTCTATCGGCTTGACAGGCTCACCTGTTTTTGGCTGAAGCACAGGAGCAGGGGGCACAACAACACGAACAGGAGCAGGATTCTTTATTGGCTCAGGTTTTTTTTCTGAACATGAGGCGATGACCCCAACCGCCAAAAGCGCCACAACCAGCGAATGAATTTTCATTGTCGAGGTATGTCAAAGTTATCAAAGATTTTGAAAAATGTAATTGCATCCCGTAAAGTACCAACAAATCACGAACTGAGCAAGCTAATGAATAAAGTAAAACCCAAACCATCCTCAATCAACATTCTCAAGCAGGCACCGATCTATACCAAAGCGTCTCGGGCGCAATATCAACATTACCTGGCCAAACCACAGTACCATAGTGAACCGATGCCTTGAAGAAAAGTGGAGAGTTGCAAAGTTTGATAAAGGGCTTTTTATCAAACAATGGTTTCATGTCAAAAAGACGATTTTCGCCATTTTCAAAGACAAGCTCCAATGTCTACCCACACCTGCACCATCCGAAGCTGCCGTGGCGGAAAATCCCCAGCAAGAAGACGACCATCATCAAGAGAGATCGAAACTTTTTTCCCTTGATAGCGTGCATGAATATAAGGGATGTGGTGCTGTTCGTCATCTCGATAAAACTTGAAATGAGAATACCAAAACCATTGAGATCGTTGGCATTGGTTTTTCCTTAATAATATTGTATCGACATTTAATCATACCACAAAATACATCATCCTCCAATACTCCCTTGCCACAATTTGCCTCCCCCCACTTTCTTGCGTATCTTCCACTTCAACCCCATAAAACCCAAGAGCCCCCATGATAGCCGAACACCTGCTTTTTCAATCTGACGGCGGATTTATCCGTATCCCGATCTGGGGCCATATTCCCCTGAGCGGGCCACTGAAAAAAATTCTTTCGCACCCTTCGTTCCTGCGCCTCAAGGGAATTCGGCAGCTCTCTTTCTCGCAGCAGGTCTACCCCGGAGCAACACACACACGATTTGAGCACTCGATCGGGGTCTATCATCTGATGAAGCTGATTTTGCAGCGCATGTTGACCAGCCCGCTGGCTCAAAGCCTTCAGGATGAGCAGTTCCGGTTTGATGACCACAACTGCCGGGTGCTGCTTTCGGCCTCCCTCTTGCACGATATTGGCCATTTTCCCCATGCCCACATCATCGAGGAGCAAATTCCGGTATACGGCAACGAGCCGGTCTTCTCGCATCATGAGGAGCTTTGCCGTCACTTTATCTACGAGCAACAGCCCGGTGTCCCAACGATTGCTGAAATTCTGCATGATGAGTGGAAGGTATCGCCCGAATCGGTTATTGAGCTGATTGTGGGCAAAACGCGCTTCAGCAAACTCATCAGCGGCACGCTCGACCCTGACAAGATGGACTATCTCATGCGCGACGCACACCACTGCAATATTCCTTATGGGAGCATTGATATTGAGCGGCTGATAGAGTCGTTTGTGCCCGACCCGCAGCGCGAGCGATTTGCCATCACTGAAAAAGGCATTGCGCCACTGGAGAGCCTGATGTTTGCGAAGTACATGATGATGCGTAATGTCTACTGGCACCATACCAGCCGGGCGCTCTCGGCCATGCTCCGCCGACTGTTGCAAGATATTGCCAGTGAAGGGATGCTCTCGCCAGCAGCATTGCGTGAGCTTTTTTACGGTAATGCCGATGACCGGGTGCTGCATGAACTCAAGCAACTGCTGCCGGAGAAGAATCATCCGATCTCTGCCCTGCTTGATGATATTCTCATGCGACGGGTCTACAAAAGGGCCATAACGGTACAGCCCTATCTGAACGACTCAGCCAAAGAGGATGAGCGGTGGTTTGTCTACAACAGCGACAACAAGATGCGCCGCAAGATGGAGCTGGAGATCTGCGAGTTTCTCAACAAGCACTACCATCTTGGGCTGCATGGCCATGAGGTGCTGATTGATCCGCCATCAAAGAAGGATATTTTCGATTACGCCGATCTCAAAGAGCTTCGGGTCTACCCGACACGCTCGGAGCACATTCACTACGCCATGCAGTGTACGTCAGAGTATGTCCGGTTTGATGATCTGCATGAGTCGGTCTTTCAGTCAGACTTCATTCTCGCCTTTGAGCGCTATACCAAAAAGTTCAGGCTGCTCTGCCGCTCCGATCTGGTCGAGCGCATTGTGGAGTCACGCGAAGCCATCATGTGCCTGATGGCCAATGATCTTGACCTGTTTCGATAAGACTTATTGTCTGTCGTCCTACTCCACCCCCCAGGGAACGCTGGCAACAATACGCTCCTATGCCGAACTGGGGGGGCTTGATGCCGAAATTTTGGAACCGATCAGGTAAACTGCTTCCAGTTTATAACCGTGTGAAAAACAACACCGATAACAAAGAGAGCGCTCAACCACACCGGCGCTGGCTGAGACATCCCCGTGACGACAGTCAGAAAAATCAGAAGTCCCGCAATTGCAGAAAGAATAAAGGCTCCAATTGCAAAAACAGTTGGACGGGATTTTTGGTTAGTGTTCATCATATCAGTAATCAAGAATAATGAGAAAATTTACAGTATAGTTTCAATCGAATCCTTTCGATTTATTGTAAACAAAGTACATCCAGAATTCTTAACTGGTGATAAATGAACACTTAAATGTTGCTTAAAAAACAAGCGAACGTTGAGTTTTACCCATCAGTAATTACAGGAAAAGGTTTACTGCAGGACACAAAGCGGAGTACAATTGCTTTCGAAAGAAATACGCGGAAGTAATCGGGAGAGGTGATGAAGCTGCAATCACAACATCGGCATTTCCTCCTGGGCCTCAGAAAGAAGATGTTCTGCCGTGGTATTCCTGCATCCAAAAGTCGCTGGATACGCTGGAACATAAAGACCGATTTGCCACTCCTGCGAACACCGATGCAGACTGTCGCTTTACCCGCGACAGGCGTAACATCCACTCGCCGGGGTACGCCTGTCGGTAAATCAACCTCCTGAAAATCAAGGATTAATCATCCTCACGGCTTCTGCTTGCCCAGATAACGCAGTTTGGCTGTATCGAAACCGAGTGTTGCTGCTTTAGCCACAAGCTCACTCAGTTGCCCCGGCACCATAACAGAATCTTTCGACAAAATCCAGAAATATGATTTGTCGCGGCCACACACCATCGCCCAGCGATACCCCGCTTTGTCGAGATCAATCACATTGTAGCTTGCGTAAAAAGGGCCGAAGAAGGAGACCTTGAGTGCGCCTTGTGTGGTTTTTTTATCATCGAGAAACACGCCGCGTCCCTGAATAGTTTTCCACTCCTGTTTTTTCAGGTCATACCCTTTATTCACCACCTTGACACTGCCATCCGGGGCCAGCGAGTAGGTGGCCGACACCGGATCAAGCTCCTTTTCAAACCGGTTATCGAGACGAACGATTTCATGCCATGTCCCGAGATAACGATCGAGAGAAAAATCCTCAACAACCGTGATTCCCTGAGGAATGCCGGTACATCCTGCAAGCAGGAGAAAACAGAGAAACAACATTTTTTTCATGTGAGACGTTCCGTTTATGATTGTTGCAAAAAAAATTTCCTTTTCAGAGTTTCAGAAAACAGAGGATCAGAATTTCAGGAAGAGGGACTGGAACGCACTACCCGAAAGCCGATGTTGAAGTCCGAATACGCCGGATGAACATCGACCCGGGCAGAGCAACGCAGGCTGCCGGGATTATCGACCCAGGAACCGCCGCGCAACGCGCGGGCAGATGTATTTTTATTGTATTTATTATCCATCCATTCCCATACATTGCCAGCCATATCGTACAATCCTTCCGGTGTCGCGCCATCAGGATAGCGACCTACCGGGGTTGTAGCTCCTTCATTGCTGTTATAATTGGCAAGTTTTGAGGTTGGCTCTCCTTTGCCCCATGGGTATTCGCGCCCCTCCTCTCCCGCTGCTGCATATTCCCACTCAATTTCTTTTGGAAGTCGATAAATATTGGCGTTCTTGCCTTCGCTCTCCAAAAGAGAGAGCCACAAGCAATAGGCTTTTGCCGCATACCAGCTTATATCCATCACCGGCTGCTCCTCCTTGTTAAATCGCTTGTTGTCATCCGATTCAGAGCGAAACAGCTTTGCCAGATCTTTTTTATCCTGAAGATAGTCTTTGAATCCCTCAATGCTTTCCGCCATTGCCTGCAAGTGTTTTTGATACGTCTCCCGGGTAACAGCATCAATATCGGATACCTTTCCTGACTGCAAGAAGCTGATAAATTGCCCGTACAGCTTATTGGTAACCGTATATTTAGCAACATAAAGATCCGGCATCTTTTCAGGCTTCTCAGTCAAGGAGTAAGTAAATGTGCCCCCTTTTATCAGGATATACTCTGCATGAAGCCTGTCAAACAAAACCTTGTTTCTGCCTGATTCGATAAACGTCTTCACTATCGCAAGAGCTTCAGGCTTGCCAATGGTTTTCAGGCACTCCATGATATATTGCTGCCGGTTTGGCGTGGTCTGAAGGTCAACCAACTTCTTTTGCAAAGCATCAATCTTCCGCTGCGGGGCCTCTTCGACAAGGGTGACGAGCAAGTCTTGCTGCTTTGGTGTCAAGTTTTCAGTGACCGGTGAATCAAAGAGCTTCTGCATGAAGTCATCAAACACCTCTGCATCATCAACATGGCCAATAAAAAAGCGAAGCGGTTCATGCCACCAATCGTCGCCAAACCTGGTAACGATGATGTCAAGATAATCTGGCCGATGCATGTTTTTGAGCAGTTGAACGCCCGCCAGGTACTCACGGAATGATTTGTGCCGAAAAACATACTCCTTGTCACCATACTCTACCAGCACACCGGCCCGCTCAACAAGGTTCCGGCAGAACTCCTCTGCAGGAAGAGAATTATAGAGCGTATCGAGCAGCTTCTGCATTTTCTGCTGCATTGCAACCCGGTCAGCTTCGTCTGTTTTCAGCTCTTCCTGCATCCAGAGAGAGACCGGGCTCAGTACCCGCCGCGCATCTTTGGCCGCAAGCAACGGGTAGATCCCCCTTCGCCGGTCACGATAATCGAGCATATAGTTCAACGCGGCATCATAGAGTTCTGAACGCCCTGCGGGCAGAAACTCCCGATCTTTCCAAAGCATTGCCATAATCTGCAAAAGCAGGGGCACACCTGCCAGAGAGTGCAAGCTCCTGTTTTTCTCCTGCCCGAGAAAAGCAATAATTGCATCGGCTTTTTGTACTGCTTTTTGGCCAGCTTGTTGTTCCTGCCGGGCTCTCAACTCCCTCTCATCTCGCACACTGAGAGGTATTTCGCGAATAAATGCCGCCGTGAACCAGAGATGTAAAAACTCAGCTTGCTGCCCTTTGGAAAAGTCCATGATATCAGCCCGTAGATGGCTTGAGTCAAGCTCAATGCCATCCCCTTTTCGGTATCCTGTGCTTCGGGAGGTCACCACAAATCGAGCATTGGCAAACCTTGAAACCGTTCGGTCAATCCAGTTACAAAGCGCTATCCTGTCGTCAACATTGCTGATTTCATCCAGTCCGTCAAGCAGCACAAGAGTGGAGTGATCATCAAGCCAGCCAGAAAAAAGGGTGTCTTCAATCTTGAGAAAATATTTTTCAGCCCATGCAGAGAGAGCTGCTGGCAGTGAGAGATAACCGGTATCGCTCTTGTTGATATCACGCAAAGGGAGGTAAAAAACATTGACTGGCTCACGAAAACCAAACTCCTGATAGCGCTTGTTATCAAGGCAAGAGAGTGCATAATATTTGAGCAGGGTTGTTTTGCCAGAACCAGGATCACCGATAACAAGCAACAAGCGATGCTGTTGAAAAACAAAACTCATCACCTCTTCAGGGGTACGAACGCGCTCTTCTTTTTTTTGTTCACAGAGATCACCCTCCGTATGGGATCGTGCTTCGCTGCGCCATGTATCAGAAAGACTCAACGAAACAAAGGTGTCCTTAAGTCTTACCGAAAAGCTCTCAATTGCCGGAGAGCCCGAAAGGTTGGTGTTGCCGAGTTGCTCTTTCAGCGTAGAGTGGTAGAGCTGGAGAGACGAAGCCACGTTTACGTCCAGTGGTTGATACCTGTTTTTCATTGAGGTATCATCACCACATTCTATTGAACAAAACCAGCGATGAACCTGTATGTCAAGCTGATGAGCAAGTTTTTCCCTGAACTCATGCCGCTCGTCATACTCCTCGATCAACGCATTCGACTGTAGTGATTCCCTGAAGTGGTCAAGTGCCTCAATCTGTTCGATATCAACATCTTTCCGTCTGTATGCCACATTTGAGAAATAGAGCATGACCAGTTTTCCGGCGGCCATCATCCGCTCAACCTCTTCAACCGCCCCGCCTGGAGCTACGCCTGTATTGGTGCCAATGCGTGTCCAGAAAATACCGATGGCAAAATCACACTCATCAACAATCTGTTTATTGAGTATCCCCTGCACCCGCCCCCCGGTTTCAGGTGCTGCATAAGATTCCCATAACACGGCTTCAAGCATCAATGGCCGCTGTGGACGAGCATTCCATTTCTTTATGACATCTTCCGCCATTTCACGCTCGACTGCAACATCAGAAGGTGAAGCGACCAGAACCTTTTTTATTCGATCCAGTTTATTACTCATTCATCTTCAAGCCCGTCACGAACCGATTGTATAAACGCCATTTTATCGAGCATCTGTTGATAGACTTCGGCATCAAGCAGTACTGCTGAACTTTTTCCCTGCTGCGTTAAAAGCAACGGCCGTTTGTTAAGGCTCAGCTCATCCATATACTGCTGGATATTATTTCCGAAATCAGTTAATGGGGCAATGTTTCTAACCTGAATGGTATCCATGGCATTCTCAAAAAGTAATAAGGCGGGACTTTGTTGAACAAGATAACGCCATTCAAACTAAAATCATTGTCTGTTCCTGAAAAACTCCTTTTGAAATGCCACCCAAGCCTCCGGTGCCACAAGAAAATGAGAGGAGGGATCTCTTTTTTTTGGCTACCGATATGCCGCTGCCCCCTTTTATTTCGCTTTTTGCGACCAAAATATCCCCTGAATTCCGACTGCGCTTTTGTAAAAAAAATCAGGAAAGGAAAAGAGCATTCCGCACTTTATCTTTATATTATACGAACCTAAACATCTTAGCACTATGGAACAACAACAGGACAAGTTTTACAAGGGGCTTTTTTTTGGAGCCGGACTGGGAGCCGCAGTCGGAACTATTATGGCGTTGCTTTTTGCTCCTTACAAGGGAAGAGAGACGCAGCAGATTATTTCTGGCAAAGTCAAGAGTATGCTCGACAAGGCTACGGACTTTTACGAGAGCAGTGAACATGATGGAGTATACAACAACGAGGCGAAAACCCGCTCTCAGGAGATTATCGACACCGCCCGTGACGAAGCAAAAAAGATTCTGAACGAGGCAAACAGTATTATCCGGGATATCAAAGGGTATCCAAAAACAAAGGAAAACTGATTGATGCTGACATACCTCAAGGCAAACACGAAAGAGGATGGTCTTGTAAAACATGCTATCCTGTTGCTGCACGCATTCCCGCTCTCTGCCGCGATGTGGCAACCCCAAATTGATGTGCTTGGTGAAGCTGGGTACATGGTTATAGCGCCCAACGCTTTTGGTATTGATGGGTCGCCGGAACAAGAGAGTTGGACGTTCACCGACTATGCCCATGAGCTTGCCTCTCTTCTGGATTCACTGAAGGTTGCGAAAGCTACGGTGGTGGGCCTTTCGATGGGTGGATATCAGGCTTTTGAATTCTACCGGCTCTATCCTGGCAAAACGGCATCGCTGGTACTGTGCGACACCCGTGCTGAAGCTGATGCTCCCGCCGCCCGATCGGCAAGGGAAGATTTTATACGTGCTGTGGCAGAAAATGGTGCCGGGGAGGCTGCGGGGCGCATGATACCGAATTACTTTACCGACAACACCTATACCATGAAGCCAGAGTTGGTCGCACAGGCTGAAGCCATGATCGTAACGCAATCTGCGGCGGTCATCAACGGAGCAATGCGGGCAATCATGGCGCGTTTTGATGCAACCTCACTCCTCTCCGCCATCACATGCCCTGTACTGATACTGAACGGAGAGAAGGACAAGCTCACCACAAAGGAGACGGCTGAAAGCATTCATGCCAGCATACCAGGTTCACAGCTCCGGTTGCTTGCTGGAGCCGGGCATCTCTCGAACATGGAGCAACCTGAAGCATTCAACCGTGCGCTGCTTGACCATCTTGTCACACTTCCAGACTGTCGAGCAGTTCAAAAAAGTTAGGGAACGAGACACCAACCACATCAATATCGGTCATGTCGATCGCGCATCCTGTTGCCTTGCTGGCGATGATAAAGCTCATGGCAATTCTGTGATCGTCAAAACTGTCTATCACGACGGTGCCTGAAGGGGTCATTTTGCGCCCTTTAACCACAAAACCATCCGGATATTGCTCGCACTCAAAACCAAGCCGCTGAAGGTTAACAACAAGTGCGTCAATCCTGTCGCTCTCTTTGGTTCTCAGTTCTGCGGCGTTATGCAGTTCAAAGCGGCCTGATGCAAAGGCTGAAAGAACGGCAAGCATCGGTATTTCATCGATGATAAAGGCAACGAGCTGTGGATCGCTGATAACGAGAGGTTCAAGCCCCGCGTTGTTCTGCACAAGAATATCACCGATGGTTTCGCCACCAATCACCCGCTGGTTTTCAATGGATAACCCTGCCCCGGCTTCTGACAGGATAGCGAGATATGCCGCTCTGGTAGGGTTAAGGCAGACATCCCGGATGATGATTTCTGAACCTCGGGCAAGCAGGCCAAGCGCGACAATAAAACATGCCGCAGAGGGGTCAGATGGAATAAAGAAGGGCTTTGCGGCAACAGCTTTTCTGCCGGGCACCACAATGACCCTCTCGCCGTTGCATTCGATGCTTTCAAGGCCAAGCATCACTTCGGTATGGTCACGCGAGAGTACTGGTTCGATAATTCTGGTTTCACCATCAGCATGAAGCGCGGCAAACGCCACCAGTGACTTCACCTGCGCTGAAGGAACCGGCAGTCTGTATTCAATTGGGTTGAGCTCCTTTGTCCCCTTGATCAGAATTGGTGCAGTTCCTGCTGCGGAGAGCTCAATGTTGGCTCCCATGAGGCGCAGCGGATCGGCAACCCTTTTCATGGGGCGCTTCATCAGGGAGCTGTCGCCAATCAGCTCACTTGCAAAAGGCTGTGCGGCAAGAATTCCGGCAAACATGCGCATGGTGCTGCCTGAATTGTTGCACATCAATGGCGCTGATGGAGGCCGAAAGCTCCATAATCCTTGTGAATTGATAACTACCCGCCGGATGCGACGACCATAGGCTCCGTCTACCTCTTCCTGCCGAAGCGCTATACCGGCATCTTTCAGTACACCGAGGGTTGACTGATTGTCAAATCCTCCGGAAAAGTTTGTGATTTCTGTTGTGCCTTCCGACAAGGCGCCAATAAGGGCTGCCCGATGGGAGATCGACTTGTCTGGCGGCAAGGCTGTAACTTCACCTTTAAAAACTCTCATGAGTCAGTTGATTGGTGTTGACAAAAAAAAAGCAACTCCCCTGAAGGAGCTGCCTTGTGTAACTTTTTGATCAAGACGATCATGAATTGCGTTCTTCGTTTGCCCGCTGGGCTCTCCGTCTGCTTCTCGAGCGCTTTAAACGGCCATCCACTGAAGGCTTGACGAAGTATGCGTTGGCACGAAACTCCTTTAAAATACCTGCGCGCTCATACTTCTTCTTGAAGCGCTTCAGCATCTTGTCGATTGATTCATTATCATTTATCTGCACACTGACCAAGGTAAATTCACCCCCTTTTAAAAGATCAACAATCTTTCAGACTTAACGTCTTAGTTTAAGTTTAATAATATCAGTAACGCTTTCCGCATTTTTTCCATTTACAGCATTTATCTGCACGTTTTCGAGAAGCTGTTTTCTGCCACTTTTACTGAATTCCACGATAATGATAAAGGCACCACTACCAGTCGCCTGCTTTTCCCTGACGACTCCAACTTCGCCAAGAGCCTGATGATAGAGTGCATCGCCTTTCGCATAAATACCATGTGGAGAGTAGACCTGACACTCTTCAGCATTCAGCTCTCCAGGGCTGACTTCACGGTCAATCTGTATCTGCCACTCTTTGAGAAGGTATACCTGTTGACACTGGGAACAACGAATCCAGTACTGATTTTCAGCCGCTGGATGGGCATTGAGCGTGCCATTCTTGCCCTCTTTATGCTTTTTAGCCGGAGCTGACATCAATAAATCGTCATATTTCGGCTTATCACTCGGCATCCATTCACCGACAAACACTTTTTCAGTAATCTGACCGCATCCTTCACAGAAGCAAGCCTTGATCTTACCCTCCAAAATAAACTGCCTTTTTTTGGACTCTACCTTCATATAATAGGTGCTGGTTGTTAACTCGACTTGGCATCGTCAGGATTTTCACTGTTTTTCTCCAGCTTCATGGCGCAAAATAGTACACGGCACCCGGAAAAAAAGGAATGTTCTTAACTTGCTTCATTATAGTAAATCCTTCAAAAAAAACAACCAAATAATGTTATGGGGCTTATTTATGGGTCAGCGCATCGATAAGATCAGATTTTGTAATCAATTGTAGCCTTCCGTCTGACATGTTTATCAACACCCCGGATGCGTTTTGCTGTAATTTTGCAGATAATTCAGAAATGGTGGCATCCAGAGTACAGACAGGAAATGGCTTTTCCATGAATCCTACAACCTTTGAATTCATCGCATCGTCGTTTTCAATCAGGATGGAAAGAATCTTGTTTTCGCTGATACTCCCGATCGGAGCGTTATAGGAGACAATCGGAAGCTGTGAGACATCGTTCTGCTTCATCATTTCAAACACTTCAGCAAGCGTATGTTCCGGATAAGCAAAAATCAGATCCCGGCGTGCTTTCAACTGGAGAATATCCTCTGCAGTAATTTGCTCAAGAGCTGATTTCGTTTTCCGGTAAAAGCCCCGTTTCCGCATCCACTCATCGCGGTACATTTTACTGAGATAGTAACCCCCGAAATCATTCATCACCACAACAACACAGTCGTTCTCGCCATATCCCGCAGAAGCCTGAAGCGCTGCGGCCATCACGGCACCCGATGCTCCACCGGCAAAAACAGCTTCCATCCGCAAGAGTTCCCTGCCACAGTTGAATGCATCATAATCGCTTACCTGCATCACGTCATCAATAAAAGAGGGATCCCAAAAAACGGAAGCCTGTTGAGAACCTATCTCTTCAAGTTCTGAAAATGCCGAAGCCCCCGGTTTTCCATCTTTAAAAAGGCTGGTATAAATTGAACCCTGCGACTCAACACCAACTATACGGATTGCTGGATTCCTGGCTTTCAGAAAGTGGCCGATCCCGAAAACCATTGCGCCGGAACCCATAGGCACAAATACATGGGTAACCCTCCCATTCGTCTGACGAAATATTTCGGCACCAGTAGCATCGCTATGAACCTTGAGGCTGAGAGGATTCTCATACATTCCAGTAAAAAAGGCGTTGGGAATGCTTTTTACCAGACTTTCGGCCACATTCATGCAACTGCGCTGCTCTCCGGGCAAAGCATCTGAAGGGGTAATAACCAGTTCAGCACCAATGGCCCTGAGCATATCCTGTTTTTCGCGCGATATTTTATCAGGAACAGCCAGAAGCAGCTTGTAGCCTCGGCTCACACTGGCCATTGCCAGAGCAATCCCGCTATTGCCGAAGCTCCAGTCGACAAGAGTCATACCCGGATGAATCAGATGACGCTCTTCAGCATCCTTGACAATTGCACACGCCACCCGGTAGTAGTGCGACCATGCAGGATTCATGTACTCGAGTTTGGCCATGACCTTTGGCCTGATTTGGCGGGTCATCTGTTTAACAAGAACCAGAGGCGTTTCTGCTGGAAGCCCGAAGATATCGTGGTTCGGCATGATAGTAACTGAAAAATGAATTAAAGTGACAAGAAAGCCTCGTCACATTCAACGGAAAATATACATTAATTGATGAATTCATGACACCAGAGAAATAAGCACATTTCATGTTTGAAAATCAGGAACAAAATATGTTTTTTTTGATGGACGTTCCAACTCGGTTCATATCATCTTTTAAGCAACAACCCTTTTAACAGCAAAACGGCACGAGCGTTATGGACGAAAACAATGCATGCTTTTCGACAAGGATGATTCCCGCAGAAAATATGACCGAGGCTATGGTCTCTTTGGAGCGGCTTGTCTGGAATACACGCCTGATCCGTGAAAGAATTAACGGAAAGGCCCGCATCATGGGCATCGTCAAGGCAAACGCTTATGGTCATAACGTCCACAAGGTAGCCGGGGCGCTTGAGGCTTCAGGAGTCAGAGATTTTGGTGTGGCAAACATCCATGAAGCTCTTGAACTGAAAACCGGCGGCGCACTGAAAAAATCGGCAACTATTCTGGCCTTTTCGTCACCGCTGCCCTCCCATATTGAATTTTTCCTGAAGTATGGGATCGACATGACCCTCTGCGACAGCGAAACGCTTTATGCAGCCAGGGAAATTGCTGCGGCACAGAACAAAACGCTTGCTGTTCAGGTAAAAGTCGATACGGGTATGGGTCGGCTCGGAGTTGCCCCGGCAATGGCTATGGAGCTTTTCAGGGAGATCGACCAGTCACCCTTTCTCAAGCTTGCAGGTATCTATACTCACTTTGCTGAAAGTGCAACGCCCGACGGCTTCACCCATCAACAGCTTGCTGCATTCAAGACGCTGACAGCAGAATATGAACATGCTTCCGGAAAAACAGTCTGCAAGCATGCGGCCAACAGTGGAGCAATCCTTTCGAATGAGGGGTCCTGGCTTGATATGGTCAGACCCGGGATCCTGCTTTACGGTTATCATCCCGCAAAAAACACTCCGTGCCGCCTTGCTGTAAAACCGGTGATGCAGCTTGAGTCAAAAGTGATTTTTATCAAGTCTGTAACAGCGGGAACTACCGTCAGCTATAATCGAACCTGGACGGCACCGGAAGGGTGCTTTATTGCAACAATAGCAGTTGGATACGCCGACGGTTATTCAAGAGCCTTGTCTGGCCGGGCAACAGTGATGATCAATGGAAAATCGTACCCGCAGGTCGGAATGGTCACGATGGATCAGATCATGGTTGATCTCGGCACAAAGCACAATGTCAAAATCGGGGACAAAGCTGTTCTTTTTGGATGGGATGGAGCATCAGCCGAGGAAATTGCTGATATTACCGGCACCATCAGCTACGAAATACTCTGTGGAGTCTCTTCAAGGGTTAAACGGATCTTCTTATGAAGCTTTTTGAAAAACTGGCGGTCAAGCTCAGTTTGACCAAAGCTGAAATCACGCTGATCTCGGCTCTTCTGGCATTTTTGGTGCTTGGCGGGGTACTGAAAAATATACGTTCAGTGGAAAAGGTGGAGACACTTGTCAAAAAAGTTGAAACCGCGCGTTACCGTGAAGAGGAGGTCGACAGCCTGATTGCCCTTGCTTCTATGGCTCAGGCGACAGTCAAGGAGGATGTCATGCAGGGCGCAGAAACAGCCAAAAATGGCTCTTCCTCCGAAAAGAGAGCATCACAACACTCGTCAGAAAAAAAAATCTTTACGGGAACCATCGCTTTCAATAAAGCAAGTAAAGGGCAATTGCAGAAGATTCCCGGAGTCGGGCCTGTCATGGCTGAACGGCTGATTACCTTCAGAACCACAAAAGGGGGAAAAGTGCACGACTTCCAGGAGTTTCTTGAGGTCAAGGGTGTAGGCGAAAAAAAGCTCGAATTCCTCAAAAAATATTTTACCCTCGAATAATGGATCACCGAGTGAGCAAGGGCATTATCGCCTGCACCATCGACCATGCAGAATCGGCTGTTGTCAGGCTGAAAACCTCCGGCAGTAACGGCTACACACTCTGTAGCTGTAACACGCTGCCCCATGGCCTCCAAAGCATTGCTTCAGGCAAAGAGAAACGCCTTTTGACGAAGCTGAAAGGCTACTGCAACGCATGGAGGGATGAGGAAATGGTGCTCTGTTTCGGTACGGAGAGTTTGCTCCCCCTCCCGGCTCGCTTTCCCGCAGATGCAACCTCTGAAGAGGAGCGAGAGTATTGCAACATTGAGGCTGAGTACTTTTTGAACAATCCCGAAGAATACTGTTGCGACATCGCCAGGTATGCCAGTAGCCTTGCAGCAGACCATAACAAGCTTCTGCTCTTCTATCCCGCTGAACCATGCCGAAGGGTTGCAAAATACTTGTCTGATGGGTGCCAGATACTCTTTGCTGGCACAGCGCAACTCCCTCTTGTTTATCTGTCGAAATTCATGGAAGAGCCACAGGTTATCCTTGAACTTGAAAACAGCTCTGTACTGTTGACAATAGCGCACCATGGAACTCTGGAAAAGCTCTCTTTTCATCGGGTAAAAAACCGTGAAGAGGCTGAATATTTCACCATGAACGAGCTGATGGAGAACCCGATCTGCCGACAAACTGCGATACAAGTGACGGGAGCAAGAGCCGACAAGGCAATGATGTCGTTGATCGGCGCAGAAACATCGGTTTCCCCGAAGCCACTCAGCATACCGCCATCACTGTCCATCAGTAATCCGCAAAGACTGAACGCCTCGTCGCCAGCGGTGGTAAAGGCCATCAGTGCAGCGGTGATGGCGATGGAGCTGCAGCGTTAACCTTTGGATATATGATTATGCCGTCTTCTCTTTTGATATATCTGGCCAAACGAAAACAAGCTTAAAGGAGGCCCTGTAAGGCTAAAGATGCTTCCGGCACCATCAAGAAACGCCTTTTGCTTCGATGTAAATGCTATCCCGAACATTTTTACTGTTCCCCGTTGTTTAATGTTTAAGCATTTTTGTTGGATTTCTATATGCCGAGTTTCTGGAAAAATATTTTATTACGCATCTTTGCGTCCTTTAAAACTTTATCCCAGCTAATGACCAGATTTCCAACAGAAGTATAGGGATTCGCAGTATTTTTTTCCCTTCCCAGCGGATCATTGGATGTCAACAAATCAGCATGCTTATAGGCAACCTCCAGACGCTTTCTGGTCATGTCAAAATATCCACGCCCCCCTTTTGCATAGTTGGGGAGCTTGTCAGAGTCACTCAATTGCCGTTGAATCTCATCCCTGTGCATGTAGCTGCATACGGGAACAAAATGCAGCAAAAGCCACAATTCAAAACAGGGGATAGAGGGAGTCGCGTAAAAATTGATCAGCTCTTTGTTGTCATTTTTATGTTTCCTGTGTTGCGCATTGACGCTATAGAGAGCAATCAACGACCCCGCAGCAGAGCTACGGGGTATGAATTCATGTTTAAGAATTTCTTTACGAAGCAGAGCTTCGAGGAATATGTCCTATAGCGATTCAAAAAATTCGGATGATCATCTCGGTCAAAAACGCAATACACTGATTCATATTCTTTCGTCTCGTTACATTTATCTACAGCAAAATCAACGACTTGTTGAGGTGTCGTCCCGTATTTACTCTGCATTATTTCCACTCTGGCAGTACTCAGGCGATAATGCATCCTGATCTCGCCAAAATAATAAGGCTCTGTTTTTTCTCCCTCTGTAACAATCAGGAGACGATCAGCCCCTTTCTTCAAGGCCTTCTTCCGTTGTAATTTCTTGTCCTGCCGAATCTTTGGGTGGTTATCTCGAGCCATATCTTTCCTTAAAACATCGTGTCATTGATAAAAGGAATCGCTCCATATCGTCCAACGAGATACCCTTTTTCAAGAGCTTCGTTTTTCCTTGGGCTGAAATCGGTCAGAGGATAAAGGTGTGTTGCATGAGAGCGATCCTTTTCAACAAACCAAATCTGGTCTCTCCGAAAGAGTTTTGCATCCATGACAGAGGTATCATGAGTTGTAAAAAGAAGCTGCGCCCCTTTCCTGTTATGGGTAGATGAATTGATGATGCCCAACAGAAAACGAACGATTTTGGTATGCAGGCTCCCATCCAATTCATCAACAATCAAAACACTCCCCTCACGTAAAACATCAAGTATAGGGCCCGCAAAAGCAAAGAGACGCTGCGTTCCAGTTGACTCATCATGAAATTCAAATTTCGCAGCTCCTTCGGCTCCCGTATGTAAAAAAATGGGCATAAGAGCTTCTGAATCAATCACTTGATGAACAGGAGGTTTCTCCCCCTCAACCCTGACCGAAACCTCTCGCTGTTGACGAATTTCCAGTGATAATTCTGAAATACTTAAATCAGCAGCATTTAAAAAATCGAGCAACTGTTTCTTGCCTTCAGGCAACTGAGCAAATGCGGTTGAAAATTCTATCATAGGCTGCTCTCCAGCGCCAATGATAATGAACTGCTGCACAATCCATAAAAAAACAGGCCGCAAAGCGTTGCTGTTCAGATCGACAGCCTTTGAGAGAAACAAGGAATTTGAACGGGTCGATTTCTGCCACAACTTTTTTTCTCCACTCAAGAACGGACTGAAGGTATACTCATCAACATTGCTCTCAGCATTGTACCGCCGATCAAACCAGACCTGCGGCTTCGATGTTTTGTACACTAATAACCACTCTGAAGTAATCCTGTCAGGAAGCAATGAAAAGCCATATTGATAGCGGATACCAGCTTCGATGAAGGTAATTTCAAACTCACTCGGTTTTGTTGATGAAAGACCATCAAGCTTGAATGGCTGAAAAAGAAATTTCTGCCCCTCCTTGAAATGGGTAGCCGACTCAGCGACAACCCTCTTCATAAATGACATCGCCATAATAAGGTTCGACTTGCCACTGGCATTAGCACCATAGATGACCGCCGATTTTAACAGAGAAATACCTGACTTAGCATCGCTTCGAATAACATGAGTCTCCGAATGATTCTTGTCACTATTTGCAACAAGGCTCAAGCGCTGCTCTTCCCTGATCGAGCGAAAATTTGAAACGCGGAACTCTACAAGCATGGTGTATCTATTAATATTTATTTGAAATTTGCATAAAAAAAGCAAAAATACAAATAATATCAGTATCAGGTGTGATTATGATTCATGGTATTGCTTTGCATCGAACAAAAATATTCAGCATCCAGATAGCGCGAAAGCGGAGTACAGCCTTCGCTTCAATGCACCCCACCCACCATGGCGCACTTGAGTACAAGAGCGCCAATGTAAAGCCAGCTTGCGCCTTTCCCGGTGACCGGCAATTCCGCTTCGCTTCACTGCCGGTCACCTCCCCAATGCGCAAACAAAGAGAAGAACTTTGGGCTCCGCCGCCTCCGGAGTACCGGAAGCTGCTCCGCTTGAAGGCATAGCACCAGAGCGCCGAGTACAGCGCTCCGCTGCATGAAGAGCGTCTGCGCACTCCGCTTGCCAGCAGGCCATCAACAGCCGCACAGCTTCAGGGCATGGTGCGCAGCATCGCTTAAAGCACTTTGCTGCGCTCGCGCAGCCCTGAGCACATCGCTGCTCTCTCGCATAACAAAACACACCACATTTTAAGCAGTCAAAATCTCTGCGTACATTGACCATTACGAGTTCAACGTGAAGTCTGCGGTAAACTGAAAGTACAGAAAGGCATCCGGCCTATCACCATCAACAAACGACCGCCAAGCCTCCACAACCAGTGGCATTCTTGATCTCTTTTTCTTTCAGGATAAACCGCGCAGATATCCTATAGTATCTTGCAGCCCCGCCTATCGCGCTTGATCTCCGAAAGTTTGGCGACACCTCAGGTGCGCCCTCCCGCAGGCGGGTGGCGTGGTTGTCATGGTGGCAAGGTGGTGCTTCAGTGGGCAGAAAGCCCGGACTTCTTGCTGAGTGACTGTTCTTGCGATATGGTAAATAGTGATTATTTTGTTCAAACATGCTCATCAAAATGACAAAATCCCTTTCGACGAATAGTAATCGTTTAATAAATGTTCAGGAGATTATATGAAATTTGAGGTCTATTGTGATGAGGCATATCCTGATCTTTTTACTTCAAAGAATCCAAATGCACATTAAACATCGCTTCGCTTGCCGAAAGCTGCCGCCCCTCGCAGCGGCAAGAAACATGCGTGCAGCTTGACAACATTTCACCCCCATTCTTGTCACGCCTCGCCGCGTAAAACGGCGACGCCGTGCCAAGAATGAAGCGATTCGGAAAGAAATTCACAAACAACTCAACTCCATACTTGGGTTTAGCAGTTTTCCACAAAAGATAACTTTCGCGAATACAAAGTACCCCCGGCAACAAAACACAAAATCAGTCCCATTCCTCCCATCAGTCCTATCACCATCTTGAAAAAAAGCTTGACAACTTCCGTTCTATTAATTACATTGAAAGTAATAATACCTGCCACGCTTCCCATTTGAACAGCGCACCCGGGCAGGTTTTCGCTTTTTACGGGGTTTTCTCTTTTAATCTCAGAAACCGAAAAGCCCATGTTATACAGTAAACCCGCAGTATCAATCCCCGACCAAATAACCAAACTGAAAGCACGAGGTCTTGCCTTTGGTGATGAAGCTTTTGCCGTACATTGTCTCTCCAACATCAGTTATTACCGGCTCAGGGCCTATACCTATCCATTCCAGGATAACACGCCGCCTAATCATCCCTTCATCGTTCCGGTAACCTTTGAGCAAATCATAGAACTCTATGTGTTTGATCGAAAATTGAGGAGTATGGTGTTCGATGCCATGGAAAAAATTGAAATTGCCATTCGAACACAAATTATTCACCAATGGGCAATGCCACATGGCAGCCATTGGCAATTAAACGAAACGCTTTTCAGGGATGTCAATCGTTTTCATAGTCAGATTGCTTCGTTACAAACAGAAATCAGCCGCTCCAACGAAACGTTTATCGAGCATTACAAGAACACCTACACCGAACCTGTTGATCCTCCATCATGGATGAGTCTTGAAGTGAGCAGTTTTGGCTTGTTATCTCAAATGTTCAGGAATCTGAAAAAAAGTCCCGAAAAAATCGCAGTGGTCAAGCATTTCGGACTAAACAATATCGAACTGCTCGAAAACTGGATGCTCTGCTTCAGTCATATCCGCAACACTTGCGCACATCACGGTCGCCTATGGAACCGCAGATTGACAGCACATATCACCTTACCCAAAAACCCCTCAAACCCATTTATCCAAAACAGAAATATTTGGCCATACAAGCCTTACGCAGCCCTATGCTGTATGCAATACATCCTGCAAAGTATCAGCCCCGACACCTCTTTTAAAGATGGTCTTAAAACACTTATGAAATCCTGCCCTCTTAAACAGGAAAAAGAGATGGGTTTTTCGGAAGATTGGCGATCAGAATCATTTTGGAAATGAGACCGAAAAAGAACGACTCCAGGAATTCGTTTGAGAGCAAAAAACTCCAATCATCAGATAATTGACCCTGATCGGCCATCACGCCAAGTCGGGTGACTTGAATCGCGTTGCTCTCAAGTCACCCGTCTGATTCCATTTTGCAATCAAGATGATTGTAATGTATTTTCTGTTTGTACCAATTATTGTTCATAATTTGAAAGTGCAACTCAAGAACAGTCTGGAGCTTGCTGATTTATCAGCAAAGTTCAATCCTATTTTGAGGGGATGGGAGAATTACTATGCGCGATTTTACAAGAGGGCAATGACACCAGTGTGGAATCATATCAATTACTACTTCAAGAGCAGGCCCAGCGGAAAGAAGCTTTTTGTGAAAGCTTTTCAGTATATCAACATCCTTGACAAAACGGTCGAGTGTCTCTCCAATGTTTCCGCCAATATCCTTCCGCGCTCGGTGGTCACCAATGGTTTCATTAAGCTCTTCCAGTTTCACCCGAATATCCCAGTATGCTGGAAGAATATCCTTGACTGCTTCAAGAGGAAATTCATCAAGTCCAGATATGATTTTTTCTCTCAAAAGACATTACAGCCCCGTCTAAAGCGTCGAATGCGGCGCGATAGACGTGGCCAATAGACTTCTGGATGTTTTTTTGGAAATACTCAGTACCTGAAACATCTCCAAGGGAGGATTTGTCATCGCTAAACCGCTCAACGATGATGCGCATGAGATGATCAAAAGCGTCTCGTAATTCCTTTATTGTCTGTAAATTGGAGCGATAATCAGGGTCCACCTCCTCAGAGTATAATATCAAGGACTTCGCCTGCATATAAAGAGATGCGAGACCTTCTAATTGAGCAATCTCCTCTTTTGAAAATCCATTCTCATTCTCTTTGCCGGGCGCAATTCCCATTATCTTTTCATCTCTAATAAGGAAGTTTCATGTTTTTTATGCGGTTTATACGCTCCTCATATTCTTTGGCAGTATAGTACCTCCCAGTATTGAGCCTGACAGAACCTCTGTTGCTGTCGGAGTAAAGCTTTGTTTTTTCTCGATCAACATCGGCTGTTGTTGAAAAGCCTCCATAACTCATATCTATAACTTCAGATAACCTGTCAATATCAAGGCTTTCACAGACAATGTTTCGAGTTGTTTCTGATACTCGAATCGTCATACGTTCCCCACTTTTTTGCGCTGAAGGTTATTGTTTGTTTTCTGTATGTATGATTTTACGAAAAATAAGCCCAGAATTAAACAAAATAATGAGATACTCAAATGAGAAATAGCCCGTAAAGCATCGCTGAAATGCCAGCCCCTGAACCAATTTTGGAGCAATGGTTATGGCATCAAAAGATGTAACAGGCACTGCCTGTTGAATCTTCAGTAGTCCACTTTGCTCACGAAAAGATTGGTCAGGCAGTGTCTGACCAATCTTTTGGAACTCATTTTGCCTGCTTTCAGATTTTGCAGACACTGCCTGCAAAATTCAGGAAGAGGTGAGATAGAACTTACAGCAGAGCGCGAGGTGTCGTTCTGAACAGCTCTTGATCGTCAACTGAGCCGCAATTGTTTCGCAATCCTCCGCTCTCTCTGAGCCACCCTGAACATCTCCATGCTTGTTTCATCCTGCACATGCAGAGAAGTGATACCCCACAAAACTTCCCAATCCTGTAATCCTTTTCTATATTACGGCATGCCTCAAAGTTACAATCATTTTGCTCACCACAATAATCTGAGAGGGAGAAGTTTCGCAGAATGAATGTTTTCCACACCCATGCCAGTATCATCGAGGATTATTCCTCCTACATCCGCAGTTTCATCTCTATTGCTGACCCCGACATCCGCCAGGTTGTTGACCGTGAATTAAGTACGGGTAAACTTTGGCCAGAACCACTCTTGCAGTTTAACCCTTCGTTTGAGATGTTCGGAGGGCTCGAAAAGCTGATTGAATCGAAGACATTGCATAGCGCTATTGGCGACATCTTCAAGGGGTACAAACTCTATCGCCATCAGGTTGAGGCAATACAATCAGGTACCAGCGGCAAGGATTTTATTGTCACCTCCGGCACCGGCTCGGGCAAGTCGTTGACCTACATCGGCTCTATTTTTCACCATCTTCTCTCCAACCCGGCAGCAAAAGGGGTGACTGCGGTCGTTGTCTATCCCATGAATGCCCTCATTAACTCGCAGTTCGAAGAGTTCAGCCGATACCGAAAAAATTATGAGGATGCTACGGGAAGGGCATTCCCGATCAATTTCGGCCAGTATACAGGTCAGGAAGGTG
This sequence comes from Chlorobium sp., assembly GCA_049317185.1. GTDB lineage: Bacteria > Bacteroidota > Chlorobiia > Chlorobiales > Chlorobiaceae > Chlorobium. The sequence continues at coordinate 19,981 of JBMOIS010000005.1, read as the reverse complement.
AGGAGGCACGGGCAAAAATGCGGGAAAACCCTCCGCATATTCTGCTGACCAACTACATGATGCTGGAGCTGTTATTGACCCGTGTGCGTGAGCGAAACATTCGAGACAGTATCTACCAGAATCTCCGGTTTCTTGTTTTCGATGAACTGCATACCTATCGAGGTCGGCAGGGCGCTGATGTTTCGATGTTGATTCGCCGGATTCGATCGAACTGCGCTCAGTCGATTGTGAGTATCGGTACCTCGGCCACCATGGTTTCCGATAGTGTTGGCGATATGGAGCATCAAAAAGCAGCAGTTGCCAACGTTGCCACAAAACTGTTTGGATGCACCTTCACCTCCGGGCAGGTTATCAACGAAAAGCTTGCCCGTTCACTTTCTCCCGGCGGCGCTATTCCTGCCAAACATTTTCTTGCGGCGGCCATTGAGTCAGGAATTAATCAGGAGGGCGACATTGAGGCGCTCAAAAAGAACCCGATAGCCATCTGGCTGGAGAACAAGATTGCACTTGAAGAGCGAGGAACCGACCTCGTCCGGGGCAAACCAAAACGGCTGAGGGAAATTGCTGCTGAATTGGCAAGTGACGCAGGAATAGCCGAAGAGAGCTGCCGCCTCTTTTTGGTGGATTTACTACTCTGGATCAGTACATCCAATGTTCGGCAGCAAGAGTCTGGGGAGCGCTATACCTTTCTGCCCTACAAACTGCATCAGTTTATTTCGCAAACGGGCTCTGTCTATACAACCCTTGACCAGGATGAAAAGCGGGATATTTCTCTTGAACCAGGTGTCTATAAAGTTGATGAGGCCGACAAAAAGCCGATTTTCCCCAATGTCTTCAGTCGCGGAAGCGGGCATCCGTTTATTTGCGTATCCCTTGCGGGTAACCGGCTGGAGCCACGCGAATTTCGTGAAATGACCGAAGATGAGGAGAGCAATGACGGCTATCTGATAATTGGCGACGATATCTGGAATCTCGATGAAGATGTTGAAATGCTTCCCGAATCCTGGTTTCGCAGAACAAAATCGGGCGTTACACTCGACAAGAAGAAAAAGGGATACTTCCCTCTCAAACTCTGGTTTGATGAATTCGGGAACTGCTCCCCCACCGTTGAAAAGAAATGGTGGGGCTGGTTTATGAAGGCTCCTTTGCTCTTTGACCCCACATCAGGAGGTTTTTTTGATACCAGAACCAGTGAAGGCACCAAACTGACCAAGCTGGGCAGCGAAGGTCGCAGCACCTCCACCACCATAACTGCCTTCTCCATTCTCAACCGGCTCAGTGACGAGGGCTATGGCATTAAAGAGCAGAAGCTGCTCAGTTTTACCGATAATCGTCAGGATGCAGCCTTGCAGGCAGGACATTTTAATGACTTTGTGCAGGTGATTCGCCTTCGTGCAGGTATTCACAAGGCATTGCAGGAGGCCCCAGCAGGCATGCTCACCTTTGCCACGCTTGGTGAGGCTGTCTTCAGGGCCTTGGGGCTCCCGTTTCTGGAGTTTGCCAACAGGAGCGAGGATTCAATGTTAGCTCCTGTTCGGCGAAAATACGAGCAGGCCCTCCAGGATTTTCTGCTCTATCGCTCTATTGCTGACCTCAGGCGTAGCTGGCGAGTGGTGTTGCCCAACCTCGAACAATGCGCCCTTCTGGCCATTGAGTATGAGGATCTTGATGAGATTATTGCTACGGATGAATTCTGGGCCGTTTCGCCGCTCTTTGGAACGCTGAATCATGCCGATCGTAAAGAGCTGGTTACCACCATTCTCGATTTTTTTCGGCTGGAATATGCCATACACAGTGAAAACTTTCTTACACAGTCACGCATACAGGAGTCCGAGCGGCAGTTCCGTGAGATATTAAAACAGCCCTGGACTCTTGATCGCAACGAGAAGCTTCAGGAACCCTGGTACATCCGGTATCAGAAGCTCAACAAAACGGCCAAACTCTACACCAAAAGCATGGGGCCAGCCAGCTCTCTGGGGAAGTTCATCAAGGATTTTGTCAAGCGGCAAAACCTTGAGATTGACCTCAAAAAAGAGGGTTACAAAAATCTGATTTTGCAGACGATGGAGCTGCTGGAGCAGGCCGACTATCTGAAATCGTTTCCCGCCAGGAGCGAGCAACATGACGAGATAAAAATCTACCGTTTACGGTTGGAGAAGGTTCTCTGGAAATCGGGAGACGGGGTAACGGTCAAGGCTGACTTTATCAAACGACGCACCTATAAAAAGCAGAGACCCCAACCCAATCTCTTTTTCAAAACAATCTATCGTCGCGATTTTTCAACCATGAAACGGCTGCGGAGTGAAGATCATACCGGACAGTTGAATAATGAAACACGGCTTGAGCGTGAAGAGCGATTCCGGGCCGACTGGTTCACCGACGAAGGCAAGCGGGTGGCTGACCAGCAGAAGATAAGGGCTGAATCGATCAGTGTGCTCTTCTGTTCCCCCACAATGGAGCTTGGCGTCGATATCGGCTCACTCAGCGTTGTCCACATGCGTAACGCACCGCCAAACCCCTCCAACTACGCCCAGCGTTCCGGTCGGGCAGGCCGAAGCGGTCAGGGAGCCCTTATCTTTACTTACTGCTCAAGTTATGCCCCCCATGATCGCCACTACTTTCATCATCAGCGAGAACTGGTGGCAGGCACGGTTATGGCCCCGCGCCTTGACTTGTGTAATCGGGAGCTGCTGCTTGCCCATTTGCACGCTCTTGTTGCTTCAGAGGTTGGTATTCCCGGCCTTGATGAAGGGATTGGTTCAAGACCATCAATCATGCGGCTTGTGACTGATGATAATAACAAGATGCCCCTTGACGAGAGTGTGAGAGCTGGTCTTCAACTGACTTCAGCTCAGTTTGAGAGCATTAAAGCCAATTTCAAGAGGGTTATCCACGACTTTGAACCGGAACTGGAAGAAAAGGCCTCTTCATGGTATTCTGATCAGTGGATCGAGCGAAACCTTTCGCAGATTGTTGAAAAACTCGACCGCTCACTTGATCGCTGGAGGCTCATCTACCGGTCGGCCAGGGCAATTCTGACAAAGGCAACCCAGAAGATCGAAAGCGGCACGCTCAACCTCGGCAGCGAAGAGTATCGCAAATTCAAACGCCATCAGGATCAGGCCACCCGTCAACTGGATCTGCTTCGCAACAATTTTTCCGGCAAGGCATCGGAACTCTCCGAATTCTACCCCTGGCGTTACCTTGCTTCGGAAGGGTTCTTGCCGGGATATAACTTTACCCGACTGCCTCTCCGTGTTTTCTTGCCAACCGGTGACTCATCAGGTGTTTTTGTCTCTCGTCCCCGCTTTTTAGCGCTTCGGGAGTTTGGCCCACAGAATATCATCTACCACAGCGGGCGGAAGTACCGGGTGTGCCAGTTGATTCTTCAGGATACCGAATCTTCGCTTCAAGAGGCGAAAATCAGTACCCGGTCAGGTTATTTCCTGCCAGATGAGCAGAAAGACCTTGAAATCTGTCCTTTTTCGGGGCTTAATTTGGGCGACAATGCCAACAAGATGCATATCCATGACCTGCTCGAAATGTCGGAGTCACGCGCTGAAGAGATTGATCGCATCTCCTGCGAAGAGGAGGAACGTCTCTCCAAGGGCTTTGATATCCGGACATTCTTTACCGTTGATGGCGGCCAGATTGATCGGGTACGGAAAGCAATCGTCTCCAGCAGTGAGGGTACCCTGCTGAATATCCGTTATATTCCGGCAGCCCGGCTTGTGCATATCAACTTCAAATGGAAGGCGCAGGAGGCAGAAGGATTTCCCATCGGCATGGTTTCGGGCGACTGGCGCAGCTCTCTACCTGAGCAAGATGCCCAGAGCAGCGAGCAATTTCGGCGAGTGAAATTGATGACCTCAAACCACGCTGATGCCTTGTATATCGAGCCAATTCAACCGCTTGGGTTAACACCGGATGGAGTGATTACGCTGCAACATGCCCTGAAAAGAGCCATCGAGCTTGTCTTTCAGGTGGAGCCAAGTGAGATTGGTGTGGTGACTGTTGGCGATCCGGAAGCACCCAATATCCTGCTCTATGAAGCGGCAGAAGGGAGCCTCGGCATTCTCTCCCAGTTTGTCGAGAACAAGGAGATCAACGCCTTCCATAAGGTGATAGCCAAAGCAATTGCATTATGCCGTTATGATGACCCTGAATACAAAGGGCCAGCATCATACAATGACTTGCTGAGTTATTACAATCAGCGAGATCACAAAATCATTAATCGTTATCTGATCAAGGAGGCACTTGAAAAGTTGATGCTCTGCACCATCGAGATGCACACCAACAAGAACTTCAAGAGCTACGAGGAGCACTATCAGACCTTGCTGCGGGGAATTGACCCGAACTCAACCACTGAACGAAAGTTTCTTGATTACCTTTACAACAACGGTCTTCGCCTTCCCGATGCTGCCCAAAAACGCGTTGACGGGCTTTATGCTCAGCCTGATTTTTATTATGAACCCCGTTTTTGGGTATTTTGCGACGGAACACCTCACGATAATGCTGTTGTGCAGGAAAAAGATGAGGCAATACGTCAGGCCATCATGGCCAAAGGTGACGAAGTTTGGGTCTACTATTACAGGGATAAGCTGTCCGAAAAGGTGGCCGAGCGTCCCGACATTTTTATGAAAGTAAAATGAGCATAACGTATCAACCAGGAAAACTGCTCTCCCTTCGAGGGCGAAATTGGATTGTGATGCCCTCCGATGACCCTGATCTTCTGGTGGTCAAGCCTCTTGGCGGCTCTGACGATGAGATTGCAGGCATTTATCTCCCACTGGCCATTTCCCGTGATGAGCCGCAGGACGCGAAATTTGAAGAGCCAACCGGCAGTGACCTCGGCGATATCAGCACAGCCCGACTGCTTTATGATGCCGCCCGGCTGGCATTTCGTAATGGTGCTGGCCCGTTTCGTGCGCTGGCCAAGCTCTCTTTTCGTCCGCGCTCCTACCAGATGGTTCCTTTGGTCATGGCCCTTCGGCAGGAGTCCATTCGCCTGTTGATTGCTGATGATGTCGGCGTTGGAAAAACCATTGAAGCGCTCCTGATTGCGAAGGAGATGCTGGAGCGCCGCAAAATTCAGCGTTTCGCCGTTGTCTGCCTTCCCCATCTCTGCGAACAGTGGCAGCAGGAGATTCGCGACAAACTTGATATTGAGGCCGTTATCATCCGCTCAAATACGCAGGCCCGCCTTGACCGCCAGATTCAGGGCGACACCAGTGTTTACGACTACTACCCCTACCAGGTTATCAGTATTGACTTTATAAAATCCGATAATCGCCGGGATGTTTTTGTGCAGCAATGCCCCGAACTGGTTATTGTTGACGAGGCTCACACCTGCGCCCGTCCCGCCGGAGCATCGAAAAGCCAGCAGCAGCGATACCATCTGGTGAGTCGTCTTGCAGGCAAGCCAGAGCAGCAGCTCATTCTTTTGACCGCCACGCCACATTCAGGAAAGCCGGAAGAGTTTCACTCCCTGCTCGGATTGCTCAAACCTGATTTTGAAGGGCTTGATTTACCCGCAGCTTCTCAGCCGCAGCGCAAGGAGCTGGCTCGTCATTTTGTGCAGCGCAAACGGGGTGATGTTGAAAAGTGGATGGGAGAAGAGACCCCGTTCCCCAGGCGGGAATCTATCGAGTGGGCTTATGATCTCTCCGGGCATTATGCCCTCTTTTTTGATCAGATACTCGAATTTGCAAAAAAATTACTTGCACCCGATGCTTCAAAAAAGGGCCCCCGACGGGTTCAGTACTGGACGGCACTCGCCCTGTTGCGTGGAGTGATGTCGAGCCCGGCTGCCGGTATTGAAATGCTCAACACCCGGCTCTCCAACCTTGCCCATGTTGCGCTTGACGAGAGTTTGGTGGACAACAGTGAAAACCCTGTGCAGGATAGCGAGTTTGGCTATGAGGGCGACAACACCCCGACCTCACTGCTTGAGCAAACCGACTGGTCAAGCTACCAGCGGCAGCAACTGCGCGGATTTGCTGATCAATTAGCGGCTCTGTCTGACTTGAAGCACGACCAGAAATGCGGCGCGGCGGAAGCCATTCTGGATGATTGGCTCTCGGCGGGCTTCAACCCTGTTGTTTTTTGCCGCTACATCGCAACCGCCAACTATGTCGGGCGGCTTCTGATTCCAGCCCTCCGGAAAAAATATCCCAAGCTCGATATTCAGGTTATCACCAGCGAACTGCCTGATGAACTCCGCAAGCAGAAGATCGACGAGATGGGCAAGGCAAAGCAACGGCTCCTGATTGCGACCGACTGCCTCAGCGAAGGCATCAACCTCCAGCAGCAGTTTACGGCGGTACTGCACTACGATCTCCCCTGGAACCCCAACCGTCTCGAACAGCGCGAAGGGCGGGTTGACCGTTTCGGCCAGCCAGCGCCGGAAGTCAAAACCTGCCTTCTCTACGGCGCCGATAATCCCATTGACGGTATTGTGCTTGATGTTTTGCTGCGCAAGGTTCGCGAAATCAAACGCTCAACCGGAATCAACGTACCCTTTCCCGAAGATTCGCAGAGCATTATTGATACCATCACCCAGGCGCTTTTGCTCAACCCCGACCGCAAAATCACCCACCAGCGTGAAGGAAAGCAGCAGTTGGCTTTTGACTTCAGCGAGTTTGATGAGGCTCAGTATGCCAAGGCCACCATCTCCCACAAAATAGAGGAGGCGGCCGAGCGCGAAAAAGCGACCCGTACCATCTTTGCCCAGAATGCCATCAAAGCATCCGAAATTGAGGCTGACCTCCGGGAAGTGGACGAGGCCATTGGCGCCCCCTCTGCTGTTGAAGAGTTCGTGACTAGCACCCTCAACAACCTCTTTGGCGTGCAGATTATTGCTCAACAGAAAAAGGGGTGCTATCGCCTCATTACCGCCAACCTCCCCGACCAGTTGCGCGGCATCCTGCCCGTTGGCGATATTGTCCAGATCAGCTTTCTCTCCCCAACGCCTCAAGGCTATCACTACCTTGGGCGCAACAACCGCTTTGTGGAACAGCTCTGCCAGCTCCTTATGGCCAACACCGTCAACCGTTCCGGCAAGCGGGCCACCCGTTCCGCCGTCATTCGCACCCGGCAGGTAGCCATCAAAACAACCATTCTTCTTTTCCGTTGCCGTAACGTCATTGAAGACCGGAGAGGAAGCCAGCAGATTGTGGCCGAAGAGATGATTCTTTGGGGATGGAAAGGAACTCCGCAGGAGAAGGAGTACCTTGAGCAGGCAGAGGCAAAAGTGTTGCTCGCCTCTGTTCGTGCCAGCTCCGATATCTCCCTTCCTGCCAGAACAGGGTTTCTTGAGAATGAACTGAAACTCCTCAAAGCGTTTGAACCTGAATTTGATCGCGTGGCTGAACAACAATCAAAAAAATTAGTCGAAGCCCATGAACGGTTCAGTTCATTGATGGACGACAAGCGTTTTCAGGTGGTGCACCCGGTACTGCCGATGGATCTTCTCGGTGTGTACATTCTTTTGCCAGAGGGCGAAGCTGCCGGAGGTGCCGCATGATCTATCCATCCATCCGTATTGAGGGGGCGATACTCTCGCCCGATATTCTCGAAAAGCTTGAAGAGATTACCGGCCAGCGCCCAGTCGATTTTGGCCTGGAGCCATCAGTCAAGGTCAAAGATGAGATTGCGAGAGCTTGGGCCGATGCCCAGGACTATTGGCGCCTCTTTAATCGCAAGCTTGAGACGCTGAAAAAGGAGTCAGCGGCTACCACCGAAACCCGAAACCTCTGGGTGGTGCCGCTTCTTGGGCTGCTTGGTTATCAATTGGAGTTTGAGGCAAAGAGCATCGAACTGAATGCAAAGCTATACCCAATCTCCCACCGCATCGCCAATCGGGGCGGAGCCGCCATCCACATTATCGGCAGCAACGAGCCCGCCGGTCTCGACCGAAAGCCCGAAAAAGCCGCCCTGCGAATGTCGGCTCACGCCATGTTGCAGGAGTACCTGAACCTCACTGAACAGCTCTACGGAATCGTCACCAATGGCCGGGTGCTGCGCCTCCTGCGCGACAGCTCCCGCCTGGTCAAGCTCACCTATCTGGAGTTTGACCTCGACCGCATCTTTACCGACGGCCTCTTTGCCGATTTTGCCGTTCTCTATCGGCTGCTGCATGTCACGCGCTTGCCAGCCTCTTGCGATGCCCCTGAAGAGAGCCTTATCGAAAAATATCATCAGGATTCACTCGATTCCGGCGCACGTATTCGCGAAGGGTTGAGCAGTGCCGTTGAAAAGACCATACTTTCATTTGCCAACGGGTTTCTCTCAAATACAGAAAATGCCGCACTGCTGGCAGCCATTACCTCCGGCAAGATAACACCAGCAGAGTATTACCATTATCTCCTGCGTTTGATCTACCGGATTCTCTTTTTGATGGTCATCGAAGAGCGAAATTTGGTCTATCCGCAATCACCCGTTGCGCCCAAGCGGGATATCTACGACACCTATTACAGCCTCATGCGCTTGCGCCGGTTATCGGAAAAGCGATATCTGGCAGACCGCCGTCATAACGATCACTGGCTGGCGCTCATGGCGACCTTTCATCTCTTTGAAGATGGCGGCCCCGGAGGCAACCTTGGTATTGCTCCACTTGCTGGCGACCTCTTCAGAGCTGATGCCGTTGGGCCATTGAACCAATGTTCCCTTGATAATGAGACGCTCCTGCACTGCCTTCGTTCATTGAGCCTCTATGAAAATCAGAAAACCGGGCAGCTCATCAGGGTCAACTATGCTGCGCTCAATGTGGAGGAGTTCGGGTCAGTCTATGAAGGACTTCTTGAGTATGAACCGGTTTTTGTGCATAACGGTAACAATGTCGAATTTGCCTTTGCCGCCGGGGATGAACGAAGCAGAACGGGCTCTCATTACACTCCTGACGACCTGGTTCAGCCCCTGATCAAACACTCCCTTGATTATCTCATTGCCGACAAGCTGAAAACCTCCAACCCTGAAGAGGCGCTTCTTTCATTGAGAGTGGCTGATATCTCCTGCGGTTCAGGTCACATTTTATTGGCCGCTGCCCGACGAATAGCCACTGAACTTGCCATTGTTCGTACCGGTGAAGAGCAACCCTCCCCAAGCGCTTTTCGGTCGGCTATCCGCGATGTCATTCGCAACTGCATCTACGGCGTTGACCTCAACCCCCTGGCCGTTGAACTGTGCAAGGTAGCGCTCTGGCTTGAGGCCCATATTCCCGGCCAGCCACTGAACTTCCTTGACCACCACATCAAATGCGGCAACGCCATTGTCGGGTTTGCGCATCGCGAAGAGATGCAAAAGGGCGTGCCTGACGAAGCCTTTGTTACCATGCCGGGCGACGACAAGGAGGTTGTTGCCGAACTTCGCAAAAGAAACAAAGCAGAACGCATTCGTCAGGGAAAACAGGTAAGTTTTGCCTTCACTCCCGAAATCGACCAGAGTTTTTCCTTGTCGCTGAAACAATGGCATGAAATAGCAGCTTTATCTGAACGAACACCATCAGAGATTGAGGAGAAAAAGCGCCGCTATCAGGAAGTTGCCACAGGCAAAGATTCCAGTTTACTGCACCAGATCGCCTCGATCCCGATTGCCCAGTTCTATATTGAAAAAACCTATGGGAATCGGTCATCAATTATCACCGACGATGAGTATAGCCAATACCTTTCCGGTCAGCAATCGCCCAATGAGCAGGCCACAGCTATGGTGCAGGCTATAGCAGACAGGAAGAACTTTTTTCACTGGTTTTTGGAGTTCCCTGAAATCATAGCAAATGGAGGGTTTGATTGTATTCTTGGTAATCCGCCTTTTCTGGGACGTAAGAATCTTAGCAGTACTTATGGGTATAGATTTTGTAACTATGTTCCTTGGGAATATACACCTGCAGGCTTAAGCGATCTTGTTGCTTATTTCGTTCGGCGCATTTATGATATTCTCCGATCTGGCGGATTTACCGCTTTTATTACCACAAATTCAATTATCGATGGAGATGTTCGTAGGGATAGCCTTGAGCAGGTATTAACCAAAGGGGGAAGTATTAATTTTGCGGTACGCGGAATTCAATGGCCAGGAAAAGCGAATCTTGTTGTTTCCCTTGTAGGTTTACACAAGGGTAACTGGAAAGGAAAATATTACTTAGATGGTAAAGTCGTTTCTGCTATCAGCGCATATTTTGAAGATAATATTGATACAGGGGAACCTGTTATAATCCATGAAAATGAAGCACGCGTTTTTCAAGGATCCATTTTTCTTGGTGATGGCTTTCTATTGACGCATGAAGAAGCGAATAAGATGATATCGACTGATCCTAAAAACAAGAAAGTGATTTATCCAGTTATTAACGGAAAAGAGGTAAATAATAATCCACTGCAAAACCCAGGTAGGTCAATAATTAACTTCTTCGACTGGAACATCGATAAGGCAATGGAGTATCATCAACCTTTTCAGATTATAAAAGAGAAAGTTAAGCCATTCCGTCAAAGCCAAAACAGAGCTAAAAATCGCGATGTATGGTGGATTTATGCTGAACATCGCCCAGGCTTGACACGGAAACTTACTGGCATTACACACTGTATGGTGGCAGTCTGGGTGAGTAAGTATCTGAACTTTTCAGCACAGCCTGTCGATATAATATTTACAAATTCCCTTTATGTGTTCACTACCGACCGCTGGGATCTGTACAGCATCGTCCAATCCACCATTCATGAAGTCTGGGCACGCAAGTACAGCGGGTCATTGGAGACTCGACTGAGATATTCACCAACAGATTGTTTTGAGACCTATGCCTTTCCTGAAGACCTCTGGCAAGTACCCAACCAGATTTTGGCGACAACCGGCGAACACTATCATGAATACCGCCGAGTTCTTATGCTCCGACTCTGGCTTGGTCTGACCGATATTTACAACCTTTTTCACAACCGCGACCTTACACCAGCAATTGTTGCCAAAGTCAGTGGCAAACCAGATGAAGCCGAATCAGGATACGCAGGCATCCTTGAACTCCGCAAACTCCATCGAGAGCTTGACGAGGTCGTCCTTGCCGCTTATACCTGGAGTGATCTCAACCTTGCACATGACTTCTATGAAATCGAAACCCTCCCTGAAAATGACCGGGTACGTTACACCATTTCGCCAGCAGCTCGAAAGGAACTCCTGAAACGCCTTCTCGCCCTCAACCATCAACGAGCAGAAGAAGAAAAAGCAAATGCTCCCGGTAAGGTTGCAAAACAGGGGAAAGGAAGAGGCGCAAGACGAAAGAACTCAACACAGGAAGGGCCTGGGTTGTTTGGATAATTTCAAATTAGAAGGAATTTCATATTAAATATGTCACATGTTATCGTTATTAATGGTAAAGGGTAAATCTATCCCAAAGGAAATAATATGGAAATAAGTGATCATGACATTGTTGTTAAATTGCAGTCTTTTTCAAAAGATAGTCCAAGGCTACTTTTCAATAAGTACTATGGAGTAATTGTTAGAATTGCAATCAATTTTGGAATTCATCAAAGTGACTCTCAAGAGATTGGGAGTGACGTTTTATTGAAAGTAGTTGATAATATACATAGATTTGAATGGAGGCATGATAATTCTTTAATGGCTTGGATCAAATCAATAACTAAGAATTTATGCGTTGATTTTATAAAAAGTAAGAGGAACGAATTTCAGCTTAACCATATTGTGGCTAAAGAAAATATTGATGATTTATCCATTACAGATGAAATATGTTTAGATCAAGATATTGATGATTTACCAGAAATAATCAATAGTCTCTCTACAAATCAAGAAAAAGGCGCCTTATTAAAAATATCAGAAGAAGACAGAATATGCCTTTTAATGCGATCTGATAATCATACATATAAAGAAATATCAGAAATATTAAATGTTGACGTGCAAAATCTTCGAAAACGAATTAGTAGAATCAAATCAAAGTTGAACATAGCAAAAACAGAAGCTTAAAATATTGATATAATGAAAGATAGATTAAATAGTAATATTAATCATTTTGATATAGCAAGTGATGCTTGCTTGAATTTGATTGATCTATTTTTACAAATAAGTGATGATCAAATAGATAATCAGTCTCTATCTCAAAATGAAAGCGAAGTGATCATTAAGCTTGAAAAAAGGTTGGCTGAGATTAAAAAAAGAAAGTTTGTTATTGAAAATCCATTAAATACAAATAGCATATATGAATATATCACTTTATATTTTCAAGAATATCCCGAAAAAAGATTGCCACTATTTCATGATAAAACTATAAGTCCAGATGTTTTGTCTAAGATTGAAAAAAAACTACTTAAAGTCAGAGATATTAAGCCCTCTATAATGGCTAAAATATGTCAGCATATATCATTGAATATAAATGATGCAATAGAATTAATAAAAAGGACGATACAGTTAAATTTTATTGGTAATTCTACAGCAAACAGTATGGCTAGACATAGCTATACTAGTGGATTAAAAGAAAAAGATGCTTCAATGGCAAAAGGACTGAACGAGCTGCTTTTAAAAGCGAGTAAAAACAAGCCGATAGGGAAAGAAGCTGGAAATAATGAAATGGAGAGGAATCTGTATATCGAAGAATTAAAATCTTATTATCAATAAATATGAAAGAAAAAAAGAGTACTGCACATGTCAGGAAAATGGCGAGAAAAGTTCTTAAAGATTATTTTAATGATAATGCTAATACTCTTCCTGTACCAATAGAAGAAATCGTAAAGAAATATAATATCGAGGTATTGTATCTTGATACATTAGAGCCCAATCATAAAGCAATTAAGCATATCTTGCCAGAAGATAATCGTGTGCTATTTGGTATCAACAAAAATCATCACATACATAGTCAGAGATTTTCAATTGGCCATGAGTTAGGACATCATATCTTAGGTCATCCAACAGAAAGCATATGTACGGATGAGGAAATAAAATTATATAATCAAGAAGCTGATGAATTCAGTTCTGAAATCCTTATGCCATTATCTGAAATTAAATCAGCGTTAACTAAAAAAAAATCGGTCGCTGAAATAGTAAAAATATTCTGCGTAAGCAAAGAAGCATTGGTAATAAAAATATCGAGCTGTAACTTGCTTAAATATATGTAGATAGCTTTCAGGTGCTATCTAATGTCACACAATCTCGTTATTATTAGTAGTAGTACATATTTTTAATCACTAACAGAATATTATGTCAAAAGTAAAATCGCATCATGTCGTCCCAAATTCATCCGGGGGTTGGGATGTAAAAAAAAGTAATTCGCAAAGAGTATCAGTTCATTCTGAAAACAAAAAACAGGCTGTAACTTTGGGCCGTGAAATCAGCAGAAATCAAGGAACAGAATTCGTAATTCATGGAAGAGATGGCCGTATTCAACAAAAAGATAGTCATGGCAATGACCCATGTCCACCAGAAGATAAGAAATAAAGGTATTTTTATTTAAGGATAAAGTTTGATAAAAAACTAAATATAGGAACACTAAATAAGTACTTTTATATACGAAATAATCCTATTCATAAAATATATTGGTTATAATAAGTGGGTTGTTCTGTAAAATATATGATACTTTTCTCGAAAAAATATAATGCACTGAAATATGGAGAACGCTATGTCGATTAAAGGTTTTGACCAATTAAACAAAAATCTTAACCAACTTGCAAAGAATATTGATGATCTTGGGCAAACCAAGTCGGCTTCATTGACTGATATTTTTACCCCTAAATTTGTCTCTCAACATACTCGTTTTGTAACTGCGGAAGAATTTTTTAAGGCCAGCGGTTTCAATATGAGTACTCAAGCTGATTTTGAGGCAATTCCTGACAATCAAATGGATTCCTACATTCGCTCAGAAACATCGTTCGGTTCTTGGCGAGAGATGTTGAATGCCGCAGGAGTTGCGTGGGCAAAGAATCGGCTTGGATTTTGATGAGTTTTCATCATGCCAAATATAAACCTATAGAGCAAGTAATTAACCTTTATTAATTGTTTAATGAATTGTAATTTGTATCACATTAACGGAGGCTACACGTGTCAGTAGCCGATATGTTTACCTCGCTTATTGCTAATATAACAGTTGATAACGCTGAGACTATCAGTTTGCGATACGGAGAACTGACGGCATCGCTAAACAAAGCGTTTAGGGAAACAGAGTCAAAAACTGCAAATACGCTTCAAGTTGGCTCGTTCGGAAGAAAGACAGGAATAAAGGGTATTTCGGATTTGGATATGCTTTACATTATGCCAAAATCTAAGTGGGATACTTACAAGGAAAACAAGCAGCTTAAGCTTTTACAAGATGTTAAATTAGCGATTCTTAATCGGTATCCTAAAACAGACGTCCGTGTCGACCGACTTGTGGTTTCTGTAACCTACACAAACTTTTATGTAGAGGTACAGCCTGTATTCGAGCAAGAAGATGGTAGTTTCAACTATCCAGATACTAAAAATGGAGGTACATGGAAAATCACCAAACCTCGGCTGGAAATGAATGCTGTTGCAGTGTTAGATATTGAAAAAAACTTGAATTACCGACGACTCTGCAAAATGGCTAGAGCTTGGAGAAATAAGCATGGAGTCGAAATGGGAGGACTCCTTATTGATACGCTGTCGTATAATTTTATGAACTCGACAAGCGCATATAACTCTAATAGTTTCCAATATTACGATCAGCTTAGCCGAGACTATTTCCAATATCTTTCCGAACTACCCAAGCAAGATCGCTACGCTGCTCCTGGTAGCAAGCAACACGTCAAAGTAAAGAAACCGTTTCAGCGTAAAGCGAAGAAAGCATACGATTATTGTTTGGATGCAATTGAAGCAAGCGAAACAACAGGCGTAAACAGTAAATGGAAGAAGGTATATGGGCGTCCATTTCCTTCGAATGCTAAGTTGGCAAAAGATAGTACTTTTGAAAAAGTCACAAAAAATTGGGTTAATACAGAGGAGTTTATTGAAGATACATATCCTGTTGATATACGATACGCTCTCAATATTGACTGCGATGTAAAGCAAAATGGTTTTCGTGAACATCGATTAATCGATATGATATCGAAAAGAATTCCGCTTTTTGCTAAAAAAAACCTTGAGTTTCAGATTGTTGAGATTAACGTTCCAAATAACTATTCTATTGCATGGAAAGTATTAAATCGAGGTGATGAGGCTCGTAAACGTAACATGGTAAGGGGTCAGATCGAACGCGATGCTGGCCAACATAAAAAGACGGAAACAACCAGTTTCAAAGGCGACCACATTGTAGAGTGCTATGCGATTCAGAATGGTGTCGTAGTTGCAAGAGATAGTATTCTTGTGCCAATCAGTACTACGGGTTAGTTCATTATTTAGTTTTTCTTATGCCGCTGCCATCAGATCTTCACTAAATGACTATTTTATGGTTTCTTGATACTTATTATTTCAACCTCCTTTGTCACTTTTTTTAATACCAATTAAGATTAAATAGAGATAACTTTGGGCTCCCATTCCAAAACCGATGACACACAAAATTCCCGGGCAATTCTTGAAGGTCAGTTGCGTGAATGCTATGGACGCGTCGTGTACTCTCATAAAACGCACGAGAAAGATGCTGACATTCTTTTATTAAGGCTTTCTAAAATAAAGATTTGGCAGATTGTTCTTTCTGCACTAACTACGGGGGGATTCATTGCTGCTTTTTTGGGAGCGGGAAGTATTGGAATGCTGCTTGGAGTGACAGTCTCGACTGCTTTATTAGTCTTGAATGCTTATACAAAAGATTATAATCTTGGTGAACTCGCTCAGAAACACCGTCAAGCTGGTGCAGATCTCTGGATTATTCGAGAAAAATATCTGTCCTTGCTAACAGATTTGTGCATGGGCGAAAAACCAATTGAATCAATGCAAATCGAGCGAGATCAACTACTTAATCAGCTTCATTCTGTGTATTCAGGAGCACCTAGTACAACTAGTAAAGCGTACTTGAAAGCACAAAAAGCGCTTCAGCAGTTAGAAGATATGACTTTCTCAGATACTGAAATTGATGCATTTTTATTTAAGGAATTGAAGAGAGGAGAATAATAATGATAGATATATTTCCTCGCATTTAGACTCGGAAGCACTGTGTATGGTCTGTATTTCGAATATCAAAATTTTAAATCTATGGTAGGTCGACTGATTGTTTATTCCTTGGTATCCACTTCAAGCCATGAAATGAGCCTGCAGTTCGATGCACAAAAAATGCAGCAATAAAAAACAGCATACTTTTACCTACCAGATAAACGGGTGAATGCTGAAAGACCTATGATTTTCCGATTGTAATGAACAAAACGAAAAAAGGCAGCATATTGTTTATCTGGAGACTACGACAGGTGCTTGGTGTCATTGGGGCTCATGATTGATGTTGTCGAATAGTTGCAGATATGGAGAGTGGGCTAACGAACAATTGAAGGCAGAGTCATTGATATAACTATGGCATCCGGCGAGATGATTTTCAACATCTTCGGCATTCTGGCTCAACTTGAATGCCACCTCATTCGGGAACATGCTCAGGTTTGTCTGACTTCAGCAAGGATGAGAAGAAGAAAATGTTATGTACCGAAAATTTTATAGGTATTCCTGTTGTGTTGATAGTGAGAGATGTGTGTATTCGTTTTGGTGAGATCTGTGCAATATTTTAGATTTCACGTTCAATATATTATAAGGTTTCTGAAAATTAGCTGCGATTAATGGGGAAGGAAAGAATATGAACGTCTACTTCACGGACTACTTTGGTGTGCCAATGGATACACTGGAAAAGTACGGAGCATTCAATATATCGTTGATTAACGACTTGCCAGTCTTCATCGATCCTTTTCTCCTTTTTAATAGCGATAAACCAGCGTACATGGCTCTTCACGACTCCATCATCAAGTACCTTACTTTTTTACGTGATATGTCTGATGGAGGGCCCATAAACGCGGGGTTGCTCAACCATTGGTTCTTATTTCCTGAAGTAAAACAGAACTGGCTCGGATACAGTAAAGTTGGGAACCGTGGGGCCGGACTCGGCAGGGACTTTGCTGCAGCGTTGAACGACAACTTGTCCTCTATATTTAAAAACTTTGGTGCCGAACAGATAACAAAGGGGAGTCACCTAGAAAAGCTATGTTTAGTGAAGGATGGGGTCGGAAAAGATAGTATCAGTGACTTTACTACAAATTTAATTAAAGGATATCTTTGCGAGTATACGCAGACATTTGCAATCAATCACATCAATCCGTCTTTCATTAAACGGGTTGAGGTTAGACATGCTTCGTTCGACTATATGATGCGGCGATGGAACAGCAAGTATTACAGTCTTCCTTATATTGATGGTGATTACGTTCTATTATCGCCTAAAGATATCCTTACTAAGGACGAAACGTGGATCAATAAGCATGATATCATCGGTTACTTCAATGATATTATCGCAGCAATTCCAAATGAAGAATTGCGAGGGCAGATCAATGACTTCTATCTGAGGCTAATACCAGCAAATCCTAAACGTCGCGACTTGGACGAGGCTGCTTCAAGAGCTGTCAGGAAGTATCCCGAGCTCATCGATTACTATATCCGCTATAAAGAGGATAATGGAGAAAAGGCAATTGCCATAAGCGATCAAAAGGTGAAAGAGACGGAAATTATCTTCATTGAACATGTTCGGAGCTTGATCGATCAACTGAAAACTTCAAGCGAATTCTACTACGAACGTGGCAACACATTCGATGAAGCGATTAAAAGAGTTTATTTTTTAAAGCAAGTTATAGAGAACAACAACGGGTACAGGATATTTTATGTAGAAGGGATTCCCGTGAAGCGAGAGCAGGATTTACAACTTATCTTTCGGCTTACATGGTATGCGTCTACTGATGATGTAAATGCCGAGGTAAACAATGGACGAGGCCCAGTCGATTACAAGATTTCAAGAGGAGCGGACGACTCGACTCTAGTTGAGTTCAAGCTTGCCAGTAACTCCAAGCTTAAGCAGAACCTCGAAAATCAGGTTGCTGTTTATGAAACCGCCAATAAAACAAAAAAGTCAATAAAAGTGATTCTCTTTTTCTCGGATGCAGAGTTAGCCAAGGTCATTCGCATTATCAGTGACCTTGGACTGAGGGAAGGTCCGGAATTGGTACTAATAGATGCTCGTTCCACCAACAAAACGTCAGCTTCGAATGTTAAGTAAATCTATCAGTTATGGCCCTGCCGGGTTTAGTTTTTTTCAGCGGAGGGTATTCTGTAATCAATAAGCCAAGCGTTTATTGGACGGATCGATCGTAAGGATATTGCGGTACTGAGCTGAAGTAAAACTATACTCAGCAAAGGAGGGTAATCAGGGTTTGACCACCTAAGCCCGCTCGTAAGGATAAACGTTTTTGTAGTTCCTGTTGAAGTAGGAGCCCACTGACGGGGCGGTTTTCAAATTCTCAAACTCATGCTCTTGTACACCTTTGTAGGCGTATGCTGAACCATCAAGAAATTGAATGTACACGGTTAAATTTTCCGCATCGTAACCGACGGCAGTGATGTTCGTTGATGCTACCGGTTGCATGATGTCAGGGATTGGCATTGTTGTCTCCTTGGGTAAATGATTGGTTTCTCCAGTTGCGTACACTCGTTTCGTACTCTGCAACATCCGGGCTGTCGTTCGCCCAAAGTTTTGATGCAATTGGATCAGAACTCTTTACTGCATTGTCTGCCTGATAAAATTTGATCCGCGACGGAATCCGAACGGCCTCTCCGCTGACAATGGCTTCACCGGTTCGAAGGCTCGACAGTACCTCAGTCATTTCTCGTAACTCATCCTGCATCGCTGATGAAACATGCCCTTTATCCCGGGTGTTTGTCATTCTGAGGGCGATCATGGTTCCGCATTGGCTCAATACGGTTTCATCCAATTCTGATGGCCGTTGGGTCACAAGCAGTAATCCAACTCCATATTTTCTGCCCTCTTTTGCAATTGCCTGAACGGTTCGTGAAGAAATAGACTCTTCGCCTGCTTTAAGGTAAGCATGAGCTTCATCAAGAACAATAAGCAAGGGTTGCTTTTTTCCGCCGACGAGCGTGTTTTGCCCCCAGTAGAGCGCATCGTATATGATTTTGAGAATGCAGCCTGAAATGGTCTGCATGATGTTCGATGGAATCGCTGACAGGTCTAAAATTGAGACTGGAAAGTCATGTCCAAACCAGGTTGAGAAGAGGTTTGGCAGGTCATTTGGTGTTGAGCCATTCAATGCAGGAGAATACCCGTCAGGCCTGAACAAGAAATTATAGCTTTGATCGAGCAGTCGGGAGCGCATCCCTTCAAGAAATCCGAGTATTCCCTTTGCTTTGTTGTTCAAAAAGGGGGCGCTGCTTCCCAAACCTGCCGTCGGGTAGTGGTTAGACGTAAGGGTTGCTGGATCACCCTTGGCAAGAAGGGTTTCAGGCGTTGTTCGGTCAGCCTTGAACGTCATACGCTCATAATCGTCAAGCTCAAACCACAGTTTATGAATCGAAAACGGGATCGGGCTGTCTGCCGTGATGGCTTCTTCGCGAAGCCCGCCGATAGCCACCGCTGAAACGCGCTTCAGTTCCAGTACTTTGCCCCGGATATAATCTTCATTCTGGTCGGAGAGCTTGCCCGGAAATATTGCCATCAACTCTTTGAACGGTAATGCCCAGAAGGCAACGCACAGTTCCTGTTCATCAGTTGCACTGTTTGCCCCAACTCTGAATACTTGACATCTCCCTGCCAATGAGCCAGCATATTCTCCATGCGGGTCGATCATGAGCACCCGCGCACTGGGGAATTTTTTGTCGGCAATTGCTTTGACGACAATGCTGACGGCATTCGATTTACCACTGCCGGTGGCGCCAAGAATAGCGCAATGCCTTGAGATGAGTTTATCCATGTCAAGTTGCGCGGCAAGCCCTTCCGATGCGCTTTGATTGCCGATGACAATCGACGATTGTTCGTTGTACCCTCCGTAGACGATGCGGAGGTCTTCATTGGTCACGA
>JBMOIS010000004.1:0-89219 GCA_049317185.1 Chlorobium sp. | reverse complement strand
GGTTGCCACCATTGTCGGTAACAAGAGCAGGAAGAGCATTCAACATCGCTTCGGCCAGCACGCGTGAACCACTTTCCCACCACAGGCTGGGTGCCAGCAAGAGGCGCGCTCTCGAATAGACTGGACGCATATCGCGGCAATGCTGCATCACCATCACATTGTTCAATGACGTGCGTGGCGTTCCCAAGCGAGCGCTGACATACTCAACCAGCCCCAGCCAGCTCCCCCGCGACTCAACCACCTCAAACGGAATATCAGGCCGTTGACGCTCAAGCTGCATCGCAATCTGAACAACAATGGCTGCGCCTTTTTCAAGTGTTGGATTCACAAAAAGAATAGTCCGGCGAAGATGCTCCGCTGCCACAACCATCTCCGGATCAATAAACTTGCCGACCGGAGTGAGCGCCAAACCGTTTTTTCGATGGTAATAGTCCGCCGTTGCGCGAGTATCGGTAATGATGCAATTCACATCCCTGCACCAGCGTGTTTTCGTATAGTTTCCATTCACGAGATACGCGGCGACGGGAATACCTCGCTGTTTGGCTTCATCGGAAATGAGGTAGTCAAACGGTCTGCCGCCATAAAACCAGACCAAATCGGGTTTAAACGTATCAAGCGTGTGGAGATAAAATTCATACCATTTTGCCTCTTCAAGGGCAGTCATGGCATCGCGCTGATAGCTGTTGGTCATCAACAGTTTATGGCGGAGAGGGGAGTCGTTCAGTTCAAGAATATCGGTCGTTGCGAGGCGTTTTTTCCACGCTTGAGGAAGAGCTGACATGCCGCTTTCAACGTCAAAAATGGTAGCGCCAATCACCTCAACCTCATACCCATTACGGGCAAGTTGACGCAACATTTCTCGCACCGACATGGAGGCTCCGCTCGACGAATCGAGAAGGCAATACACATTCGCCCACAAAAGGCGGGTTTGTCGCTTATGATGCAATGTTATAAAATTTGGTGACCGCAACACAAAAAACACGTATATCGCAGTATACCATAACTTACACTGTATTTGCAATAACAGTTCAGTAGTATCCTGCAAAAAATGATTTGAAAGCTTTTGAGAAACCCAAGCAAAGGGGGGCTTTGGGGTGAGAATGATATCGCTAGCTCCAAATGAATCGTCGTCGCTGCCTTACAAAAAGAAAATACACTACTCCATAGCAATAAGAGGCATAGAATCAACTATCCCGCAGCAGAGCTTCGAGGAATATATCCTATAGCCTCCAGAACTCTGGGGTGGCCAAGAACCGCCTTTCAGGAGATCACTGAATGGATGCTGCACCCTCCGACCGCGCCATTTTGCTTTCAGGGCCCAGGCAAATCGGAAAGACAACCCTGTTTCTCCAGGTCATTCATGAACTTCTTGCAAAAGGAGTTAAGCCGAACAATATCCTCTACGTAACATTCGAACACCCGCTCCTCAGAGTAACAGGCATTGATGGGGTTTTTCCAGAATGCCCATTGCGACTGTGGCATAAAGTGCTTGTTGAGCCACAAAGGAAGGAGAGACAGTCTTGCGCTCCCCACTCTTGATTGGGCAAAGAGTGGGGAGCACAGGAACGGTATATTATTCAGGAAAGCGAACCATCAGAACCATCAGTAATCGTCTGAGTGGTATCATTCTTTTTCAGAATGCCATCCTCAACCATTTTATTGATCGCCTGTGAAAGTTGCTCGTGGGTACGAAGCATTGCGGGGACTGACATCGCCAGTGCGCCAACAGGACGAATATTGGCTTTCTCTTTTTCAATCTGTGTGATATTGACAAGATCAACACGAATAACACCATCAATCAGTGTAATGTTGGCAATACCGTCAGCATAAATAGTCTGCATACTTTTACTCCATTAAATGTTTTATTGTTCGATGTGCGTTACCTCTCTGCAAGCACACAATATATTATCACAACGCATTACAAAAAAAATAATTTAATTCAGGGAGACGCAAGTGATACTCTGCACTTACTTTTCACTTCTGAAAAATACCGCTCCAGCTTGCGATACTACAAGAAAATGAGGGAGGCTGGCCTGTTCAAAACAGAAATACGATTGCTTTGACTGGATTAAGGAATTCGCCCCTGCCTTAACCGAAACTTGAAAAGAAGTTAGAATATCGCCAAAAAAGCCTGCAAGTGATCGCCTGCAGGCTTTACGGGGTGGTGGTGTATGTGGGCGATAGAAGATTCGAACTTCTGACCTCTACAGTGTCAATGTAGCGCTCTAACCAACTGAGCTAATCGCCCTTGCCTCAAAAGGCCTTCAATATAGGCTTTCAATGATAAAACACAAAACGCAAGAGGCCGGAATCATCGCTTTATGCACTTTTTTTCTTTTTCCCTTCACGGGAAGAGTATTCCGGAAGAGCTTTATTCTCTATGGTATCGGCCGTAATGCGACATTGGTGCGTGTTTTTCATTGACGGAATCTCAAACATGATATCAATCATCACATTTTCAAGCACTGAACGCAGCGCTCGGGCTCCTGTGCCTCGTTCAATGGCAATTTTGACCACCTTGTCAAGCGCCTCCTCAGTAAATTCAAGCTCTACACCGTCCATTTCAAACAGCTTTTTGTACTGCTTTGTAATGGCATTTTTTGGCTCAACCAGAATGTTGCGCAACGCCTTTTCGTCGAGCATTTCAAGAGTCGAAATCACGGGAAGGCGACCGATAAATTCAGGAATAAGGCCGTAGTCATGCAGGTCATCCTGGGTAACAAGTTTGAGTATCTCCGGGTCATAACCGGTATGGGTTGTTTTGACCTTTGCACCAAATCCCATTGAGGATTTTGAGACTCTTTTGGCAATAAGCCGATCGAGGCCCTCAAACGCTCCTCCGCATATAAAGAGGATGTTCTTGGTGTTGATGTTGATCAATTGCTGTTCAGGATGTTTTCGACCTCCTTTTGGCGGAACACCGACTACCGCGCCTTCAAGAATTTTCAGCAGCGCCTGCTGGACTCCTTCTCCGGAAACGTCGCGGGTAATGGAAACGTTAGCCGATTTACGGGCAATTTTATCAATCTCATCAACATAGATAATGCCCCGCTCCGCCCGTTCCAGATTGAAATCGGAAGCATGGAGCAACCGGGCAAGAATAGTTTCAACATCATCACCAACATATCCCGCTTCGGTCAGCGAGGTGGCATCGACGATGGAAAAGGGCACCTCAAGCAAATTGGCAAGCGTCTGGGCAAGGAGGGTTTTTCCTGTTCCTGTCGGCCCTATGAGCAGAATATTGCTTTTTTCAATAACGACATCATCGTGTTCATCCCTCAATTCCTGCGAATCAATCCTCTTGTAATGGTTGTAGACCGCTACCGAAAGTGACTTTTTAGCTGTCTCCTGTCCAACAACATACTGGTCAAGGGAATCCATGATCGCTTTGGGACTTGCAAGGCGAGGCTGAAACGGCTGCTCCTTAACCCGTTCTGCCTGCTGGATCGAATTGACCTCTTTACGCAGAATCTCGTAAGATGTTTTAATACAGCGATCGCATATAAATGCTTTTGGCCCGGCAATCATGCTGTTCACCTCCTGGGCGCTTCTACCGCAAAATGAACAATAGACCTGATCAGCGGTGCCGTTGCCGCCTCTTGTATTTCCTCTTCCCGGTTCTCGTTCTCTCGTCATGAAACAAACATGCTTTCCGTCAAATTAATAAGATTATTCCTACAATCCCATCTTTGCCAGACTGTCCAGGATATGCTGAATGGTCAAGCTCAGTTTGGGATGATCGGTCTCAAAGTGGTCGAGGGCATCGTTCATGCGCTCAACAAGCGATTCGTCCTCGTGGGTAGTGCTTCCAGCTTTGTCATCCAGTAATCTCTGCATATCGGCCCTGAGATTCGACAAAACAACTTCAGTGGTTTCATCAATGGATTCTACCTGTTCAAGCTCCTGGTGAAGCGTATCAAGGAGTTCCCTGAGTTTTTGCTGTTCCATAAATCCTCCCTGGTTAAATAATTGTTTACGGAAGACTGGTGTGGCCCATCAGAAACCGGTCGCACTCACGCGCAGCAGATCTGCCCTCATGAATGGCCCAGACCACAAGGCTCTGACCCCGGCGGGCATCACCTGCGGCAAAAATTCTTTCACGATTGGTGTGATATGTTTTGTCTGTCGCCTTAATGTTTGAGCGCTCGTCCTGTAACACCTGAAGCTGTTGCAGCAGATGCTCCTCTGGCCCGATGAACCCCATGGCAAGCAGCACAAGCCCTGCCGGAATAATTTGTTCAGTGCCAGCAAGAGGCTCCGGGATAAAACGGCCATTTTCTCTGATCCATTCCACTCTGGAGACCTCGACCGCTTGCAGTGCACCTTTTTCGTCAGCAAGAAACTTCTTGGTCATCATGGAATATTTTCTCGGATCATCTCCCTGCACAAATGCAGCTTCTTCCTGCCCGTAGTCCACCTTGAAGGTTTTTGGCCATTCGGGCCAGGGATTATCAAATTGGCGATCAAGAGGAGGTTTTGGCATAATTTCAAGCTGCAGAACACTTTTGCACCCCTGACGCAGTGACGTTGCGACACAATCTGTACCGGTGTCGCCGCCGCCAATAACAACAACATTTTTTCCGAAAGCTGAAAGAACCGGGGTGCTTTCGTCAAGCAGTGCTTTCGTACTGGAACGAAGAAAGTCCATGGCAAAATGGATGCCCGGCAATTCACGGCCCTCTTCTGCAAGGTTGCGTGGTTTTGTGGCACCGGTACAAAGCACAACAGCATCAAACTCTTCAAGGAGTTTGTCGGCAGGATAGTCTACACCAACCTCAGTGCTCTCCATGAAAGTGATTCCCTCCAGCTTCATCAGCTCAATGCGGCGCTCTATCACCAACTTTTTGTCGAGCTTCATGTTCGGAATACCGTACATCATAAGGCCTCCGAAACGATCATCCCGTTCGAACACAGTCACACTGTGGCCTGCTTTATTAAGCTGGTCGGCACAGGCAAGTCCTGCAGGGCCCGATCCCACAACAGCCACACGCTTTCCTGTTCTGTGGAGAACCTTTTTCGGTTCAACCCACCCTTCAGCAAACGCATGCTCTATAATCGAACACTCAATATTTTTGATAGTAACCGGCAGTTCAATAATGCCGAGCACACAGGAACCTTCGCACGGAGCAGGGCAAACCCTTCCTGTAAATTCCGGAAAATTGTTGGTTTTTATCAGCCGATCGTAAGCCTCGCGCCAAAACCCGTTATAGATATAGTCATTCCACTCGGGAACAAGATTGTGAATCGGGCAACCGCTCGTCATTCCGCTCAGCATAAACCCGGTATGGCAGTACGGTGTCCCGCAATCCATGCAACGGGCACCCTGCTTTTGTAACTCCACAGGATCCATTTCCTTGTGAAACTCCTGCCAGTCTTTTATTCTCTCCAGAGGCTCTCTGTCAGCAGGCAATGCTCTCTGATACTCCATGAAACCCTTAACTTTGCCCATATCAATAGTTTAATCTTTTCCGGTGTCAATTCCCTGAAACTCGTGCCGGGTCGTGAATATTTTTATGAAATGCCGCCATAACCGCTTCGTCTCCACTGAGCCCTGCAGACTCGACCTCTTTCATGGCATCGAGAGCACGGCGATAATCATGCGGCATGACTTTGACAAATCGTTGGAGAGCATCCCTGTCATCAAGAATTGATTGTCCAAGATCGCTTCCGGTATAGCCGACATGCCGTTTAATCATGGACTGAAGTTCTGCTCTCTCCATCGGATCATCAATTGTAGAGAGAGCCACCATATCATGATTGCAATTGCTGACCAGTGTGCCATCAACATCGTACACATAAGCCAGACCGCCCGACATACCGGCGGCAAAATTTCTGCCTGTTTTACCGAGAATGACAACAATTCCACCAGTCATGTATTCGCAGCCATGATCACCAATAGCCTCAACCACGGCCCGCATACCACTGTTGCGCACACAGAAACGCTCGCCAGCCATCCCCCTGATAAATGCCTCTCCGGAGGTTGCCCCATAAAAGCCCACATTGCCGATGATGATGTTCTCTTCCGGCACAAAGGAGGCACCTTTAGACTGATAAACAATAATCCGTCCACCGGAAAGCCCCTTGCCAACATAGTCGTTGGCATCACCTTCCAGCTCAAGAGTCATCCCTTGTGGAATAAATGCACCAAAGCTTTGACCGGCAGAACCGATAAATTTCAGGTGTATCGTATCGTCCGGCAATCCTTTGGCTCCATGCGCCCTGGTCACTTCATAACCTACAATGGTACCAACAACCCTGTTGGTATTTCTGATAGGAAGCGTCGTGACAACTTTTTCCTTGTTCTGAATCGCCGGTTTGCACAAAGAGAGCAATGTCGTACGATCGAGGCTCTCGTCAAGACCATGCTCCTGCTTGATGGTGCAGTAGCGTGTTTCATTCTCACCAACCTCTGCCGGGTGGAGAATCTTGGAAAGATCGATTCCCTGCGCTTTCCAGTGATGAACAGATTTCCTCATACTGAGCAGTTCAGTACGTCCAACTAGCTCGTTGAGATTACGCACACCAAGACGCGACATATACTCACGCACGCCCTCTGCAAGAAAGCGCATGAAGTTTTCAACATGCTCCGGCTTGCCCCTGAAATTCTTGCGCAGTTCCGGGTTCTGGGTTGCGATGCCAACAGGACAGGAATCGTCCTGGCAGCAGCGCATCATGATGCATCCCATCACCACAAGCGTTGTTGTGGCAAAACCGAACTCCTCGGCACCAAGCATGGCGGCAATAACAATATCCCTCGCGGTTTTCAACTGTCCATCTACCTCGACAACGATACGGCTGCGCAGGTTGTTAAGCACGAGGGTCTGGTGCGCTTCTGCCAGGCCAAGCTCCCACGGCATACCTGCGTGCATGATGCTTGAAACGGGCGATGCGCCTGTTCCTCCATCATGGCCACTGATAAGCACAACATCCGCATGTGCTTTGGCGACACCGGCAGCGATCGTTCCCACTCCAACAGTCGAAACCAGTTTGACGTTGATACGTGCACTCGAGTTGGCATTCTTCAGATCATGGATAAGCTGCGCCAAATCCTCAATAGAATAGATGTCGTGATGGGGCGGAGGGGAAATAAGGCCGACACCAGGCGTTGAATGGCGCACTTTTGCAACCCACGGATAGACTTTTGAACCCGGAAGCTGTCCCCCTTCTCCAGGTTTTGCTCCCTGCGCCATTTTGATCTGTATCTCATTGGCGCTGGCAAGATATTCGCTGGTAACACCGAACCTTCCTGATGCCACCTGTTTAATTGCCGACATTCTTGAATCGCCATTGGCATCCTTGATGAAGCGCGCCGGATCTTCGCCGCCTTCACCGGTATTACTCCTTCCCCCAAGCCTGTTCATGGCAATGGCAAGCGTTTCATGGGCCTCCTGACTGATAGAACCGTAGGACATGGCACCGGTCTTGAACCGTTTCAGAATTGCCTCAACCGGCTCAACCTCCTCTATCGGCACCGCCTGATCGCTGAACCTGATATCCATCAAGCCACGAATGGTACAAAGATGCTCGCTCTGATCGTCAATGAGGTTTTCGTATTTTTTATACAGTTCATAACTTGCCGTTCTGCAGGAGTGCTGCAGAAAATGGATCGCTTCGGGGCCGAAAAGATGATATTCGCCGTTATGGCGCCATTTGCGTTCACCACCGGCATCAAGACCACGATCAACCTTGTTGCCCGTCGGCGGAAAGACCATTTCGTGGCGTCTGTGCACCTCTTCTGCAACAACATCAAGACCGATACCTTCAATTCGGGTCGGCGTACGGGTAAAATAGGCATCAACAAACTGGGTAGTAAGACCAACCGCCTCAAAAATCTGGGCACCACGGTAACTTTGTATGGTTGAAATCCCCATTTTTGCCATAGTCTTCACCACACCTTTAACAGCGGCCTTGACATAGTTCTTTACGGCAATCTTTTCCTCCAGTTTTATACGACCCGACGAAACCAGCGAACGGATAGTTTCAAATGCCATATAGGGATTCACTGCACCAACGCCATAACTGATAAGCATGGCAAAATGGTGTACCGTTCTCGGCTCGGCTGATTCAAGCACCAGACCGATCTTTGTTCTGATACCGGCATTGATGAGGAAGTTGTGAAGCCCGGAAACCGCAAGCAGCGCAGGAATAGGAGCACGGTCACTCTCAAGCTCTCCCTTGTCGGAAAGAATAATAATATTGACACCTTTGCTCGCCGCCTGCTCGGAGTGGCGATAAAGATCCTGCATGGCAACTTCAATGCCCTTGCCGCCTTGAGCCACAGCGTAAAAGATAGGAAGAGTTACCGCTCTGAAACCGGGCTTGTCAATACCGCGAATCTTTTCAAGAGCCTGATTCGTCAAAATCGGATGGGGCAAGCGAATGCGACGGCAGTTCATCTCTGAGGGCTCCAGCAACTCTCCTTCTGTACCAAGCATAACGGTGGTAGAGGTGATCAGCTCCTCTCGAAGCGAATCGATCGGTGGATTGGTCACCTGTGCAAAAAGCTGCTTGAAATAATCGTAGAGCAACTTGGGCTTGTTGGAGAAAGCCGCAAGCGGGGTGTCATTGCCCATCGAGCCGACCAGCTCCACCCCTTTTTCACTCATAATTTTTATCTGAAGGCTGATATCTTCCTGGGTATAGCCAAACACCTTCTGACGAGCGGTCAGACTGTACTTGTCTTCATCAGGATTTTTCATCTGGGGATGATCGGCCAACGCCTCCAGATCAATAATATTCCGCTCAATCCATTCGCCATAAGGTTTTTCACTGGCAATGGTTTGCTTGATCTCTTCATCGGAAATAATGCGCCCCTGGGCAGTGTCGACCAGGAACATGCGGCCCGGTTGCAGGCGGTCTTTTTTGAGAATCCGTTCTGGAGCAATATCAAGCACGCCGACCTCTGAAGCCATGATGACAAGGTCATCTTTGGTAATGTAATATCGTGATGGACGAAGGCCATTACGGTCGAGAACCGCGCCAATCTGCACCCCATCCGTAAAGGTTACTGACGCAGGGCCATCCCATGGTTCCATAAGACAACTGTGATACTCATAGAACGCTTTTTTCTCAGGGGAAATAGCATCATTGCCTGACCACGGTTCCGGAATAATCATCATAGCCGCATGAGCCATCGAACGCCCTGAAAGCACAAGAAACTCAAAGGCATTGTCGAGAATAGCCGAATCACTGCCATCTTCCAGAATTACGGGTTTGACATTTTCAAGGGCATTGCCGAACACCTTCGACTCAATATTTTTCTCCCTCGCTTTCATCCAGTTGACATTGCCCTTGAGCGTATTGATCTCTCCATTATGGCTCAAAAAACGATAGGGATGCGCCCTGTCCCAGCTCGGGAACGTATTGGTACTGAAACGGGAGTGCACCATAGCAATGGCGCTCTCCATGTCGGGATCGTGCAGTTCGGGATAAAACAGCCCTACCTGCTCTGGAAGGAGCATGCCTTTATAGACAATAGTTCTGCCAGAAAGGCTTGAAATATAGAAATAGCTGCTGCCAAGAAGACCTGCGGTATATTTTACCCTTTTGGTAATGCGGCGACGGATGATATAGAGCTTGCGTTCAAATTCGAGTTCCGAAACAGTATCCTTTCCCCAACCGACAAAGAGTTGTTTGACTACTGGCTCCTGTGAAAGAGCTGTATCGCCAAGGGAATCATTACAGGTCGGAACTCTTCTGAAGCCGAGAAACTTCTGCCCCTCAGCCTGGATCATCTGACGGCAAATGTCCTCAATAGCACGCCTCTGGGAGATGTCCGGCGGCAGAAAGAGCATTCCCACACCATAGCGTTTGTCAAGGGGTAGATCAACATTAATTTCAGCACATGCCCTGCGCAAAAACTTGTCTGGCACCTGAAGAAGAATTCCTGCGCCATCACCAGTATTTTTTTCACATCCGCTTGCTCCGCGATGTTTCAGGTTTTCATTGATTCGTAAACCCTTCTCAACAATATCATGGGATTTGACTCCTTTGATATGGGCAACAAACCCTACACCGCAAGCATCATGCTCAAACTGAGGATCATAGAGTCCCTTATTTATCATAACGTTCATATTTTCAGGCAAAACTTTTCAAACAGTTTCAAAATAAAAGCAACCGACGGATACTGACGCAGAGTATAAATGTTTTTCCGCAATATACCCTAAAATCAAAAATAGCCGACAAACTATGCTTTACCCTGGCTGGCAACAGCATCAACCGCCTTTTTTAAGGCCTCCTGGTCGCCGAGATAATAGCTTTTCAACGCTTTAAGGTCATCATCAAGCTCATAGACCAACGGAATACCTGTAGGAATATTCACTCCAACAATATCCTCCTCTGAAATATTGTCAAGATACTTTACCAGCGCACGCAGGGAGTTTCCATGAGCGGCAATGATAACCTTCTTTCCCTTACGAATTTCAGGAGCTATCGTCTCATGCCATATCGGTAAAAAACGCTCCACGGTATCTTTGAGACATTCACTCAAAGGCACCTCTGCTTCGGCAAGAGAGGCATAACGGGGCTCCGCGCCAGGATAACGCTCATCACCCTTCTCCAGTGCAGGAGGTGGTGTATCATAACTTCTCCGCCAGACCAGTACCTGCTCCTCACCATACTTCTGTGAGGTCTCTGACTTGTTGAGTCCCTGAAGGGCACCGTAATGGCGTTCATTCAGTCTCCAGCTCTTGAACACAGGAATCCACATAAGATCCATTTCATCAAGAACACTCCAAAGCGTTCTGATGGCTCGTTTCAGAACCGAGGTATACGCTACATCGAAAACAAATCCTCCCTCGCGAAGCAATGTGCCTGCGTTTGCAGCCTCTTTTCTGCCTTGCTCGGTCAGATCAATGTCGTACCATCCGGTAAAGCGGTTTTCACGGTTCCACTGGCTCTCTCCATGCCGCAATAAGACAAGTTTTATCATAGCACCGTCCCCATTTTCAGAAAATTTATTATTCAGGGAATTTTTCCTTCCCCGTTGTTTGGCTCTCAATTTAATATTCTCTGCACCGTTTCTCAAACTTCATCCACTCAAGAGCACAAAAGTTTCCTTCTGAAGCAAGCGAATAGTTAAAAAGGAGGGGGTTTTCCAAGAATTGTCTGTAGATTTATAAATCGAAATATGATATCTTAGGTAATTTTTGGCGCAGGATGCGGGCAGCCAGGAGTGTACCCTTCCCCCCTGTTCTCAGTGGTAATGATGATCTGTAAATGCTCTTATACTGATAAAAACAACAATGAACGTAGACAATTTCAGGTTACAGTTGGGTGGAAAAGAATACGTCCCCATCATTATTGGCGGCATGGGTGTCAATATTTCAACAACCGAACTCGCTCTTGCAGCGGAAAAACTCGGAGGAATAGGCCACATTTCCGATGCTCTGGTCACCTATGTCTGCGACAGAATATTGAACACGACGTTTGTAAGCCGGAAAAGGAAAAAATACCTCCAATACCAGAACAATCCAGACAAATCTGCGGTACTGTTTGATCTTGAAGAGCTTGCTGAAGCACAAAAAAAGTATATTGAGTACACTGTCTCCCAAAAAACGGGTAACGGGGCTATTTTTCTGAACTGCATGGAAAAATTGGCTATGAACAACAGCATTTCAACGCTGAAGGTCAGACTCACCTCAGCAATGGATGCCGGCATTGACGGGTTAACTCTTGCAGCAGGTCTTAACCTCAGGACACTGGAGCTTATTCAGGATCACCCCCGGTTCCGGGATGTTAAAATAGGCATTATCATCTCTTCGGTCAGAGCACTTTCCATTTTTCTGAAACGCGCTACACGACTGAACAGATTGCCTGATTATATCATTGTCGAAGGGCCTCTTGCCGGCGGGCATCTCGGTTTCGGCCCGGAAGACTGGCACACTTTCGATCTCAAAACAATTTTTACCGAAGTACTCGCTTTTCTGAAAAAAGAGGCGCTGAACATTCCCGTCATTCCGGCGGGAGGTATTTTTACAGGAACAGATGCCGTCGACTATCTTCTCATGGGAGCTGGAGGCGTGCAGGTTGCCACCCGCTTTACCATCAGCAAGGAGGCTGGTCTTCCTGCCAGCGTCAAGCAGCATTATATCAATGCAAGAGAGGAAGATATCGTCGTCAATATGGCCTCAACCACCGGCTATCCCATGCGCATGCTCACCGAATCACCCACCCTTCGCTATGCCATAAAACCGAACTGTGAGGGACTTGGCTACCTGCTTGAAAACGGCGGAAAGTGTACCTATATTGATGCTTATTACGCAGCACTTGCCGGGAGAAAACCGGGAGAGCCGCTTGCAGTAAAAGAGAAAACCTGTCTTTGTACGGGCATGGCAAATTATGATTGCTGGACATGCGGTCATACAACCTATCGACTCAAGGAGACAACAAACCGACTTGCAAACGGGCAATGGCAGCTTCCAAAAGCTGAGGAGATTTTCTGTGACTATCAATTCAGCAGCGACCACACCATCAGGCTCCCGGAGAGAGAAGCTACATGAAGCGAAAAGCAACCATTTTTATTTATGCCGCACTTTTAGCAGCCATGCTGATTGTGGTTGTTTTTGTCGTTAACCAGCTCAGTGTGGCCGCAGCACTGCTCCGTTCTTTACACCATTCTGCCGGAGTGCTATTTCTTCTGTTCAGCGCCGTCATCATACTCTCCGCCTTTTATACCGGGTACAATCTTTTTTCTGTTCCGAAAACCCCGGAGCTGCCTGAAGATGAAAATTCAAAGCTTATGGCGGCTTACGTAAGCTATCTTGCTGGCAGGTTGCCGGTTCACCCCATGCACCCCGATCCATCAAAAATCAAAAAAGATCAGCGATGGCTCCGTACAAACCTCAAGCTTCTCGATGTAGACTCGCTCAACATGACCCGGCAGATTGCCGAAAAAAACTTTTTTGTGGGAGCATTTGCCCAAAACACCTCATACGGAACAACCACATCACTGTTCAACAACTTCAAGGTGTTATGGAATGTTTACTGCATACACAACCGCGAGCAACATCTCATGGAATTCATAGCCCTTGTTCGTTCTGTCTACGACTGCCTGCCACTTTCAGACTTTAAGAAAGAGGAGATTCCGGAACATATCAAGCCCATTATACAGTCCTCATTCAGCAATACACTCTCATCACTGTTGCCAGGGGGAAACCTGCTGACTCCTTTTTTTCTCAACCTCTTTCTGGCAGGTTCTACAAACACCTACCTCACCTGTCTTGCCGGTATTATCGCGACGCGCCACTGCCAGATATCGACTGAAGAGGAAAAGAGAGAGGTCATGCAGCAAAGCAAGTTTGAGGCTTCATTCATGCTGAAAGAGATTATCCGGGAGTGTAACCCGATTTTGTCGGTCACCATCAGCAAAGCCGTGAAAAAAGCAGGCATTGAAAGCCTTGATACCATACAACCACCTTCAACGGGGAGTGGTGTGGCTCAGGATATTGTGTCGCATTTAGCGAGTTCGCTTAAACATATCCTTAAAGAGAATGGATAATTGTCGAGGCTCAATGCTTCTGACGCAGTTCCCGAAAAAAATCCCTGAGCAAGTTCTGGCATTTGTTTTCCATGATTCCGCCAAAAACTTCCGGCTGATGGTTGAGCTGCTGCGACCCGGTCACATTCATGACTGTGCCTGATGCCCCCATTTTGGGATCGTAGGCACCAAAAATAACCCTCCCGACCTTTGCATTAACGATAGCTCCGGCACACATCGGGCAAGGCTCAAGAGTGACGGCAAGAGTACAATCAGTAAGATACTTGCTGCCAATCGTCGCCATGGCCGAGGTCAACGCAATCATCTCAGCATGTGCTGTAGCATCGCAAAGTGCTTCTACCTGGTTATACCCCCTGCCGATAACATGGCCACTACTATCGAGCACAACAGCACCCACAGGAACCTCCTTTCGTTCAAAAGCCTTGATCGCTTCCCGAAAAGCCAATTCCATGCAAAACGTAAAGTCCATCATACAGCTCAAGTTACAAACTACCGGAATATCACATTTTTCTTCACAATAAAGACAATCTCAGTGCGAAGGCAATATATCTCTTTTTCAATAACATGCGATTACGACCATGCAACAGACAAAAACAATTCTTTCCGAAACAATGAGGGATGTTCGGTCAGAAAAAAAGTTGCAAATTCCAATGGTAATTATAATACAAAGCATGCCCACCCCCGCAGTCAGTAACCCCTTCCTGATCGTTTTCCATTTGCTCTGCAGCCGAAAATATCTTAACTTGCAACAAATTGATTAACGGTAAAAACATTTTGAGAACACTCTTTTCTTATAACCCTGAAAACAATAAAAACTATGTCAAACGGAACAAGCAACGACGTATCAGGCGCCATCGGCAATCTCCTTGATGTTTTGGGAAAAGTTGCCCAGCAGCAGGTTGGACTTTTGACCAGCGGAATCCAGAGCGCAGCACAGTATGCTGAGCCTCTTGGAAAAACTGCCACAGATCTTGTTGGAAATGTCATCTCCGCTCTTAACCAGATCTTGCAGAACATCTCCTCTGCTATTGCGCCAAAGAAGTAAGTGAGTTTTTTTCTAAAAAGCACCTTATATGTAAAGTATAGGGTGCTTTTTTTTTCTATTCTATACTTTTTAAGCTTATCTCTTCTCTTGAAACGAGGCCGACAGGATGTTGCCCTATGACCATCAAGGAAAATATCACCACTCTTTTCAATACTTGTTGCAGCAAACCCCTGTCCATTACTAAAATACAGGGCGATGCTTCAAGCCGGCAATATTTCAGGGTTATCGGTACAAATGACACCTTTATAGCATGTTATGATCCGGAATTTGAAACATCAACGCCGGATACCTACCAGTTTTTGGTCATGCACAAACTCTTTTCGACGCATCACATTCCGGTTCCGGCAGTCAAGGCCATTGATGCCGAAAAAGGGCTCCTGCTTCTTGAGGATTGCGGAGATCTGCTGCTGCAGAACCTCTTTGGGTCACAAAATGAAAAGACCATTGCTCTCTTGTACCAAGAGATCATTGATATCCTCGTACAACTTCAGGTCATTAGCGGGGGAAAAAATAATATCCCGTTCAGCAGAAGTTTTGACAAGGAAAAACTCATGTTCGAGTTTGATTTTTTTATTGAGCACGGCCTGCTTGACTACTTTGCATCAGCTTTTGATCCGAAACTCATTGGCACATTACGCCATGAGTTTGAAGCCATTGCTGAGCTTCTTGTCCAGCCACAACACTTTGTGCTGAACCATCGGGATTTTCACAGCCGCAATATTCTTGTTTACAAAGGCAAACCGGTGATTATTGACTTTCAGGATGCACGTATGGGCCTGCCGCAATATGATGCCGTTTCCCTGATAAAGGATTCTTATATCAAGCTCAACCCTTTGCTGACCGAAGAGTTGAAGGCATATCACTTTAATGCTCTTCGTCGTCACAATCCGGGCACCATGAGTTTCGACGAATACCTTTATTATTTCGATCTTATGGCATTTCAACGAAATATCAAGGCTCTTGGAACCTTCTGTTACCAGACCAAAGTCAAAAAAAACAACGCCTTCAAACACTCAATTGCGCCAACACTCGCCTATCTTCCTGATTATATCGAAGCAAGAACCGAACTGAGAGCTGCGGGAAAAATCCTCCGTCCACTTCTTGAAGGATCTGCATCATGAAAGCATTTATCCTTGCGGCAGGCCTCGGTACCCGTTTGCGCCCTTTGACCGATCATATCCCGAAACCACTGATTCCGATTCTCAATATTCCCTCTCTTTTCTACACCTTAATGTTGTTGAAGCAGGCCGGAATCCGGGACATTATTTGCAACATCCACGCTCATGCCGATGCCATCAAAAACTATATTCATGCGAGTGATCTTCCTGGACTGGATATCTCTTTTTCGGAAGAGCCAATAATTCTTGGGACGGGGGGGGGACTAAAAAAATGCGAAAATCTTCTCGGTTCGGATGAGTTTC
This sequence comes from Chlorobium sp., assembly GCA_049317185.1. Lineage (GTDB taxonomy): Bacteria > Bacteroidota > Chlorobiia > Chlorobiales > Chlorobiaceae > Chlorobium. The sequence goes on along the minus strand of JBMOIS010000004.1, from coordinate 73,255 downwards.
TTCTGGTCAACAGCGATATTGTTACCGATATAGACTTCGGCGCTCTTATACGGCATCACCAGGAATCGGGTCGCCCCGGAACCCTGACCCTCTATGAAACAAAAGAAGCCAACACTATCGGTTACATCGGTGTTGAAGGCGACCTGGTCAAAGACTTTAACAACCGGCGACAGACTGGCCTTGTCTCCTCATTCATCTATACTGGCACCGCCGTTCTCAGTCCTGACATTTTTCGTTTTATGAAAGCCGAGTTTTCAGGCATTGTCGATACCGGATTTACAGGACTTATCGATAACGGTGGCCTCGGCTACTACCAGCATCAAGGGTTATGGATGGATATCGGCACCATGAAGAGTTACTGGCAGGCAAATATCAAAACCCCGTCCATCATTAACGGACTCACCACAGAAATGACCGATATGATTGGGATGCGTCCCCATGCAATCTCTCCCGAAGCCTTTATCAGCCCTGATGTTGAAATTACGAAATCCGTCATTGGAAGAGGTTGCCATATTGGAGAACATTGTACCATCAGGAATTCAGTGCTGTTACCTGGAGTAAGTGTCAAATCGGGAAGCACCATTATCAATGCCATCGTTGATCCCTATAGTACAACCGTCATCGAAGAGCCGAAACAGGAGAAGAATAACTGATGGTATCAACAGGCCTCGACATCCTGCTCAGCAATACTGACGCTCTTCGGCACCGCAATATCGGACTGATTGTCAATCAAACCTCAGTTACCCATGATCTGAAATACTCATGGAACGTATTGAAAGAGAAAGGCCTTCGTCTACAAAAGATTTTTTCTCCGGAACACGGACTCTTTGCTACGGAACAGGATCAGATTGCCGTCGGATATCAGCCTGAATCTGGCTGTGAAGTGGTCAGTCTCTACGGTGATTCAGCGAAAACACTTATTCCTGACAAAACTGCGCTCGACAATCTTGACCTTATCCTCTTCGATATTCAGGATGTCGGCTCACGTTACTATACCTATCTCAACACCCTGGCACTGTTTATGGAAGCTGTTTCAGGCCTGGACATCGAAATCATGGTGCTCGACCGCCCGAATCCTTTAGGCGGAACCATTGTCGAGGGACCTCTTCTCGACCCGGCATTCGGATCCTATGTCGGCGTTTTTCCGGTACCGGTTCGGCACGGCATGACAGCGGGAGAGTTGGCTCTCTTCTACCGTGACTTCAAGAAACTTGATATCAACCTCAGCGTCATCTCCATGAATGGCTGGCGGCGCTCCATGCTGTTTGATGAAACAGGACTTCCCTGGATTCCTCCATCACCCAACATGCCCACTGTTGCCACAGCCGAGGTTTATCCTGGTATGTGCCTGTTTGAGGGGCTGAATGTCTCTGAAGGCAGAGGCACAACAACCCCGTTTCAGCTTTCCGGGTCGCCATTTATAAATCCGTTCGACCTTGCTGAACGCTGCGCCTCATACCGGCTCGAAGGGGTTCTCTTTCGTCCGGTATGGTTCAAACCAACATTTCACAAGTTTTGTGGAGAGGTTATTGGTGGCACCTGGCTGCACGTCACCGATCACGCCCTCTTCAAATCATTCGCCACCGGGGTTGCCATGGCTGCGGCTCTCCATGAGCTTTACCCCGGGCAGGTGCAGTTCTTGCGTGGTGTGTATGAATTCAACGATACCATTCCGGCATTCGACCTTCTTGCAGGAAACAGCAGCATCCGCACCGCCATACTGAACAATTGCAATACCAGCGATATTCTTGAGTCATGGGAACATGAAGAGGCTGAATTCTCTGACAGAAAATCGGCCTTTCACCTTTACAAATTATAACTTTTTGTACTCCATGCAGCCCATCGATCTTGCTATCATTATTCTTTTTCTGGTCGGAAATACACTCTTTGGGCTCTGGCATGGAAAAAGCAACAAAAACAGCAACGACTATTTCCTCGGCAACCACAATTTGCCCTGGATTGTCTCTATGCTCTCCATTGTCGCATCAGAAACGTCAGTACTGACTTTTGTCAGTGTTCCTGGTCTTGCCTACCGGGGTGACTGGAGCTTCCTGCAACTGGCTATGGGCTACATTATTGGACGAATCCTTGTCAGCACGATTCTCCTGCCCATGTATTTCAAACACGGCGTGAGCTCTATCTATGAAATTATCGGTATCCGTTTTGGGCCAGGCATGCAAAAAGTGGCTGCCCTGGTTTTTCTTGTGACCAGAACCCTTGGCGATGCCATCAGGTTTCTGGCCGCTGGCGTGGTTGTGCAGGTGGTCACGGGATGGTCACTTCCGCTCTCGGTCATGATTATCGGTGTTGTCACCCTGGTCTATACCCTGTCAGGGGGCATCAAGGCGGTTGTCTGGCTCGAAAGTTTTCAATTCAGCCTCTATCTTTTGGGCGGAGTTCTCTCCATTGTATTTCTTCTTCACAGCATAGACAAGGGTTTGCCTGAGATACTTACCTCGCTTTCCAACTCCGGTAAACTGAACATTATCAATACCGATTCTCATTTTTTAACCAACCCCCTCACCTTTTTCAGCGCATTTATCGGGGGAATCCTGCTCTCTCTTTCATCACATGGGGTCGACTACATGATGGTTCAGCGGGTACTTGGCTGCAAGAATCTCCGCTCAGCAAGAAAAGCAATGATTGGCAGCGGTTTCTTTGTCTTTTTTCAGTTTTCGGTTTTTCTTCTTGCAGGTTCCCTGATTTCAGTGTTCATGCATGGCGCACCAATGGAAAAAGACCGGGAATTTGCCTTTTTTATTGTTCACCATCTTCCTGCCGGACTGAAAGGCTTACTGATCGCCGGTGTGTTATCAGCAGCCATGTCAACCCACAGTTCAGCCATCAACGCCCTCGCCTCTTCAACCGTCAACGACATTCTGGGCGGAGCGGCCTCTCTCGGCGTTTCAAGGATTATCAGTTTCATCTGGGCGATCGTGCTTATCATTATTGCACTCATGTTTGACGCAGGCAACAAGGCAATTGTTATGGTTGGTCTTGAAATCGCCTCCTTCACCTATGGTGGCCTTCTGGGACTTTTTCTTCTCTCCAAAAGCAAACGCCACTTTCATACGGCAAGTCTGGCCACCGGTCTTGTCGCCAGCATGGCTATTGTTTTTGTGCTAAAACATTTCGGACTCGCCTGGACATGGTATATCTTTGTGTCCGTCATAATCAACATCATCATTGTCTTCATCACCGATATTGTCATCAAATCAATCCCCCCTGCGCACAGCATCTCTGACAAAAAGTTCTGAACAGTCTAACAGTCTAAGGCATCATGCAAAAAGAGACCCCGGAATTACACCTTGAACAGGAACAACTGCGAACGGAAAATGCCGCTCTCAGAAAAAAACTCTCTGAGATTGAAAGGAAAGCCGCCCCTTATGAAGCTGCATTCCAAACCCTGATCAACAACATTCCGGGCGCTGTCTATCGTACCAATGAGGAGGGAAAAACGATAATGCTCTCAATGATCAGTGAATTTCTGCAAGATTATACCAGAGAAGAGTTCGAACATGAACTTTTTGAAACCGGTGCGATGATCTATCCGAAAGACCGGAATGCCATTATTGCCGCAAACCAGACGCTAAGATCAGCAAAAACATCTCATGCGCATTGTTTTCGTATCGTCATGAAAAACGGCTCCATCAGATGGCTTGAAGACCGAAAAACTTCAACTTTTTCACCGAACGGTCTTTTCACAGGGATCGACGGCATTCTTTTTGACATCACAGAACGCATCATGGCGCAAGAGGATAAACACCAGCTTGAATCAAATCTTCGCAAAACCCAGCGCCTTGAAACGATTGGAACACTTGCGGGCGGGATTGCTCATGATTTTAACAATATCCTCACCCCTATCCTTGGATATGCTGAAATGGGTGTGCTCAGCCTGAGCAAAGAAGAGCCACTACACGACTATTTCATCGAAATTTCAAAAGCTGCAGAACATGCCATAAATCTTGTTACACAAATCCTGACGTTCAGTAAGGCACATGAAAATACACTGGATATTGTCAGCGTTCAAAAAATTGTCGGCGAAGTCCTGAAACTACTCCGTCCTTTGATACCCTCGACGATCGCTATTGAACAACATCTTGACCCCTCCTGCCGCAACATTCTTGCCGATCCCTCTCAAATCCATCAGGTTATAGTCAACCTCTGCACCAACGCATTCCATGCAATGGAAGAATCTGGAGGATTACTGACCATTGAGCTCACCGAGATCGTTCCTGACATTGGCATGCAAAAAATGCTCCCGAAACTTCAGGCAGAAAGCTATCTCAAGCTCATCGTTTCCGATACAGGAACCGGGATGGATGACACCACAATGGAACGTATCTTTGAGCCGTTCTTTACCACAAAATCAGTCAACAAAGGTACCGGCCTCGGACTTTCCGTTGTACATGGTATTATCACAAGCTTTGGGGGCGAGATTATCGTCGAGAGCCGTCAGAACCAGGGAACCATGTTCACTGCATATCTGCCAGTAATAACAGAAGAACCCATGAACGTTGCCCTCAAGGAGGAATTGGCAAAAGGAAACGGGAGTATTCTCTTTGTTGACGATGAATCAACAGTGCTCAAAACAATGGCGATGATGGTCACAAAACTTGGGTTCACCATTGAGGCGGTACGCTCTCCTCGACTGGCTCTTGAACTGTTCCGTCAAAATCCTGAACGTTTTGATATCATCATCACCGACCTGACCATGCCTGAAATGACCGGGATTGAACTTGCCGAGAAACTTCACAAGACCAGACCTCAACTACCAGTAATCCTGATGACCGGCTATGGCAAAGATCTTGAGCAGACAACTCCTCTCAGCCCTTATGGGATCTGCAAATTCCTGAAAAAACCGGTCAAGCTGGCAGAGTTGGCAACCACAATCAATGAAATAATTTCCGTAAATAACACATAACGTTACTTGGCATGAAAATCCTGGTTGTTGACGATGATGCTTCAGTGCGAAAATTTATCAGCATAACACTGAAACGAGCAAACCATACCGTTTTTGAGGCTGACAACGGCAAAACCGGACTTCAGCTTCTGCAAGAGCTGCAGGACATTTCCCTGATGATTACCGACCTTATCATGCCTGACATGGAGGGTGTTGAAACTATTGCTGCCGTCAAACAGAAATACCCTGCCATAAAAATCCTGGCTATTTCAGGCGGCGGCAAAGTAAGCCCTGAAAACTACCTTGTTCTGGCCAATGCTCTCGGAGCAAACCACACTCTTAAAAAACCATTCAGCGGGCAGGAGTTGATAAAAGTCATTGGAAATCTTGACACCGAATACTGAACCTGTTATTCAGGGAGTGCGTCATAGTATTGACCAAGAGCCGTCTGAGGCTCTTGAGTCCCATTAACCACTTCAAAGGTTTTGTTTTTTGCCTTGTCAAGCCATAATGCCAGAACAAGCATCTCGGCAACATCAGAACGGTTGATAAACCCGTTCCACAATCTGTCGCCGGTATCAACATGAAGCTTATAGTGAAAAGGTTCGCCATCTTTCAATCCACCGGGCCGTACAATGGTATACGAACGTCCTTCGTTGGCGAATACTCTCCTCACATGCTCCTCAGCTTCCCATTTTTTTTGCAGCACACCGGCAAAAAGATTAAGCGGATGATACCACCGGGTAACGGCAAGAGAGCTGACAAGTCCAAAGTGCTTTACTCCAGCTTTTGCAGCCTCATCGGCCAGCCTCATCACCCCGTCCCTATCCACTTCGGCAGGGGAAGATTCTCCTGAATAAGAGCTTGAACCAAGTGCAGAAATTACCGCATCACACCCGGCTGCCGCAAATGCAATATCACGGGAGTTTTGAATCTTGCCAGAAACAATTTCAACACGATCACCAAACAGACTCAATGCCTTATCCTTCTCCCTCGAAAACACTCTGACTGGAACACCGTAATGCAAAAGACGTTTTACAACCCATTGACCAGTTTTTCCCGTAGCCCCAGCGACAAGAACCTTGCCTCGATACATGCGGACATCATCCATAACACTCCCTGGAAAACACCTCAATTACAAAAGATAATTTAACAACGTGTTACCATAAAAAACACTGATAACCCCAATATAGTTTCTTTACTCAGCCGCAATTTTCCTACTTTCTGTAACAATGAAATTTCCCACTCTCATGGCGATGAGGAAACCGCGCTTGTGTGCTTCAACAATTAAAAATGATCTGGCATGAACAATAAATGGTCTACAGGGATTCTCACCATTGGAATGGCGCTCATGTACCAAACGGTATCAGCATACGATCCGGAAACTCTTGCTTTGCTTAGGCAGAATATTCCAGCATCGAATGCGAAGCCTCTGGCAACACCCGGACATACCATTGATCTCTCCAGGGCGCCACTTGAAAATGCCGACCTTTCCTCAGCCTGCCTTGTCAAAGCAAATCTCAATGGTGCATTCATGAAAGGGGCAAAACTCATGGACGCAAACATTCAGGGTGCCAACCTGAGATGGAGTATGATGGAAAAAGCCGACTTAAGCAGAGCCAACATGGCTAACACCAATCTTTTTGAGGCAAATTTAGAAAATGCAAATCTTAAAGGCACGAACCTTAAAGGCGCAACATTTATTGAACAGGCAAATCTTGCTGGTACAACGGTTTCAAACAACACCATACTTCCTTCAGGTGAAAGAGCTACTTCGCACTGGAGTACAATGCGTAATGCAAAATTTGTCAGTGAACCGGAGAGTGCCTTGCCCAGTAGCAATACGTCACCTTCTATAGAGCAGACGGCGCAGTATACCTCTGAAACCCGAACCACAAAAATAACCGAAACGGGCAACAGCAGACTGCAGACTGCCCTTCCCGATTCAAATTTTGAAGCCGCTTCCCTTGATAATGCAACTATGGAAAATGCCAACCTCAGCAATGCCAATTTCCATAAAGCAGATTTAAAGTCAGCAAAGATGCATGGTGCCAATCTTCAGGGCGCTAACCTTGACCGAGCCTTTCTCAAAAGCGCCGATCTCAGCAATACCAACCTTTCAAACGCCAATCTTTACGGAGCAGTACTCAACGGAGCAAACCTGAGTGGAGCAAATCTGGAAGGGGCATCTCTCTTTAATGCTGATCTGGATGGAGCAAAACTGGATGGAGCAAACCTGAAAGGAGCAAACCTAATGGATGCAAATTTCAACAATGCAACACTGTCACCGCTCACCATTTTGCCCTCAGGAGAACAAGCAACAGCACAATGGTCAGCAATGAAACAGGCGATATTTGTAACGCCTTAATTCATATCCGGAAAACGCTTGCGATAAAAAAAATGCTGAAGCAGATGAACTTTGCTGATATTCGGATCACTGGCCAGAAGCCTGTTTTTTTTCCCTGTTCTGGTAACAACATCAAGAGTTCCGTCATCGTTGACCTTGTCGACTTTCCAGAACTTGTCCACCACATAGTGATAGGCTTCACCATGTTCAAGAGGATAAACCTGTCTGGCCCTCGGCCCCGGGCAGAATGACCTTTTCGGCTTATGGTAAATTATTTTATCGCCTGCGCTGAACCGTCTCATTTTACCGTCCTCTCAGTTTACATAACTGGACATCGTTGTTATAATCAGCCATCTAAAGAGCCGACTTCCTTAAAATCATGGTATACTCACTCAAATCTGACATTGGTTTACACCTGATATACAGACAACATTCAACATTCATATAGTTCCCTTCGCCAGTTTTAAATCTCGAATGAAAGGTTACGATATCATCATCCTGTCTCTCTATTATTAATATGCTTTTCACCATGACATAATCTTCCGGGTGGATCAAAAAGGCCAATGCAACTTCTGATAACGCGTTCAGCTCATATCCTAAAAACCTTTCAATCGATCCAGTCAAATCAACAAGATATTCTCTATGATCAATAACGGCATAAGCCTCAATAAATGGCTTGTAGCAATCAGCCTGCCTGCCAACTTTCAAACGAATCTGTCTGAGCAAATTGTCGATATCCATACGAGAGCATGACACAGCCATAAGATCACCCAGCGGGGCCAACAAACCCTCATTTGAATGACCGTTCATCAACCATTGAATATCCGCCCCATCTTTATTCAGACGCTCAAGTATTTTTTTGCCGGGCCGACATTTTCCCTTCAAATAGGGAGTCATCTGTGCTGGATATTTTATTCCAACATTTCTGCAAAACGAGTTAACAGTTCCATGTTTTTTAAGAATATATTCCTTGAGTCTTTGACCAAACCCGGCACTCGGCGGAATATAATAATGAGTTTCGTTTGTTGATATCATTGTAATATTTGAAACCTTTTCAGTCATAAGCCAAACTACCAAGGCATCCAACTGCACCAGCCAACAAGATAAATAACGAATTTCATTGATATGTAAACGCAGGGCCACGCCAATACGTCATACACTGCGTAATGTATAACTATATATTACGATATGCAACTATTTTTCAAAACCACATCAGGATTTAACAATAACCTGCACAAAATCAAGCCTGTTTCAGATCTGAACCAGCAAGCCTATCTCAATCACCTGACCTGCAGGAAGATCATAGTATGCCGTTGCACTGAGAGCATTGCGAGCCATCAAGGCAAAAAGAGTTTTCCGCCATGAAATCATTTTCGACTTGAACCCTGTAACAATTCTCTCCCGGCTAAGGAAAAAGCTGATCGCCTCCAACCTGAAATGTAACCCCTGATGATTGGCAAGGGCAATGACCTGACGGATATTTGGGTGCTCCAGAAATCCGTATCGAGCAACAACCTTGAAAAAACCGTCACCAAGTTTGGTCACCTCGACTTTGCGACTATTTGGAACCCTCGGCACCCGTTCCGTACTGAAATGAAACAGAGCTATTTCCGAGTGCATTATCTTGTTGTGACGGAGGTTATGAAGCATTGCAACGGGCACTAAATCGGGATTCGCCGTCAAATAGACAGCCTGACCGTTTACTCGTTGAGGTTGCTGTAATGAGAGACTCTGTATAAACTCTTCAATGGTCAGTGTGCGATCCGTGAGTTGTTGCAACAGGAGGCTGCGTCCCTGCTTCCAGGTAATCATCAGGGTAAACACCACCAGTCCTATAACCAAAGGAAACCAGGCACCATGAAAGAGCTTGCTCATGCTTGCCGCAAAAAAGGAGAGATCAATGACCGCAAAAAAGCTTATCAAAACATTGAGGGCAATCTTGTTCCATTTCCAGAGATCGCGCGCTACATAATAAAAGAGGATGGTTGAAATCAGCATGGTTGCCGTGACGGCTACACCATAAGCCGAAGCGAGATTGCTTGACGAGCCAAAACCAGCCACCAAACCAATCGTAGCGATCATTAATGTCCAGTTTGCAGCAGGAACATAAATCTGCCCGATATGCTTTGCCGATGTATGTGTCACCGTCAGGCGAGGCATGTACCCCAGTTGAATTGCTTGCTGAGTCAGTGAAAAAACACCGGTAATCAGCGCTTGAGAGGCAATAATGGTGGCTGAGGTTGAAAGCAGCACCATGGGTATCATGGCCCATGAAGGCACAAGACCGTAAAACGGATGATGTGACTCCAGGGGAAAGGCAAGAAGGAACGCACCCTGCCCAAAATAGTTCAGGAGCAATGCAGGAAGCACCAGCAAAACCCAGGTCAATCGAATAGGATGTTTTCCGAAATGCCCCATATCAGCATAGAGTGCTTCGGCTCCCGTGACGGAGAGGAAAACCGCCCCCAAAACCATAAAGCCCTGAAGGTGATTGTTCAAAAGAAAGGAGATACCATACCATGGCAGAATCGCCTCCAGGATCTGCGGATACTGAATAATTTCAACAAGGCCAAGGATACCGATAACTACAAACCACACAAAAATAATCGGACCAAAAAGAGCACCGACTCTTGCTGTTCCATGATGCTGAAAGAAAAAAAGAGCAACGAGGACTATAATAGTCGCCGGTATAACAAGCTCCTTGAATGCCGGTGCAATAATTTGAACCCCTTCGATCGCGCTGAGAACTGATATGGCAGGAGTAATCATACCATCACCATAAAGCAATGCTGCACCAAACAACCCGATGACAACCAAAAGCCACCGCTCATAACCATTCTTCTTGCTTTGGGTAATGATCAGTGCCGTAAGAGCAAGAATACCGCCCTCACCATCGTTATCGGCTTTCATGATAAAGGTGAGATATTTCAGGCTGACAATCAGAAGAAGGGCCCAGACAAGCAGAGAAAGAACTCCGAGAACATTGGCTTGTGTGATAGCAATACCATACTCACCATGAAAACACTCCCGAACAGCATAAAGAGGGCTGGTACCTATATCACCGAAAACGACCCCAAGAGCCGCAACAGAGAGCCCTGCAAGCCGCTTCATGCCAGATTGTCCTGCATGGCTGCCTGAATCGGCTTCTTCCGATCTTTTTGACATAATCGATTACAGAAAATGAAAATAGTAGAAACGATGGGTTGTATTACCAATAAAAAGTATCCGGCAATATAGACAATAAGTTCTAAATCAAAGAGATCAGATAAACGATGCAAACCTGCTCACGCGGAAAAGGTTAATCACTCCATATTGAATTTTATTCATAAATAAAGAATTGATATCCCTTCGATTGACATTAATTCACCGAAAAATAAAACCATACACCCTGATAAAACAGCAAATAACTCAGCAATAACACGCCAAAACTAACCATTGTCTCCCAAAAAACAAGGTTTCCGGCAAATTTTGCCTCTTTTAAGATATTTTCCTTATATTGGTCTTTCGACGCAACATGAATAGTGTGTTAATTTTTATTCATTTTTCCTGTCCTTTTAAAAAAGAAAACGAAAGGCAGCGGGCTTAAACCTGAGCGTATGAAACATGCAAAACATTTTTTCAACATATCTTTTTTTACAATCCTGGTGGCAATTGGCCTGGCAGCAGGCTTGATCGGTGCCTATAATTCCGCCAATGCCACAGACCGCGTACCATTGCTCTCAAAAGAGAGTTTGCTGGCAAAGAACGGCAGCTCCATTGCCGTTACCGAAGGCAAAGCCTCCTTTTACTCCGATGAGTTTCATGGCCGCAAGACCGCAAACGGCGAGACATTCAATATGGATAAATTGACAGCCGCCCATCCATCCCTGCCGTTCGGCACTTGGGTAAAAGTAACCAATCTACGCAACGGAAGGGGCGTTGTCGTACGCATTAACGACCGGGGACCTTTTATCAAAGGGAGGATCATTGATTTATCAATCAGCGCAGCAAAAGAGATTGGCATTATAAAATCCGGAACGGTACAGGTAAAACTTGAAGCAATCCAGTCGAAACCAATGCATGTTATCACCGGTTGATTTGAGTTGAAGAACATATCATAAAAAAGCCTGCCAGGAACAGCAGGCTTTTTTATGAACATCAAACCCAAAACTCACTTGCCCGTTACAAACTTTGTGACATGATCAAAAAAGGCTGTCGCATCAAGAACACCAACGATTCTGCTTTCAGGGATCTCTTTGCCTTTGGCATCAAAAAAAATGATTCCGGGTGGCCCAAACAGACCAAACTGCTTCAGTAACGCACGGTCATCATCGGTATTGGCGGTCACGTCAACCCGCAGCAGCGTCATATCCTTTAACTGCCCCATAACTTTCTGATCATGAAAAGTAAACTCATCCATCTCCTTGCAAGCGACGCACCAGTCTGCGTAAAAATCAAGTATAACTGGTTTATTAGCTGAACGCAACGCTTGATCCAGCTCACTTGCTGTTCTGACAGGAGTGAAAGTGACTCTCTCCTTCGCCTCCGAAGCTCCAGGAGATGAACCATAAATCTGCGAGAGGGGCTTCAGGACATGAGTTCCACCAGAAGCGGCTCCTGCAAGTTCCAAAACACCAAGAACAAAAAGTACCAGGCCAAAGGTTTTGCTGAAACGTAAAGCTATCGTTGGTTTTGCTGATAACGCATCAAAAACACCTATAAATACCGAGCACAGAATGGCGAATGCACCCCAACAAAGCATGACAACCGACTCTGGCAGAATTGGCGAAACCATCCAGATCGCAACAGAAATCAGCAGGAGCCCAAACACATTTTTCACACCAATCATCCAGGCACCTGCCTTGGGCAAAAGGCTTCCAGCCGACAAGCCGACAAGCAACAAAGGAACGCTCATCCCCGTAGCCATCGAAAAGAGTGCCAGACCACCGATAAGCACGTTATGAGTCTGGCTGATATAGACAAGGGTGCCTGCAAGCGGCGCTGCAACACAGGGCCCTACAATAAGCGCCGATAAAGAACCCATAAAAAATACCCCGACAAAACGCCCCCCCTTCAAGTTGCCTGATGCCTTGCCAAGCTTGTTTTGCAGGGAGATGGGCAATTGCAATTGATAAACATCAAACATGGAGAGAGAAAGAAGCACAAGAAGCAGAGAAAACATAATCAAGACCCATGGTTTCTGCAAAGCTCCAGCAAGCCCTTCACCGGCAAGCCCTGCGGCAACACCAAGGGAAGTATAAACCAGCGCCATACCGAGACAATAAGCAAGAGCCATCAAGAAACTGCGGCGACGAGTCACATTTCCCTCTCCCACAATGATTGAAGAGAGAATCGGCACCATCGGCAAAACACAGGGAGTAAAAGACAAAAGCAATCCGAATGCCAGAAATGCAAGGGAGATTTTCCATAAACTTCCACCAGCAAGCGTTGATTTTGCCAAAGAGAGATCATTGCCCGGGGAGCTCTCTTTTGGTGCGACACCAGTCGTCTGTGTCGGAGAAGCTGGCGCACCAGCGACAGCAGCGCCCACACCTGTAGCTGACCCTGCCTGGTCACCAGCAACCAGGAGAAGGCCCGGTTTATCGGGATCAACCCTGAAAAGCTTTGTTATCGGTGGATAACAGAGACCGTCCTCAGAGCACCCCTGATACCCTGCGCTCAGCGTAAACACCCCGTCCGCCTTGACAACAGGCACCACAACATCCAGTTTGTCATGATAGATATCAATCTTCTCTCCGCTTGATGGATCGGTATAGACGATTCCTTTTGGTAATACAGGAATCTGCACCTGAGCGTTACCGCTTTCGACCGCGATGGTAACTTTGTCACGATACAATTTGTACCGCGTTGCAATGTCCCAATGCAGCACAAGAGTGCGATCGCTTTTCAGCTCTGCCTTGAGCTTGAATGCCTTGTCAGGATCAAGAAAATCAGTTGCAAAAAGAGTGCTCACCCTGAAAAAAAGTATCAGAACAAGGCAAAAAAAAGCTGCCTTACGCCTAAGAAAAGAAGCGTTCATTTTGTTTGCATCAAAAAAATTATTGAATCCTCCAACCCTGCATTACGCATTCTTGTGATAAATCTTTCCACGCTGGTCTACCGCCAGATATCCCATCCCGGAATCTTCAAGAAAAGCCAGACCGTCCGCCTCTTTCAACATTGCTATGGTGGAGTAGCTTCCTGCGGTAATCGCCAACGGGGTAACAACGGTTACTGATTGCCAACAGGTAACGGGATAGCCGGACTGAGGGTTGATAATGTGGCAATACCGCTTGCCATCTGCTTCAAAATAGCGTTCATAGTCCCCGCTTGTCGCCAGTGCCCCGGCATGGAGAGGGATCGAGGCAAGAGCGAGATCTTTCTGCCTGGGATGCTGAATGCCGATCATCCACGGGCTCCCGTCAGGCTTAGGGCCCACAACACGAATATCACCAGCCATGTTCACGTAGCCATGTTTCACCCCCTGCTCAAAAACAATTGTCGCCGCACGATCAGCAGCATACTCCTTCCCAAATCCCCCAAAATCAAGCTCCATACCCACAGACGGAAGGCGGAGAGCGTTACCCCTTCGTTCAACACTTTTCCAGTCGATCAGCTCAAGCAGCGGAAAGAGTCGTGCTGGATCAGGCACAACCGGGTTTTTGAACGTCCATGCCTTGCGCAAAATACCCGAAGTTATATCAAAGAGCCCACCGCTGCTTTCGTAGAGAGTATCCGCATAGTGGACAAGAGAGAGAGTCTCGTCATCACACTCAACAAAGCCAACCCCTGCTGCTGCGTTGATCAATGAAACAATACTTTCCGCTCGATAACGAGAGTACTTGCGCTCTATTCTCGAAATCTCGTCAATGGCAAATCTGGCAACCTCCTGCGCCTCCTCTTTGCTGTCGGTTACAAGAACAATCTCGCATCCACTTGCCATAGCTTCAAAACCAAAATGAAACGTCTTCATTTGCCTGCTAAAAGAAAAGAACCCATGCAAGTACACCAAGTCCTGCAACCCCTACCACAACAGGACCCGCATCAACACCAATATTGCCACCACCACCAGCATAAGGATCGGCACCTGTTGTGAAGTCATAACCCGTAGTTCCGGCATAGTAGTTTCCGGCAAGATCATTGACCGACCCATTCTGAAGTGTGACGAAGAAATGCGTATCCGCTGCCAGATTATCAGTCGGGTTAATGGTGAGCATATTGCCCAAAAAGCTGAGGTTCGATGTATTCGTGGCCGATTCGTAGCTGGCCACCACTGCGCCAGTTTCAGACCCGCTGTGAATTTCAATCAGGCCCGTACCGCTATGAACTGCTTCACTGAAGGTGATAACGATGTCGCTCCCGACCGGAACCCCCGTGGCGGCATCAGTTGGACTGGAAGAAGTAACCGTCGGCGCTATGGTGTCAACCGTTGTAAAGTCGTAGCTCGTGGTTCCGGTATAGCCGTTTCCTGCGACATCCTTTACTGAATCCGCTACCAACGTGACAACGTAATGGGTATCGGTTGCCAGATCGGCCGTCGGATCAATGGTAAGCGTATTGCCTGAAAACGCCAGATTCGAGGAGGTTGCTGCTTCATACGTTGCAACGACTGTACCCGTTGAACCTGCATGAATTGCAATCGCTCCCGCACCCCTCTGGATCGTCTCGTTGAAGGTCAGCATAATGTTGCTCCCGACAGCAACGCCTGTTGCCGCAGCCGCCGGGCTGAAGGCTGTTACCGTCGGCGAGGTGGTGTCAAGCGTAAAGAAATTGTATGTTGTAGTGCCTGCATAGAGGTTGCCGGCAAGATCGTAAAGCGTACCTGGTGCCAGGGTAATGAAGTATTGGGTGCCATCGCTTGCCATATCAGCCGTCGGATTGATGGTCAGCGTCTCGCCTGAGAATGTCAGGTTTGGTGAGTTTGCGGCTTCATAACTTGCAACAGTCGTGCCAGTTGCCGAACCGCTGTGAATTTCAATCGCTCCTGCACCCTTCAGAATCTTCTCACTGAATGTCAGCACAATGTCGCCCCCGACAGCAACGCCTGTTGCCGCATCAGTCGGACTGAAGGTAGTGACTGTCGGAGGGGTGGTGTCTGGCGTAAAGAAATCGTATGTCGTGGCACCTGGATAGAGGTTGCCTGTATAGGAGTTGCCAGCAATATCTTTCACCGTACCCGATGCCATGGTAACGAAGTAATGGGTGCCATCGCTTGCCAGATCAACCGTTGGATTGATGGTCAACGTATTGCTATAATACGTCAGGTTTGTGGAGTTTGCCGCATCATAAGTGACAACGGGTGTACCTGTTGCCGAACCTGCGTGGATTTCAATCAGTCCCGTTCCCCTCTGAATCGCCTCACTGAACGTCAGCACAATGTCGCTCCCGACAGGAACGCCTGTTGCCGCACTGGCGGGGCTGACAGAAGTAACAGTCGGCGGAATCTTGTCGGCAACAGTCGTAAAGTCATAAGTATTGATACCCGAGTAGCTGTTATTCGAGAGATCCCTCACCGCGTCAGATCCAACAATGACAAAGTATTGTGTGCTGTTCGAGAGGTCAGCAGAGGGATTGATGGTCAGCGTATTGCCTGAGAATATCAGGTTCGAGTTGCTTGTTGCTGCGTCATAAGCGGCAACGGATGTACCATTTGCCGAATCGCGGCGTATTTCAATCGTGCCACTCCCTTTTTGAACAAACTCGCTGAAGGTCAGCACAATATCACTGTTAACAGCCACACCCGTTTCCGCGTCAGGCGGAGCTGACGTGGAAAGTGTTGGCGGTGTAATATCGACCGTAGCTGTTGTTGTAAAATCATAGGTAATCGTTCCCAAATAGCTGTTCCCTGTTGAATCCTTTACCGAACCAGATGCCAACGTAACAAAGTACTGTATCCCGTTTGCGAGAGTAATTGTCGGGTTAATCGTGAGGGTCTTACCAATAAACGTAAGATTTGGCGTGTTTGAGGCGGTGTCATAGGTCTCCAAAGGGCTCGCGGTTGCTGACCCTGCTCGAATTGCAATCGATCCAGTGCCTTTCTGGATCGTCTCACTGAACGTCAGCACTATGTCGCTCCCGACAGGAATGCCTGTTGCCGCATCAACGGGACTGAAGGTGCTCACTGTCGGCGGAACAGTGTCAATCGTAAAGAAATCATAAGTCGTGGTGCCAGCATAGGGATTCCCTGCAACATCCGTCACCGTCCCGGAGCCCAGGGTAACAAAATACTGCGTGCCATCGTTGGCCAGATCAGCCGTTGGATTGATGGTCAGTGTATTACCGATAAACTTCAGATTCGTGGAGTTTGCTGCATCATAAGTGGCTACGGGTGTGCCTGCTGCTGAACCTGCTCGAATTGCAATCGCTCCCGTACCCTTCAGGATCGCCTCACTGAACGTCAGCACAATGTCGCTCCCGACAGTAACGCCTGTCGCTGCATCCGCCGGACTGAATGTGGTAACTGTAGGAGCAGTGGTGTCGAGCGTAAAGAAATCGTAAGTCGTGGTGCCTGCATAGAGGTTTGGGTTGACAGCAAGATCCTTCACCGTCCCGGATGCCAGGGTAACGAAGTAATGGGAACCATCACTTGCAAGATCTGCGGAGGGATTGATGGTCAGCGTCTTGCCGGAAAACATCAGGTTTGAGGAGTTTGCCGCATCATAAGTGGCAATGGGTGTACCTGTTACCGAACCTGCATAAATTTCAATGAGACCCGCTCCCCTCTGAATCACCTCACTGAACGTCAGCACGATGCTGCTGTTAACTGCTACACCTGTTGCTGCGTCAGCCGGGCTGAAGGTAGTAACCGTTGGCGGGGTGGTATCGGCAACTGTCGTAAAATCGTATGTTGTGATACCCAGGTAACTGTTATTGGCGAGATCCTTGACCGCTCCAGACGCAACGGTGACAAAATATGTCGTACTGTTCGCCAGATCAGCCGTCGGATTGATCGTCAGCGTACTACCTGAAAAGGACAGGTTCGTGCTTGTTGCAGCATCGTAGCTTTCCACAACGGCACCTGTTGCTGATCCTGTGTGAATTTCAATGAGACCTGTTCCCTTCTGAACAGCCTCGCTGAAGGTCAACACAATACTGCTATTGACGGCTACACCAGATGCCGCGTCAGCCGGACTGGACGAGGAGAGCGTCGGCGCAGTGGTGTCGGAATAAGATAACGTGACCACCTTGTCTCTGAACACCAGGGTTTCAACGCTGTCCAGCACGAAGGTAAACGAAGTTCCACCATTGCTTGCGCCGGATACCACATACATCCCGGCATTTAATCCATCCCCATTCGGAACAGTGCCAAGAGGGAGGGGATTGTTCAGTTTTGTGTTTCCGATGGAAAATTTTGCAGCGGAAAAGTTACTGGAATATTGACCAGTTTGTGCATTTTCACCCGCAACATAAAAAGTATCATCTCCCGCTAGTCCATGAAATGTATAAGTATAGACATTTTTTGAACTTGGCTGGCCGCTCATACTTGCAATATTCGCAGAATCCGGATTTCCTGTACCATTCAGTGTGTAGGAAATATTTGCCATAATAATTTCTCCGTGTTATCAAGCCGAGTTATTGTGTAAAGGTACAGAGCCAATGCGTATAGCTAATTGTTAAAAGAAAGAAAAACAGCCAGCGGCAAGTCAAACTTGTCAAGAAGTAAAAATTCGGTCAAATCTGAAATGACAAGATCGTCAAGGTGTAACACTACAACTGTCGAGCAACTCCAAGCTGAATACTTCTGAAACGGAACGGCTGAAGTGAGGCATCGCCATTACCCGTCATGCACCAGTCCGCACGTTGTTCATATTGCTCATATTTGACATCAACAGTCCAGTCCGCAGCAATTTGTTTTTCAACCTTTACCCCGAGTGTCAGAGCGCCAAAAGCCGACAGCCGTTCGTCATAGGAGTAGGGTTTGTACGGATCAGCCAAATGGTTATACGATGCTTTTGGCACATAAAAGTATGCAGCCGTCTGGGATGAATACCGAACTGCAGGTGTGATGGTCAAGCGGTATGGCAGTGGCTGGACATACTCAACTCCAAGGGTATGTGCTGAAATATCATAGGAATCAGTGTAGTATCGGTAAGATACTCTTGCCGTGCCATCTGAACTATCGAAGTGATGGTTCCATCGAGTCAGAAGTGTCGTTATGTTGCGTTCCTTCGGCCTTGGGTCAAGGGTGCCACCCTCACCTTCTTTATAAGGGTCAGAGAAATAACCATCCCCTCTGGAAAATCCAATATTAACTTGAACAATATCTTTTTTGGTTAATACTTTTGTAACACCAAATAATCCGGCATAAACCTTTTTTGCCCGTCCATAAACCTCTTTTTTCCAGGCATTGATAGTATCGGTGTTATAACTGCCTCCAAGTGTTACTGTGGTATTATTGTCTATTGTCAAAAAGCTTCTCTGTAAAGAATAACCTCGCGATATGTAGTCCGATTCTTCAGAATAGCTCGTGCCGAAGGTTAAACTTCCTTTATCAAGATATCTGGTAAAGTTAAGATCCCCCGCATGTCGTTTTTCTGACATTTGTGAAGCGCCTGCAATGGTGTCAAAATAATCATGGCGCCGGGGAGATGCGCCGGAAAGCGAATCGTACGTGTAGGAGGTACTTACCGACCAATTTCCGGCAAATGGCATCATGACCGATGTTGAGTAGGCATTAACCGCAATTCGATCCTGATCCGGCTGGCTGTCTTGATAGTTGAGATACTTGAACGCAACAACCCCTTTTTCAGGAGCCGCTTCAGCCATGGCAGGCTGATATGATGGCAAAGCCATTGCGGCAACAAAAAGCGCAGCGCCTATACCATGAATTTTTTTTGTCGTAACAGATTTCATAAGAGTATCCAAAAATTACAATTCCGTTAATTGCAGCCACAACCACCACCACCAACTCCAGCGCCGCCCGAAGCTCCCTCTTTGCTGCTGTAGATGTGCTCATCATACTTGATCGCAAGCGGATCCCCTTCAAAGGTCATCTCACGCCGGGCAAGTGTCTCTTTTTCCCAAGGCTGAACAGCCTGGCCAATTGAGCAGCCTGACAGGGCGAGTATTACCATCAACAGAGAAGCATGAACCGATTTTTTCAGAATATGCTCTTTCATTTTTTTGCCTCCAGTGCCGCCTTGATCTCTTTCTCAAGTGTTTCACCTGCAGCAGCGTTAAAACCTGAATGCTGGAAAATAATTTTACCATCCCTGCCAATAAGAAAGCTTGTAGGCATCCCTTTTACCCCGTACTGGCGAGGAGTAATGCCATTTGGATCAAAGGCAACGGTAAAGTGAGCGGGGGTCTGAGCGATAAACTTTTTGGCATCCTCACTTTTGCCGTCGACATTGACTCCAATAATCTGCAATCCCTGTGAACGATATTTGTCCTGCATGGCGTTCATCCAGGGAAATGACTGCTTGCAAGGTCCGCACCACGATGCCCAGAAATCAACATAGATGAGCGAACCAGTCGCTTTTGAAAGAGTAACCGTACCCTGCGCTCCCGGCAATTGAAAATCCGGGGCATGGCTTCCTGCATTGAGCGCATAAGAGGTAGCGTTGAAACTCAAACAAAAAAGCAAGGCAAGAAAAAGTGTGCCTGGTTTTTTACTTTTAAACGGAACCATAGTTGTAAGATTTGGTTATGAAAAACTCTCTATCTTTTGAAATTCGATGATCAAGTATAACACTTAATACGTTAAAATATAATTAGTAAAAGATTATGATTTGCTTAAAATGCGGAAATAATTTGCACGTAGCCTCATACCATAACAAGGGCTATAATAAATCAGGAGCACGCGAAATTGCTGAAAAATCTGAAAAGAGAATCAAAGAAAGGAATACCAGAACAACACGACTATCGTAGTTATTAATGCACTCAATAAAAAAAGGCATGTCTACTGCATATAAACATGCCTTTCATGATTGGACAGAATCAACAAATGATCAGAAACTTGCCCTGACCGCCAAGGCAAAGGTGTTCTGATTGGTCTCGCCTGTCTCCGCAATTGTACCTTTCTGATAAATCGTGTATGTACCGGTCAGTGAGACTGCAGGGTTAATCCAGGCAGAAATTGAAGGAACCCAAGTCGGCTGATGCGTATCCGATCTTTTTGCAAGAGAGGCATATTTGGCCGCATTTGCGATGTCAGCATAGCCAACCTTTGTAAACAGCCATGGATAAACAAAGTATCCAACCTCAGCACGGAAGTTGTTCAGGTCGAGATCGCGGTCATGGCTTACCGCAACACCAGCAAGGAAGTCATTGTAGGCCCCCTGGATATCGCCGCCATAGACCAAGGTCTCCCCAATATAATTAGATGTAAAGCCTTTTGTTGGCGTTATATTGGTTGAGGGATCGGCAACAAGAGTGCTGCCATTGTCTTTGGCATAAGAGAGACCGGCACCGATGGTCAACTGGTTATCCAGGCCATTATACACATTGCCGAGTTCACCATTCGCTCCACTAAGAAGGCCTGCACCAAACAGTTTCACCTTTCCGCGAAGGTAGAGTATATCATCAATGGCATTCGATGTTGCGACGATTGGTGTCCTGTAATTTGCACCCATGCTGGTACCGGCTATAATTGAGTAGCCTCCGGCCTCCCCTTTGGTGAAGTTCAACTCAAGATACGTTGCTGGGCCTGGAAGCACTCCGGAGGTGTTTGTTACGCCGCCCACACCGGTACCGTTCCAGTTAACACTGCTGAAGCTGTTACCAATGGCAAGGTTGAAGCCGGGAAAAAACTGCCAGACCATTCTTACGTTGGCTGTAACAGGGCTGTCTACAGAAGAAGAAATCTTATTGCCTGCACCTTTATCTGTATCAGTCTCCACTATTGCTCCACCGAATCCTGCCAACTCACCAAAAACCGACAGGTTATCGCCAACTGTAGCACCAATGAACAGTGAGGCGGTATTGGGTGCGTTTATCGTGAACTCTTTGCCTTTGGAGAGTGTACCATTCTCCAAATATGTCGATTGCTTGTAGTTGACAAGGTTACCCGTGAGCATAACACTTAACGGATCAAACTGAGGAAATGATCCTGTTCGCGGTGCATTCGGGAACGCTTTGTTCCATTCGTCATTGCCAATCTTGATATTCTTCTGCTTGGTTAGTGCCTCTTCAGTGGTGCCAGAGAAGCGGTATCCATTATTCTTGAAGGCTTCACCGACAGCATTCCTCTGGGGCATGCCAGAGTGGCACATGTAGCAAGAGACATTATACTTCCTTGCCCAAGAGGGTATCGCAGAACCCTCTGTGCTCCAGAACAATGCAGGTGCCACACAGAGCGACACCACACCTGCCAATTTCATTTTTCTCATAATCTTTCCTTTTTTAATAGTTAAGCAAATGCTACAAAAAAAAACACGAACGATGCAAACTCAAGCAAACGCACAAAAACGGGCGTAAAATCAGTATCGCTTCACTATTAGAACTATGAAACCCCAATCAGGCGATTCTGTTACTTTTTATTCCAAATATTATTTATTGCTCCCCGGATACTTTAAAAGAGACACTGATCCACCATATAGGCAACCACATTACCTGCCTCTTCAAGAGTCAGATTTGACAATCCCCCATTTGCAGGCATAGAATTAAAGCCGTCAATGGCATGTTTGACCAACGTATCCATCCCTTTATCAATTAGCGGCTTCCATGCTGTTACATCACAAAATTTTGGCGCAGCCAGCACTCCATTACCATGGCACGCTCCACAAGATTCATCATAGATCTCTTTCCCTTTTTTAAGATCATATCTCTTCTCCAGATCTGCCTTGTCAATTCCGGCAGCATTGACGACCTGCACTGAACAAAAAAAAGCAATAATCAACGTACACAGTTGCAGAAAGCGCTTCATAATTCTCTCCATTGTTAAATTATACGTCGTGGGTTTCAGGTGAATTCCACTCATAAGGCATCAGTTATTATCTGAAACCAAGTGCCGTTAGAGCATTGTCTATCGAAAAGAGATAACCCCCTGGGGGGCAGTGACCCTCGGATAACTAAAAAAAATCAATCGGACGAAAGTATGTTGCTAACTACAGCGCAGCCCAAAACAGGCTGTCAACACAGAAGAGTATACCCGCAAACGTAAAGTAAAAGACCATATCTATCAAGTCATCCCTATGGCCTTTATGGGATCTTTTTATTTGTTCTTAATGATTGTAATACAATTTTCCCATATTAACAAGCGTTAATCTTTTGTTACGTATGGTTCCCATGTTATATTCGAGCGTATCAGGAAGGTGGTGGAAACACCCCGTTAATCGGTAATTCACTCCATCACCAGATCATGACAGCTCACCGGTAATGTACAATTTTCTTTATCAATCTCATTTATAAAGGCATTCGTCATGGTGGTTCTCCAGCGTCGCTGGTTTCAAACTCCCTGGGAGTTTAAAGAATCTGCTCTCTTTACGGCAGTTGCAGTTGTGGCCGGGTTTATCATTCAGTATGCTGCTTCAGGGCAGGGTATTGTAAGGTTTCACCTGCCCGTCAACGCCATTGCGCTTGGTCTGTTTGCTGTGCTGGTATTAAGTATCGGGCTGGGGTTGAGAAACAATCAAGTCGTCAAATGGTTTGGAGGAATTCCCCTCGGGCTTTGCCTTATTGTTGCCATTGCGGCTCTCTCATTGATTGGTGGTATTGTGCCACAGGGTGAAGATACCGGGGGATTGCTGTCGGCATTACCGGGGACAAACCAGATTTTTTCGAGCTGGCCTTTCGCCATTATCGTCCTGATTTTTCTTGCCAACCTCGGTATTGCACTTTCATGGAAGCTTGTGCCCTTCCGGCTGGAGAACCTTCAGTTTATCCTTTTTCATGCGGGCTTCTGGATAGTGCTTTCATGCGGCATTTTCGGAAGTCCCGACCTTCAGCGACTCATGATGAGGGTTGATGAGGGCCTGGAGAGTAACCTTGCCTATATGGAGAGCGACACTCCACAGCAACTGCCGTTTTCGGTTTTTCTGCATGATTTCTCCCTTGAGGAGTATCCCCCCCAACTGTTTTTGTATGACCCTCAGCATGACCAGCCTCTTCAGGAGCAAACAAAGATGACAACCCTTGTCCGCAAGGGCGTGAAGGCATCGTGGAAAGGTGTTGATGTTGAAGTGCTCGACTTTTTGCCATCGGCGCTTCCAGGAAAAATCGGTTTTCCCGAGCCCGCAGACCACAAAGCAGGTGTTTCCTTTGCCAAAGTGAGGATCGTCAGCACAAGTGCAGCACCGGTTGAGACCTGGATCAGCACTGGCAGTCCCATGCTAAAACCCTTTGCGGCAAAGCTTGGCCAGCTCTTTCTTGTCATGATGCCTGGCACGCCGAAAGCATTCCGTTCGGACGTAACGGTACATAATGAAAGCGGTCAGCAGACAACGGCAACTCTTGAGGTCAACCATCCAATAAACTTTATGGGATGGAAGCTCTATCAGATGGGATACGACAACGAAGCCGGAAAATGGTCGAAATACAGCGTCATCGAAGT
The DNA here is from genome assembly GCA_049317185.1 of Chlorobium sp. GTDB lineage: Bacteria > Bacteroidota > Chlorobiia > Chlorobiales > Chlorobiaceae > Chlorobium. The sequence continues at coordinate 49,534 of JBMOIS010000004.1, read as the reverse complement.
TATCCGTGACCCCTGGTTGCCCGCAGTCTATCTTGGTTTTTTTATGATTATGGCAGGCAACATGCTGTTTTTCTGGAATGGCATTAAACGAAAAGAGGTTGCATCATGAAATTTGATTTTAATACTGCGGCATGGCTGGCCATTTTTTTCTGGGCGACAGGGTCACTGCTCTCTTTTATTGCGCTGAAAGCTCCTGCGCTGAAACTCCCTGCTCGACTTATGGCCATTGCAGGAACGGTGGTCATGCTTTGTTTTATCGCTTCGTACTGGGTGCTCCTTGACCGTCCACCTCTCAGAACGCTTGGCGAAACACGGCTTTGGTATGCGGCACTTATTCCGCTTGTGGGATTTCTCGTAGAGTACCGCTGGAAAATCGGATGGCTGAAATACTACTGCATGGCACTTGCAGGATTTTTTCTCGGCATTAACATGCTCCATCCTGAAGTCTTCGATAAAACACTCATGCCTGCCCTGCAGAGTCCATGGTTTATTCCCCATGTGGTTGTCTATCTTGTCGGCTATGTGCTCCTTGCCGCATCTTCTGTTGCGGCATTGCACAACGTCTACCTGCAGTTGCGATCAAAGGGAAATGTGAGTGGCGAATCGGTCTCGCACTATCTTGCCTTGCTTGGCTTTGTGCTGCTCTCTTTCGGTCTGATCTTCGGAGCACTCTGGGCAAAAGAGGCATGGGGACATTACTGGACCTGGGATCCTAAAGAGACCTGGGCATTTCTCTCCTGGCTGGCTTATCTCGGCTATCTTCATGCCTGCCGCTACAAGATTGACCGGAGCAAACTCCAGTGGTATCTGGCACTTGCCTTTCTTGTGCTGCTGGTCTGCTGGTTCGGTGTCAACTATCTTCCCTCAGCCCAGAACAGCGTCCACACATACACGCAAAGCTGAAGTTTCTCCCCTGCATGGCTCCAAGTATGGTGGCTGTGCAGGGCAAGGGCATTCACTTTCCGATGCAGAACCGCTCAAAGATGAGGTTTAATATCTCCTCATTCACCACTTTTCCGGTGATTTCCCCTATAGACTCAAGCGCTGAACGAAGTTCAAATGCGACAAGCTCGGTACCGGAGCCCGTGTCGACAAGCACTTGTGCATTATCGATAGCATCAGAGGCATTGCGAAGCGCTTCATAATGTCGCAGGCTGGTGACGAGCACACTTGCTTCATGCTGCTTGTCAAGCCCTTCCGCCGTAATGCTCATAAGGCACTTGAGTGCATCAAGCCCTTCGCCTCTGGATGCGGAGATGCCACAAACCTCGCAGCCGGTCGCGGTCCGAAGCTGTTGCTGCCGTTCCGTACTCGCCGGGATGAGGTCTGTTTTATTGGCAGCCACAATGATATGGGCTGAGGGATAATCCTCAAGAAAGAGCTGAATCCGGGAAACGTCATCAAGATAATCGTCAAGACTGATGTCGAGGAGATAGACAATAAGATCCGCTTCAGAAATTTTTTTGTAGCTCCGGCGGATGCCTTCATGTTCAATCTCCTCCCCGCCTTCGCGCAGACCAGCGGTATCGGTGAGTCTGAACATGGTTTTTTCATGCAAAAAGCACTCCTCAATATAGTCTCGCGTCGTGCCCGGACTATGGCTCACAATGGAGCGCTCCTCTCCAAGCAGCACATTCAGCAAGGTTGACTTTCCGGCATTCGGCCTTCCGGCAATCACCGTCGCCACCCCCTCCTTCAACAGCCTGCCGTGCTGATAAGAGTCGACAAGACGCAAAAGCTCTTCGTACAGAAGACGAAGCTCTTCCTGAAGCTGGATGCGGCTCTGGAACTCAACCTCCTCCTCACTGAAATCAAGCTCAAGCTCCAGAAGGGCGCATGAACCGAGCAGCCGCTCCCGCATGGCATTGAGGCTCAGGGAAAGCGTACCCTGCATCTGGGTGACCGCAGTGCGAAAAGCCGATTCCGATCGCGCATGGATCATCTCGCCAATAGCCTCCGCCTGTAAAAGATCAATGCGGCCGTTAAGAAACGCCCGCCGGGTAAACTCTCCGGGCTCGGCCAGTCTGCACCCCTCGTCAAGCAATGCCTTCAGAATGTGTTTCACCACAACCGGGCCACCGTGGCAACTCAGCTCAACCATATCCTCCATGGTAAAGGAGTTCGGCGAGCGGAACACCAGGGCAACCACCTCGTCAATCAGCCCTTCGCTGTCATGAACAGTGCCGAAATGAGCCCTGAAGCCCTTCGACTGCTCAAACCGGAACCTGGAGTTATTTTTTTTACGAAACACTTTTTGGGCAATATCGAAAACCCCTTTACCACTGATACGAACAACAGCAAGAGCTGCGACACCAACAGGAGTGGCAATCGCGGCAATTGGATACCCCTGTTCTGGCTGGATGATGGATGATGTCATGACTCTCGACTGTCGAAATGTTTACGGAACCCTGTGAGCAAGTATAAGAAATACCCGCAAGAAAGAGTAACTTCATCACTCAGTTGAAAAGCGAATGCCAAACACCATTGACCATGCCAGAGAACATTCCGATTGAGCAGTTAAAAGCCGATATTGTCGCCGAGAGAGAGAGAACCCTCCCCGAACAGTTTGAACGGGTACTGAGCCTTGTTAGCGTGCTGCGGCAGGAGTGCCCATGGGATCGGAAACAGACCCCTGGGTCTCTGGCCCACCTTCTGCTCGAAGAGAGCTATGAATTGATACATGCCATAGACCAGCAGGACGAAATTGAACTGAAAAAAGAGTGCGGCGACCTCTTTCTGCATCTCTGCTTTCAGGTTCTCCTGGGCGAAGAGCGTGGAACATTCTCTTTTGCCGATGTTTTTGAAGCACTCTGCCACAAACTCATCAGCCGCCATCCGCATGTGTTTGCCAACACTTTTGTTGAAAACGAACAGGATGTGCTGAAAAACTGGGAAACGCTCAAGCGAAAAGAGGGCAGGAAAAGCTTGCTCGACGGCGTGCCGAACGCTATGTCGGAGCTCCTGCGCGCCTATCGTGTACAGAAAAAGGTTGCCGGTGTCGGTTTCGACTGGCCAAGTGATGAAGGCGTTCTCAACAAGCTTGTTGAAGAGGTCAAAGAGCTGAAAAACGCAGCGAGCAAGGAAGAGCAGGAGGATGAGTTCGGTGATCTGCTCTTTACCCTTGTCAACTACAGCCGCTTCCTCGGCGCTAACCCCGAGGACTCCCTCCGCAAGGCAACCAATAAATTTATGGGCCGATTTCGCAAGATTGAAGAATCCGTAGAGGCATCAGGCCGTCAGTGGCAGGAGTATACTGCTGACGAGCTTGATATGCTGTGGAGGTTGGCGAAGGAGAAATAGGTGGCCTTGAAAGCTCCGGGCCTGCCCTGCGCAGGCAGGCCCGTGCGTTCAGTCGCAAAATTACGATTCCAGAATCTTCAGAATCCCCTTCAGCGGTATAGAGGCCCATTCAGGCCGGTTGTTCAGCTCGTAGTTGAGCTCATAGATTGCCTTGTTCATCAGGTAGCCACGCAGCAGATGCTCACGTTGTTTCGGTTCTGCGGGAACAATATTACTACCCCTTGTCTTTTCAAAATAGCTGTCAATAAAATGCTGGCCAACAAAGAAGCTCCAGCGATCGGCCCACGGCTCAAGACCCGCCCTCTCTTCAGGATGAATAATGGAGTGGCTCTGCAGCACGTTATAAGCCGCATAATCAAAGGAGCGGAGCATTCCTGAAATATCACGGAAGACCGAACGTTTTATTTTGCGCTCGGAGAGTGGGCGGGATGGCTCACCCTCAAAATCGATAATCACAAAGTCTTTACCGGTAAAGAGCACCTGACCAAGATGATAATCGCCATGAATCCTGATTTTCAGGGCATCAATTTTTTCAAGTCTTATTGGATCAAACTGCTGCAGAATCTGTTTTTGCTTCTGTACAAAAAGAGTGGCAAGCTCCTGCTGCCCGGCTGGCAGTTTGGGCATGAGTTCACGTATCAGAATAACCGCACGTTTCACCTGCTCACACATCGCCTGATAGATGGAACGCTGATAAAGCGTGGTAAAGGCTTCAGGAACAAATGCGGGGTCATTGTCGAGCGAGGCCAGAGAGAGGTGCATGTCGGCCGTCCTTTCTGCCAGCTTTTCAATAATGCTGAGGTAGACACCGCCAATCAGCTCATGCATAATTTCAGGAAGCTGCACAGGAGTGCCACTCAATGCCGAAAGCGCCGGAAGCGCAACGCCTGCCTTGATTTTTACCCGGAGATCATCATAATATCGCTGCACATGGCCAAGGGAAAGCTGCCATGCATCGCCTTCGTTTTGCACATAATTTTGCAAAATACCGAGAGAGAAGCGGCTGGAACGGCTCTGGTCATAGTTCAGCGATCCAAAGTAGGAGGGAAGGTTGGTAAACGTCGTCTGATCGCTCAGGGCGCTGCACATTTCCACCTCGGGAGAGACTCCGATTTCAATGCGGCGGTAAAGTTTGAGGCAGAGATCGTTGTGAAACCTGATAGAGGTGTTCGTCTGCTCAACACCCATCAGAACTGGTTCAGGCTCCTGGCCACTCTTGCTTTCGTTCATGGCATCAAGCTTCAATGACTTCAACCCGGAAACAAGACCTGCCTTTCCCTGCCATTTCTCTTTGCCGGTAACCATGGAGTAAAGATGGTTCAGGAAGCGACTGTCGAAGGTTGCATCACACAGATACCCCTCTTCATCACCAATCACAACCCTCGCAATGACTCTCTTGCAGAAGTTGTCGTCTGATTCGCTGATTGTGGAGAGCGGCGCAAAACAGAGAGGCAGTTGATAAAGATCATTTTCACCACTGGAATAACGAACCTCAGTAATCAGCAGCTTTGCTTTTGTCATCCCTGCCACAGGAATGGTATCGACTATAGAAATGCGCATGATATTGCGTGCCTTGCCCCCAAACCAGCGACTTATATTGTAGTACTGTGGCAGAATCACGGTTTCGAGCTGCTCTTTGCTTTTTCCGGTAAAAAGAACCGGCCAGCGGGAAACCGAGGCAAAAGAGTTTTTGAGAGAGGCGCGAGTATCGACCTCTTCGGCATCCTTGATCAACTTCAACCAGAAATATCCATAGGATCCGAGTGCGACCATATAGGGAATTTTCCTGATTTTCGGGAACCTGTTCAGGCTGAAAACCTCTTCGGGAATATATCCGTCAAAACGGGAAAGATCAATCGTTACCGCCTGGGCATTTTTAGAGAGGTTGATGATCGAAAGCATAGTTTCATCCTCAAACTGGCGGATAAAAATCAGCACCCTGGGGTTGCTCACCTGCAAGAACTCAATAGTCCCCCGGCTGAGGGATTTGTAGCGGTGTGCCGTTGAAATAGCATGACGCATCCACCAGAGCAGGGAGTTGACATTGCTCTCCTGTACCTCGACGTTGACCGCTTCATAGTGATATTCCGGATCAATAATGACTGGCAACTGCAGCCTCTGTGGATTGGCACGGGAAAAGCCTGCATTGCGGTCGGAATTCCACTGCATGGGGGTGCGGACACCATCACGGTCACCGAGATAGTAGTTGTCGCCCATACCGATCTCGTCGCCATAGTACAGAACAGGAGTGCCGGGCAGGGAGAGCAGCATAATGTTCATCAGCTCTATCTTGCGGCGGTCGTTAGCCATGAGCGGGGCAAGGCGGCGCCGAATACCAAGGTTGATGCGGGCCCTTGGGTCGTTGGCATAAACCCGGCGCATGTAGTCACGCTCCTCATCGGTAACCATTTCAAGCGTCAGCTCATCATGATTGCGCAGAAATGAGGCCCATTGGCAGTTCTCCGGAATTTCCGGGGTCTGTTCGAGAATATCGATAATGGGAAAACGGTCTTCGGTGGCAAGCGCCATGTACATGCGCGGCATCAGGGGGAAGTGGAAGTTCATGTGACACAGGTCGCCCTTGCCGAAATATGCTGCAGAATCTTCGGGCCACTGATTGGCTTCAGCAAGCAGCATACGGTTGGGATAGTGCTCATCAACATAGGAGCGTAACCCCCTGAGATACGCGTAGGTCTGGGGAAGGTTTTCGCAATTGGTACTCTCCTCCTCGTAAAGATATGGCACAGCGTCAAGCCTGAGGCCATCAACACCCATCCCAAGCCAGAAATCGAGCACATTGAGGAGCGCCGCCTGGACAGCCGGGTTTTCAAAGTTCAGGTCAGGCTGATGATGGTAAAAACGGTGCCAGAAATACTGACCGGCAACAGGATCCCAGGTCCAGTTGGAAAGCTCAAAATCCTGAAAAATAATGCGGGCTTCAGAATATTTATTCGGGTCATCATTCCAGACATAGAAATTCCGCTCAGGCGAACCTGCAGGAGCTTTTCTGGCGCGCTGGAACCAGGCATGCTGGTCGGAAGTGTGGTTCACCACCAGTTCAGTAATGACCTTCAGACCAAGCGAGTGTGCCTCTTCAAGAAACTCCCTGAAATCTTCCATCGTGCCGTAATCGGGATTGACATTCATATAGTCGGCAATATCGTATCCATCATCACGGAGCGGCGAAGGATAAAAGGGAAGCAGCCATATTGCTGTAATGCCAAGACTTTGCAGGTAGCCAAGCTTTTGGCGTAACCCCTGAAAATCGCCTACACCGTCATTGTTGCTGTCATAAAACGTCTTGACATGCGCCTCGTAAATAATTGCGTCTTTGTACCAGAGCGGTTCGGGTTGATACATGTTGAGTTCGTTAAAGGTATAAGGAGTAAATGCGTTAAAAAATAAATTGTATCAGGGAAGTGTTACCCGAAAAATATGCGCCGGCATGCTGAACGGATTCACTTCCACAAAATTCCATTCGCCGTTCCATTGATAGCGATTCCCGTTGAGCAGATCCTCAACCGTAAACGGATGAAGGGGAGAAAGTCCGAAAAGTTCGAGCGGAAAGCGAAGCCATCCCCTCTGCATGGAATACTGATCAAGATTTACCACCACAAGAATGATATTGCTGCCATCTGCCGATCGCTTCACATAGCCCATCAGTCTTTCGTGCTCATTACCCGGCGAAGCGTCAATATGCACAAAGGTGAGGTCACAGGTCTGCTGCAGGGCAGGATTCTCCTTCCTGATCCGGTTAATGCGGGTAATCTCTGCACGGATGTTACCGGGGCGGTCAAGATCCCACTGCCTGATCTCATATTTTTCGGAATTGAGATACTCCTCCTTGCCCTGTACGGGGAGATGCTCACAGAGTTCGTAGGCGGGACCGTACATACCGTAGTTTGACGACAATGTTGCAGCCAAAACCAGACGAATAATAAATTTTTCCCGTTCGCCTTTCTGTAACTCTTCGTGAAGAATATCAGGTGTGTTTGGCCAGAAGTTTGCCCGCATGAAATGTTTCAGGGGCGATGTGGTCAGCTCAATCATGTACTCCTGAAGCTCCTGTTTGGTATTGCGCCAGGTAAAGTAGCTGTATGACTGACTATAGCCAATCTTGGCAAGGCGGGCCATCAATTTGGGACGAGTAAATGCCTCGGCCAGAAAAACAGTATCCGGGTGCTCCTCTTTTATTGATGCAATAGCCCACTCCCAGAAAGGAAAAGCCTTCGTATGAGGATTGTCAACACGGAAAATTTTCACCCCCTTGCCAATCCAGAAGAGAAAAATGCTTTTCAGCTCAATCCAGAGGTTCTGCCAGTCGACAGATTCAAAGTTAATGGGCAGAATATCCTCATATTTCTTTGGAGGATTTTCAGCAAATTGTACGGTTCCATCGGGGCGCCAGGTAAACCACTGCGGGTGCTCCTGTACATAAGGGTGATCGGGTGAACACTGAAAAGCAATATCGAGAGCAATAGAGAGCCCGTGCTCCTCTGCTGCCGCAACAAATGCAGCAAAATCTTCAACCGTGCCAAGCTCAGAGTGGACCGCCTTGTGGCCTCCATCGCTGTTGCCAATCGCCCAGCAACTTCCGGGCTCTCCGGGAGCTGCGACAAGGGCATTATTCTTGCCTTTCCGCTTGGTATGGCCAATGGGATGAATCGGCGGCAGATACACAACATCAAACCCCATCCCGGCAATCATCGGCAGCAGCCGGTGACAATCGTTAAAAGTGCCATGGGTATCGGGTTCCGTGCTCCATGAACGGGGAAACAGCTCATACCAGGCGCTGCATCCTGCCTTTTTCTGCTCAACCGTCAGACCAAGCACTTTATCGTACATGGAGGCATAATCCTTGTCGGGATAACGCGCCATCAGCAGGGCAAGGCGGGCATCAAGGGCAGCAGCAGCAGCTTCGGCACTCTTCTCAGAACGGATCTGAGCAGCAAAGAGAGCAAGTTCCCCGGCATCGAGGGCATCGGCCCTTTCAACCCCTTTGTCGACAAGAAGTGCACCGATTTGCAGATCAAGCGAAACATCCTGAGCCGCATCAATTTTTTTGGCCAATCCCTTTTTCCATGTTTCGAAATGGTCGACCCTTGCTTCAATCGTGTATTCGTAGTGACCGGGGATACCAACCGTAAACGATCCTCTCCACAGGTCATTGCCTTGAGAGACCATCGGGGAGCGCTGCCACCCGGCGCTGCCAGCAGGCCGAAAACAGAGTTCTGCAAAGATGGTATCGGCGCCATCAACAAAAATGTCTGCCTCTACCGTAATACTCTCTCCCTCAATCCCTTTCGCCGGGTACTTGCCCCCATCAAGCTCAGGCGAGACCTTTTCTATGACAACCCGTCGACGACCGTCAAACGTTTGATTGCAATACTGGGGAAGCGCCCTTCGAAATGCATTATTCATCATTAATAATCTCTGGTTGGTACCCGGGATAATCCCGGCCATAAAGCAGTTCCTCCGGCTTAACAGTTCCGGTGCTGCTCCCTGTTTTTTTAACAGAAAGGAAAATATGAAAACTCCTTTACTTTTTTGCTTAGATACTTATTCAAAATTAATAAGAGTGTTAAAATCCTGCACGCTACTGCAATCTTTGATTTCTCATGAAAAAAATTGTTCCTTTAGGGTGATTTTTATTCTCAAAAAAAAGAAAACGCTATGTTTGAACCACAAAAAGAAAGACTGCAGGAGATTCATCGTCGCCTCGAACAGTTACGGGGGTATCTTTGACATCGATGAACGTAAAGAAAAAATCGACGACCTTGAAAAATTGACCTCCGATCCGCTGTTCTGGAACGACCAGAAAACGGCCAACAAAATCCTGAAGGAGTTGAACGAACACAAATCGTGGACAGAAGAGTACGACAAGATTGCCTCAAAAGCTCGTTTCTGTCAGGATGAGTTCGATATTGCCATAGAACTTGAGGAGGAATCCTTTGGCGAAGAACTTGCCACAACAATCGCCTCAATTGAGCATGATATCGCGGCAATTGAGTTCAAGAACATGCTCTCAGGCAAGGATGATGCTGGCAATGCCTTGATCACCATTCATGCCGGAGCAGGTGGAACAGAAGCACAGGACTGGGCCGAGATGCTCTACCGGATGTATATGCGGTGGGCGGAGCGCAAAGGGTTCAAGATTTATACTGACGACTACCAGGAGGGCGACGGGGCAGGCATTAAAACCGCAACGCTCGAAATTCAGGGACCTTACGCTTACGGCTATCTGAAAGCTGAAAACGGCGTGCATCGGCTGGTCCGCGTCTCCCCTTATGACTCGAATGCCCGGCGACACACCTCCTTCGCCAGTGTCTTCACCTACCCGGAGGCACCTCCCGACGTTGAAATTGATGTCCGCAAGGAGGATCTTGAGCTGTCCACCTTCCGCAGCGGCGGCAAAGGCGGCCAGAACGTCAACAAGGTGGAAACTGCCGTGCGCATCAAGCATCTTCCTACCGGCATTGTGGTCGGCTGCCAGGAGGAGCGGTCACAGTTCCAGAACAGAGAGCGCGCGATGAAAATGCTGATGGCCCAGCTCTACCAGCGACAGCGCGATGATGAGGAGGCCAAAAAGCGGGAGATCGAGGGCAAAAAGAAAAAAATCGAATGGGGCAGCCAGATCCGAAGCTATGTGCTCGACGACCGGCGTATCAAGGATCACCGCACCAACTACGAGCGCTTCGACGTGGAAACTGTGCTTGACGGAGACCTCGACGAATTCATGGAAAAATATCTCTCCGAATTCGGTGACTGATGGTGAGCCCCCACAACAACACGCCACTCCGGTTCGGCATCATCACCGACATCCACTTTTCAACGGAGAACGAAACTGCGGCAGCGGTAACAACTGCCGCAGACCTCTCCGCCTGCGTGGATTGCTGGCAACGTCACGATATCGATTTTCTCTTGCAGCTTGGCGACCAGATCAAAGGGAGCGACGGGCACAAAGAGGAGGAGTTCCGGCAAGTCAGCTCCATCCTCAACACCTTTCACGGCACGATCCACCACGTTCTCGGCAACCACTGCCTTGCCCTGCCGCGACAGACGCTTATGACGGCTCTTGGCCTGCAAACGCCCTTTTACGCCTTTACCATTCGGGGATTCCGCTTTATCGTGCTTGACGGCATGGATGTTTCGATACTCCGTATACCTGAAACACCGGAAGACAGTCGGATTCTTGAGCTCTTTCGTGCACACCCTGAGCTGCACGAATACTGCGGCGCTGTTGGAATCCAGCAAAAATTGTGGCTTACGAGGGAGCTTGAGGAGGCTGATCGTCTTGGTGAGAGCGTTATTGTTGTCTGCCACTTCCCATTGCTTCCCGAAACTACCGACCAGAAACATGGCCTGCTCTGGAATCACCGGGAGATTGCCGAACTGCTGGCATCATCCGCTGCAGTCAAGGCTTGCCTCAGCGGCCATTACCATTACGGCGGCTATGCTCTCCATAAAGGCATACATTTTGTTGTCCTGCCAGCCTTCGTGAACCGGCACGAACATCCCGGCTTTACCTGCGGCATGGTGGAACTGCATGAAAAGCGGATGGTGATACGAAATCATCTCCATGAAATGCGCTACGACCTCACCTTTCACTGAATTTTTGTTCGTGAAACTCCAGCATATCAAAGGGTCAACATCAGCCCTGATTTTCATATCGGTCACCGTTTGACCAGCGCTTGTTCATAAAGATTTGTGAGCGGCAAATCAGCATGATGTCGCTCATACATCACGGCATAAGCCGCCTCAAGGTGTCGGGCGTAACGTTGCGTATCAAAAAGTGGCATCGTAAGGCGGTTCTGTTCCAGTTGAAGCTTGAGCTTGACTAACTGCTCTTGATTGGTCGCAAGGTTAATCGCAACGGCTTCGTACTCCGCTTGGGATGAAGTAATGAGTTCCGGTAAATGGATGGCGTTGAGCAAACTTGCCGCAACTCTGCTTGCAAAGGATTTGCCAATACAGGTCAGCACCGGCAAGCCAGCCCACAACGCATCGCTTGCCGTTGTGTGTGCATTGCAAGGGAGTGTGTCCAGAAAGAGATCTGCAACCCTGTGCCGTGCGAGGTGCTCTGCAACAGGCATCCGTTTGGCAAAAATCACTCTCTCCGCCTCAATACCCCGTTGAACAGCTTCCCTCCGCAAATTACCTGCGACAACGGCATTATCCTCAAGAAGCCAAAGAACGCTGCCCGTTACCTGCCTGAGAATTTGCATCCAGCCGTCAAACGTTGACGGGGTAATTTTGAAACTATTGTTGAAACAGCAAAACACAAACCCCGTTGCGGGCAACCCCAGCTCTTCGCGAAAAAACACCTTCTCTGCAATGACGTGCGTCGTATCGTTTACCTGATAACTGTCGGGCAGAGAGACAATTTTTTCAGAGTAATACTGCCTGCTTTCTTTCGGTATAAGTGTCTCATCAGCAATAAGATAATCGACATACTCGGCCCCCATGGTTCCAGGATAACCCAAATAGTTGACCTGAACAGGAGCGGCACGCAAGGCAAAGATCCCTGGGCGGGAGTGTGTCGTTAAGCCATTTAAATCAATAGCGATATCAACTTCAAGCGTTCTTGAGAGTTGTGCAACCGCACGATCGTTCATGCTTCGCACATCAAGAAACCTGTCAAAGGCTGCTGCAGCTCTTTTTCGCAGGGCATCAGATGTATCCGTACCGAATGAAAAGGCAATGAGTTCGAACTTCGATCGATCGTGCTGTTCAAACAACTCTGCCATCAAATATACCGTGGCATGATCCCTAAAATCCGCAGAAAAATATCCAATCCTGATTTTATCATGCCGGGCATACTTTTGAATGGCTGGAAGCTCATGACTTGCCGGATATCGTTCATGCACAAAAATTTCAGCCGCCGCTTTTTGGAGTGCAGGAGAATCAAGAAGCCCAAGCAGTGTCAATGGTGCACAGATTTTTTGCCGGCATTCAATTTTTTCGGCAAGGTACTGAAGGTGATTGTTGATATCACTCCAGTCACACATACTCATTTTATTATACATCATGTTGCCAAACAAAAAATCCGTGTCCGGCTTGAGCATAAAAGCCTTGTCAAAACTTGCCTGCGCCTCTTCGTACCGTTTCAACTCATGTAACGCAAATCCTCTACAGGAAAAAGCCTCCGCATAGTCAGGCCGAAGAGCTATAGCCTTATCGTAACTCAAACTCGCCTCTTCGTAGCGCATCAGTTCCGCCAGGGTAAAGCCGCAGTTATAGTAAGCGTCTGCATAGTCTGGCTTGAGTAGAAGAGCCTTATTATAACTCGCCACCGCTTCTTCGTACCGCTTCAATTCACGTAACGCATAGCCGCGATTGGAATAAGCCACTGCATGGAGAGGATTTATGTCGAGTACCTGATCAAACAATTCAACCGCTTCGACATAACTCTGTTGTTGTGCCGCAATGGTTGCCAATAGCTGAAGTGCATCAACATGGTGTGGCTGTACCTGTAAAATAGCTTTATACAAAACTTCCGCTTCAGCCAAACGCCCCTGTTGATGCAAAGCAATTGCTGATTGCAACTGAACAGCATGAGCATGCTTTACCGTTTTGGAGACAATGGCTTCGTTTTGTAAATCCTGCTTGTCCTGTTGTTCATAGCTCTTCATAGTCCCAAATGGACCCGTTTGAAGTTCCGCACTACCTCGCTCAATTAATTGCCCTAATTGATACACGTTCCACCCACTCAAACCCTCACTCATCTCCACCTCCCAACTCCGCTTCAATCTGCTCGATACTTGGCAGGGATGACTGGAATTCTATTGGCAGGTTTTTGGTAATCAGGTATTCACTGACACCAATTGGCTTGTGAATATCTTTGAGCGCGTATTCCACAACCACGTCATTTTTTGACTTGCAAATAATGAGGCCTATGGTAGGATTGTCCTGTTCGGTTTTCAGGATACCATCAACCGCCGAGACATAAAAATTCAGTTTTCCGGCAAACTCCGGCTTGAACTTTCCCGCTTTGAGTTCAATCACCACAAAACAGTGCAGGCGGGTATGGTAGAACAGGAGATCTATAAAAAATTCGTCGCCACCTACTTCGAGCTTGTACTGTCGCCCGATGTATGAAAAGCCTGCGCCAAGTTCCAGTAAAAATCGGGTAACATGCTCAATCAAGGCATCTTCAAGCTCTTTTTCGTCATGCTTCTTTCGCAACAAAAGAAAATCAAAATTATAGGGATCTTTGAGAATTTGCTGAGCCAAATCCGATTGCGGGGCAGGCAAGGTCGCTTTAAAGTTGGTGACCGCTTTACCCTCGCGCTGGAAGAGGCGGCTTTCGATATGGTGGGTCAAAACAGCCCTCGACCAATTGTTTTGAATGGTTTGCTGCACATAAAAGAGCGCTTCGTTCTGCTCCTTGATTTTGCTGATGATAATAACGTTGTGCCACCACGGAATTTGCGAAACAAGCTGTTGCACATACAATACGTTGTCTAATTGGGCAACAGGCTGTTGCCCAATTGCAGCTTTGTCCAATTGTGCAGCAGCTTGCTGCACAATTGAATTTGTTCCTGACCAGAACTGATACCACTGGCGCATATAGTGCAGGTTGCGCAGGGAGAACCCTTTCATATCAGGAAATTCCGATTGCAGGTCGCGGCTTATCTGCCCGAGAATATCATCACCCCAAGCCGATGCCTGTTGGCGGGCAATGATGCGTTCAGCCAAATCCCAGTACAACCGCAGGAGTTCCTGATTAACCGAAACTGCAGCCCTGAGTTGTGCCGATTGAATCCGGTTTTTGATCTCCCGGATAAACTCCCTGTACTCCGTTGTTTTTAAAGGTATCTGCACTGCTGTCATCTTCACCAGGTTATTAACAATTATGATAAGCTTGCGGCAAATTCAATAAATAAGATGCCTGTCAGGACGTGCCCTTCAATTCAGTCCCAAGCACCTTTACTGCCTCGATAGCTGAGGTCAGTTCGGTTCGAATTTCATGTTTTTCAGTGTTGTCGTGGCTGAACGCGTTGAGGACGAGATTGCGGTATTGCTCAATTTCTGTACTGATTTCTGGCGAGACATCCGACTTTACTGCCCGCCGGAACACTTCTGAGGTGTAATCTTTCCGCTATTCAGGACACTTTATACGCACCTTGTCAACGCTGTCGATGATTTCAGGATTGTTGCAGAGTGTTAATTTTTAGCCTTGCGTTCAGGATATCCTCTGAATGTCTCACGCCTATGAAAAAGCAGTTATTTTCCCGATAATATACTTGATTATAAAGGCGATCAAAATTGAATAGGCTGTGTTAATCATAGTGCCTGCCAGATGATATACCGACAGCTTCTCCTTGTCCTCACTTCGTACAATTGCCTTACCAGCAAAAATAAGTGCCAGTGCAGTATAGCCTTCTAACAATATCAATATAAAAATAATGATGTTTTCGCATTTGCCAAAAATAATACCATAAAGTCTATCCTGGGTTTCCGTGTCAGGAAGTTCTATTCCAATTTTTTTGAATGTGTTTATAACAACTATGCCGCTTGTCGATAACAATAATACTATGCCAATAAAAATAACAACAAGTTGATGGCTTCTTGAGAATGAAAATATCGATGCAATTGTAATACTGTCGAATATTCTTAAATCCATTTCTATTCTCCGTTACCAAGAAGTTTAAATTGCGCATAAATCAAATCTTCCATAATCCTGTACTGCTTCCAATTTATTTGTCTTAACAACCTCGAAACCTCCTGCTGTGAAACATTGAGATTATTTGCTATAACTTGTTGTGATTTACCGTTGCGATATTCTGTCACGATTTTATAATGTTTAATACTCCAACACTGCCTTAACAGTAACAACATACTGACTTGATTGGTAATCGACATATCTGTTATCGTTTCGCCTGTGGCTATATTAAACAGGAGTCCATTTTGTTTAAGTTGATTGATTACAACTGCAGCACGGTGAAATGCGGGGCCGTCCATGCTTGCAACATCATCTGATTCTTCACCAACATCAATGATATCACGAACCAGTGAAAAGCGAATCTGATATGGATGAACTTCATCCAGTATAAGGTTAATTATCTTAAAAACATCTTGGAGGGAATTCAGAACGGCGCCAATTTCATCCGTGCCTTTGAGCAGCTTGATTTTTGTATGAAACGTCGTCTGGCATTGCCTGAATGCTTTTTCGCAAGCACTTTGAAGACAAAATTGGAACTCTTCGCGGTTTGCAATATTTCGGGACAAGACCACATCTCCCAAGAGTACAAAATAATTTGCAGACATATATACGTAACAGTAATATTTGTTGTAATTGATTTTACAACATTATTGATGGTAATTTTATTTACACCAAATAATGCTGTAAAATCGGTATTTTCCAGATGTAATGATCAACAGACAAGCAATTTGTTCGTTTTTTAGTTTGTGCATAGATGTGATTTAACATTATGCGAAATATTACAAAAGTATTTCGCGGATCCGGGCCAAAAACACGCGCTGACATTTTCACCGTAGATGAAGAGGTTGTTGCCATCAACCTTGATGGGGTGGGAGCCAAAAATGCTTTGTAGTTGGTGATTACGATTGACTGAATCTTCATCTTTTCAACGCCTCCCTGATAATGCGAACCTCTTCAACGCTGTCGAGGGTTTCGAGGTTGTTGCGAACAGGGTGGTTCGGGTCGTAGAGACGATCAAATTCACTCTGGATGATAGAGAGTTTTTCAGCATCAGTCATGGTGTCGGTCATGGGCTTCAGCTCACCAAGATGGAGCAGAATCACTTTCTTGGCGGCTTTAATCTGTTCGGGAAAATAGAGTTCGTAGACCAGTGCGTCGATAAGCTGTTCAAAGAATGCTGATTGGAGTTTCAGCTCATGTTTGGTTAGTATCAGTACATAATTGACCAAGTGTATATAGATCTCTTGCTCTTCAAGTGGAAGCTGAGGCACCGGCAGCTTTTCAACAAACATCGGTTTGTATTCAAAGTTTTGATGAGAAGACTCAAACAGGTTTATCAACAGGCAGCATCTCCTCAAGCAGCGTTGCAGGTGGAATATCCTGCTTGTGTGGCCAGGTAACCGCACCATTTTGTATGCCAGCCTGATTAAAATAATTGATGTCACGCAGCTCCCTGAAATCCCCAAAATCAAGATAGGGTTTCACATCAAAGATACCTTTCCGTCCTGCCACAGTCTCGACGTAGATTTTATAGTCGGGCAGTGGCGTTACTTTTTTTATGTCCCAGTACATGGCGTTTTATCACAGTTTGATTATACTTTTTGCTTAGCCCAAACTACCTGAAATTTATCATAAATAATAATACAGAGCGAAGTAATCATTGCCAGGCATTGCTCAATCCTGTAGCACCCGATCAAGCACCGCAACAATTCTCCCGGCAGCGGCTCCGTCCCATTTTTCGGGGATTTTTGAGCGGCTGGTGATGTGTTGATGTAAACCGGGATGGAGAATGTCGTGAATGCGGCTTTTGATATCATCCTCATCAAGGCTGACAAGGGCGTTAGTGCCGATTTCGATGGTGGCGGGACGGGCGGATGTCTCCATGATGGTGAGGCAGGGGACATTCATGACGGTGGCTTCCGACTGCATCTCTTCAATGTCGGTGAGGAGCAGCAAAGAATCGCGGAGCAGCCTCAACAATGTGGCGTGCTGCGGGGGCTCAATCATCTTCACTCCCTCCATTTCGCCGAAGACCTCACTCATGCCATGCTGCTGCAACAGATCGTCAAGCCCGGCAACGAGCGGTATGATGACGGTGATGTTGCCGGAAATCTCGTTGAGAAGCCGGTGCATCATTTCGAGCGACTTTTTCGCGGCAAAACGGCCCGCAGGATTGAGAAGCAACAGCGCATATTTTTTCGGCTTGACATCAGGAACCACTGATACATCCAGCTCATTTGCCTGCTCCATCAACCCGACAAGGCTGTCGACAATAAGGTTGCCTGCAAAAAAGACCTTTTCATCGGCGATGCCTTCGTTGATCAAGTTATATTCCCCGCTGTGTTCGCTGACAAAGTGGAAGTCGGCCATGGCATCTATGACGACACGGTTGACCTCATCGGTGTCTGAACGCTCATAGCTCCGCAACCCGGCATCGATTGCGGCAACAGGCAGTGCAAGTTTTGCCGCAGTAATGGCGGCACCTAACGCGGCATTGTCGCAGCCGCAGACCAGAACAAGATCGGGTTGTTCGCTCAGCATGATTTTTTCCGCACCGGTCATGGCGGCAGTCAGTTGTTCGACCGATGTGCCTTTCGGAAGCATGAGGGTGTGACTCGCTTCGCCAAGACCAAAGCAGGCGGCGAGATCAGCACTGATTGGTTCAACACCCTCCGGTGCTGCAAGCATCACTACCGGTTTGTAATTCCCGTTTTTTTTCAGCGCTTCATAAAGGGGAGCAAGCAAAAGGGTTGCAGGCTTGCCGCCAGCGGTCAACAGTAATTTTTTCACAGTAAAATCAAAGCTTTGTTACATTAGGGGAAAGCCATCTCCGGGATGCCGCCAATCATGGTCAATAAGGCAACCTTGCTCAAAAAGATACCGAATGTTCTGCTCTGTTACGATAATTCGTCAAATCTTCATCTGTCATTTGTGCGGGCAAAACAAGCCGGTAATGCCTCTCCTCGCTGATGCTGATGCCGTTTTCATTTTCTTCAAATGCAAAAAGAGCAATCAGATTCTTCCCCATAAACTGGGCTGCAATTGGTCGACAGATCAGTTTAGGGAATTTTGCTGCGCATAAAGCAAAATCCTGTTCAATCTGGATAATACCAAGTTGATCGGATCCGCCTTTCCCCTGAACCGGAAAAACATATTGTGCGCCGCGCTTGTCAACGCCAACATAAATTTCATCTATTTCAACCTGCCCCATTTCTGGAACGGTTGTCCGAAGATGATTTTGCAGTGAATAACAGGTAACTCCTGAAAAAATATCAATCAGCCGATTATATCGCAGTTTTGCCAAAAGACTTTGCTCATCATTGAGCGCATACATAGCAATAATACCAGGAGTGGCATCAGGAATCTTCGTCTCCGCCATAAGAGCATTTGGACATATTCGTGGCGTAGAGGTAAGAGAAAATTTATATTTCGCTTGTCCTACGGGCCGAATCACCCATTCCAAACCGTCCGGGGCACACCTGCGAATTGATTCTGGCAGAGCGACCCTGTAACGGAAACTGTAGATAATGTCGCCTAAATTCTTTGGCAATGCTATCCCAAGCTCAACTGCTGTGACCGCTAAATCCTCACGCTGAAAGAACACATCCTTCTCACCTTGCCGGTAATTATTAATAAAAACTTTTTCAACGAGTTTCGAGTATCGGTTTGGCTTTTTTTCCATTTGGCTCATTCCTTGTAAATTGTGCTGTTATCCCTTCCATTGCAAAACAACAACCTCTTCCCTCATTTGTTTTCGTGTTGCTGTAGCTATACGCGTACGGAACAGGTCAATACTGACAACCTGATACCCCAAAGAGTCAGCAATACCAGCAAGCAACTGTCCCGTTCGTATCATGACCTGAAGATATGAAGCCTGATCACCGACCACATAGCCAAGATAAGCCCCCGGCTTGAGATAAGGCCTTAATTCAGCCAAATGACGTGCCATCCCTCCAAAGTACAGCTTTGTAACCCTGCCATACAATCGCTCAAATCCGGAGGTTTTTCCAAGGGCAATTCTGCGACATTCTATCTCAGCAGCAATGGCCTGTATTTCTTCATGATCGGCGATCCAGCGGTCATCATCATCACCTTTATAGACATTGCGGGTATTGGAGCGCAGCAATCCCTTTTTTAATGCTCTCAACTCTTCTTTGTTGTGAATAAATCCAAGCAGAACACTTTCCAGCCGCGTTGTTCGGGTATAGTCTTTTTCATTTGGATAAGGAGGTGATGTAAACACAGCATCAATGCTTTCTGGCTTCAAGAGCAGTGCGAGTTGCCGCGAGTCAGCATGATGGATAATCGATTGGGCATTGCCGGGTTTGCAGCTATGGATGTCCAAAGCCATACGTTCCACTTCCGACAGCCAGCTTTCAACAACTGGAGCATCTGTTTTTTTTATGCGTTGAACACCAACTTCTGGTCCGAAATGCAAGTTGCTTATAGAAAAGACCAATGCTTTGGCAAGAGCAAGCATTTCATGACGATGGAATTCTGAGTGCACGTCTGCTTTAAGCGCATCTATTAGTACCAGTGATTTATGAAGTGGCAATGGACTGATTGAATTGGCCAGCAACAACGCCATGGAATCGTCCGGCAATGTTCTCAGAGAGCTTCCGTTTTGAGAAGTGAGTACCATGCTTACCCTTTGCGCGATCTGATAAGCATGTTCTTTCAGTTTGCAAGGATCGACGCTCCAGTCCGACTTAACATCACTTGCGAAATACGCTACAGGGTTCGCCTCAATCCCTTCACTATGAATCCCGCAGAGTTTTGCTTCGACGATAGTTGTGCCTGTTCCGCAAAAAGGATCAAGAACCGTATCTCCCTCTTTTAAACCAAACCTCTCAAGATATTGACGAACCAAATGCGGCGGAAAAGACAACACAAAACGATACCAGTCATGAAAGCTTCTGTCATCATGTAATAATTTATTCGCAATGCCATTGGCAAATTTACCCATTGACAGCTCAAAATCAGGAAAAAGAGTTCCTTGTCTGGAAAGAGCAACTGTTTTGCTGAGCACATTCATAGACGCACAGTATCCTTTATTATCACCGTTAATTTTGCGTAAATTACAGAAAATTTATCGCAAAGTAAAATTACAGCGCAAAGTAATCGCGGGATTGCACCGCTTCGTTCTACACCACCCTATCCAGCGCTGCAACAATTCGCCCGGCAGCGGCTCCGTCCCATTTTTCGGGGAGCAAGCAAAAGGGTTGCAGACTTGCCGCCAGCGGTCAACAGTAATTTTTTCACAGTAAAATCAAAGCTTTGTTACATTAGGGGAAAGCCATCTCCGGGATGCCGCCAATCATTATCTTTTACCCATGCAAAGATTTTTTTCATTGATGTTTTTGACCGCCTGCATAGCGACGCTTCAGGCGATCGTGCTCCCGGTTGTGAATCATAATACACTACGGGCAGAAAAAAAGAAAATTATTCTCCAACATGCCGATACCATCGAAGGAGGCCAGACACAAACAGGGAACTACCGTATGGTTGCCGGCAATGTGGTGTTTCTGGACGGCACCATAACATTGCGGTGCGACCGTGCCACCGATTATGAGCAGGAGAACAAAATCGTACTGGACGGCAATGTTTTTATGACCGACAATTCGGTTGAAATCTACGGTGAACATGGGGTCTATTACACGGACAGGGAGATCGGAGAATTAAGCGGGAAGGTGCGTGGCCGGATGATGGATAACTCTCTTGCCGGCAAGTCGCGCCGAGCTGTGGTTAATAAGGCAACCAGCCAAATCTCGCTCTACGACGATGTTCTGGTCTGGCACAATAAACAGCAGATCAGCGGCGACACTATCCTGCTGCATCTCAAAGAGTCTGACGGGGGCGGAAAACGCAAACACGTTGATGAAATACAGGTCATCAACAATGCTTTTTTTGCCGCACAGGATACACTCTCCTTGTCGCCACTCGTCTATGACCAGTTCAGCGGCAAGAAAATGGTGATCCTGCTCAACAACAATTCGAAAATAACGGGAATAACACTCACCAGTCAGGCAGAAAGCCTCTATCACCTCTACAATGAGAACCGCAAACCTTCGGGAATCAACTATTCGAGCGGGGATATGATCCGCATGTTTTTCACAAATGGCATCCTCGGCAGGGTAAAGGTAACGGGAAATGTCGAGGGGAAACAGTATCCCGAAAGTTTCAGGGGGAACAAGAAGATCAACCTTTCATCGTTTGCATGGAGAGAAAAGGAGAACCCGTTCAAAAAACAGAAAAGCCTCCCTTGAGTAGAGGAAGGCTGTTTCGTGTTTCAATGATGGCATCGATGAGCTTTGCCACGATGCCGCTCCTGAGAAGCTGAGGCGCTCTATTTTGCCATAGGACATGAACCGCCCGCACAGGCCGCAGTGGCACAGGGGGGAGCTGCAGGTGCCGCAGCAGGTTTATCCCTGGCATAGTCTGTTTTATAAAACCCGGATCCCTTCAGCACAAATCCACCTTCGGCCGTGATGACCCGTTCAAACGTCTCTTTTTCACATTCTGGACACTGCGTCAGAGAATCAGCGCTCATTTTCTGGACTATCTCAAGCTCATTTCCGCAGTTATTGCATCGATACTGGTAGGTCGGCATCTCTATTTTTCTCCTTGATTAATCGATTTCATTACTCTTTAAAAATTCAGTTTGCCACACAGTGCGGCGTTTTTGTATATAATTATATTTACCAACATTTAAAAGTTCAGGCTGTGATCGTCAAAACCCGGGCCGTCATCTTGCGAGAAACAAAATACCGTGACCAATCAAAGATCTGCTCAATCTACGCCCGTGAGTTCGGCAAAATGTCGGTTATTATTAAAGGCGCACGCAACCCAAAAAACAAGCTCTCGGGACTCTTTAGCGCGGGCAATGTTATCGACCTTGTCCTCTATAAAAAAAGCAGCCGCGATATTCAACTGGTCAGTGATGGGAACCTTGTTTTAAGCCCAATGGTTCCCGCACCTGATATTGAGCGATTTGCTGTTCTCTACCGAATCATTGATCTGGTCAGCAAGAGTACGGAAAACGGTGAAAAAAGCCTGCCACTCTTCACTCTGCTTGCAGGAACCCTTGAGCAGCTTTACCGTACTGGTGTCGATTTTCGGCAGCTTTATGCCTGGTTTCTTTTGCGATTTGTCTCTGTGCTTGGCTTTCAACCCTCCCTGCAGAGATGCGTCTTCAGCGGAGAGGAGCTTGTGCCTGCCATCAACGCCATGAAACTGAAAGAGCTTTATTTCGTGATGAATCCTGGCGGTCTGGCGCTGCCCGGCTCGTCGGGGGATAATTTTGCAAGAAAACAGCTCATTCCGGTGCGCCTTGCCATGCAGTTGAACACTTTTGCTGCTACACGCCATCCTGCAGGGAACTCCCTCAACGCCGATGCCGCCGATATTGAGATGCTCTGCGACCTGCTGCATGAGTACTGTGGAGTGCATCTTGAGCATCTCCGGTCGCACAAAAACCTTGTTATCGTCTCACAACTGCTTCAGCAATAGCCATACATGCTTTTTTTGGGGTTTTATATCTTCTGGAGTATTTCTATCTTGAGCCAACTTTTTATTTCCTTTTGTAACCTCTTGTTCAATCCTAAACAGCATTGTCCGACATGCCTCAACTTACCAAATCAATTGAACTCTTTGAAAAAGCAAAGAAGTTTATCCCCGGCGGCGTAAACTCTCCGGTACGAGCATTCAAATCCGTTGGAGGAACTCCAGTCTACATGGCCAAAGGGTCGGGCGCATACATGACCGACGTTGATGGCAACAGCTACCTTGACTATGTCGGTTCGTGGGGGCCGTTTATTCTTGGCAGCATGCACCCCAAAATCACGGCGGCGCTTGAGTATACCCTGAAAAATATTGGCACCAGTTTTGGCACCCCGATTGAGATGGAGATCGAAATTGCCGAGCTTCTCTGCAACATCGTTCCGTCGCTTGAAATGGTGCGCATGGTCAACAGCGGTACTGAAGCAACCATGTCGGCTGTCCGTCTTGCTCGCGGCTACACCGGGCGCGATAAAATCATCAAATTTGAAGGCTGCTACCATGGCCACGGCGACAGCTTCCTCATCAAGGCAGGTTCTGGTGCCCTGACGCTCGGTGCTCCCGACAGCCCCGGCGTCACCAAAGGCACCGCAATGGATACGCTCAATGCAACCTACAACGATATTGAGTCTGTAAAACTGCTTGTCAATGAGAACAAGGGCAATATTGCCGCAATTATCATTGAACCTGTTGCAGGAAACACCGGCGTTATTCCGGCAAAACCAGGATTTCTTGCCGCTCTTCGCACCCTTTGCGACCAGGAAGGCATTGTGCTGATTTTTGACGAAGTGATGTGCGGGTTCCGCGTGGCACTTGGCGGAGCACAGAGCCTCTACGGCGTTACTCCTGACTTGACTACCATGGGTAAAATCATCGGCGGCGGTCTTCCGGTCGGAGCATTCGGCGGCAAACGCGAGATCATGGAGCGTGTGGCACCACTTGGCGATGTCTACCAGGCAGGCACTCTTTCAGGCAACCCGCTGGCGCTGACTGCTGGTCTTGCGACGCTGAAAATCCTGATTGAAGAGAATCCTTATCCTGAGCTTGAAAGAAAAGCGGTCATCATTGAAGAGGGCTTCAGTGACAACCTGAAGAAACTCGGTCTGAACTACGTGCAGAACCGTGTCGGCTCCATGTCCTGCCTCTTCTTTACCGGCACTCCGGTGGTTGACTATTCGACAGCAATCACTGCTGATGTCAAAAGACACGGCAAATACTTCCACTCCATGCTTGACCAGGGTATTTACCTCGCCCCGTCACAGTTCGAGGCGATGTTCATCAGCTCGATGCACACCGATGCGGATCTGGAAAAAACCATCAAGGCAAATTATAACGCTCTTGTAGAGTCCGGGAAATAACCCGCCGGGATATGAACCAATGTAAAAAGGGAAGCTTCAGGGCTTCCCTTTTTCGTTATTCCGGGGCTTGCGCACACCGATATGCCGCCCATAAGGAGCTTGTTATTCAATAATTCCCGTGCGCACCAGCTCTCTGGTAATCATTGCACGTGCTGAAGCATCCCTGACCATCTGCTCAACCATCGGCAAAAACCCGTCTATCTTTTCCGCAGAGTCGACAAGCTCGATAACCATGGGAAGGTTCGTCCCCAACTCCATGATTTTTGAGGTCTTGATGTACATATCGTGACCGTAGGAGAGCACCCCTTTCAGTACCGTGGCACCAGCCATCTCCTGCAAGCGCGCTTCACGAACAATCTCTTCATAGAGAGGCCGATGACCGTAGCGGGCCTGTTCACCAACAAAAATCCGCAGCATTTCTGAACTCTGTAATTCCATAATTGACTCCGTTATGTCCAAAGTTTGGCAAAAAGCGTTCCTGTATAGAGTGCGATAAATCCCCCGGCGACACTGCCGGCAAGGTATATTCCTGCATAAAAAAGCTGACCATCCCTGAGAAGCGCGGTATCCTCAAACATATAGGAGGAAAAGGTGGTGAACCCTCCGCAAAACCCGGTGACCAGAAAAAGCCTTGCTTCCGGCGAAACAAGGGTCGTCGATATTGCCAGTTCGCTCAGGAATCCGATCAGAAAACAACCAAGAATGTTGACGGTCAGGGTGGCAAACGGAAACCAGGGCACCACAGGAGAGAGCAATAACGACACCACATAGCGCACCACAGAACCGAGAAACCCTCCCACGCCAACAAGCGCTATGGCACCGGCATATTTCATCATTCGATACTCCCAAAACCGCCTGTAACGGAAGGGAGAAGCCTAACGATCATGACCGCTGGTTGCATCTTCAATCCGCTTGTGTGCACAACACATTTCATCAAGAATACCGAGCAAGGTATTAAAAATACCAACACAGATAATTGTCGGTGCCCATAACCCGACAAAAATGGCAATCAGCTCATGGTTTACCCCCGTACCAAAAAGAAAGAGGTAAATCGAAAGGAGTATCGAAAAGGTTGCCCCAACAAAATAATAATGCGGCTTCATACCCTGAGTTTGATTAAGTGATTCCATACCGTCCTAAAATGTAATAATAATATGGCCAGGAAAAAATTCGCTCACCGTGCCATTGAGAATATGTACATTGAGTGTCGATATTCATCAAGAAGGAAAAAAACTACCCCGATCCAGAGCTGTCGGGTATTAGCGGAGCAGAGCTTCGGAGAATCTACCCCACGGTGATTCAATTGAATGAAAGAAAAGGAGAGACAAAACTAACAGCTTTTGCTATGACTCCCCAAAAGAGGGTACTTGCCATCGACTACGGCACAAAGCGCATCGGTCTGGCCCAGAGTGATCCCCTCTGGCTCTTCGCCCAGCCTGTAGGAACCTTTGACCGTGCCGGGCTTTCCGGAACCCTTGCGACTATGGTGAAGCAGGATGATATTGCGCTTGTTCTTGTTGGATATCCACTGAGTGACAGTGATGAGAGCAATGCCATGACCGGCGTGGTTGACCGATTTATTGAGGAGCTTCGTGCAGAGTTCCCGCAACTGGCAATAGAGACTGTTGATGAGCATCACTCGTCGAGGAGTGCGCACCATATTCTGATTGCTTCGGGAAAGTCCAGAAAAGAGCGGCAGCAGAAGGGGCGGCTCGACAGCGCATCGGCATGTGTGCTGCTCACCGAATATCTTGAACGTTGTGACAAGAGCGGGTAGAGGCAATAATTATTATTATTACTACACTCATGCTGTGTTGATGTATAATTTTCAGACATTTCAACTCTGCCAAGAGCCAACAATATCGGACTGCCTCTAATGGAATCAACGATGCCACAAGGGAAAAAGACAGGAGTACTGTTATCCTTGAAACAATACCAGCAATTATTAGAGGATTTACATGATCTGAGGGTTCTTGCTTCTCGTCGGAACGAAACCCCTGTGACGCTTGAAGAGATGAAACGGAGACTACAATTCCATGAGCAGGTATAGCGTCATCCTCAAGCCATCGGTTGAAAAAGATTTACGAAATTACCAGAGGCGATGGTTGATCGTCTTTTTCAGCGCATAGAGGGGCTGACATCCGATCCATTTCCTCCGCAATCTCTAAAACTTGCTGGAGGAGAGCTGTTTTATCGGATTCGGGTGGGTGATTATCGCATTGTCTATCAAGTCGAAACAGAGGAAAAGCAGATTGTCATCCAGTATATCCGTCATCGTCGCGATGTCTATTGAGACTTATAGCGGAAAATCATCTCTCTGCTTCATGGCACTGGTTATGGAAAGTTTTCCTTTAGCTTTTGGGAGCCGCTTCTTTATCTTTACCATTATCAACGACAACATTCACCAGCAACAGGCTTTTTATGAGTACTTCAACAATGCTTGATGTTTTTAAATCTACCGGAGCCCTGCTTGATGGTCATTTCAGGCTGACATCCGGCAGACACAGCAACGCCTATTTTCAGTGCGCCAAAGTGCTGCAACATCCTGAACATCTGACGGCAGTTTGCAGCAAAATTGCGGAACATTTTGCTGACCTAAACATCCAGACCGTCATCTCTCCGGCTATTGGCGGAATCGTGGTCGGAACAGAGGTGGGCCGCCAGCTCGGCGTAAAAACTATTTTTGCTGAACGCAAGGATGGAGTGATGACGATTCGCCGAGGCTTCAGCCTTGAGCCTGGTGAGCGGGTGCTGGTGATAGAGGATGTGATAACCACTGGCGGCTCGGTTGCCGAGGTGATTGCGCTCATCAACACTGCCGGCGCATCGCTTGTCGGCGTAGGCTCGGTGGTAGACCGCAGCAATGGCCGTGTAAAGCTTGCCGACAACCATTTTTCGGTGCTTTCGATGGAGGTGATCAGCTATACTCCGGAAGAGTGTCCGCTCTGCAAGGAGGGCCTCCCCATTGATGCCCCCGGAAGCCGGGCAAACAAACAAAACTGAACGGCATGACGGTGGACTCACCTATCAGTAGCATCTCCTTTATCGGCCTCGGGTTGATCGGCATGTCACTGTTGCAGGCCATCAAGCACTCACCGCTTGCCGGAAAAAGCTCAATCCTCTTTCAGGGGTTTGATCCGAACTTTAGCGAGAGTGACCGGCAGTGCGTCGAAGAGCTTGGGCTTGACCGATTTGTTGAAGATAAAAAAGCTCTGTACAGCGCCGACCTGCTTATCCTTTCGGCTCCCGTTGAAGTCAATATCGCCCTTCTGGATGAGATAAAGCAGTTTGCTCCTCCCTCTACGCTGGTGAGCGATGTCTCAAGCACCAAATCACTCATTGCCCGAAAAGCCAGGAAACTCGCTCTCCCTTTTATCGGTATGCACCCCATGGCAGGCAAAGAGCAGAACGGTTATCGTGAAAGCAATGAAGCGCTGCTGCGTGACCGGCGAATTATCCTCTGTGACGACAAGGGGCTGCTTGAAAGCAACAAAGGGATTTTTCTCGTCAAGCTGCTCCAATCGGCGGGCTGCACAACACTCTCGATGACACCCGAAGAGCACGACCGTGTTATCGCCAGAGTAAGCCACCTTCCCCAACTGCTTTCAACCTTGCTGATGGGCTACTGCAGTGAGTCAATCAGTACATCCGGCCCAGGGTTCGCAACCTTTGCAAGACTTGCCGGCAGTTCCTGGGAGATATGGCGGGATATCATCGCCACCAACAGCGATAACATTGCAGAAGAACTTGACTGTTTTTCCAAAGAACTCTCCCGGCTTGCCAGTGAAGTAAGGCAACAGGAACTGCAACAGCTCGAATCGCGCTTCAGTGAGGCCAATCGCCTCTATCAAACCCTTAAAGAGATGAACCGGTCATGAAATTTGCAATTGTTGTCAATGTGTTACGGGAAAATGCACTCGTTCTTGCCCGACAGCTTGCTGCATGGCTTGCCGAGCGAAAGATCGACTATGTTTTTGAAGCGCTCTCTGCCGAAAAATTGCACCTTGAACCTTCAGCTCCAATCGAGGATCTCAGCAAGCAGTGCGATGCCTTTATTTCACTTGGCGGGGATGGTACACTGCTCTTTACCTCGCATTACGCCGTCACAAAGCCGGTTATAGGCATCAATGTCGGGTTCCTTGGTTTTCTGACAGAGTTTACGCAGGCTGAAATGTTCACGGCCATCGAACAGGTCGTAAACGGAACCAACACTATTCATACCCGTTCACAACTTGAAGCCACGGTCTGTATCGACAATGAGGTTCATCAATTCAGAGCCCTTAATGACGTGGTCATCGAAAAAGGCGCTTACCCTCGTATTCCGACCTTTATTATCAAGCTGGATGGAGAACTGCTCAGTTCGTATCGGGCAGATGGCATCATTATTGCAACATCGACCGGATCAACGGCATACTCCATGTCGGCAGGTGGCCCAATCATCGCTCCAAAATCCAGCGTTTTTGTGATCACCCCTATATGCCCGCACATGCTGACCGTCAGACCTATCGTTATCAGTGACGAGAAGGTTATTGATGTGTCGGTTGATGCGCCGGACGGATTATTCCCCATGAACTGTGACGGCAATCTTACAAAAATGCTAAATCCGCAAGAGAGCATCACGGTAAGAAAGTCTGCCGTGCTTATCAATCTTGTCGCCAATGAAAGCAGAAATTACAGTGAAATTCTGCGTTCCAAGCTGCTTTGGGGCCGCGAGCATAATTTCGGCCTGTAACCGGCCGATTATCTTTCCGAACACATCTGCCAGAAGATCTTCATGAGTAACAGTATCAGTTCCGACTCACTTCACGACCTGCTCGGCATTCCTCTGGATACTCCGCTGACCATTGACGAGATGTGCCGCAGGATAAAGCCGGTCATCTATCCAGCGCCTCTTCTCTCCCTTCGGCTGGAGCAGTTTTGCCTCGCTCTTGTCGGGGCTATGCAGTCGCTCGGCATAACGGTGCTTTCCGAAAAGCAGGCAACCGGAGATGACGGACGGTTTGTGCCAGGAACGGTTATTCTTGCGCCTGGTTATTTTCCCGACAGCCTGCTGGCAATCAACCGTGTGACCACCCTCTACAACAATATCATTGTCGGCATTTACGACGAACCGGCACCGCTCACCCCCGATTCACTCCCCCAGGAGCGCCTGGATGCCATTGTGGGCAGGCTCGCCCGCGATATGGTTCATATCCTCATTTTTGTGACCGACCACTCCTGGACCATCTGTACCATGAACGGCGGAGTTGTGACGTTTCATTCGCCGTATCCTTCGCGGGAGGATGTGCACGACACGCTGGTGCCAAAACTCACGGCGCAGGTTGTCCCTCCAAAAGCTGAAGAGCTGGACATAGAGCACGGAGAGCTGAAAACCGGAACAGCGGAGTTTGAAAAGGTTGCGGATGATTTTTTACACTGCAGCGCCCTGTGGAGCAACAACGCCGCCCTTCTCACGCATACCTCAACTGAAGGGCTCGAATACCGCAGTGCCTTTTACAAACGAATAGTCGCCCGCTACCTCGACCAGCGCAGCGGCATGAGCTATGGATTTTTTGCCCGCCAGTTGCCGGTGGCCGTGCAGCCCGCCCTCTTGGCCACTTTCGACGATACCGGGCTTCTTCGTATTCTTCTGCATGAAAAGAGCTTTTTTGTTCCTGTGCCGCACATCAGTGTTATCACCACCAGGTCGGGATGCAAAAAGCATCATCTTGATCCCAAAAAAGATCTCGTGGAAATCGGGCTCATACAACGGCAAGGAAAGGGCCGCGCCTACCTGAAAACTCCGGCAGGGCTTTCGCCGGACGCTGTTGCCAAGCCCTCCTTCGACACGCTGACTATTCTGGCTCATGCGCTGGGTAATGCCCTGACGGCAAGCATCCTGATGACCGTCAGGCCAGGCTCCCGCTTTCCCGGCTATCTTGCCCGCCGAGGAGCATCCATAACACACTGGCATGATTATCCCGACATCGAACAGATACCTGAAGGCTACTTTCTGCACGGAGAGCGTAATCCTCCAGTCGCCTGCTCAACACCACAATCTGCGGCGTACAGCCTGCTTGGAAAAATTGCGGCGCTTGAACAATCACTTGAACAGGGAACCGAGTACCGGGGAGATGTGCATGTTGAGCCAAACCATGGCACCAATATTGTCGGTATGCTTTCACTTGCAGAAACGGCAAGGATCATGAACCCTGCCCTCACCCCTGATTTTCTTGTTGAAGAGTGAGAGACTCCAGAATTTATACCTCCTCTTCAGCACGTTCAAAGTAAGGCCATTTGCCCTGCCGGAGAAGAATCATCTCAATCAGCTCCCTGATACACCCCTTTCCACCTTCATATCCCGAAATATAGCCGACCCGGTTTCGGAGATAATCTGCTGCGTCAATAGCTGCTGCGGGCAAGCCAACTTTTGAAAGCACCTCAATGTCGCCGATATCATCGCCGATATAGGCACAGTCGTCATCCACAAGATCGTGGCGCTGGAGGAAAGCTTCGTAGGAATAGAGCAGATTCTCCCCATTGAGATAAAGATCATGCACGCCGAGTGCTTCCAGCAACGGACGATAGCCTTCAGCATCCCGTTCCGATAAAACCGCAACAAGCACGCCCTGTTTCAGTGCCTCCTTTATGGCGACGGCATCCCTGACGGAAATTGAACAAATTTCTCCGCCATTGCAGTCAAAGGTGATCCTGCTGCCATTGAGTACTCCGTCAACCGGAAAAACAAGTGCCCGGACGGCCTGGAGCGCCTGATCTATTCTTGATGATGGATCGGCCTGCGAAGGCTGCATCCCGAAATATTGAAAACCTTCCAAGAGCGTATAATGTTTTAGAGTGAATGAAGAGCGTGCACACACCGGTACAGGTGGAGCAATTGTTTGACCATTAACCTGAAATCAGCCAGCGCGACCTGTGTGGCGGCATCCGAAAGGGCTGTTGATGGATGTGGATGTACCTCAAAAAAGAGTCCGTCCACACCAGCAGCAACTGCGGCACGGGCAAGAGGCATCACATACTGGCGTTCCCCGTCGGAAACACCCTGCCCTGCGCCTGGAAGCTGAAGACTGTGGGTGGCATCATAAAGCACGGGATATCCCGATTCAGCCATTTTGGCCAGCCCCCGGAAATCAACAACAAGATTGTGATAGCCGAAGCTTGACCCCCTTTCCGTGAGCATGACCCGAGTGTTGCCTGTCTGGACAACCTTGGCTGCGGCAAGCACCATATCCTCAGGGGCCATGAACTGCCCTTTCTTGATGTTGACCGCCAGACCGCTCTCTCCGGCGGCAACAAGAAGCTCCGTCTGGCGGCAGAGAAATGCCGGAATCTGCAGCACATCAACATAACGGGCTGCAAGCATCACATCTTTTGTTTCATGCACATCGGTAATCACCGGCATATTGTATCTCTGGCGGATCTCGGCAAGCACTTCGAGCGCCTCAATGTCACCAATTCCGGTGAAAGAGGATCCCGACGTGCGATTGGCTTTGCGATACGATCCCTTGAAAATAAAACGAACCCCCTCTTGCTCGCTGATGCGCTGCAGCTCTTCTGCTGTCTCCATCGCCATTGCACGATTTTCGATCACACAGGGCCCTGCAATAAACAGCGGAGAGGAGTCATCTGGAACTGAGAGTGAACCAATCAAGAACTTTTGCACGTTGTTATCCGTTATCTTTTTATCGGTTAATGTGAATTCCTGTTATGGCATTCATGTTTTAAGCCTTAAATTTACAACAATATTTCTTATTCACACTCCGTAATCATAACGTTAAAAACCATGAGTATTGCTGACACAAAACAACGGTTGGAGGAGATAGAAAAACAGCTTGCAAATCTTGTTGAGGAACAGACCATCATAAAGGCTAAATGGGATAGCGAAAAGGAGTTGATACAGTCATCACGAGACCTGAAATTGCAGATTGAACAACTCCGGGTGCAGGCAGAGGAGTTTGAACGTCAGGGCGACTACGGCAAGGTAGCTGAAATTCGCTACGGAAAAACGGTGGCCATTGAACGGCAACTGGAGGAGAACCGCAAAAAAATAGAGGCAAAAAAAGTTTCAGGCGACCTGATCATGAAAGAGGAGATTGATGCGGAGGACATTGCCGATATCGTCTCCAAATGGACCGGCATACCGCTCAGCAAGATGCTGCAATCAGAGCGGCAGAAACTCCTGCTCATCGAAGAGGAGTTGCATAAACGGGTGATAGGGCAGGAAGAGGCGGTCAGTGCCGTCAGTGAGGCGGTAAAGCGCTCACGGGCAGGTATGGGCGACGACAAGCGTCCAATTGGCTCCTTTATCTTTCTCGGACCGACCGGCGTGGGGAAAACTGAACTGGCCCGCACCCTTGCTGACTATCTTTTTGATGATGAAGAGGCCATGATACGCATCGACATGAGCGAATACATGGAGGCGCATAACGTCAGCCGTCTGGTCGGCGCTCCTCCCGGCTATGTTGGCTATGAGGAGGGCGGGCAGCTCACCGAAGCTGTCAGGCGTAAACCATTTTCGGTTGTGTTGCTCGACGAAATCGAAAAAGCGCACCCGGACGTGTTCAATATCCTTCTGCAAATCCTTGACGATGGGCGTCTGACCGACAGTAAAGGAAGAACAGTGAACTTCAAGAACACCATCATCATCATGACGAGCAACATCGGCGCACAGCTTATCCAGTCTGAAATGGAGAGGCTTGAGGGGGCGAACCGTGAATCGGTACTTTCAGGCTTGCAGGAAAAGCTCTTCCTGCTGCTGAAACAGAAGGTTCGGCCCGAGTTTCTCAACCGGATTGACGAGGTTATTCTCTTTACGCCGCTCACCAGAGAAGACCTGAAAAAAATTGTCCTCATTCAGTTCGAACATATCAGGGCAGCAGCAACACGGCAACGAATCAGCCTCGCCATTTCCGAGGCAGCGATTGCCTGGCTCTCCAATGCCGGTTTTGATCCTGCCTTCGGAGCGCGGCCACTCAAAAGGGTCATGCAGCGCAAGATTACCAACAAAATTTCAGAGCTCATTCTTTCAGGTAAAGTGCAGGAGGGTGAAGGAGTTGCTGTCGATATGTCGGGCGATGAACTGACTGTTATGAAGGCTTCTTGAAAAGGTGGTGGCTGTTGGGCTGCGGTATAACGTTATTCAAAGGTTACTTACTTCTTCCTGGTAAAAAAATCTCTTATGGATATAGATACGTCATACTATGAACGCTGCATAAGCACACTGAAAAAAGCGCATTCCCTTTTACTGAAAGCAAACGTTGAGGAGATTGATTATGAGATGTACCGTTCGGCATGTATTAAAGAGTTTGAAATTATTTTAGAACAAAGTGGTAAACTGCTTCGCAAGACGCTAAAGCCATGAATCAGAATGTTCAGCATGAGATAATTTTGCAGGATTCTTGAAAATCATGCAAATGACGAGGTGCATACCATATAAATAAAGTAAATCGATAAGCCATGAAAACCATCTATCTTATACGGCACGCCAAAGCAGGCAGCGCACATTCAGGCGATTTTGACCGGACTCTCAACGAAGTGGGACTGAAAGCTGCACATTTTATGGCTGAACTTCTGGAGGCGAAGAGTGTCGTGCCGAATCTTGTCATGGCAAGCCCGGCAATCCGGGCACTCACCACGGCTGAGATCTTTTGCGATATTCTCGGCTACCCAAAAGAGCAGATCGAGACGCGAATTGAAATCTATGAGGGAGGGACTGGGCGTTTGTTGAAAATAGTGCAGCAGATCCCCGACAACTGCTCAACAGCCATGCTCTTCGGGCATAATCCGACCATGACGGCATTTTCAAATCTGCTTTCGGGAGAAGGAATCGACTCTCTGGCAACTTGCGGGGTTGCCCGTATTGACCTGGATATAAAATCCTGGAGTGATGCAGATGCTGACACCGGCAAGCTCGTCTGGCACGACTTTCCCAAAAAGCACCAGTAACGAGGGTTAATCCCTCTCCTGTTTCGGATCGCGTGTCATAAGCTCCAATATTGCCTGCGGCACAGGCTTGGCGTTGAAAAGCATCTCGTAGACCGCCTTTGTAATGGGCATGTCAACTCCAACGGTCCTGCTCAGTTCATAGACGGCTCTCGACGTGTGGACACCTTCGGCCACCATGTTCATGGAGCTGACAACCTCGTTAAGCGAACGACCCCGACCAATCGCCTCTCCAACAGAGCGGTTGCGGCTATGACGGCTTAAACAGGTAACGACCAGATCACCAATCCCTGCAAGCCCGGAAATGGTAACCGCCTCGCCCCCGAGTTTGATACAGAGTCTTGACATTTCAGCAAGTCCACGGGTAATGATGGCTGCCTTGGCATTATCGCCAAATCCTGTACCGTCCGAAATACCTGCGGCAATGGCGATAATATTTTTGACCGAACCGGCGATTTCAACCCCGATAATATCGGTATTGACATAGACGCGGAACATGCTGGTATGAAAAATCTCCTGAACTTTTTTTGCTGTAGCAAGCGAAGGGGAAGAGGCAACAACGGTGGTAGGCTGCTCTTTTGAGACCTCTTCGGCATGGCTTGGACCGTAAAGCGCGACGACCTGTGTGGCACGCAAACCCGGAAGCACTTCAAGCAGCACTTCTGACATGCGCATTCCCGTTCCAGTCTCAATCCCCTTGGCAACATTAACCATGATTTTGCCATCGAGCGTCATATCGCTGAACACGAGAAGTGTTTCACGGAGAGCCTGGGAGGGCACTGCGGTAACAATCATCTGAGACCATGAAACCAGATCACGCAAACGTGCAACAACCTGCAACGACTCAGGGAAACGAACTCCCTTGAGGTAGCGGCGGTTCTCGCGTTCAGCTTCAAGCTTGGCGGCAAATTCAGGATGGTGGGCCCACAAACGAACCTCATAACCCTTTTTTGCAAGAAGCACCGCAAGAGTTGTCCCCCAGCTTCCAGCCCCCAGTACGGAAATATTCATCAGGATATCACGGCTTTATGAATGCTTTCCAAAGCTCACACGGCTCTCCGTACCTGAAATCAGTCGCCTGATATTGGCCCGGTGGGTGTAGAGGATGGCAAACGCCACAATGAGCCCGAAAATCATGAGATGATAGTCGAGGCTGTCATGGAAAAAGAGTTTCGAACCAAACAGTTTTACATAGTAGTCAAGCCCTCCGCCAAGCTCGAAAATATATTTTCGGACAGCAATAATCAGGGGAAAAGCAATTGCCGCAAGCATGGATGCAACAGAAACGTGCCGCGAAAGATAGACTGTCAGAAGAAAAATCCCGACAACCATCAACATGCTTACCGGAGCAATGCCGATCAGCATACCGGCCGCCGTACTGACCCCCTTGCCTCCCTTGAATCCGGCAAAAAGAGTAAAGACATGCCCAATGACAGCGCTCATACCAGCAAGCAGGCGCAGGGCAACCTCATTAAGGTCAGGAAATACCCCAATGGGATGAAGCTGAAAAAAGGCAACAACCCCGACTGCGGCAACAATGCCTTTGATAATGTCAATAAGTGTAACAATAAGCCCGGGCTTCCAGCCAAGCACTCTGAAGGCATTGGTTCCGCCAGCATTGCCACTGCCGAATTGCCGAATATCAATTCCCTTGAGCATTTTCCCTGCCATGAGACTGGTAGGAATAGAGCCAATAATATAGCTCACCGCCAAAATAGCCAGCAACGTCAGCATAAATTTATTTGATTATCAGGTTCTTGATACCTTTCCAATAATGTACGCAATTTCTCCCTGAGATTTCAAGCAGGAGAGCACTCTCTCTACTGCATTTTTTTCAATAATCATCACCAATCCAACCCCGAGATTAAATGTTCGGCGCATATCCTCTTCAGGCACCTGCCCCTCCCTGCGGATGATATCGAAAATGGCTGGTTCCGGCCACGAATTCCACTCAACATCAAGCGTCAAACCATCAGGCACAATGCGCATGGTGTTGCCCATGAGACCGCCGCCGGTAATATGCGACAGACCCCTGATATCAGGTGAACCAAAAAGCGGCTCGATGACAGAGAGATAGGAGCGATGCACCTTCAGGAGAGCCTCCCCGGCTGTACCATCAAGACCCGAAAATGTCTGGTTCATACGACCTTCAAGTACCTTGCGTGCCAATGAGTAGCCGTTGGTGTGCAGGCCGGTCGAAGGGAGCCCAATCAGGATATCATCAGCTTTGACTGCCGAGCCGTTGATGATTTTTTCATGATCAACAACCCCGACAATAGAGCCCGCAAGGTCAAAATCCCGCTCTTGATAGAGACCGGGCATCTCGGCGGTCTCTCCTCCAATCAGTGCGCATCCATTTTCACGGCAGGCATTCACCATTCCCGTCACAACAGAGGCCGCAATTTCAGGTGTCAGTTTGCCGCAGGCATAGTAATCAAGAAAGAAGAGTGGTTTTGCTCCACAGACAAGAATATCGTTCACACAATGGTTGACCAGGCAGGAGCCGACGGTGTCGTACTGGCCAAGCTCAATGGCAATCTTGAGTTTGGTGCCAACCCCGTCAATGCTGCTGACCAGCACCGGCTTTTTATAGTGAGAGAAATCAGGCTGAAAGAAACCTCCGAAAGCGCCGATATCAGTGATGACCCCCGGCGTAAAGGTCTGGCGCACCTGTGGCTTGATCATGCGGACAAATTCCTCACCCGCACTAATATCAACTCCTGCCTTTTTATAGTCCATTCTTTGGCACCTCTCGTTTTATCGGCTTCCTGCCGGGGTTTCAAAAATTGCATGATCCTCGGGCGCAGAGAAAAACTCCT
Source organism: Chlorobium sp. (assembly GCA_049317185.1). GTDB lineage: Bacteria > Bacteroidota > Chlorobiia > Chlorobiales > Chlorobiaceae > Chlorobium. The sequence continues at coordinate 12,896 of JBMOIS010000004.1, read as the reverse complement.
TGTGGAGATTGTTGACGGCGGTCGCAACCTCCGGCTCATCAACCACAAAGCCAACGTTGATTTCCGATGCTCCCTGAGAGATCATCCTGAGATTGACATTTTTCAAGGCGCTGAAAATTCGGCCCGCAACACCGCGCGACATACGGAGATTATCGCCAACAACACTGATGGTTGCAACATTGTGCTCAATTTCAACATCACCAAGAGTTTTCAGAGCCTGAATCAATTCATTGTTAAAGCTTTTGTCGTCCACAGTGAGCGATACGGAGACCTCGCTGGTTGAAATCATCTCCACAGAGACCCCGTAACGAGCGAAGAGATCGAACAACTCGTTCATGAATCCATGCCGCCCCATCATGCGGTTGGAGCGTACATTGATGATGCACTGCCCCTTTTTCACCGCAATGGACTTGACAAGCCCATCGTAACTCATTCCGGAAAGGCGTTCGGGATCATTGGTGATAATGGTGCCCTTGGCATCGGGGTGCAGCGCATTGAGCACATAGACCGGAATATTTTTCTGTACGGCAGGTGCGATGGTATCGGGATGGAGCACCTTGGCACCGAGATAGGCAAGCTCGGCCGCCTCAGAGAATGTCATCACCCTGATGCTCCTCGCTTCAGGCACAAGGCGCGGATCGCAGGTCATGACACCATCAACATCAGTCCATATTTGAATCGAAGTGTCGTTAAGCCATGCTCCAAGCAGTGCCGCCGAAAAGTCGGAACCGCCACGGCCAAGCGTTGTTGTGCGGCCATCTTTTGTTGCTCCGATGTAGCCCTGGGTAACAACTGTTGTTCCCTTTGCAAGCAGGGGTCGGATAATCTGGTTCACCTTTGCTTCGCACACCTCATCAAGCGGGCGGGCAAAGCCGAAATTATCGTCGGTAATCATCACCATACGGGCATCCACCCAGGCAACATTATGCCCCAGCTCTTTCATTGCTGCGGCAAACACGGTCGTTGAAAAGAGTTCGCCGAATGAGCAGAACATATCCCTCGAACGCTCCGTCAGCTCGCCCACAATGTCAACACCCTTAATCAGCAGTTCAAGACGATTGGCAAGCTGCTCTATGGTGTTTGCAAGCCCGGCCTTCAGCGCGGCATTCTTGATCAGCTCATCAACAAGCTTGAGATGGAAGCTGCGCACCTCGCCAGCAAGCGCCATAGCCTCATCAAGCGCGCTACGCCCTGCGGCATCGGCAATATGCACCAGCTTGTTGGTAATGCCGCTGCACGCGCTCAGCACCACAAGCGGAGTGCCCTTCTTCTCTTCCCGCGCAACAATGGAAATAGCCTGTTGCATGGCCCGGGCTGTCCCAACGGAGGTCCCGCCAAATTTCATTACCGCCATATATCTTTTAAACCTGTGAGTTAACTGTTATCTTATTCAGGAAAATCTATTCACACGCCACAAAAACCGTTCTTCTCCTCCTGAGAGCTGAAGATTATTCCGCATGCTGTATCTGATAGAAAAGAAATCGCTTATCGAGATTTTTTTATGAACCCAAGAGCAATGTATATCTACCCATGGTATCTCTTCATGAAACTCTCCAAAACGTCGCTACTCCTCTCCCTCATTGCCATAGCCCTGTTTGGCCTGAGCAGTTGCCAGAGTTTCAGAACAGGTTCAGGCTATAATTTCGAGTCTAAATATACTTTAAAAAAGAGAAAAACGCATATCTCCTGTACGGGTGAAAAAGGCGGCTCCGCAGTCATCAAACCTCTTCCGCTGAAGGTATCAGAACGAACGTTTGACCGCCTTTTTTCTTCCATTGATGAACTCCTCGGCGCTCCATATCGGTCTGGTGGCGGCACCCCTGATGGCTTTGACTGCTCCGGGTTTGTGCAATATCTCTACAAGCAACAGTTTCGGATGATTCTCCCGCGCACCACCGGGGAGCTTGCCCTGATCGGCAGTGTAGTGCCCGAAAGTAACCTGAGACGTGGTGACCTTGTCTTTTTCAGTATTGATGGCAGCAACATCGACCATGTCGGCATTATGACCGACCGTCATCGCTTCACCCATGCAGCACGAAGCGGTGTCAGAGTTAACGAACTGTATGAGCACTATTACCGCGCCCGTTATGCCTTTGGCGAACGTATCATAACGCCGGAGTGAGCTGTTTTGGTTCGGGAAATGGCTATATTCGCCCTTACAACCTTAACCCCATATTATGCCCCAACCCGGATTGAACAATTACTTTGAACTCGCCTTTGACCTTGAAGCCAACCTTCACGAACTCTGCATTGCCCTGCTTGCTGGAGAGGGGATAGAATCTTTTCTTGAAGAGGATCACCAACTCCTCGCCTACCTGCCTGAAGCGGAATGGACGACAGAAAAAGAGCAGGCCATCCGCACCATACTGCAAGAGAGGCTGGGGAGTGTTCCCGACTATCAGGCAACCTTGATTGCCGACAGAAACTGGAATGAGGAGTGGGAGGCAACCCTTGAGCCCATCGAAATATCCGACCGTCTGCTGATTGTGCAAAAAAACAAGGGCACCCAGGGGAAGCCCGGCCAAATCGTCATTGAAATCAACCCGAAAATGTCCTTCGGCACTGGTTACCACGCCACAACGCGCCTGATGCTGCGCCAAATGGAGCAACTCGACCTGAAAGAGAAAAAAATCATGGACATCGGCACCGGCACCGGCGTTCTTGCCATTGCCGCCCGCAAACTCGGCAACAATCTGCCCATCCTCGCCTTCGACAACAACTCATGGGCGGCAGAAAATGCGGCGGAGAATATTTTAGAAAATAATGCGCCGGATATTCACATCAAACTCCTTGATGCTGAAGAGGATCTTATTGCGAATTTGAAAGAGGGCTACGACCTGATTCTGGCCAACATCAATAAAAACGTTATCGACCGCATTCTTCCGGCAATTCGCAAATACGCCCCTGCCGCTCCAGTGCTTCTCTCCGGCGTGCTCGTCTATGACGAACCATGGCTGAAAAAACTGAGCAAGCAGCTTGGCTACGAGATGGTGAAGACTATTTATGAAGACGAATGGCTTTCAGCTTATATACGACCATTATGAAAGGGATTGCAGGCTTTTCTCCCTGGGGAGAAGGGTGATGCCCTGGTTATCTGCCTTTATTATCGGCAAAGTATTTTTTTATTCTTTTTGGGGTGTGTGCTGATATCATTAACCCGTTGCAAATTCGAGAATACAGCTCAGTGCTTACAGACTCTTTTGGCATGAAATATCCAGAATCGGCGCATTTCAGCAAGTGGCTTGCTTTGTCAATTGCTGCCAACCTGTATTCAATATAGCTTGGGTGTTTGATAAACGGATGCTCACCGATATTGACAACAAAAGCATCGTCATAATAGATACCCTCATATATTGAGCTGAAATTTACCAACAAGTGACATTGCTCAGGACAGACTTCGGTTAAAATCACAAAGAGATGCTCTTTGTTTCCGCTGGGCTTGTGCAGCGAGGCTTTCTTGTGAGGATAGAAAGACACTTTTATGAAGCGAAGACTTCTCTTAACGCACGCGCTTCTTTGATTCTCTCTTCCAGTATATCGGCTCTTTTTTTACCAAGATACTTGAAAACCCGCCCATAGGGAATTGGATTCGACGACCCATGCGGATCTTCCCACTCAGGACAATGCTGATGAGTCCAATCTCGCAGAGCATATTGTTCCATTGAGCCAAAAAAAGACCACACTTCTTGCAATGTCTTTATCTCAGAATCACTTAACTCGTCAAGATCATCAAGAGAGAAATCGCATGTGAGACTAACATTATGGCGTTCTCGATCCGTAATAAATTCATCCCATCCGTCGTCGGTCAAATCTCCATTGATAAATTCATAGGTCATCGAGTTTACAGGTCCGTGAGGCATTGATACCAGCTCGTCGTTAAGGATTGGGTAATCATATTTATCCATGTGCGCCCTGTCAGCAAGATAGATAAGCTTTGTCAACTTCAGGATGTTGATACTCCCGTCTCCTTGAACCGCAAAAAACGCAGCCACCTGAGCAGCTTTTCTTGCATTAAACCACGTATTCATGTTTTCCATAGTATCTTTGCCTGATCTGTTTTGGTTGAAGATTTTCATTTTCAGGCTTTGCAGTAAAAAGCCGCCACTGAGCGCACTGATCTTACGGAAAGCGGCGGACGCATATCTTCGCTTATAATACACAGAATGGAAAGAAAAACAAAAAAGTCACGCAAGCATGTCGCTCCTGTGATAATATACCAACCTGAACAGTTTTGTGGCAATCATTACATTCATTATATAAAATACGACCCTGCGGGATTCAGCGAACCCTGATGCCTTGCCGGAGACGGATTTACTTATTGAAATCGAAGAGAGACAAACGCCGAAAAAGTAACTGTTCACATATTGATAATGCAATAGAAATGAGTACAAAAGTATCCTGCATCGATATCGGCACCAACACCGCCCTGCTGCTGATAGCCGACCTTGAACCTGAGAGTGGCGCAATCGTGCCGGTGTTTCACAAACAGACTATTCTGCGGCTTGGGAAAAATGTTGATGCTGAGAAAATCATCGACCAGGCGGCCCTCCAGCGACTCATTGACTGCATGGTTGATTATCGCCGAATAAGCGCGGCATATAACTCTGATACCATCATCGCCGCAGGCACAAGTGCCCTGAGAGATGCCAAAAACCGCACCGAGGTTATTGCTGCGGTTGAGCGTGCCACACAAGTAACCATTCAATGCATTGCAGGCAATGAGGAGGCCGAACTCACCTTTTGTGGTGCCGTTGCAGGAATGAATGAGCTGCCGGAACTCTTCACCGTTATCGACATTGGAGGAGGCAGTACCGAAATTTCCATGGGATCGCTTGAAGCTATAGAACAGAGCATCAGTATCGACATCGGCTCCGTGAGGCTGACGGAACGATTCTTTTCAACACTGCCGCCATCGCAAGAGGAGTTTGCTGCTGCCAAAGCGCACATCGACCAGCTCTTTACCTCGAATATTATCCCCTTTTTTGCCGGACGTGAACGGGTCTACGGTGTTGCCGGAACAGTGACCACCATTGCGCAGGTGAGCCAGGGCTTGAAACACTTCGATGCCTTGAAGGTGCAAAACTATCCGCTCCAGTATCAGGATGTGCACGCCTTTCTCGAAAAGCTTAAAGTAAGTACCCTTGAGGAGATCATCGAACTCGGTATCCCCGATGGCCGGGCCGATGTCATCACCATGGGAACCCTGATTTTGCATCAGTTCATGCGCCTGCTTGGTGTCGGGGAGATCCGTGTCAGCATTCAGGGACTGCGTTTTGGTCTGGCACAAAAAGAGCTGCTTCGTCTCCAGTGCAACATCTGAGCGCGTAGAGGCGGATGGGTTGACTCATTGGACATTCTAATTTATTATTCACGACAAAACGCCGCTTTTGGGGCGAGTCCCCTCATAACTACAAATTCTTTTGATTCTTCCGCCATTATATGCAATATTAAAGTTGAACTATACTATTGCATATAATGATCACACGTCATCTCATGCCGACACTGCAGAGTCGGGCCTCACAATATCCGGTTGTAACGCTTACCGGGCCAAGGCAATCAGGTAAAACCACTCTTTGCAGAACAGCGTTTCCTGAAAAACCTTACAGCAATCTGGAACGGCCCGATATCCGTCATTTTGCACAGCAGGATCCCGCAGGATTTTTGGCACAGTTTCCGAAGGGCGCCATTCTTGATGAAGTGCAGCGTGTGCCTGAGTTGCTTTCATGGATTCAGGTTCGTGTTGATGAACACAACGCCGTCGGAGAATTTATTTTGACGGGAAGCCATCAATTTGAATTGAACCGTCATTTCAGTCAGTCACTTGCCGGAAGAACCGCATTGCTGAAATTGTTGCCCTTGTCTGTTGCAGAACTTTACGATGCAGGTCAACCAATTGGCGTTGACCATCTTTTGCATACTGGCGGTTATCCTCGTATCCATGCAGATCATCTTGATCCGGCAGTCATGCTTGGAGATTATTTTGCCACCTACGTTGAACGCGATTTGCGGGAGTTGCTACAATTACGCCACATAGGGGAATTTGAAAACTTTGTCCGCCTGGCAGCAGGAAGAGTGGGACAACTGCTCAATCTGCACTCTCTTGCTGCTGATGCCGGGGTTTCGAGCGTGACAGCAAAAAGCTGGCTTACCTTGCTTGAAGCCTCTTATATTGTTTTTTTACTTCCACCATGGTTCACCAATATCGGTAAACGGTTGACAAAGTCGCCCAAACTCTATTTTTATGATGTAGGTCTGGCCTCCTGGCTGATTGGAATAACGCAGGAGTCGCACCTGCAGGCTCATCCCTTGCGAGGATCGCTGTTTGAAAATCTGGTGGTTCTTGAGATGCTCAAGGCACGCATCAATGCTGGTTTGCAGAGAAACCTCCATTTTTATCGTGACAGCAGCGGCCTGGAAGTTGATGTTCTGCTGGAAAAGGGCAACATGATAAGGCTCTTCGAAATCAAGTCATCGCAGACGATTAGTCAGGAGTCTTTCATCCAGCTCAACAAAGTCGCCGCAATTTTTGGCGAACGTGTCGCCAAAAAAGTGGTGCTGTACGCCGGTCATGAACAACAAAAACGCAGTAATGCCGAGGTTTTAAGTTATCTGTATGCCGGTGATGCCGCAACCAGCGAAGGCACCACCGACAGTTTTGGCTAAAATTGTACGATCAGTCATGGAAAACTCTGTGGCCAAAATTTTTTTTCTAACGATATATCATCTCAAAGGGATTTAAGACAAGATTTGAGACTGCGTCATATCTTGAATTCAAGCTCTGCGACATGTTGGTAGCAAAAATATCCCCCCCCTTTTTTTCTTGTGGTAACGGAGGCGGAAGTAGCTTGTAAAAAGGAGTTTCGCAGGAACCTCTCAAGCCAATCCCAAAAGGCATTATCCGGTCTACCGGCTCTGGGATGCTCCTCAGAAGAGTTGCTGTTTCTTCTGAATCAGTGTGTTTCGGCCAACCGCATACGCATAAACCGATGCGGGAATAAAGGTAAGCTGCACTCCATTCTCCTCTTTTACCCCTTGCTTGTCGATGGTGGAGACGACGGCCTTCCGTAGCTGGTTTGTAGCGCAGAAGGAGAGGAGTGATTTGAGTTCAGCAGGATGCTCAAAATAGCGGTTGCTCCACTTGATTTCGACCGCCCAGAGTGGCTTGAACTTCTTTTCATCCAGGCAAATCAGGTCAACCTCTCCTTTGCTCCATCGGGCATACCACGGCTCTATCCAGTCGCGATGCATCCACTGTGAAAAAACAGCGGTCTCAACCATTGCGCCAATATGGTCATCGGTAGCATGAAGCGGCGAAAAGAGTGCGCTGCGAAGCGAGGGGTTGGTCAAATACATTTTAAACTGTGTTGACCGCCGAAAGTGCTTGACGTTATTATCGGTGCGTTTGACTGTTCTGAGAAGAAACGCGGCTTCCAGATATTCGATGTATCGCTTGAGCGTGTTCTTGTCAACACCCCCGGAAGAGGTGCTGAGTGATTCGAGTGAAAATTCCTGCCCGGAATTATAGGCGATGGCCGTAAAGAGAGAGTTCAGCTCCGCAACATCCTTGATACCGTACAACCCCGGCAGATCGCGCAACAAGACCTTGTCGATGATATCAGACCGAATATATCGTCCAGGATCGGCCTGAACAGCTTCAGAAAAAATAACTTCAGGGTATCCGCCGAAATTGATGTAGTTGAGAAAATGGTCGTTCAGCTTTCTGATGTCGGCAGCTTCATAGAAGTCAGTGATGCCTCCATCCCAGGTAAAGGTTGATGGCCGAATCAGCGCATTGAGATTGAGCAGGTGAAGGTACTCGTTGAAGGTCAGCGAGGGGAGCAGGAACTCGGTAAATCGACCCGCACCGCTCTCTCTGCTTTTCAGTTTCAGGGCCGCTGCGGCTGAACCTGAAACAACAAAACGGGTTTCAGGATAGCTGTCAACCAGCGATTTCAAATGAACTTCCCAATCTTTCAGGTATTGTATTTCATCAAAAAAGACACACCATCCCCTGACATCAATTTGACCAGTTGTTTTGGTGCATAACCGAAAAAGCTGCTCCAGCGGAATATTGTTGTAGATGGGGGTATCAATGGAGAGAAACGCAACTTTTTGCGGATTTTGTCCCTCCTTGAGCAGATGCTGGATGGTATGATAAAGCATGACTGTTTTGCCTACCCGTCTTGGCCCCATAAGTATGACCGCTCTTCGTACCGACACATTGGCCACCAGCGGCTCAAAGAGATCAAGATAAAGGCGAGGAGTCATGCTTCCGTAATACTCTTCAACCTTGCCGCTGTACCACCAGGGATTTTCAAAACGAATGCGGTCAATGACCTGTTCTTCAGCTAAAGAATGGAACACCATTATCAGTTATTTTTGTTCTTTTCGATGAAATAAGATAATTGAATGAAGCTTATTCGTCAAAAAATAAAAAAATAATATAAAAACAGCGATTTCATGGGCTTATTATTCATGATACTCTGGAGCACCCTGTTCAATCTCAACGAGGTGAGTAAATAGGGACTCAAAAGATGGCATGGCCGGAATACCACAACTCAAGGTGTTCAGGATATTGTGATCACGCGAAAAAATTCATAATGTTAAGCAAAGTTGCCATGCCAAAATCCAGAAAAACGGGAATACGTTTATGATTACTCGCTTGACGCTGCGAAATTTCAAAAATGTCGGAGAACAGACCTACGACTTCACTCGTTTCGACCTGCTCGTTGGACGAAATAACAGCGGAAAAAGCACGGTACTTCAGGCACTTGCCATCTGGCAGTACTGCGTGGACGAATTCCATCGTTCAAACCGCCATGGAGCAAAAGGAATACAAGTGGTGCTTCCCAATTTTACAGCACTGCCGGTACCGGAGTTTAACCTGTTATGGAAAGATCGGACAGACCGGCGATATCCCGTTATTGACGGAACAAAGAGGCAGGAGTTTATCCTTATTCAGATTAAAGTGGAATGGCAAATTGCTCCTGAACAAACGGAGGTTTTTGGAGTTGAACTTCGCTATCACTCTCCGCAAACAATCTATGCAATTCCTGAAGGTGGATGGATAAAATTCAGAAAACTGGAAAAAGAGAATGTCTTGCCAACAATTGCTTATGTCCCTCCATTCTCGGGTCTTGAACCGACAGAAAAATGGCTCGATGTTGCACCAATTCGCCAGCAGGCAGGGAAAGGACAGCCCGGTAGTGTGTTGCGTAATTTATTGTTAAGAGTTTGCCCTGCAACCAACAAGATCAAAGTAACCGAACGAATAGACGGAGATGCAAAGGGAAAGTATCAACTGCCACCAGAGTGGAATGAATTGGCCAAAGTTATTAAGCAATGGTTTTCTGTAACAATCCTTGAGCCCGAGTACGACTCACAAAGAGATGTTTTTATCACTGTTGATTATCGACAAAATGAGAAAAAGTTTGACATCATAGCCGGAGGAAGCGGCTTCCATCAAATACTGACGCTGCTTGCGTTTCTTTACGGCTACAAACCAACAACTATCCTGCTTGATGAGCCTGATGCGCACCTGCACGTCAATCTGCAACGGGAGATTCTTGATTATTTCAAACGGAAATCATTTGAACAAAATACACAGTTTATAATTGCCACTCATGCAGAAGAGTTTGCCCGGGGTGTTGATGCCTCTCAGATTGTCTCCCTGATGAGCCAGCAACCAATGCGTCTTGAGTCTGTTCCTGAAGTGTTGCGGGCAATGTCGGAAGTATCCAACGAAGAGATTGTCAGATTGATGGTTTCGCCATACATTCTTTATGTGGAAGGTGAAAGCGATGAACGAATTCTGAGGGCCTGGGCCACCAAATGCGGTGCGCAGGATGCTGTGGACAAACTTTGCTTCAAGCCTATGGGCGGGGGCAATAAAAAAGCCATGAAAGAGTCTGCCGATGAACATTATGCCGCACTGCAGCAGATTATTCCCACAGTTTCGCGACTGATGCTCTTTGATTTTGACAGCAGTGGCGATGCATTTCACCCGGCATGGGACAATCCAGCACTTGTCGAGTGGAAACGAAAAAATATCGAAAACTACCTGCTTGTTCCTGATGCATGGCGACGTGCAGCGTTACAGCAAATCGAGTGCGGAAACGATGATTTTTTTGCGCAACCAGTATTAAACTCGATTGATCAATTTTATGCAGACGAAAATTTAACCCTGCCCCAAGGTAAAAGCTGGCGGGATATTACAGCAAACATTTTCACTGTTGTTGATGGAAAACGGCTGTTGTTTGAGAACGATAATTCACTTTTCCATCGGTTAAGAAAAGAGACTCCATCGTTACAGCTTTTGCGTGAACAGGTGGCGCTCAGTATGACCCCGGATGAAATTCATGATGATGTGCATCGTTTCATGAACCGGCTGCTTGTTATGACAGGGGCTTCTACATACCCGAAACAGGCGGAAACACAGTATTAATTGGCATGGCGATATCGTTTATTTCTTGGTGGAATGGAATTTCCCTCAACGTTCATGAATGGGAATGAACCAATTCACTCTCTTGCCTGGAGTCGAAAAGATCCGTTTCAGCACTAAAGTGCAGTGCCTCGGCCTTGCCCGGAAGGAGCCACGTCGTCCCCCGGGAAACATCTGTGCGCATAGATGCAGAGCGGATGGCCCGCAGCATCCCTGGTAAAGAGGAGAAAAGCCCGCTCGCTCTCAAGAAGCCGGTATTGTTTCCGAAGCTCTTCGACCGAAAGGGGAAAATCGCGCCGCTGGATGCTTGCCCCCGCAATGTCATGGTGCTCCAAAAAAGCCCTGAAGCTTTTCGGCTTGTATGGTACAGACTCGACCACGCGAAACGTCCTGCCGGGAAATGCCTCAATTTTGCGGTCAGCGGTGAGATAATCAACGCTCTTGTTCACAAACTGGAGACAAGAATCACGCGCAAGCACTGCCGAAAGCCTCGCCTTGATAATGGCCGGATCAGGCTCATAGAGATACCCCTTCACCGCCGCCGCAACCACTCTCGGCGCCTCACCATCCCCCCCGGCAACTTCAGTTATCTCCTCCGAATCAGCGTTCAGGCAGACCGCTTTTACCTGCACGGGCCCATTTGAAGGGTACGTGCGCTCAAGCAGCAGCAGAATCTCCTTGCATTCACGGTCAACCGACACCACAACAATGGTGTGCAGGGCTGGTAACAGCTTTTTCAGCCCGCTGATTTCGAGAGCCGGAGAGGCCTTGATGCAGACCCGCTGCGCATGAAGGAGCAGCAGATCATGAGAGGCCACAACATCAGGACTTGCCGCCTCCAGCGCTATGGAGCGATGCCCATCCTCACGACGTGCGGGATCAACATAAATCCAGTCAAAAGAGTCATCAGGGTACTCCGCAAGCAGGCTGATGCTGTCGCCGTTCATTACCCGAACATTGGCAATCCCGCTCACCTTCAGGTTATGCTCAACCACGGCACAAAGCAGCGCATCACGTTCGCAGTAAACCACCTCCTGAAACGTCCGTGCCAGAAACATGGTATCGACACCAAGGCCACCGCTCAAATCGAGCACCCTCTTGCCCGACAGAAGCGAAGCCTTGTAGGCAGCAGTGCGCTCACCGGAGGATTGCTCAAGTGCCAACGGAGTATAAAGCAGGTCGTGCTGTGAAAGGGTTGGTAGTTTTTTTACAGCTTTCTGGCGGCAGGCAAGCTGCTCGGCCATTGCCCGAATTGGCAACTCCGTGCGGCCATGAAACTGCATGGCAAAAGCGGCAGGGTCGTCGGAATGGTGCGACAACAGCAAGGCCTGTATCTCAAGTTGCAGGAGTTTTTTAAGTTCTGTAAGGGTCATTCAGATCTAATTCAATCAAAGTCTTACATTCCTGTTCAGGGCTTTCTGAACAAACCCTCGTTTTAAAAACACCTCGACGGCAGGGCAAATCTCGCCTCCATGCACCAATCCCCTAATCGCTGTAATTTTGGCCTCAAGAGGCTGTATCGCCCATTTATAGCCATCAACAACGACATGATACCTCTAAAACAGCGTAAAAAATGAACCCCCAGCAGTTTCTGCAGGTTCATAACCATAACAATGAGCGCGACAACCGTTTCGCTGGTTGCTGCGAGCTTGGCCATGATGCGATTCATCCCGAACCGTCGCTTGCCTTGGCCAAACTTGCCTTCGACAGCGTTACGGATTCCCTCATCTTTCCGTGTCTGTCGTTTGCGTTCAGCGTTCACTTCAGGATCCTTTGGAGGGCGTCCCAAGGGTACTCCACTTAGCCGGATCCCATGCCCCTTGCACCACTGGAGGTTAGCCCTGTTTCGATAAATCTTGTCGACATGCACTGACTCTGGATAGTGCCCTTCACGGACATAGTAGCGCTGTGTCTCAGCAATCAGATCACAGCCTTCGTTGTAGGCTGACCATGACATTTTTTCAATGGTACTCCATCCGTCAACAACGCTTAGAGACAGTTTCATGCCGAATTCAGTTTTGGCACCGGCCTTGCCCCGAACTATCGGACGGACATGTGGTTGACTGATGCTGACAATTCGATCATCAATTCGGGGTAGCTTGTATTTGTACATCTCAAGTTGCTGACGATATAACTCTGCACAAACAAGGAGCTTGACGTACAATTTTTTATTCAGTACCGTCAACGATACCACTGCGGCGAGTGCGTCGATGCTTCTCAGATTTCTGCCGACATAACCAAGTTGTTGACGAATAGCATTGCGAATTTTTTTTGCTGATTTCACGCGAAGCCTGGCGACACTCAAAAATTCCTTCCGTGCTGTTTGCCGATATGTGCGTGGCTTTTTCAGCCCTTCAGGAGCATGAACATAGAGCTTATCGATGATCTGTTCTGTTTTTTCCCGCGCATCATTGAGCAGGCCAAGATCCGTCGGAAAACGGATATCAGCCGGGGC
>JBMOIS010000003.1:0-96114 GCA_049317185.1 Chlorobium sp. | reverse complement strand
AAACGAATATAACATATTATTATATAATATCATAGGACTTTTCGTTCAAGCACTATTATAGTTGGAGCGCGGCAGAGAGTGTGACCATTCAGCCGGTTGATAAAAAAATTCTTGTAGCTGGATTGTCTTGGAATAATTCTGCAGGGAGGTATGATTTTGCTCTGGCCCGCTATAACCCTGATGGTACACCGGACACAAGCTTTGATGGTGACGGAAAAGTTACTACCAGCCTGAGTCAATATGACAAAGGGTTCAGTGTCGTCGTCCAGGGCGATGGCAAAATCCTTGTTGCTGGCAGTGCACAGTGGGATGCTACATGGGGAATAGCTCTGGTGCGCTATAACACAGATGGCTCGCTGGATACAAGTTTTGGTGATAAAGGAAAAGTTACTACAAAAATTTACGATAATACCTGGAAGTATGCTTATGGCAACGACATGACAGTGCAATCCGACGGCAAAATTCTTGTGTCGGGGAGTATCATTCGCAATACGAATACAGACGGGTACAATACCAGTGACATTGTTGTTGTGCGCTATAACAAAGACGGAAGCCTGGACACTGATTTTGGCAAAATCAATTCTCTTGATGCCATCAATATCAATGTCTATACCAAATATGGATTACCGGTTGTGCTGGATCGTGATGTTCAGATTTATGATGCAGCTCTTGCCCTGAGCGGGAACTATTCCGGTGCTACACTCACCCTGTCACGTCATGTTGGCGCTGATAGCAATGATCTGTTTTCTGCCAAACATTTCGGTTCTCTCGGTGCGTTGATCGAAGGGGGCAATCTCACGATAGGAGGTACGGCAATTGGTGTTATCAACACCAACTCCGAAGGCCTGTTGAAGATCACTTTTAACGACCATGCAACGCAAAGCCTGGTTAATTCTGTACTTCAGCAAATTGCTTACAGTAACAACATCGAAGATTCGACAGCTACCGTGCAGATGGACTGGACATTTTCTGAGGGTAACACGAGTAACCAGGGTACAGGTGAAGTCTTGAGTGTTACTGGAAACACATTCATGGAGTTCAATAATGCGCCAACGGGCAATGTTGTTATCACTGGCAGCGCTGTTCAGGGCTCAGTGTTGACTGCAAGTAATACGCTGGAAGATTTGGATGGTATTCATACGGCACCCACTTATGTATGGAAAGCTGATGGTGTTACTATTAGTGGGGCAACTTATTCTACGATAAGCTTGACCCGGAATGAGGTCGGGAAACACATAACGGTTGTGGCAGGATATTGGGATAATCTGATGAACTATGAGACGGTGAGCAGTCTGCAAACTGTGCCGGTAAATCCTGGTGGGACGACATCACCAACAGTGCTTACCATAAGCTCTGCCGAAGGTACATCGAAATTTGATGTCAGCAGTAATATTGTGCTGAAGTTCAATGAAGCGATTACGTTAGGTACTGGCACCATTGCTCTTCACCGAGGTTCGGTTAACGGTACTGTTGTGGAAAGTTACGATGTGGCAACCAGCGGAAATCTTTCGATTGCAGAGAATGTGCTGACAATCAACCCAACAGCAGATCTTGCGGATAGCACGCATTATTACGTTACACTTGATGCCGGTTCGGTCAATAACCTTGCCGGGAACCATTTTGCCGGTTCAGCGTATGATTTTACGACAAATGGGCCGATTGTTGAGATAGAAACTCTATTTGTTGATGATTTCAACAGGCCATTAAATTCGGATATCTGGGGCTACCCGGTAGGAAATGCCTCATTTTATGGTCGCACTCAACAGCGCACTGGGCTTCCGCTTGTTTCAGATGGCGAATTGCATCTCAAACTTGATACATACAACCCCAGCAACGGTTCTGAACCCTCTTTTTATGGTTCAGAAGCTATCACCAAACAAACTTTTTCAAACTACACGGGTGGTATTGTTTTTGAGTTCAAGGCTCATTTCGTTAATTCGGTAGCTGGTATTGTCGGAGGTATGTTTAGCTACGCTAACAACCCAGGGAACCTCCATGACGAAATTGATTTTGAAGCGGTGTCGAATAAACCCGGTCAAATTCAGACAAACATCTATGCGAATGAGCCGCTTGGCGCAGGTCATCCTCAATTTAATCCAATTGAAGGAGTCGTAACCCAAGACCACCTCTATCGTATCGAATGGTTCAAAAATGCAATACGATGGATTGTTGATGGTCAGTTGGTTCGGGTGGAGACCGATTATATTTCCCAGAATGCGATGCCACTGCACTTGAACATCTGGGCTCCAGGGAAGGAATGGGTAGAAGCATACAGTGGTGCACTGAACCCGGTTACAACAGCAGGGGCAAATACTTCATATCTGTTTGATATTGATTATGTACGGGTTGCCCGGCTGTCGTCAACATATTATTATCCGGACAGTTTTGCGCCTGATCTTATCTCCGCTAACCCGGTCGATGGGGCAACAGGCGTTGCGGTCGGTAACGACATTGTGCTTACCTTCAGCGAAGCAATCCAAAAGGGCACTGGTGCGATAGAAATCCACAGTGGATCGGCTGTCGGTACGCTTGTTGCGCACTACGATGTGGCGACAAGCTCAGACCTGACGATTGCGGGTAATATGCTCACCATTAATCCTGCATCCGATCTTGCACATGGTTCACATTACTTCGTGACGTTCGATGAGGGTAGCGTCAAAGACATGGCAGGCAATACGTTTGCCGGGACGACGATGTATGATTTCATGACGGAAGGTGTGCCTCCTGAATTGCATAATCTGAATGGTGAAGTGACCTTCTGGAAAACCGGCATCCCAATTACGGATGTAGAAAGCAGCACCTTCAACTCAGATACTGGATTCGCTCATACTCTCGAATTAAGAACGCAGATAATCGAATTCAGGAATATACAGGTTGCCACGGATGGCAGCAGAACCATTGAAATATGGGAAACCCCAGGAAAAAGTATTAACAGTTTGCAACTGGCCTTTACCTTTTCGCCGGGCTCAGTTGCGACCTGGCAAGACGCAACCGGCTTGCCATCTGGCTGGATATCGGTCATCAATACCGAAAAACCAGGTCAATTCATTCTTGGTGGTATGGGAACTACAGCGTTGCCAGTCCAATCTGTAATGCTCGGCACTTTGACACTGACACAGCCAACGAATCCCGATCGTTTTGATCTGTTGTTGAGTGCGGGTTGGTTGGGTGATGACACTGTGCCCGGTATCGGGATAGCTTCGGACAGCATGATAACTGGCGCTGATGGTCTCTACCAGCATCTTGGAATGTCTGATGGCACTTACGCCCTGACCAGCACCAAAGTGTCGGGCATCGCAGAGGGCAACGCGGTCAAAGCCAATGACGCGCTTGCAGTCCTGAAGATGGCTGTTGGAATTAACCCCAATGCCGATGGAAGCCCCGTTTCACCATACCAGTATCTTGCTGCAGATGTCAACCATGATGGACAGGTCAAGGCTGCTGATGCCCTCAATATCCTGAAGATGGCGGTACATCTCAATACGGCACCAGCAAACGAGTGGTTGTTTGTGCCGGAGAGCGTCGGCAATAAGAGTATGTCGCGAACTCACGTTGTTTGGCCTGATTACCCGATACCAGTCCTGCTTGATGCCGATCAGGAGCTGGATTTGATCGGGATAGTCAAGGGTGATGTTGATGGCAGTTGGATGGCGTAACGTGTAAACCAGCATTTTTGACCTGATGTTCAGCAATCCGCAGGCCGGTTTCGTCCGATAGTTTCATGACTTGACTTTTCAAGCCATCAATAGGGGAAAAAGCTGGATTGAATGTCAAGAGCATGGCATCGTTAGTGATAGTTGGTGTAGAGAACAAAAAAACGTATTTTCAGTTAGCGAGAGAGGGTTTAAACTTTACCACCCTCTCTCTTCTGTAACCTTGAGCATGAAGCTATGAGCACCCTGTCACCCCGAAAACTGATCACCTTTGACTGGGCAATGAAACGCTTGCTTCGCAGCAAAGTCAACTTTGAAATCCTTGAAGGGTTTTTAAGCGAGCTGTTGGGCGAAGATATTCTCATTCTTGAAATTCTGGAGAGTGAAAGCAACAAAGAGAGCAAACGCGACAAATCCAACAAGGTTGATCTCAAGGTTAAAAACAGTAAAGGCGAGCTTGTCATTATCGAAGTGCAGTTTGATCGGGAACTTGATTACCTGCAACGGATACTTTACGGCACATCGCGAGTCATCACCGAGCATCAGAAAGAGAGCCAGGCGTATGCAACCCTGGTGAAGGTTATCTCGGTCAACATCCTTTACTTTGATCTTGGCCACGGAACCGACTATATCTATCATGGCACCACAACCTTCACAGGTATCCATGACAATGACAAATTACAACTTAATATCCAGCAACAGAAGCTGTATGGCAAGATTCAGATACACAATATTTACCCTGAATACTACCTGATCAGGATCAATAACTTTAACCGTCTTGCAACAACATCGCTTGACGAGTGGATATACTTTTTCAAAAACGAAGAGATCAAGGATGAGTTCAAGGCAAAAGGAATTCAAAAAGCAAAAGAGTCTTTTTTGCTTCTGAGTCTGCCTGAAGAGGAGCAATTGGCTTATGCCCGTTATCAGGACAACCTGCGGTATGAGGCAAGTCTGGTAGAGTCAAACTATGGACTTGGTCATATCGAAGGCAAGGAGGAGGGGCGGATCGAAGGCAAAGAGGAAGGGATTGAAATAGGAATCGATATAGGGATTGAGAAAGGAATTGGGATAGGGATTGAGAAAAGCAAACTTGAAATTGCCAAACGGTTGGTGGAGCATGGGATGAGCATTGGGGAAGCAGTTGCAATTTCCGGGATAGATGCGGCGTTGCTGAGCCCTTGAACACCGCGAGACGCTACTCGAATTTCTTCATCTTTTTTCGAAGGCCGATGTACTGTTGCTGCCGATACTGTTGAATATCTTACAAATATATCGGACGATAACTCCCGAACCCAAAGATTCTTCACCCATGGTCGGAATGGTTCGCATCCTCAAGATGGCCAAGAAACCCCTTCCCCGCCATTTGTTATAGCCTTTGT
The DNA here is from genome assembly GCA_049317185.1 of Chlorobium sp. GTDB lineage: Bacteria > Bacteroidota > Chlorobiia > Chlorobiales > Chlorobiaceae > Chlorobium. Next base: position 91,079 of record JBMOIS010000003.1, on the reverse strand, counting down.
TAACCACCAGGTTTACTTTCTGTCAGGCAAGGTTAACAGTTTGGTTGAGTAATTCAACGTTAAAATTAACTTTCGCGTTTAAAGCCTTGAATACTTTGATTATTGTTTCAAATCTTGCATCGGTCAAACTGTTTTCTAACCTGGATATTTGAGCTTTTTTAACCCCAACCAGTTGTCCAAGTTCTTCTTGAGTCAAATGGCGTTCTTTTCTTGCTTGCTTGATTGCTTCTCCAAGCAAATCAAGCCGCAATTCGTTTTCAAATGCTTCACGCCCTGGAGTTCCCAGTTTGCCGATATATTTATCAGTAATTTCATCTAAACTAATTTTTTTTAATGGCTTAGCGTTCATTGTTTTTCCCTTTCAAAATAAAGTTTTCTGATTCTCTCTGCTTTTTTTAATTCTCCACCGGGAGTTTTGTCTGTTTTTTTGATTAGTCCGTGTGTTGAGATTACAACAGTTTCCGTGTGACCAGTTTTGTCCCAAAAGGCAAAAAGTCGGTAGTGAGTTCTGTTAAACAAAGTCCTGAATTCCCAGATTTCATCCTTTAGTTTTTTGAAGAGTTCCTTGTCATTAGAAAGTCTTGCTTTTTGAATGTTGTAGATGACTTTATCTCTCGCCTTTTCGTCAAGGCTGTCTATAAACTCAGCGGCTTCTTCTAAAAACTGAACCTGAAATTGTTCAATCATATTGTAAAAGTTTATGCAAAAGTAAATGTTTCTTTATTAGGAAACAAATAGTGTTTTTAGTGCGGTCAAATAAACCTGTCACTAACGGTCGACGGTATAGGTTTGAGTAAAGACAGAAGTACCCGGGCAACAAGAAAATTTTATTATTGCAAACGTTGCGGTAAGCCTTGTTTTCAGAATCGCATTACCCGTATTCAGGAACAATAACCCATACCCGCCATGCCAGAGGTTTTTTACTATCCCATGACCTGTCCTGCCTTTTGGCTTGATTAGTAGCGAGTTCGCCTCATTATTTACTGGAAGTGCATCATGAATCTGCTGCTTGATTCCCACCTTCTGCTCTGGCCAGCCGGGCTCAATGATACACGCTGTTTGCCCGTTTTTTCTGTGTAACTTGTCAATCGCTTGGAGATCAAAGTTCTCATACAACTGCAAAAAGTTGGTGTGGAGTACAAAAAAACGTATTTTGAGGTAGCAAGAGAGGGTTTATAATATCCCCCCCTCTCTCCTTTGTAACTTTGAACTTTGAACCTTGGACTCTGTCATCCCATGACCACTCGATCACCCCGAAAACTGATCACCTTTGACTGGGCAATGAAACGCTTGCTCCGCAGCAAAGTGAACTTTGAGATACTTGAAGGTTTTTTAAGCGAACTGCTGGGCGAAGACATTCGCATCCTTGAAATTCTGGAGAGTGCAAGCAACAAAGAGAGTAAACGCGACAAATCCAACCGTGTTGATCTCAAGGTGAAAAACAGCAAGGGCGAGCTTGTCATTATCGAAGTGCAGTTTGATCGGGAACTTGATTACCTGCAACGGATACTTTACGGCACATCGCGAGTCATCACCGAGCATCAGAAAGAGAGCGAGGCTTATGCTACCCTGGTGAAGGTTATCTCGGTCAACATCCTTTACTTTGAGCTTGGCCATGGCACAGACTACATCTATCATGGAACCACAACCTTTACTGGAATCCATGACCATGACAAACTGGAGCTTGATCTCCGGCAACAGAAGCTGTACGGCAAGATTCAAGTATATAATATTTACCCCGAATACTACCTGATCAGGATCAATAACTTTAACCGTCTTGCAACAACATCGCTTGACGAGTGGATATACTTTTTCAAAAACGAAGAGATCAAGGATGAGTTCAAGGCAAAAGGAATTCAGAAAGCAAAAGAGTCTTTTTCCCTCCTGAGTCTGCCTGAAGAAGAGCAGTTGGCTTATGCCCGTTACCAGGATAACCTGCGCTATGAGGCAAGTCTGGTAGAGTCAAACTATGGACTTGGTCGTATGGAGGGCAAGGAGGAGGGGATTGAGATCGGAATTGAGATCGGAATTGAAAAAGGAATTGATATTGGAATTGAGAAAAGCAAACTTGAAATTGCCAAACGGTTGGTGGAGCATGGGATGAGCATTGGGGAAGCAGTTGCAATTTCCGGGATAGATGCGGCGTTGCTGAGCCCTTGAGCACGGTTACGCCATGGTTGGTATTGACGAAAGGAGGCTCTAACCTCATATCGCATAATCCCTCGTAAACACCTCGAGCCTGTTCAGTGATGCGTCCACCTTATCACCTTTGGCAAGCTTGAGGTTGCTGTGTAGCTCTCTGGTGATTTTTCTCACGCATCCGGTTTCTGTATTTTCTTGCTCAATAACACAGTTTTTTCTTTCTGCACTGAGCACAAAATTCTTACATTTCAGAGTTATTGTTGTTGGGTAATAAGGTCGTTCTACAGTTTATTCTTTTACTGATATAACCACTCTGCAATATGCCCTGGACTGACAGTATCCCCATGATTGCCGTCTCCCTGGCGAGTGGTACTTTGCTCTTGCTCGAAGCAAGGATTTTCTCATTCTTTTTTTCTCTCCACAATCATTTTTCTCTTTTACTTGCTGCGGCAGGGCTTTAACTCTGCTGTTGTGCACAAGGCAAAACGGTAATGGTTTAACGTATTGAAATTATGGCTACCTACACAAAAACAGGCACAACCGGGAATGATTTTGCTGATCTCTTTACCATAAGCGGGCTCAGCAGACTTCCTGTCAATGGAAACACCTATGTTTTTGACGGGCTTTCCGGTACCGATATGCTCACATTGAGCGTGAATAACTCGTATCCGTATCTCGGTTATTTCCTGAGTACAAATTTTACAATTCCTGCTGTTCCCGATGCTTTCGGGCAGTATGTGATATCGGGCACCATCATGTCGGATATTATGGTAACGCTCAAACTGACAAGTGTTGAGCAGTTGGTGTTCGCCGACAAGATCGTCTCGTTGGCTTATCCGGGCAGTATTGATGCCACACCTCCAACGATTGCTGTGTTCAATCCTCCGGGAATCTTGCCAACCAGCAGCAGTATCAGTGTTACCTTCAGTGAGCCAATCCAGAAGGGAACCGGGTATGTTTACCTTCGTGGTGATGGTGGTTACAGGGCAGACTATAACGTGGCGACCAGCCCCAACCTGACGATTTCTGGCAGTACAATTACCATTAGCCCGACAACAGTTTTTGCTGCCGACAGAGAGTATAGTGTAACATTTGCTGCTGGTTCGATAAATGATTTGGCAGGCAACGGCTGCTCTAATGACACCGAGTATCACTTTAATACAAATTCTGGTTCCAATACCCTGCCATCCCCCAATCCGCAAATTGGCTTCGGCAAGGTAGCCACTGATTTTGGAGGTGGTTATGATTTTGCGACTACTGTAACCACGCAAGCTGATGGTAAAATTCTTGTGGCAGGAGCCTCCATGAATGCCAGTATTGATGGTAGCGATGTTGCACTTGTACGGTACAATGCCGACGGTAGTCTTGACACTTCTTTTGGTGGTGGTGATGGTAGAATCGCCACGGATTTTGGGTATGGTGATATGTCGATATGGGTGTCTGCGTTGAACGATGGAAAGATTCTTGTTGTGGGGGAAAGTGTCATTAACTGGGGTAATGATGGCAAGGGTATTCTGGCTCGTTACAATGCTGATGGCACTCTTGACATGAGTTTTGATGGTGATGGCAAAGTGATCACAATTTTGGATGGTATGTCGGGTCTCTATTTTGGTAGTGGAATAGTGCAGAAGGATGGAAAGATAGTCGTTGTTGGGGTGGTCTATACTCAGGATTATGATAGTAACTCTTTTGTCGTGCTTCGATATAACAGTGATGGTAGTCTTGATACAAGCTTTGATACTGATGGTGTTGTTATTACCCCGATTTATGGCTCAGATATAGCGCAACATGTGGTTCAGCAGTCCGATGGTAAAATTCTTGTTGCCGGGACAAGCTCAAATGGTGTTAACAATGACATTGTTCTTGCACGTTATAATGTTAATGGTAGTCTTGATATCAGCTTCAATGGTAATGGAATAGTTATCACTGACTTTGGAGGTAATGAACAGTTAGGTACTGGTAATATTGGTGGTGGGTTGGCTGTGCAGTCCGATGGCAAGATTTTTGTGGCTGGACAAAGTGACGGTAATTTTGTTCTTTTGCGCTACAACAGTGATGGCACTCTTGATAAATCGTTTTCTGGCGATGGCAAGGTTATCGTGAATTTAGGGTATCCTGTACAACCTTATAGCTTAGTTGTACAGCCTGACGGGAAGATTCTTGTATCGGGTGTTCGTAACACTGATGTGATGTTTTTGCGGTTTAATGGGGATGGAACTCTGGATCCAACATTTTTCGATAATGGCAAAGTTATTGCAAATATTGGTAGCGATTTATTGAATGGCAGTGGTGTCTCTGGATCCACATTGCAAGCCGATGGTAAAATTCTTGTCTCGGGTCAAAGCAATGGCGACTTTGGCGTTGTTCGTTTCAATGCTGACGGCACTCTCGACACCACCTTTGGGTTATCGGTCAATACTGCGCCAGCGTTTTCAGAAAATCGTGCAGGGACAATTACCACCGACTTTGGCGGAGAGGATACAGGTCGAAGCGTCATCGTGCAGGGGGATGGCAAAATTCTTGTGGCAGGAACAAGCGCTGTTGCTGTCAATGGAGGAATCAATTATAATCTTGCTCTTGCGCGTTACACTACTGATGGTACGAGTGTTATTCTTGACACCACCTTTGGTAATGGTGGAAAGCGTACTACAGATTTTGGCGGCAATGAATATGGTCGGAGTGTGGTGGAACTGTCTGACGGCAAGTTCCTTCTTGCTGGAAGCACCACTGTTGCTAATGGCACCACCGATTTTGTTCTTGCTTGTTATAATGGTGATGGCACTTTTGATTCCACCTTTGCCTCTAATGGCAAAGTAATAACGGACTTTTCAAGCACCTACGACATTGCTAACAGCATCAAGGTGTTGTCCGACGGGAAGATCCTTTTGGCTGGAACCAGCGGCAACGATTTTGCTCTTGCTCGCTATAACAGCAATGGCACTCCTGATCCCACATTTCAAGGGGGCGGAAAGTTTACCACTGACTTTGGTGGTACTGAATCAGGAATGAGCGTTACGGTGCAGAGCGATGGCAAGATCTTGGTGGCGGGAACCAGTACCTTGCCCGGAGGCAATGCTGACTTTGCACTTGCACGATACAATGTGGATGGCAGCCTCGACACCGCCTTTCACGGAGATGGAAAGCTCACGACGGATTTTGGGGGCACTGAGTCTGGGCAAAGTGTAGTGGTGCAAAGCGATGGCAAGATTATTGTGGCCGGTTCCAGTATTGCGATTATGGATGGTGTTGCAATGCTTAACAGCAATTTTGCACTTGTACGCTACAACGCCGATGGCTCTCTCGATACCAGTTTTCATGGAGATGGCAGGCTGACCACAGACTTTGGGGCTACCACAGCTTCTGGTTCCAGTGTCCTTTTGCAAAGTGATGGCAAAATCCTTGTTGCAGGCAGCAGCACCAAAGCTGGAGGCAAATCTGACTTTGCGCTTGCCCGCTACAATACCGACGGCACTCTTGATGCTTCCTTTAGTGGAGATGGCAGATTCACCATGGATTTTGGTGGCTCTTCAGATACTTGCTATAGCATTAGCATAGATGGTAATGGCAAGATTCTTGTTGCCGGAACAAGCGATATTGATGGCAATGGTGACTTTGCAGTCGCACGAATCAATACGGATGGCTCGCTTGATGCCACATTTGGTGGAATTTTCAATCCAGTGCCAACGTATATGGTTAATGGTGCTCCGGTTGTCCTCGACAGTTTGATACAGATTGATGATACTGAGCTTGCCATTATTGGAAATTTTGCTGGCGCAACGCTCAAATTTATGCGCCATGATGGTGCTGTTGTTGAAGACCAGTTTTCGAATACCGGTACTCTTGGCAATCTTACCCAGGGTAGTGATTTGGTGATCGACAGTATCGTCGTTGGTACCATTATCACGAATGCGGGAGGCGTACTGGACGTTGCGTTTAATGCCAATGCTACGCAACTGCTTGTTAATGAAGTTTTACAGCAGATTGCCTATAGCAATTTGTCGCAATCACCTGCTTCTTCAGTGCAGGTTGACTGGATTTTCTCTGATGGAAATACTGGCACCCAAGGGTCGGGTGGAGCAATGACCGACATGAGTCATACTACGGTTCAGTTTGCTCCCGATACTACAGTTCCAACCGTTACAGCCTTCAGCCCCATTGATGGGGTCTTGGGTGTTACAGTTGACCGTGATATTGTCTTGACATTCAGTGAAGCAATCCAGTTTGGCAACGGTACAATTGAAATCCATAACGGTTCAGCTACGGGTACGATAGTTGCCTCGTATGATGTGGCGACAAGCACAAATATCACGATAACTGGCAATACACTTGCCATCAACCCGGCCGCTGATCTTACAAGTGCGACCCATTACTTCGTCACCTTCAGCGATGGCAGCGTTAAGGATTTGGCTGGCAACAGGTATGCTGGCACAGCAAGTTATGATTTTACTACCAGCGATGGCAGGATAATTACTGACTTCGATGGTAGTGACTATGGCTTTGGTATGGCCATACAATCTGACGGCAAGATTCTTGTTGCCGGAATGGGCAATGGCGACTTTGCTGTGGCTCGTTACAACCTGAATGGGAGTCTTGATACCACTTTTGACACAGATGGAAAGGTAACTACGGATCTTTGTGGTAATGATTTGGGCTTCAGTGTAGCAGTACAATCTGATGGCAAAATCCTTGTAGCTGGAGACGATAATTACGGTAATCAGCAAGCTGATTTTGGTCTTGTCCGTTATAATATTGATGGCAGTCTCGATACGAGTTTCTCTGAGGACGGCAAAGCAACGATTTATTTTGATGCTTGTTCGAATGCTGTTGCTTCTAACGTAACAGTGCAGCCCGACGGCAAGATGCTCATTGGAGGATCTATCTGTTTTCATTCTGGCAATATTGCAAATGCCTTTGCTTTGGTTCGCTGCAACAACGATGGTAGCCTCGACACAAGCTTTGGAACAGGAGGCAAGGTAATTACAGGTATCGGTGTTGAAGCCCACGGCTACAGTTTGGCTGTGCAGACTGATGGCAAGATTCTTTTTGCAGGATTTTCAGGATACTCTCCTGTTGAAGACTTTGCGCTTGTACGTTACAATCCTGATGGGAGTCTTGATGCCCGTTTTGGCATTGGAGGGAAGGTAACGACGGACTTTGGTGGTAGTGACGTTTCTTTCAAGACAACGATACAGTCCGACGGCAAGATTCTTTTAGTGGGCGCAAGCAATGGTGATGTTGCTCTTGCTCGGTACAATAGTAATGGAAGTCTTGATACAACATTCTCTGGTGATGGCAAAGTTACTGCTGACATTGGTGGAGGTGACTTTGGATTTGGCATGGCTGTGCAGAGTGATGGTAAAATTCTTGTTTCGGGGTATGCGTATGCGAGCCAGGATGGACTAGACCATGAAGGTTCGGTTCTTTTTGATAATGGGACAGCTCTCGATTTTGCACTCTTGCGGTACAATGCTGATGGTACTCTTGATGATACTTTTGGTGTTGGCGGCAAGGTGACGACCGACTTTGGTGGTACGGACTATGCGTTCAGTGTTGCTCTTCAGTCTGACGGCAAGATCGTGTTGTCAGGGGGGAGCAATGGAGACTTCGCCATTGCTCGCTACAACACCGACGGCAGTCTTGATGCAAGCTTTGGCGCGCGCCCCAATTGCATTGTGACCACTACTGCAGACAGTGGCACAGGCTCGCTCCGTGCGGCTATCGAATACCTCAATGCTTCTGGAGGGAATGACTCCAACACCATACAATTTGCCACAAGCGGAACCATTGTTGTTGATCCCGATAACCCGTTGCCGGTCATAACCAGGCATGTCTCCTTTGTGATGAATGGCAATGCCGTTGAAGTGAAGCTTGAAAATGCTCCTGTTATTGACGATATCCCCGCAGTGGTTTTTGTTGCAGAGAGCAATGTTGCTGTTGCCATACCGGAAGATCTGACGGTTACGGTTACTGATAGCCATAAATCATCCGGGCTTGGCAGTTATGGTACTCTTGTGCTGAATGAGATGGCTGGACATGTTACCGTGGCATCTGATTCTGGTGTGGTTTATGGTGTGGGGGCGTGGCAAGGTAGTGCACAACTTGAAAGTTATTCCGGAGATATTATTGTAACCGGCGAAACCATTGTTGTCGGTCTTGGTGCGGGGGTTGAATATATAGCAACTATAGATCAGCAGCTCCCTGTTCTAAGCGCTGATGCCGGTAATTTCACTATCACCAACGATTTCTCTGGACAAGTGACAGTCACCTCCGCATACGGTTTTGCTTTCGGTGTTTTTGCAATACAGAATCTGACTATTGGCCGTGGAGTGACCGATACTGCTGTCATTACCGTTACAGTAACTGAGGAATCACCTGATGATGGTGTTGCTATAGGTGCGATGAATGATCTGGTGATCAATGGCGATATGGCGGGTACCCTCCGAACAACGGCGACCGAAGCAGGTGGTATCGGTTCTGGTAGCGGATCGGTGAGGCTGGGTGCTTTGTCCGGCACGATTACCGTTGATGGTGTTAACTTGGCTAATGGCATAAAAGCTCAATCAATAACGATTACTGACTCACTGTCGGGAGACATTGCTGTTGATGCATCGAGAAGTGATGCGGAGGGACTTGAGAGCCGTTCTGGCGACTTGATTATTGGCGGTGATCTGTCAGGGAAAGTGACGGTACATGCACAGAGTGAGGCTTATGGTTTGAAAAGCTCTCAAGCAATGATGATCGGCGCTTTGTCCGGCGATATTTCTGCAACGTCAGAAGACAATTTAGCCTTTGGATTGTGGGCTAACGGAGAGTTGCATGGTGGTACAGCAACGGAAATGCTCACGATTTCCGGCATAGTAAGCGCGGTGGGGAGAAACATTGCGGCCGGTATTGTGGCAGGTGGTGCGATGAACCTGAACATCAGCGGTACGGTATCAGGTGGTACAACAGATATGAATGATGCGGCCTATTCTATTCTTTCGACGACGAATGGAACTGATTCGGCAGAAGTATCAGATCAGGTAACTGTTACCGGAACAGGCAAACTTGTCGGCTATGTCAATCTCGGTGCTGGTGACGATAGCATGACGCTTCAGGCTGGAGCCGATGTTACCGGGGTTGTTCTGTTTGATGGTGGCAGCGGCACTGACCGCCTTGTTTTGAGCGGTAATGCTGTTGTTGATCTTGATGCACAGTCAGACAAGGTGAGGAATTTCGAGATCATTGATTTGACTGACGCAAAGCATAATACGCTTGCCATCTCAAGTGCAGATGCTATTGTGAAGGCGACGGATGCCGATCATGACCTCTCTATTGTTGGCGACAGCGGCGACATTGTAACATTCTCTTCCAGTGGGGCAACATTCACGAGCAGTGAAACCAAGACTATTGGTGGTGTTGCTTATGCGCATTATATTACCTCTGCTGATGCAACGGTAGATATTTATGTGCAGAGTGATCTTGTTGTTGAGTTTGGCGATGCTACTGCCCCGACGGTCACCACCTTCAGCCCGGCAGATGCAGCCACCGGTGTTGCGGTCAGCAGCGATATTACGCTAACCTTCAGTGAATCGGTTCAGAAAGGCTCAGGGTTAATCGAAATTCATAGCGGCTCGGCAACGGGGACTGTGGTGGAAAGTTTTGATGCTGCAACAAGCCCGAACCTTACAATATCAGGCAATACACTGACGATTAATCCTGCAGCAAACCTGGCGAGCGGTATGCACTATTTCGTCACCTTGAACGAAGGAAGCATCAAAGACCTGGCTGGCAATACGTTTGCCGGGACGATGATGTATGATTTCATGACGGAAGGTGTGTCTCCTGAATTGCATAATCTGAATGGTGGAGTGACCTTCTGGAAAACCGGACTCCCTATTCCCGATGTAGAAAGCAGCACCTTCAACTCAGATATTGGATTCGCTCATACTCTCGAATTAAGAACTCAATTAATCGAATTCAAGAATATACAGGTTGCCACGGATGGCAGCAGAACCATTGAAATATGGGAAACCCCAGGAAAAAGTATTAACAGTTTGCAACTGGCCTTTACCTTTTCGCCGGGCTCAGTTGCGACCTGGCAAGACGCAACCGGCTTGCCATCTGGCTGGATATCGGTCATCAATACCGAAAAACCAGGTCAATTCATTCTTGGTGGTATGGGAACTACAGCGTTGCCAGTCCAATCTGTAATGCTCGGTACTTTGACACTGACACAGCCAACGAATCCCGATCGTTTTGATCTGTTCTTGAATGCGGGTTGGTTGGGAGATGACACTGTTTCCAGTATCGGTATCGCTTCGGACAGCATGATAACTGGCGCTGATGGTCTCTATCGGCATCTTGATATGCCCGAAGGTACGTATGCCTTGACCAGCGTCAAAGTGTCGGGTACTGCAGAGAGTAATGCGGTCAAAGCTAATGATGCTCTTGCGGCGCTGAAGATAGCTGTGGGTATGAATCCCAACGGTGATGGAAGCCCCGTTTCACCATACCAATACCTCGCGGCAGATGTCAACAAGGACGGACAGGTCAAGGCTGCAGATGCCCTCAATATCCTGAAGATGGCAGTCAAGCTGGATACAGCTCCAGCAAAGGAGTGGCTGTTTGTGCCTGAGAGTGTTGGCAGTGAGGCAATGTCACGAACCCATGTGGTCTTGCCGGAGAATCCGATACCGGTGTTGCTGGGTGTTGACCAGGATTTGCACCTCATCGGGATAGTCAAGGGCGATGTTAATGGCAGTTGGGTGGCGTAATGTGTAAACTGCCATTAAGTTAACAAGTTACGATGGGTTCGACATTTTCTGTTCAAGGCAAAAGGGCTGCGTGCCATGTTATTGGCCGTTACTTGTTTCTTTTCAGTTTCAGAGTTCAATAATTTCACTCCATGAGTCTTTAACCCATTGATAGAGAAAAAAGCTTGATTGCACACTCTCGAATGGCTTGGCAACTGCGTAGCGGCCTCTATTCTCTCTACACGTTACCAGGCAGTCCGTGACAAAAAACTCCTGCTCGTCGTTATCGGAGCTGGACTTTCTATCGGCGGAATAGTTATGACAGTATTGAGCGCAAAAGCCGGGCTGGATGAGGATGCAGCCTAAATATCAAAGCCTCTTGCGCTGAATTGGGCAAGAGGCTTTGAACAATGAGGGCGTGTGTGATTACTTTTTCGGGGTTATAGCTGTTGTAACAGCAGTTGAAACCCCCTGAATGAGCTGAATGGCTGTGTTTGCTGTTGTGGTAACAATTGTTGCACAGAGATTGAGGCATGTCTGGACGATCGAAGTCGCCGAAGTGACACCGTTACCCAAGGTGTCAGCCAGATTTTGTGCCAGAGTGCCGAACGCATTAAAGAGGTCGGAAAAGACACCGCTGTTTTCGTTTGCCATGGTTGTATGTGTTGTTTAAGTGAAAAGAAAAGTTGTCGTTGAAAATTTTTTTCAGTACACCTCCATTCGAGTGGCTGCTGAAAAATAATCCGTCCTCCAAGATTATGAGAACTCAATCAAATATAACATAATTGATCGAAGAAATACTGTTGCTGTGATCAAACAATCCAGGCCTGACACTTCATTGAATCATTACACCTTATTTCGTTGATGAGACAAGAAAGAGAAAGCAAGCTTCTGTGCCCTATAATCCTGATACTCTTGTAATGTCATCTTCTCCTGTGATGAGCGATGGGGTTGACTTGAAGAGTTCTATATTGACACGATGTTCGTCATCAAAGTGGTTGGTGTGCAGGTCGCAGAAGTAGTTATGGTAACCGGCAACCCAGGCGTATTTTGCCCAGATTTCGGGATTGGAGGTGTGTTCAGATAGTTTTTTTTCAACAGCAATCTTGTGCTGCATAAATTCGTTATAGAGCGGCCCAAGTTTATCTTCTGCTATAAGTACTGATTCCAGATAGTTTAAAAACCACTGGCCGTCTGCATCTTTGAGAATATCTCGTACGTGGGGTGCGTTTGCCGCATGGGAATAGTATTTCAGGTGCCGTTCAACTGCACGGACGGCTGAATCGGTGAAAATGATTCGAGGGTCTCGTGCAAGAATGCTCTCCCCTCTGTAGGCCTGAGCCAGTGCATCACCAAAAACGACAACCTCATCGACGTATGCAGGAGCCACGGATATGGCGCCTCGGAGAAAGTAACCTCGAATAGCCATGTTGAATTGAAATTCAGCAAGACGCGGAAAGGCTATACCGAACTCGGCCTGTGCATCTGAGTGTACCGGCCAGCCAATAACTATGTTGTCGGTGAAGGATTTGAGCGCATAAAAATCTTTTCTGCTAATGGAAAATAACGTCTGAGACTCAAGACATCGGCGGCTTGCTAACAATGCTCGGTGAAGGTCGCGAAGCGCGGGCTGTTCCTGATTGACTCTCTGTGATTGCAGCATCAGATCGGAGTAGCCAAGAATGTCCATAAATACAAAAACAGATTCACACAGAGTTGGCTCTTGGTCATCAAGGATGTAAGGATTTCTGGACATAACAGTTTTATGTTGTTTTGCAGGACAACTCATGGTATCGCTTCAGGAAACGCAGGCAACAATCACCGTTGTTCCGTGTCAGTTTTCCTGTAACGCCATAACGTTGTCGCGGTCAATGTAAGATTTAATTCTAAATTCCAAGCTTCACTCTTTGAGTCTTTGCATCAATTTTTCCTTCGTTGGTTCTTTCTGAAAAGTCCTGTATTTTCTGCGGCTCCTTTTTTGCTCTATCTTATCGAGGTGTTGATCTCCAGTTGAAAGGGGATGAAGACTGTCTGTATTGAAACTGTAACTATCTCTTCAGTGAAGAAACGTATTTTTGTTGTCGGGGCTACTGGATATATCGGCAAGTTTGTTGTCCGTGAGTTGGTTGCCAGAGGATATGATGTGATCAGTTTTGTTCGTGAACGTTCGGGTATTGGCTCGACAACGACATCTGATGAGGTTCGTGCCCAATTGAAGGGTTCCGGGGTGCGTTTCGGCGATGTGAGTCGTATGGATTCGCTGATGAAAAATGGTGTCAGGGGAGAGCATTTCGATGTGGTGGTTTCTTGCCTTACCTCACGTAATGGGGGAGTGAAAGATTCCTGGAATATTGACTATCAGGCCACACGCAACGCGCTCGACGCAGGCAAGGCCGCTGGAGCAACGCATTTTGTTTTGCTCTCCGCGATCTGTGTTCAAAAGCCGCTACTGGAGTTTCAGAGAGCAAAGCTGAAATTTGAGGATGAGCTGAAGTCGTCGGGGTTGACCTGGTCGATTGTGCGCCCGACGGCTTTTTTCAAGTCTATCGCTGGCCAGGTTGAGTCGGTGAAAAACGGGAAGCCTTATGTTATGTTTGGTGATGGCAGACTGACTGCATGCAAGCCGATAAGTGAGTCGGATCTGGCGCGTTATATGGTCAACTGCCTTGAAGATCCTGCCATGCAGAACAAAATCCTGCCGATAGGAGGGCCGGGCAAGCCGATTACTCCTGTCGAACAGGGTGAGATGCTGTTTGAGCTTCTCGGCCGTCCGCCGAAGTTCAAAAAAATGCCAATCAGGATGTTCGATGTGATCATTCCTGTGTTGAGTTTGTTTGCAAAGATTTTTCCGAAACTGGAAGACAAGGCTGAGTTCGCCCGTATTGGCAAGTATTATTGCTCGGAGTCCATGCTTGTGCTTAATCCACAAACGGGGAAGTATGATGCCGATATGACACCATCCTACGGCAACGATACCTTGAGGGATTTTTACAAACGTGTCCTCAAGGAGGGGTTATCAGGACAGGAACTCGGAGAACACTCCATGTTCTGAGGCACGGACGGATGATTGTCTACGCGCCTCTTTTGTTGTGCATATCCTGAGTTAAAACGTCAATATGTTGGCTGAGCTCCTTTATGAGTTTGGTCATTTCCGTATTTTGTTGAAGCAGATCCATGAGCTGATCGGCCTGTTGTGAGGCCAATTTTTGCCGATCTTCGCTTGCTATGGCGAGAGCTTCCCGATGTTGTGCGTCGGCATCGGCGTGCGCCTTGTCGCGGTCGGCTTGTCGTGTCTGCGCCAGCAAAATAAGCGGGGCAGCATAGGCGGCTTGCAGGCTGAATGCGAGATTGAGCAAAATAAACGGGTAGACATCAAACTTCGTAAATCCAAGAGCGTTCAGTAAAATCCAGATAGCCACGATGGCGGTTTGCCCAATAAGAAAAACTGGTGTTCCAAAAAAACGGGCGAAAGCCTCTGCTTTCAATGAGAACCAATCGTCTCCAAAAACAGAGCCAAGATGAAGATGTGGAAGATGGAAGCGGTAATAATTATCAGGGATGTCACCGGTTATGGGGTGTTTCGATTTTTTTTTTGTCTGTTCCATATCCTTGTTTGCGCTAATTTTTTCTGAAAATGACGATAAGGTCGTACCGTTCAGAGGAACAGGCACGCATTCCTTGATTGAAGATATAGCAAAATAAAGTAAAAGAATACAATATGGGAAATAATTGATCAACTCGTGGTGTTCGGTCAAATTATTGATGCTGAACACGACATGGTTGTAAACGGTATGATGAGTCATGCTTTGAATAGTTGTAGCAGTATTTCCCTTCTGATCGTTATATTATTTTTCGAAAAAGCATTACTGTTTTTCTTGATCTTCCTGAATTGTTGGAAGCTATGCAGGAAGAACCGGTTCTTGATTGTAGAATTGATTAGTCGATAATTTATTGATAATAGAAAAGTTATGTATAACGAGCTGCAACAGCTTTTGAATCGTGTTCAGCCTGCTGATCACTCGCTTGTCGGGGCGGCTCAGGCTCATCTTGATGATCTTACCAAGCCTCGGGGGAGTTTGGGGCGGCTTGAAGAGATAGCCATGAAATATGTTCTGGCGACGGGATCGTTGAATCCTGTGCTTTCCAAAATGAAAATATGCTGTTTTGCTGCGGACCACGGGGTTGCTGCTGAAGGGGTGTCGGCATTTCCGGCAGAGGTGACACCTCAGATGGTTTACAACATGCTCAGCGGAGGAGCTGCTATTAATGTGCTGGCTCGTCATGTTGGTGCTGATCTTGATGTTGTGGATATGGGCGTAAATCATGATTTTCCTGATCTGCCCGGACTTGTCAATAGAAAGGTGCAGCCGGGAAGCGCCAATATGACGACAGGTCCCGCGATGAGTGAGGAAGATGCCCTGAAGGCCTTGCTTTATGGGGCAGAACTCGCTGCTGAAGCTCATGATGCTGGCTACTATCTGCTTGGAACAGGCGAGATGGGAATTGCCAACACCACTCCGGCAACTGCGCTTTATTCAGCGCTGCTTGATGTTCCGGTTGAGAGCATTACCGGAAGGGGTACTGGTATTGATGATGAGCGTCTGCAACATAAAATATCGGTGATCAAGAGGGCTGTCGAGGTCAATGCTTCTCGTTGCACGACGACTTTTGGTACGCTTGCTGCCCTTGGTGGTTATGAAATTGCCGCCATAACCGGGTTTATTCTTGGCGCAGCCGCGTGCAGGATTCCTGTTGTTGTTGATGGCTTTATCTCCTCCTCTGGAGCAGTGGCGGCCATCAAGCTCTGTCCTGCTGTGGATGATTATCTCTTTTTCAGCCATCTTTCCAACGAACGGGGACACCGCACGGTCATGCAGAAGCTTGGTGCCCGGCCAATTCTTGATCTTGATCTTCGCTTGGGGGAGGGGACGGGCGCAGCTCTTGCCATGCAGGTTATTGAGGGCTCATTGAAAATCTATAATGAAATGGCGACGTTCAGCGCCGCAAGAGTCAGTGCAAAAAACGGAGAGTAAGAGATGCTGAGAAGCCTCGTCACAGCATTGAGAACTCTCACGGTGCTTCCTGTTCCAGGCAAGGATACTGAGACCTTCAGTAACTCGTTATTCTGGTTTCCGGTGGTTGGTCTTTTGCTTGGTCTCCTGCAGGCTGCGTTTGGTCATCTTTTAGCATGGAAAGAGCTTTCGGCAGCATTTGTGGTTCTTGGTGGTCTTGCCTTGACCAGGGGAATGCATGCCGATGGTCTTGCCGATATGGCTGATGGATTCTGGGGAGGCAGCACGAAGGAGGCAGTGCTGCGGATTATGAAGGATCCGAATGTTGGCTCTTTTGGAGCTATCGCACTTTCCTGCATGATGCTGCTCAAATGGATTGCTGTGCTGAAGCTTCTTGAGTTCAGTGCTTTTAAGCTCATTGTTGCAGGTGTGCTGCTTGCGCGTTTGGTGCAGGTTCTTCTTGCCTCATCTCTGCCTTACGCCCGCAGCGAAGGCGGCACTGCGCATTCTTTCGTAGACGGGGCCGGTCGCTTCCACGTCGTGGTTACTTCTGTCTTGACGCTCTTTTTTCTTCTCCTTCTTTTTCATGACCATTACTCTGCGCTTTTGGCGGTGATACCAGCCGCACTTGCTGCAGGATTATTGACTGGAGTGTTGAGTTACCGGAAAATAGGGGGTGTTACTGGTGATGTGCTCGGGGCGGGAAGCGAAGTAACTGAAGTGTTTGTCTGGATTGCCGGAGCGGTATATTCAGGTTCGTATCACTTACTTTTTTTGACTTGAACGATGCGTTTTTCAGGCAAGTGCAAAAGGATGTTATTTTTTGGAAGGACTTTGCTGCAAAAAAATAATTTATTCGTCACTATATATTGATTAAGAAAGTGGAGAGAAGTATATTTACCGTCAATCAGTGTATAGAAGATGCACTGATAGCAAAAGATAGTGGCGTAACAGGAAGAATTAACTTGAACGGGAGAAAAGCGGCATGTTTCCAAGGATTATAACATTTGTTGTATTGGGTAGTGTGTGTTGGGGTGTATGCCTGGAGGCCGAAACCAGACCTGACGCAGGCAGCATTCTTCTTCAGCAGCGGCCCCGGCCAGCGCAATTGCAGGAGCGTTCAAATTCCGATTCACAGCCACAGCAGGCAGAGGAGTTGTCAAAGCCATCGAAGAAAAAGCAACATACCAGGGTTGGCGATGTTGTGCGGGTATCGGTCAAAGAGTTCAAATTTTCTGGATTTAAGGGGTTGGTGTCTGACGAGGAACTCCAGCCGCTGGTTTCAGAATATCTTGGCAAGAGTCTTTCTCTTGGTGATTTGGAGGCAATAGCAGACAAGGTAACGCTCTATCTGAAAGACAAGGGCTGGTTACTGGCTTATGTGTATCTTCCTGCACAGGACGTGACCACTGGTGTTATTGAAATCAATATTAGCCAGGGCAAAAGTGTTGGTTCTCCTTTAATAACCGGCGATAAAACGATGCGAATCTGTAAAAATCTTTTGCGCCGGATTGCCGAAAAATCTTGTCGGCCAGGTGATCCCCTTAACGAAAAAGATATTGAACGTTCTGTTCTTCTCATGAATGATCTTCCCGGCATAGCTGCTCAGGCCAGTTTGGCTCCCGGCAGTGAAGCTGGAAGTTCCAAATTGGACTATCAAGTAAAGGAAGGATCGTTGCTTACCGGAGTTGTATGGGGCGACAATTATGGCAATCGCTATACAGGAAGTTGGGTAGGGAATACGGTTCTCTCAGTTAATGATCCTTTTCGGTATGGCGATGAGATCTCTCTGACGTTGAATCGTTCTGAAGGGTTGGTTCAGGGTGGTGTCGACTACATTTTTCCTCTATGCGCCAATCCAGGCTTGACCGGGAATTTGAGCTTTACGGGTATGCATTATGAGTTGCTCGAGGAGTTTGCTGACCTGGATTACGAAGGCAAAAGTTACACCGTTGATGCTGGTCTGAGCTATCCTGTTATTCGCAGCCGCAAGCGAAATGTCACGACATCAGTCAATTATGACTATAAGACGCTTACCGATACAGCCTCCAATCAGGACATTCGCCACAGGGAGATCAACCGTGTCACGTTCAGCGCCAGAGGCGATTTCCAGGATACCTTCCTTCATAGCGGGTATACCCTGTGGAAACTTGGTGTCACCACAGGTAATCTTCATGAATCCATCAAGGATATAAAACTCACCAGGGCAGAGGGCGGCTATACCCGATTCAATCTCATGCTTTCGCGGTTGCAGGGTGTGCTGGAGCGGGTCACATTTGATATTTCTCTCTCTTCCCAGGCAGCTCTGGGCAATCTTGACAGCAGCGAGAAGTTCTACCTTGGTGGACCAAACTCGGTTCGTGCTTATCCTTTGGGTGAGGGTTCCGGTGATGAGGGTGTCCTTATAAAAACAGATTTCAGCTATAAGATTCCGGTTCCCGCTAACTGGGGCGATTTGCAGGCAGGCATTTTTTATGATGCCGGTCACATTACACTCAACAAGGAACGGTATCCTGGAGATGTTATTACTGCGACCAATCGTAATGATTACTGGCTTCAGGGTGCAGGTATAGGGATTCGCTATGATGTCTCAAGGAAGTTTATCTTTCAGGGCAGTTGGGCTCATGTGATCGGAGAGAACCCGGGTCGGAGCACAAGCGGATCAAATTCAGATGGACAGGACGACAAGAGCCGTTTCTGGCTGCAGGGGTTGATGTATTTTTAATTGCATAATTGCATGATGTTTACAAGAGGTGTTTTTGGCATCATCGCTGAATTCTTCACAACTATTTGCCGAGAAAAAATATGAACAGGATATTCAACGTCATCTGGTCAACCGCCAAAGAGAAATGGGTTGTTGTTTCGGAAAAAGTCAAGTCGAATGGAGGGGTTCCCAAATCTTCGCTCTTGAGCATTGCTGTTCTCTCTTCGATGCTTGCGGCAGGAGCACCAGCATACGCCATTGATCCTGGCGCATTACCTGCTGGCGGGCAGATAACTGCTGGTGCCGGAAGTATTGGTTCCAGTGGAACCCGGATGACGGTAAACCAGTCGAGCCAGCAGATGATTGCCAACTGGAGCAGTTTCAATATTGGCACTGATGCAAGTGTTCAATTTATACAGCCTAACGTCTCGGCAACCGCGCTTAACCATATTGCTGACCAGAATCCCACTCAGATTCTGGGTTCTCTTTCGGCTAACGGCAAGGTATTCTTGCTTAATCAAGCTGGCATTATTTTTGGAAAAAATGCGCGTGTTGATGTCGGTGGTCTTGTAGCCTCGTCGCTCGACATGCGCGACAGCGACTTTCTTGCTGCCAGATACAAGTTGTCTAATTCCGGGAATGCAGGCGAAATTCTTAACCAGGGAAGTATCAACACATTTCCGGGAGGCGTGGTAGCGCTGATTGGTCCGAAAGTCATCAACGAGGGTGCCATAGCAGCGGCCAATGGCGGCAGTGTTGCCCTTGGCGCGGGGAATCAGGTCTCGCTTGATCTCAAGGGAGACGGACTGATCACGTTTACTGTTGATGAAGGCGCTGTCGATGCGCTGGTGGAAAACAAAGGTCTTGTCAAGGCGGATGGCGGGCTGGTTGTGATGACCGCCAGGGCTGCCGATGTGCTGACTCAATCGGCGGTAAACAACAGTGGTATTGTACAGGCCCGCAGCATGGAGCAGAAAGAGGGTCGCATTATTCTTGATGCTGTTGGCGGCATGACGACGGTCTCGGGTACGCTGGATGCCTCTTCGACTGACGGCAAGGGTGGTCAGGTTGTTGCAACGGGTGACCGTGTTTGGGTTAAAGATGGAGCGCATCTGACGGCCTCTGGCGTAACAGGCGGGGGGGAAGTGCTGGTTGGCGGTAACTGGCAGGGGAAGGACACCTCCATTCACCAGGCGACAGGGACTATCGTTGAATCGGGTGCACTGCTTGAAGCCAACGCTACCGATACTGGTAATGGTGGCACTGTTGTGGCCTGGTCGGACGTGAATAATCCACTTTCTGTTACCCGCGCTTACGGGACGTTTGAGGCCATGGGTGGGCTGAATGGTGGTGATGGCGGACGGATTGAGACATCCGGGCATTGGCTGGATGTGGCAGGCTCACAGGGTGGTGCCTCTGCGACACTTGGACAGGGTGGTTTGTGGTTGTTTGATCCGTATAATGTCACTATTGATAATGTTTCTCCAAGTAGTGGAGGAAGCTTTTCTGCTGGTACTCCCTATACATGGACACCGAGCGCTACCGGTTCGCATATTTTTAATACTGATATTTCTGGTAAACTTAATTCAAATTTGATTGTTACAATCACTACTACTGGTGGTGATTCTTCAGTGCCAGGCGATATTAATGTAACGGCATCTATCAACAAAACATCAGGGTCATCGGATGCCACACTAAATCTTGTTGCGGCCGGTAGCATCAATATTGGGGCTGACATCGGCAATACTACGGGTACGCTTAATCTCAATTTAACCAGTGGAACTGGTAATATCAGTGGTACCGGAAACCTTACAGGCAATGGTAACGGAGCTACGTCCTTCACTGTTGGGGGTAATGTCAGCGGGATTTATTCCGGGAATATCACCAGCAGAACTACTCTGGACAAATATGGTGCTGGCACGTTGGTACTTTCAGGCAACAATTCTTACACAGGTTTGACCGACATTCATTCAGGAACTCTCAAAGTAAGTAGTCTCAATGCATTAGGAACAACATCAAATGGCACTCGAGTTGAGTCTGGTGCTACACTGGAGATCGGAAGTAATATTACAAATCAGGAGTTTTTACAGCTTAACGGGAATGGGGTTAATGGTGGTGGGGCCTTACTTGTCAACACCGGCAATTATTCTTTTAATGGTGCGATTGAGCTTCAGACTGCCGCAACAATTACATCTGCTGGTGGGGCAACGCTTACATTGAGTAACACAGGAGAAGGAGTTTATGGACCTGGGGCTCTTATTGTTTCTGGCAATGGGGGTGTCATTTTTGACGGAACGGCAGGAGCTGTAACGTCTTTAGAATCAGTTACAGGATCAGCAGGGACGGCCTTGACCATAAAAGGTGGTTTTGTTGCTACTCAAGGTTCACAGAACTATAGTGGGCCTACGACGTTTGACAATGCTTCAGGCACTATTTTGCAAACTACTAACAAGGATATTACAGCAAATGGCACAGTAACGTCAACTGCAGGACTGTTGACGTTTGATGCCGGAAGTGGGAATGTATCCCTCAATAACACATCGAATGACTTTTCGACTGTGCAAGTAATGCATGCAGGTGCAGTTTCTTTGATTGATAAAAATGCACTTACTCTTTCAGGTGTCAATGCAACTGGAGCTATTGATATCGCCACACTGACCAATGATCTGACACTAAACGGTACTATTATTACAACGAATGCCAGTTCAACGGCTATTTTATTGAATGCGGCCAAGAATACAGGTGCAGGTACGGCAACAGGTGGTGATATTATTTTGATCTCAGGGGCGATCAATGTTGGACCAGGAGGCATTGCTACTCTTTATACCGGGAGTATATCGGGAAGTACGGCACTGGCAAGCCTTATTGGTACTGGAACTGGTCGTTTTCGGTATAATAGTGATGAGGCTAGTACCAATTACACAAAGGCTCTTGATCAGGGATTGAATGAGATCTATCGCGAAACCCCTGCGGGAGTCACCGTTACAGCAAAAGATGAAACCATTATTTATGGTTCAAATCCAAAGCTGGAATATTTTTTTACTGGTCTGCAAAACAGTGATACAATAACAGAGAGTGTGAGTGTAGATGTAAGCGGCACTAAATCTTCATCCGGCAACTACTTTTTTGGGCCTCACACTCTTACGCCGTCAGTTAATAGCTTGCTTGGTTATACTTATTCTTATGTTACAGGTTCGTTGACGGTTCAACAGAAAGGATTGGTAGTCACGGCACCCGATGATGTAACGAAGACTTATAATGGCTTGTTCGATGTTCCAGCTGCGTACAGTGCGACAGTGGGCGGTCTGGCAGCGGGTGATGTGGTCAATACTGCAGCCACGTTGTTGTATGTAGATAAAAATGTTGGTACGAACAAGACTGTTAATGTTTCAGGGTTGACATTGAAGGATGGGAGTGGAGTCAACATGACTGGTAACTATAATATTACCTACCCCAGTATCACAGGCAGTATTACGCAAGCCTCGTTGACTGTAACGACACCGGATAATGTAACGAAGACTTATAATGGCTTGTTCGATGTTCCAGTTGCATACAGTGCGACAGTGGGCGGTCTGGCAGCGGGTGATGTAGTCAATACGGCAGCCACGTTATTGTACGTAGATAAAAATGTTGGCACGAACAAGACTGTTAATGTTTCAGGGTTGACGTTGAAGGATGGAAGTGGAGTCAACATGACTGGCAACTACAATATTACCTATACACCGAGTATCACCGGTAGTATTACGCAAGCCTCGTTGAACGTAACGACACCGGATAATGTAACGAAGACTTACAATGGCTTGTTCGATGTTCCAGTTGCATACAGTGCGACAGTGGGCGGTCTGGTAACGGGTGATGTAGTCAATACGGCAGCCACATTATTGTATGTAGATAAAAATGTTGGCACGAACAAGACCGTTAATGGTTCCGGATTGACGTTGAAGGATGGGAGTGGAGTCAACATGACCGGCAACTACAATATTACCTATACCCCCAGTATCACAGGTATTATTACGCAAGCCTCGTTGACCGTAACGACACCGGATAATGTAACGAAAACTTATAACGGCTTGTTTGATGTTCCAGTTGCGTACAGTGCGACAGTGGGTAGTCTGGCGGCGGGTGATGTAGTCAACACTGCAGCCACATTGCTGTATGCCGATAAAAATGTTGGCGCGAACAAGACCATTAATGTTTCAGGGTTGACGTTGAAGGATGTGAGTGGGTCCAACATGACCGGCAACTATAGTATTACTTATACACCCAGCATCACCGGTAGTATTACGCAAGCCTCGTTGACAGTGATGGCACCGGATAATGTAACGAAGATTTATAATGGCTTGTTCGATGTTCCCGTTGCGTACAGTGCGACGTTAGGTCTTCTTGCAACGGGAGATTCCGTCAACAGTGCGGCCACATTGCTGTATGCCGATAAAAATGTAGGCACGAACAAGACCATTAATGTTTCAGGGTTGACGTTGAAGGATGTGAGTGGGTCCAACATGACCGGCAATTACAATATTACCTATACATCCAGTATCACAGGCAGCATTACGCAAGCCTCGTTGATTGTAACGACACCGGATAATGTAACGAAGACTTATAACGGCTTGTTTGATGTTCCAGTTGCGTACAGTGCGACAGTGGGCAATCTGGTAGCAGGTGATTTAGTCAACACTGCAGCCACACTATTGTATGTAGATAAAAATGTTGGCACGAACAAGACTGTCAATGTTTCAGGGTTGACGTTGAAGGATTTGAGTGGGTCCAACATGACCGGGAACTATAGTATTACTTATACACCCAGCATCACCGGTAGTATTACGCAAGCCTCGTTGACAGTGATGGCACCGGATAATGTAACGAAGATTTATAATGGCTTGTTCGATGTTCCCGTTGCGTACAGTGCGACGTTAGGTCTTCTTGCAACGGGAGATTCCGTCAACAGTGCGGCCACATTGCTGTATGCCGATAAAAATGTAGGCACGAACAAGACCATTAATGTTTCAGGGTTGACGTTGAAGGATGTGAGTGGGTCCAACATGACCGGCAACTATAGTATTACTTATACACCTAGCATCACAGGTAGCATCACACCAGCACCTCTTACGGTTACGGCTCGTAACCAGACGAAGCTTTATGATGGGTCATCCTATAGTGGTGGCAATGGAGTTGTTTTCGAGCCAGTTCCCTCTTCTTCGGATTATGATGGCACACTGGTTTATACAGGCACATCTCAGGGAGCAATTCAAAGAGGGACTTATGTGATTACTCCAGGAGGTTATACCTCGTCTAATTATAACATCACGTTTGCAGATGGCCAACTGACTATTTTATCATCGGTACCAACCCCGCAGGAATGGTTTGTTTCGAACATACCTTCTTCTCCACCAGCAACTCTGGTTCAGGTTAATGTGGGAGACAAGACGCAGGGCAATGAGAGTGGTGTGCCCGGTTTGAAATCGATGGACGCTGTCTCAGGAAATGAACAACCAGTAACCAGGGTATTCATGCCTGAAGAGTTTGTCCGATCCAGTTCATCTTTTATTTTTCCGCTACCTGAAAACGTGCAAAGTCAATTATCGGGATCAATCGGGCCTGAAAATGTTTTTCTGCAGGATGGTTCACCCCTTCCGAGCTGGTTACAGTATGATGCACAAAATAAGGTTTTCAGGGCTAACCATGCTCCAGAGGGAGCTATCCCTGTAACGGTCATTGTAAAACAGGGCGATTTGAGCTGGAGTGTGGTTATTTTACAGTAAAATATGCGGTTGCTGATGTCCAGCCTGATATTTGTTATTGATGCATACTACAAAAATTACAGAGGAAGGCATTGAAGCGTCAGAGGTACAGCATATTGATCTTCTTGTCATTGGCAGTGGAGCTGCTGGAATGTTTGCTGCGATTGCCGCAAGACAAGTTGCAGAACGTTCCGGCAAAAACTGCTCGATAACGTTGCTTGAGCGGAATGCTCGTTCGGGAACAAAAATCAGGATATCGGGTGGCGGAAAATGCAATGTGACACATCGTGGCACACCCGCAGAGCTTCTTGAAAAGGGGTATCTTCGCTCGAATGAAAGGCGGTTTCTGAGACCTGCGTTGTACAGCTTCACAAACACTGATCTTCTCGATTTGTTGCGTTCTCGAGATGTTGAGACAGAGGAGAGGGCTGATGGGAAGGTATTTCCTTTGAGCGGCGACGCTTCATCGATCGTTGTCGCCTTCGAGGAGTTGCTTCGTGAAGCATCGGTACGGCAGCTCTTTTCCACTCGGGTTCGGAGTGTTGAGCTTCAGGAGGGAAACAGGTTTTTTGTTACCACGGCTGCTGGAGCAACGTTTACGGCAGATGTTGTTATTCTGGCAACTGGTGGTGTTTCTTATTCCCGAACAGGCACAACGGGTGATGGTCTGGCGATTGCCCGAAAGCTTGGCCACTCAATTATAAACTCTTCGGCTGCGCTGGCGCCACTCTACATGGTAAAGCCTCCTCCTGCTTCATTGTCAGGGGTTGCCCTCCGTTCGGTTGCTCTTGTTGCTTCTGCCGGGGGCAGGAGTGTTGAGCGTCGTGGAGATCTGCTTTTTACGCATCGGGGTTTTAGTGGTCCAGCAGCGTTGTCACTGTCGCGTGATATTGGGGAACTTGCCATAAGTCCGGGCAACGTTTCTCTTTTTGTTGATCTTTTTCCTGAACAGAGCGCATCCGAACTTGAGCAACAACTTCTACTGCACGCTCGTAAGAACGGCGCTCAGATGGTGCGGAAGTTTCTCCAAAGCTGCCCGATAGCGCCTTCTCGCGGAGCGTTTGCCGTTGCTCCTCATGGCACTCTTCTTACGGCACTCCTTCCATTTATCATGCGTCAGGCTGCTTTGGAGAATGATGTCACCTGGAGTGGACTGGTCAGGGAGAAGAGGTTGTCGTTGCTCGCTGCGCTTAAAGGCTTTTCGCTTGGTCGTGTGCGCGAAGTGCCGCTTGATCAGGGTGAAGTCTCTGCCGGAGGTATTTCGCTTGCTGAGGTGAACCCGAAAACCATGCAGTCAAGAATTTTTCCAAACCTTTTTCTTTGTGGTGAACTCCTCGATTATGCCGGTGAGATTGGAGGATTTAATTTGCAGGCCGCATTTTCGACTGGCTGGATGGCCGGAACCCATGCAATAGACCGTTGACAACGACCCGTTGCATGGGGACTTTTTTCTGTCAGCCACAAGAATAAGCAGGATCACTGGTTTTGGGTTCCAGTTTTCTCACTTCAAAGGAGCAGTGTTCCATGTCGAAAGAGAACTTCGGGTTGTCGTGAAACATTACTCGTCTCTTTTCGAATCGTACCTTCATAGGCACACTTACTTTGCGTTCGTCTCCGCAAACGTTGTTTTTGACGCCTGGCTGGAAGAGTTCGCCAGGTTTTTCAGGAGTTGAGACCTGCACAGCATGGTCAACCGTGCTGAGTGCTTCAATTGAGCCATCTTCCGAAAACTGTACAGAGTTGATATCTCCGTGAATGCCATTCGGTTCGTTGTCGTATGATGTTATGGTGCCAATTGGAGTCGTAATATCAATTTTTTTCAGTGGCTCAAAGGATCGGATTGCACCTGACTCGTAGAAGGCCAACCCTTTTCGCACTGTAATTTCTCCCATCGGAGAGTGTATCGTGAGGGTCTGACCAGGCCAGAGCGTTACGCTTTTCAGCGCTCCGCTTTCATAAAACTGCAGGCCGATTACTTTCGCACTCAATGTTCCCACTGGCGAATTGAAGGCAAGAGTGCTGGCAAGGGCAAACTCGTTCCTCCACGACCAAAAGCCGCTCAATTTGCCATCAAGCGGAAATACTCTTTTGAGGCTTCCATTGTTATGAAAAGTAACCAGTTCAGCAGGGATAGCTCCGACCGGTGTTTCCAGTATGGTTTGAGACTGCAACGCAATTGATTTCAGCGAACCATCTTTATAAAAGTACATCGGTTTGACTGAGCGGCGTCCCATGTCTTCGGCTTCGTATTGAGGGACAAGGCAGCCGTACGGGGTTGTCAGTGTATTGTGCTGTGTAACAAGGCAACCATCCGTTTTGCCATTGGAAAAGAGCGTGCGAAACTCCACTCCGGAAAGATCGCCGTATAGTGTGCTGATGTTTGTCATAAGTATTGCATTAAAAGGTGTCAGGCTATCCGTTCCAATTTGTTACCTTTTATTTAGCAATAATCGTGCCAACTTGCCGGTTAGTTCTTTACTCTTTATTTTTTATAGAGTTGCGTCTATCCAGGATAACAAAAAGTAGAGGCAATCTCTACCGGTATGTAGATAAAGTGATCGGAACTACGTTTTGGTATAACCCATACTCTTCAAGTATGTTTTGAACGTTACTGTTGCGTTTCTGAAGGTTATTTTGATGTTGAAGCAGGATTTCCGGTTTATGGTATGAAACCGGCTTTCAGAACAGCACTTGGCTTGATGGTTTATTTCTTCTGCAGTTGCAGTGATTTTTCAGAGATGATCTGATCGATGTTCGAGGAAATTGAGAGGGTGCGCATGAGGTCGAGCATGTTTTGCTGGACGTTGAGGTTGAGCTCGACAGGCCGTCCAGCCTGAAAGTCAGGGTTCGAGCCTTTGAGGTGAATGGTAATAACCGATTGGCCGTCCGGGGCCATGTTGATTGATGAAACGAGTTGTACGTAAAGAAAATTTGAGAGCGCTTCGTATGTGGTGCGCAATCCCTGATTGGCTGCTGCCCGTTCTTCAGGGGTGGTCGCATAGATGATTTGTCCGGATTGCTCAGCATTCATGTCCCCATTCTGGATTTCAAACGTCTCGTTGTTCATTTTTACCGGGATATCACCCTTGATCGTACCCGTAGCATAGATTTTTTTTGTGCCCTGCAGGTCGAGTATTTTTTGAAGAGGAATGTTGGTGAGCCGAAGTGTGGTCTGGCCCTCTTTTTTTGACATATCGTAGTCAATATTCTGGAGAGCAACTGTTCCGTCCAGAAATCCTGTGGTAAAGTTCGAAAGAGAGACCAGATCAGGTTTGAGTCGGTTCTGGTAGAGTGAGAGCTTTCCTTCAGGCGACAGAAGCGACATTTCACCCCCTGAAGTTTTTCGTTGCAGATGTTTCAGTTTGAAATTGATTGTGGTGTATCCATCAATCATTCGATTCAACAGAAGGTTTGGTTCGCTGAACGTATAGTCAGCATCCGGCTTTTCGGGCCCGATAGTGCGTTCACTTGTCTGCTGCTGTTTTGGTGGAGGTGCGATGGTAATGCGGCCTCCTCCCGAGGATTGCAAGCGGGCATTCTTGATGGAAAAGCTGTTTTTTGTGATAGCAAGGGGAACAGTCCCGCTTACCTCGCCCTGCAGCGATCCTTTGAAGTCTCCCTGGAGATGAATACGGTCCAGAATTTTGATATTACTGAGGACAAGAGTAAAGGGAGATATTTTGGTTGATTGGTCGACGCTGACTGGCGTTGAAGAGATTTTTCCACCAAGTAATGTTGCTGACAGGTCACTCAGGGTGAGACCAGAAAATTTGTTTTTTTTGCTGTTAAGCGTTACGGTGGCATTAAGGTTGTTCAGCAGCTCTTCTCTCCCTTTTATGCTACCGATGTCAAGCGAAAGAAATGGCTTGTGTTCCCTGGTGTACGAGATGATCTTTGTACCTTTTCCTGCAATAATGACCGCATTACGCACTATTAACGTAGAATCCTGGAATTCAATGGGAAGAGAGCCGCTTGCTTGCCCGGTTATCAATGGCGTTTTTTTGCCAGCGGGGTTAAATCCAGGCAAATTGTTCAGGGGAATTTCGGCAAAATGGATTGTGAGGTGGCTCTTTTTATGCTTCAGATCATATTCAACGCAGTCTGTTGAGGCCTTCCATTGAAAGAGCTCTACCGAGCAATTGCTTAGTGCAAGGGTACACGGTTTGAGTGGATCGCGTTTTGAGCCAAAGAGTGCTTTGAAATGTTGGACTGGTAAACGGTTTCCATTGTTGGAGAGCGTTTCCACATGCAGTGTGTCGAGAGGCTGTTGCCAGTGTCCGGCATCACTGAGCCTGATGTTATAGCTTATTCCTTCAAGGCCAAGTTTTTCGTGTTGTACTGTTGCTTCTTTGATGGGGTATGATGCAGAGGCCGGTTTGATTGAAAGAGCGAAATTCTTGTTGCTTGAGACGGCAATATCGAGGGTTATGCGGGGGTTGCTGTCGCTGAAGGTAAATTGTTGTGGGTTTGGTATGAGCGTGAGTGCATCGGCTTGTAGTGATATTGTTGCATCAAATAACTTCGGCTGAAATCGTTCGTATTTTTGCTGCCCGGATGCCTTCAACCTCCAGGACAGGTAACCGTTGGTCAAGGACAAGGTGTAGGTCGCCACTTCATCGCTGCAGCCATCGGGCCGGGGGGTAAAGATAACCTTCAGTGAGCGGAATTTTATCCCTGATCGTTCCGGCAAGCCCATTCCCGACACTTCTATTCGAAATGGTTTGCCCTCAAGGATGCGATCAAGCAAAGACTGTGCATACCATGGAAAAGAGAGCCATGCTGCTGTTGGCAGAAGAGCCAGCAGCAGAAGCGTGGCAATGAGGAGGCGCAGCAGCAATTTCGGCATCAAGTAGTATATTTCCGGTTTTACTGTGCTTTTTTTATCCATTTTCCCTGAGTCTGAACCCAGGTTCCGGCAGGAAGACGTCCATAGATTTTCTGCGACATAATTGTGCCAACGGCTTCAAGCGTCAGATTGTTCTTTGCGGCAACTTTGGCATACTCGGCGCGGCGGGTATTGTTGATGTCGGCAATCAGTTTCTGGGCATCTGCCGGGGCTCCCGGAGGAATGGCAAGAAGGCCGTTGTCCACCTCACCTGCAAGTCCATTTGTGCGAGCAGTATCAAGGTCAAGTGCAAAAGCGGTCGAGACTGTGCCTGCAATCATCATCATTGCTACAGCTATTTTTAGAGTAATTTGTTGTATGGTTCTCATCTTGTGTTCCTCCTGTTTAGAATAAACCTTTTTTGTTGTCAAGCAGGGAATCAAGTTCACGGTCGACCTTGATCCTGATTTCGTGATCTATTTTGATGTTCATGTTGATGACAATGGGCTTGTCGGGCGCTTCAATCTTCACTGTAGGGCTGCATCCAGTCATGACCACCCCTGCTGTGATCGAAAGAAACGTCATCATCGTTATAATGGTTTTTCTCTTCATGATGTTTGGTTTATTTCTCTTAAGGAATATTCATTTACGCTTAAAAATACCTCATCGGAATCATCAGTTCAAGCTGTTTGGTATCAAGAGTAAACTCGGAATCTTTGAACTTCGGTCCACCCATTCTTATTTTTGGATTGTTTGAAACACCGACACCCTCTTTGGGTATGCCGAAAAAGTTTGTGTCCAGTTTTCCGTTGCTGTTTGCGTCATGGATGATGCTGACAGCGTAAGTTCCATAAGGAATATTTTTAAAGACAACCTTATCCTCTGTGCTGGTGATTTTTTTTAATTCATTGGCAAAGGCCAGTTCATGCTTGCCAGGAAACCCTTTTTTGGAGTTGTAGAGTGAAACTCCAAGGAGCCCGTCCAGTTTATTGATATCGGTGATGTTGACGGTGATGTTGCCAAACTGTTGGGGAGTGACGGAAACTGGTGGAGCCTCTTCTGCCAGAAGTGAGCATGTTGCTGCGAAAAGCAGTGTAATGACAAGTGTGAAAATTTTTTTCATAAAGGTTACTGGTGTTACGTTGTAAAAAAGAGGCCTCCCAAGAAGCATAATTTCGGGTATTGCCGCTCGCTATAAATCGGCCGCAGGCATTCGGGAAACTTCAGCCGCTGTAAAGACAGGCCCCTCCTTGCACACATAGACCGAACCGACATTGCAGCGTCCGCATTTGCCAACCCCGCATTTCATACGATTTTCAAGGGTTGTGTAGACGTTCGCTTCGTCAAATCCAAGCTTTTTGAGTGAGATCAGGGTGAATTTGATCATGATCGGGGGGCCGCAGATGACGGCAATACAATTTTCGGGAGAAGGGGCAGCATCCTCAAGGATGGTGGGAACGAAGCCGACCTTGTTTTTCCAGTCTGGCGATTCTCCACCTGGATCAACGGTGAGCACGAGATCAACATCATCGCGATTCTGCCACTCTTCCAGCTCATGCTTGTAAACCAGATCAGCCACGGTTCGGGCACCGTAGATAATAGTAACCTTTCCGAATTTCTCACGTTGGTCAAGACATGACCAGATAACGCTCCGTGTCGGCGGCAAAGCGATTCCTCCCGAAACAAAGAGAAGATTCTTGCCCTGGAAATTTTCAATGGGAAAGCGGTTCCCGTATGGACCACGGAAGGTGATGAGGTCGCCAATATCTGCATTCGCCAGCGCAGAAGTCACCCGTCCGGATTGGCGGAAGGTGCATTCGATAGACTCCTTGCGGGTTTCAGGACTGGCGACACAGAAGGTACTCTCTCCTTCGCCATACACACCATAGAGCCCAAACATACCGGTACGGAAGGTTTGCTTGAACTGCTCATGCTCCTCCGGGTCCTGAAATTCAAGCCTCAAGGTTTTTACGCCTGGCGCTTCGTCGTGATGTCCGACGATTTTCATAATGGCTGGCTTGTAGATGTTATTTTGCACGCTTTGGTTGTTTGCTGTTACGAATGTAAGGTGGATATTTTTTGTAACGTCTCAGTAATACCCATGTCAACCGGGCATTGGCGCGAGCATCGGCCACATCCGCTGCAACTGTTCACGCTGAACTTGCCCGGGAAATAGTTGAATTTGTGCATGATGCGCTGGCGCCATCGTGCAGATTGGGTCGAACGGGGGTTATGGCCCGAAGTGTGCATCGTAAAGAGGGCAAAAGAGCAGCTATCCCAGTTTTTTCTTCTGATGCCACTATAGGTATCGCCTTCATCCTGGATGTCAAAGCAATGGCAGGTTGGGCAGAGATAGGTACAGGAACCGCAGCCGATACATCGCATTGAAATATCTTTCCAGAAGGTGCTTTCAAAGTTTTCAGGGTTCTCCAACCATGCTACGCAAGTATCAAGATCAAACATTTCAGGCACAACAGCCATTGGTGCCGTGGGTTCAGATCCCTCCTGCAGGAATTCCGCTATCGTTGAAAACGCTTCGCGCCCCCGGTCGGTAAGCTCTTCAACTTGCCAGCCGCGATTATTTTCAAGCGGTCGAAGCAGAATATCAGAGCCATTTATACTGTCAGGTGCAAGTTTGAGCGACGTACATAAACAGAAATCATCAGCTTTCGTGCAGGCAATGGTCACAATAACCGATTCATTACGTCGCTGAAACCAGTATTCATCCTTGTAATCCCATCCAAAAAGGGGGTCATCAAGAGACAATCCTGCGGCATCGCAAGGCCTGCCACCAAAAATTAATCTTTTGCCCGAAGGAGGAGTGAAATCCTCGGTGTTGATTGCCTGCTGTTTTATGGTGTAACGCAGCATCGGTTCAGTCTGGGGAAAAAAAAGCTCCTTGAGTGAACGATCGGGCAGCACAATGCCCAAATCAAAATCCGAAGCATGTTCCACTGCGGCATAACTCGAAAGAGTCTCTTTTGTTACAGGCCCGATAACCGTAAAGCCTGCAGCTTGCCATCGTGTGACGCAATTGTCGAGTTTATCGCTGAATAGAATTCTTGTCATACGAGTGTGTTCCTTAGAGAATGAATGTCTCGGAATCTTCCTTTTTGAAACTTGCAAGCACCGGTTCCTGCGTGTCGCTCATACCCGCAAAATGATCGAATGACTCAAGTACCTCCTCTGCCATTCTTGCGTTGATAAGGCGTAGCGGAATATTGACGGGACAGGCTCGGTCACAGTTGCCGCATCCAACGCAACGTCCGGCAAGGTGAAATGCCCGGACAATATTCCATTCGAAGTTGCCAAGGGTGTGCGATGAGGTGTTGACCCATTGCGGCTGATTACTGTCAACAATACATCGGCGGCAGTAGCACATGGGGCAGGATTGACGACAGGCATAGCATTTGATGCACCGGGAAAACTCCTCCTTCCAGAATGCAAATCGCTCCTGTGGGTTCATCTGCTCAATTTGGTACAAGAGTGGGTCTCTGCTTTTTTCAGGAGGATTTTCTTTTATTGATCCAATAAATTCAGAAAACTCTTCGGCATGTTCACCAGGCAGCGAATTGACCTCTCTGCCAATCGAATCGAACCCGAAAATGATGATCTGGTCAAGATTAAGCTGCGATTCTGCGGCGAGGATATTGAGAGAACGAATTCCTTCAGGCCGAAGAAAGATGGCGACACGTTTTTCATCACTCAGAAGCCCTTCGGTCACCAGATAGCCCGACAAATTCCCGATGCAGTTGCTGTCGAGCACAAGCTGGTCAGCCTCTTCAAATGAACGGACAAAAAGGGGGCGACGCCGATCAGCAGTTGAGCCTGGGCTGTAGCCGATGACCATTTTTACTGAGCCATCGGCAAGAAGTTTTTTGACTTTGCTTCTGTATTTTTCCTGTGTAATCATTGCCTTGTTATTAAAGTGTCGCTGGAGCTCCAGTTTCCCTGATCAGCTCTTTGTATTGATCGAAAGGACCAAGCTTGCGGATATCTTCAGTGACGTTGTTAATCAGATCCGCAAATTTGCCACCTTCAGCCGCGCTGATCCAGGAGAACTTTACCCGTTCTGTTGAGATGCCCATAAAGTCGAGAAGTGAACGAAAAACCATCCATCTCCTTCGTGCATGATAGTTGCCATGGGTAAAATGGCAGTCTCCAGGGTGACATCCACTGATCAAGATACCGTCAGCGCCTTTCTGAAGAGCTTTCAGGATAAACATGGGGCTTATTCTGCCGGTACAGGGAAGACGTATAATACGCACATTCGGCGCATATTTCAGGCGGCTCGTTCCTGCAAGGTCAGCGCCAGCATAGGTGCAGTAGGTGCAGACAAACGCGATGATTTTTGGTTCAAAGGTTTCACTCATCAGCATACTCCAAAGGCAAAGTTCGGTTCATTCATGATAATAATTATGTTCATCAGAGAGCCATCATCTCAGCAAAGATCTGTTTTTCGGTAAAGCCTGCAAGGTCGATACTGTTCGAGCGACAGAAGGTGACGCAGGTGCCGCAGCCCTGGCACAAGCCGGGATTGACAGAAGCCACCCGCTTGATGATTCGTCCGGAACGGTCGAGAATATCTTTTTGTTCAATGGCGTTGTATGGACAGGCAAGAACGCACCCCCAGCAACCGGCACAGGTAGCTTCGTTGGTAGAGGCAACGACCGGTTCCCGTTCCAGTGTTTCCTTGCTGAAAAGAGCAAGAACCTTGCTGGCCGATGCTGATGCCTGCGCAATCGAGTCAGGAATATCTTTCGGTGACTGGCAAGCACCGGCAAGAAAAATTCCTGCCGAAGATGATTCGACAGGCCTGAGCTTGAGATGAGCCTCATTGTAGTAGCCGTAATCATCGTAAGCAATGCCGATGGTTTTGGCAAACTCTTTTGCATTTGGCTGCGGAAGCATCGCGGTAGCAAGCACGACCATGTCGGCGGGTATGGTAACAGGTCTGCCGAGAAGCGTATCAACACCCCGTACCATCAGTTTGCCATTTTCCAGCCATACCTTGCTGACCCGGCCCCGGATGTACGATGCCTCATCTTCCTCAATGGTTCTTCGGGTAAATTCATCATATCCTTTGCCAGCAGCCCGGATATCCATATAAAAAACATGAGATTTTCCGTGATGAACCTTATGGGCGTAAAGCATGGCATGTTTTGCAGTGTACATGCAGCATATCTTGGAGCAGTAGCGTACACCTTTTGATGGGTCGCGCGATCCGGCACATTGGATAAACACAACAGTTTCAGGCTCTTTGCCATCGGAGGGGCGAAGAATCTTGCCTGAGGTTGGACCGCTTGCCGTCGCGAGGCGCTCAAACTGAAGACCGGTGATGACATCAGGATACTTGCCATAGCCATACTCTCCGTACCCGGCAGTATTCTGTATCTGAAATCCGGTGGCAACAACAATGGCACCGATTTCAAGGTCAATGAATTCGTCCTGCATATCAAAGTTGATGGCATTGATCTGACAGGACTTCATGCAGGTCTTGCACTTGCCGTTTTTGAAGTAAATGCAGCTTGCCTTGTCGATGACCGGTATATTTGGTACGGACTGGGCAAATGGCGTATAAATAGCGGTTCTTTTACCGAGGCCACAGTCAAATTCACTCGATATTTTTTTGACAGGACATTTCACTATACAATCGCCACAACCAGTACAGATGTCTTTGTTGACGTAACGCGATTTCATGCGAATCCTTACCTTGAAATTGCCGATGAAGCCATCAACATGCTCAACTTCAGCATAGGTGAGCAGGCGGATCTTTGGGTGTTGAGCTGCTTCTACCATTCGAGGTGTCAAAATACACTGTGAGCAGTCGAGTGTCGGGAATGTTTCCGACAACTGCGACATGTGGCCGCCAAGCGAGGGCTCACGCTCGACAAGAACAACTTCCTGACCGGCATTGGCAATATCAAGCGCAGCCTGAATACCAGCAACACCCCCTCCAATAACCAGTGCCCTGCGGGTTACAGGAACCTCAATAGGCTGGAGTTTGTTGTTCAGTTTAACTTTTTCAATCATCGAACGAGTGATGTCCATGGCTTTTTCAGTAGCCATATCCTTGTCGGTATGCACCCATGAACATTGTTCGCGAATGTTTGCTATTTCACAGAGATAAGGGTTCAAGCCAGCTTCAGCGCAGACCTTGCGGAAGGTAGCTTCATGCATTCTCGGGGAGCATGCGGCTATAATGACACCGGTAAGGTTATTGTCGCGAATGGCTTTTTTGACACTCTCCTGACCAGGCTCTGAGCAAAAATATTTGTATTCAACAGATACCGCAACTCCAGGATGCTCTCCTATAGCGGCCGCCAGTTTGGTACAATCAACTTTTGATGCAATATTTTCACCGCAATGACATATAAAAACTCCAATCTTTGCCATAATTCAATCTTTTAGTATAAAACTGCTGACGGGGAACAGCTCACCGCAGGAGCCTGAAACAATGCGTCCTCTTCTTTCAAATAGTTGATCGTAGTCTAAAGTTTCGAGACAAAGTCAAGTGCAGGAACAAAATGTTCTCCCACAGCGACTTCAGACGGTTTCGCGCCGCAGGCAATGGCGACAAGCTCCGAAATATAGTAAACAGGCATCTGCTTAATGTCACCGAACCGCTTTCTCATGCTGCCCTGACGCATGTCAAGGTTTGCCTGACAAAGAGGACATGCAACCACAAACGCATCGGCTCCGTTGTCAGCGGCATTTTTCGCTATGGAGTGCGTAAGCTCTTCAACAAGCGGCTGTTGTGCAAGCGTGAGTCCTGCTCCACAACACTCAATCTTGAATGCCCATTCAACAGGTTTTGCTCCAAGAGCACTCATGATTGCCTCCATTTTGAGCGGATTTTCCGGATCGTCAAAACCCATATCCTCCATCGGTCGCACCAGAAGGCAGCCATAATAGCAGGCGAGACTAAGTCCGGTTAAAGGTTTTATTACTCTTTTTTTGATTTCATCCGGATCCATTGCCTCCAGAAGTTGGGTGACACCAATAAATTCAGCCGTGCAGGTTGGCTTTATACCGGTAATCGAAAGGACTTCCTCGCGAAGTTCAGATGAAGCCATCAGGGCTTTTCTTGTGGTGACCTGGCGGTTCTGGCAAGCCGCGCAGGGTGCCAAAACCAAGGTCAGCCCCTGAGCATCAGCAAGTGCCTGATTCCTTGCGGGCAAAAGCACTGCCAACTTGTGATTGGTGGCATGTGCCGATGTGGCACCACAACAGTTCCAGTCCTCAATTTCCTGAAGTTTCAGGCCAAGAAGGGAACACATTTTTTTGACTGAAATATCATATTCTCGTGCTGTACCGCTCAGTGAGCATCCAGGATAGTATCCGATGGTCATACCCGGCTTGATTGCATGAGGGATCTTTGGGATAAAATCTTTTTTTGTCGGAAGTCGTTTCGGAGCCGACAGGTGAGAATGATGCTCGGAAGTCGCAAAAATTTTTTCAATCTGATCTTTTCCTTTTACGCCGCCTTTTCCTGTCAAGGCGTGTAATGGGTTGATCTTTCCGCTCATGATCATTTTCGCGCCTGATTCTGAATCCTGAAGAAAAGATTTTGTGCGGAGCTTATAGCTGCTGACAAGTGAAAGTTCTTGCAGACGGCCATGTTTACGAACGTTATTGAGAAATGAAACATGAAAAGCCGTTACCAGCTTCTTGGCTTTGCTCTCTGATACCAGACCCTTTTCGATGGCAAGTGACCTGAGTGAGTCCATGGTTGCGGCGATATCCATGTTCTGCGGACATCGGGCAGTACAGGTCATACAGCCGACGCAGAACCAGAGTGCCTCACTTTTTAGAGCCTCTTCAATATAGCCAGCCTGGACAAGACGCATGATTCGTGCGGGGGGGCTATCCATAAAAGCTCCAGACGGGCAGCCAGCCGTGCACTTGCCACACTGGTAGCAGCAGTTGTAATCATTGCCGGTGGACTCCTCAAGCCGATGCTTGAGAGCATCAGTTACTGTCGTTTGGATTTTTGACACGTGGTATATGCTTTTACTTGGAGCGGGAAGTGAAATGATACCCACCAATATGTTAATTAAAAAAATGTTAATGTCATAATTAATGAGGCCTTGTTCCTTATCCAATGCAGGGAAACGGCACAACGGGTATGGTAATATGCCACTCATGGCAAAAACAGCCCAACGCGTTTATGCAAAATATGTTACGGAATGCTTTCGGTATTGCCTTTTTCAGATTGACAATAAACAACACCTTTTATGATTAAACCGTTCAATGCAATGATTGTGACGGTGCATTTATAAAAGATCATGGAAATTCTGTTTTCTTCATTATAAGAAGCAGAAATGATCGGGAAAATATGGGGAAGTTCATGGATATTATGCCCTTTTTTCTTATGATGAAGGCTGTTTTCTTTTTTTCTTATGATGAATTATTTTTTGTTCCGGGATTATGTTCGATGAAATAGAGTTTGACAAGATCAAGCGCCTTCCAAAGTATGTCTTTGCTGCTGTTAATGAGCTGAAAATGGCTGAACGGCGTGCGGGAGAGGATGTTATTGATTTTTCAATGGGTAACCCTGACGGCCCGACACCCCAGCATATTGTTGACAAGCTGGTTGAGAGTATCAATAAACCCCGAACCCACGGCTATTCAGTCTCAAAAGGGATATACAAGCTGCGTGGTGCGGTTGGTATCTGGTACAAGCGCAAGTACAACGTCGATCTTGACCTTGATCGCGAGGTTGTTGCAACGATGGGTTCCAAGGAGGGATATGTCCATCTGGTTCAGGCGATCACCAACCCCGGTGATCTTGCCATGGTGCCCGATCCCTGTTATCCCATCCATTCCCAGGCCTTTATTCTTGCTGGTGGTAATGTACATCGTCTGAAGCTTGAGCTGAACGACGATTTTACGCTTGATGAAGAGGGCTTTTTTCGGAACATTGAAAAAGCGTTGCGCGAATCGTCGCCAAAGCCAAAGTATCTGGTTGTGAATTTTCCGAATAATCCTACCACAGCAACCGTTGAGCTTCCATTTTATGAAAAACTGGTCGATATAGCCCGCCAGGAGCGGTTTTATATTATCAGTGATATTGCTTATGCTGAACTGACCTTTGATGGTTATGTTACTCCATCAATCCTTCAGGTGCCCGGAGCAAAGGATGTTGCTGTTGAGAGCTACACCTTGTCGAAAACCTATAACATGGCAGGCTGGCGTGTCGGGTTTATGGTTGGCAATGCAAAACTGATTGGTGCCCTCGAAAAAATCAAGAGCTGGCTCGATTATGGCACCTTCACCCCGATACAGGTTGCATCAACCATAGCATTGACTGAAGATCAGGGCTGTGTGCAGGAGATTTGTGAGGTGTATCGCAAACGGCGCGATGTTATGGTCAAGAGCTTTGCCAATGCAGGCTGGCCTGTGGGAACTCCAAGGGCAAGCATGTTTGTGTGGGCTCAAATTCCTGAACAGTTCCGTCATCTCGGCAGTCTTGAGTTCAGCAAAAAGCTGCTGAGCGAGGCAAAGGTTGCTGTCAGTCCGGGTATCGGCTTTGGTGCTTACGGTGACGACTATGTTCGTGTTGCCATGATCGAAAATGAGGAGCGTATTCGGCAGGCTGCACGGAACATCAGGAAGTTTCTGCGCGAAGAGCCTCTTCCTTTTGGAAAATCTCACCAATTGCCCGTGGAATAGCATCAACGACCATTCCCGACGATACGAGGCTTGCTATGTCGCTTGCAAGGTCTCCAGCGCGGCCGTGAAACCATGCGGCTGTGGCTGCGGCATTGACGAGCGTCGCTCCTTTTGCGGCGATGGCGGCAATCATGCCGGAGAGTACATCGCCTGATCCGGCGGTCGCCAGCGCTTCGGTGCCGCTGGTGTTGAGCAGTGTTGGTCCGTCTGTGGCTGCAATGACGGTGGGATTGCCTTTCAGCAGCACTGCTACTCCATGCTGGCGGGCAAAGTGTTGAGCTGTTTCAATCGGGTCTGAAGCTATCTCTTCAGTTGGAATGTTGGTGAGACGGCTGAACTCTCCGTAGTGGGGCGTGAGCAGCACGTTGTTGCATTGGCAGAGGGCATCCGGGAGTCCGATGGCTGAAAGGGCGTAGAGTGCATCAGCATCCAGAATCAGCTTTTTGTCGGCAATATCCGAACAGGCGAGTAGCTCTTTGACCAGCGCGATCGTCTCCTCGTCGCGGCCAAGGCCGCATCCAATGAGGATGACATCAGCCCATCGAGCTTTTTCAAGAATATCAGAGATATCTCTTCCGATAACAACCGCTTCCGGTACGGCAAGATGAAGAGTGTTGGCAAGCGAGATCGGCAAAGAGAGGCAAACGTATCCGGCACCGGTTTTTACGGCAGCTTTTGTAACAAGGATTGTAGCTCCTGCCATCGAGGAGTGCGCACTTTGTGACCCGGCAATGATCAATACTTTGCCGTTGGTATGTTTTGCGCTTGATGGTTCTCGCAGGATAAACTGTTCGGAGGCAAACTCTTGATCAATCAGCAGGCATGAGGATGGTTCGAGCAGAAAACGGGGAATGGAGATCTCCGCCACCTGTACCTCTCCGCTGCAGTAAGGTCCGTCGTTAAGGTAAAATCCGCGCTTCAGGAAAGCCATGGTTATGGTCAGGTCAGCCTGAATGGTGGGACTGGATGAGCAGCCGGTAGCGGCATCAAGCCCTGAGGGAATGTCAATTGCAATGGTGATGGAGCCAGTCTCTTCGTGGATTGAGTTGATCAGTTCGATTCCATCCGCAAGGGGAGAGGCAAGTTCCATGCCGGGTTTGCCGAGGCGAAGACCGGTGCCGGTCATGGCATCAACAAGAACATCGTACCGACTCTCCTCAAGAAATGGCAGGGCTTTATCGAGGCTTGTAAAAATGCGCAAATTGGTCAGATGCTCTTCATAAGCCTGCAAAATGGCAAGCCCCTCGCGATTAACCCCTTGCAGTACACTTTCGGGGTAGAGCAGAACAAGATCAACCGAAGCCTCATGATTGAGGAGATGGCGGGCGAGCACAAAGCCATCCCCGCCGTTGTTGCCTTTACCGCAGACCATAAGAAAAGAGGTGCCGGAAAGAGAGTCCTTTTGGAGGGTCTCTCTTATAATACGAAGGCATTCACGTCCAGCCAGCTCCATAAGGCGGGTTTCGCCGATATGGAGTAGCTCAATTGCCGCCTTGTCGGCTTTTTGCATCTCTTGAGCAGTTACAACTGGCTGCATGATTATTCTCCTCTTTTTTTTTCAGGAAGGCTTACAGTTCATCAAGATGCAGAGCGTGTTCCAGTGAATGGCAGTACGCTTCGGCAAGCTCATCAATGGTGAAGCTCACAATCTCCTTGCCGTTGATGGAGAGTGATGCAGCCCGTTCCACGACGGTGCCAATAGCCTGAAGAGGGATGTTGTGTTCAGCCGCCGCCACTGCAACTTCCCGGATTTTGTCGGGGTTGATGCTCAGGAGTACTCGTCCCTGCGCTTCAGAGAAGAGTTGCTGCTGAATACGGAGGGGAGAACTCTCCGTATCCTCAAGATTAACGATGAAGCCAAGTGGCCGCTCTGAATTCATGATACCTTTTTCTGCCAGCGCCACAAAAAGACCTCCATCGGAGATGTCATGCGCGGAGTGGACGAGCTTCTGTTCTGCCAGCGATACAAGAAAGCGCTGCAGGTTGGTTTCGTGCTCAAGATCGACAGAAGGGGAGTCCTGGCCAGGTGTGCCGTACTGCATGACGAGGTACTCTGAAGCGTCAAGCGAGAGTGGCGGATTTCCCAAAAGAAGGATAGTGTCACCAGGGTTGGTGAAAGTTGAGGCCACAAGATTGTCGATATCATCAAGCAGACCAATCATGCCTATAGTGGGGGTGGGGTAGATTGCGGTGCGCACACCACCGATGAAGGTCTCATTATAGA
This sequence comes from Chlorobium sp., assembly GCA_049317185.1. Lineage (GTDB taxonomy): Bacteria > Bacteroidota > Chlorobiia > Chlorobiales > Chlorobiaceae > Chlorobium. The sequence continues at coordinate 50,021 of JBMOIS010000003.1, read as the reverse complement.
AACTGACATTGCCGCCGGTTACGGGGGTGTTGAATGCCCTGCATGCAGCTCCCATTCCGGCAACAGACTCCTTGAACTGGAAGTAAACCTCGGGTTTATAGGGATTCCCGAAATTGAGGCAATTGGTTATGGCCAGCGGTTTTGCTCCCGAACAGGCAATGTTCCTGGCACATTCAGCGACAGCAATTTTTCCTCCAGCCAAAGGATTGAGATAAACATAACGGGCGTTGCAGTCCGTTTTCATGGCGATACCTTTTTTCGTTCCCTTGATGCGGATGACGGCTGCATCGGTGTGGCCTACAGGAGTCACCGTATTGGTCTGCACCATGGAATCATACTGCCTGTAGACCCACTGTTTGCTTGCAATATTGGGGCGTGAAAGCAGTTCAAGGCTGAGGGCTTTGAAGTCGAGGGTGTTGTCATCAACAAGCACGGCTACCGGTGTCACCGGCTTTTTTTCAATGGCCTCGCGGATATAGACAGGTGCCCCTCCTCCCAGCACCAAAGATTCAGCAGGAATCTCTGCAACAACGGCTCCGTTGTGAAAAACTCTCAGGTGGTTGTCGTCAGTGACTCGTCCAATGACGACCGCCAGCACATCCCATTTTTTGTACACCTCAATAATTTTTTTCTCAAATCCTTTGGCTGCCACGATAAGCATGCGTTCCTGCGATTCGGAGAGCATGATTTCATAAGCGCTCATTCCTGCTTCACGAATCGGCACAAGATCGAGATCAATCTCTATGCCGCCCGATCCTGTTTTTTCAATGCCTCTGGCGCTCATTTCTGAAGTTGAACTGGTTATTCCTGCAGCGCCCATATCCTGCAAACCGACAACAAAACCTGTGGCAATGGCCTCAAGAGTGGCTTCAAGCAGCAGCTTTTCCGCAAAAGGGTCGCCAACCTGGACGCTTGGACGTTTGTCTTCCGAGGCTTCGCTGAGATCTTCAGAGGCGAAGGTTGCGCCGTGAATGCCGTCCCGTCCGGTGGAGGATCCGACAATCAGCACGGGGTTGTCTTTACCGAGGGCGGTTGCGCTGACGGTTTTATGGTGCTCCACAATGCCGACCGACATGGCATTGACCAGAGGGTTGCCGGTGTAACCCTCTTCAAAGTAGATTTCACCACCGACGGTGGGAACGCCAAAGGAGTTTCCGTAATCGCCGATGCCCCTGACAACACCATCAACCAGGTAACGGACATGGGGGTCTTTTGGTGAGCCGAACCGCAGAGAGTTGAGTGATGCGACAGGCCGAGCGCCCATGGTGAAAATGTCGCGGTGAATCCCGCCGACACCTGTCGCTGCTCCCTGATAGGGTTCAACAGCGGAGGGATGGTTGTGTGATTCAATCTTGAAGGCAACCGCAAGATTGTCTCCAATATCGACAAGACCGGCGTTTTCTTCTCCTGCAGAGGTAAGCAGTGCAGCCCCTTCGCGAGGCAGGGTTTTCAGCACCGCTATGGAGTTTTTATAGCTGCAGTGTTCCGACCACATGACAGAGAAAACCCCAAGCTCAGTAAACGAAGGGGTTCTTCCAAGAATGGCACAAATTTTGCCGTACTCTTCAGCATTAAGGCCATGTTCTGCCGCAACGGCAATGGTGACTTCAACTTCAGTATGTTTCATGATGTACCAGTAAACGTTTCAAAGTTTCAGGGCTGCTGGCCGTGACAGTTTTTATATTTTTTTCCGCTTCCGCAAGGGCAGAGATCATTTCTGCCCGGTTTTTTTTCAGCAAAAATGGGCTGTTGGATCTCTTCATCCTCATCTTCATCCTCATTTGCGACAATAGAGTAAACACTTCCTGCCGAGGAGTGCTGGGCCACCAGTTTATCTTGTCTGACCGCCGCTTTCCGTTGGCGCTCTTCCATCTGGTTTGCCTCTTCAGGATCGACGGGAAAGAGTTTGAATGCAAGTGAGAGTGTTTCGAGTTCAATGTCGCCCAAAAGATTGATAAAGAGACGGAATGCTTCCTGCTTGTATTCAAGAAGCGGGTCTTTCTGGCCATAAGCGCGTAAATTGATTCCCTCTCGAAGTGAGTCGATCTCACGGAGATGCTCTCTCCAGCGGAGGTCGATGACGCTCAGGACGGCATATTTTTCAATTTGCCGCATAATCTCTTCCGGTACGGCGGACTCTTTTCGACGGTAGAAGGCAACTGCGGTATCATAGAGTTTTTCGGCGGTCATATCTACGCCTTCGCGCTCAAAAGTATCCTTGTCAGGTTTGAACTCGATGGAGAGTTCCCGCATCATTTGCTCCTCAATGCCATCGACATCAAAATCCTTGTGATATTTTTTGATGACCGTATCGCTGTAATCTTTCAGAAGGTCAAGGATGTCACTGGTCAGCCGCTCTTTGATGAGGCCGTTTCTGCGCCGTGAATAGATAACCTCGCGCTGCTGGCTCAGCACATCATCATATTCGAGCAGTCGTTTTCTGATTGCAAAGTTCTGCTCCTCAACTTTTTTCTGTGCGCGTTCAATCGATTTCGTGATCATGGAGTGTTCAATCACATCACCCTCCTCATGACCGAGACGGTCCATAACAGAGATTACCCTGTCGGAACCGAAGAGGCGCATCAGCTCATCTTCAAGGGAGACAAAAAAGACCGATTCGCCGGGATCACCCTGTCGTCCTGCGCGTCCACGAAGCTGTCGGTCAATACGGCGCGACTCGTGGCGTTCGGAACCAAGGATAAAAAGCCCTCCACGTTCGCGTACACCCGGGCCAAGCTTGATGTCGGTTCCGCGTCCTGCCATGTTGGTAGCAATGGTCACCGCTTCCTTTTGCCCTGCTTCGGCCACAATATCTGCTTCACGATCGTTTTGCCTGGCGTTGAGCACGTTGTGAGCTATTTTTTTTGCGCGGAGCATCCTCGAAAGCGTTTCAGAGACTTCGACACTGGTTGTGCCGACGAGCACCGGCTGGCCTTTTTTCTGCAGTTCCTCAACCTTCAGCACGATGGCATTATACTTTTCCCGTCGTGTTTTATAGACCAGATCGTCCATATCTTTTCGGATAACGCTGGCATTGGTCGGAATAACAACAACATCGAGTTTGTAAATTTCATAAAACTCTGAAGCCTCGGTCTCCGCTGTGCCGGTCATGCCGGAAAGCTTTTTATAAAGACGGAAAAAGTTCTGGATGGTGATGGTCGCCATGGTCTGCGTTTCACCCTCAATCTTGACATTCTCCTTGGCCTCTATTGCCTGGTGCAGCCCATCGCTGTATCGGCGACCGGGAAGGATCCGTCCGGTAAATTCATCGACAATCATCACCTGTCCGTTTTGAACAACATATTCGTCGTCCCGCGCGAAAAGGGAGTAGGCCTTCAAAAGCTGACTGATATTGTGCAGTCGCTCTGAACGGTCGGCAAACAGACGGTAGACCGCATCTTTTTTCTGAACTTTGTCGGCAACAGCGATGGTGGTATCACTTTCAATAGCGGCAACTTCCAGACCAACATCCGGGAGCATGAAGATATCGCTGTCCTGATGGCTGAGTTTGCTAAGAAACTCGCGCCCCTTGTCGGTAAGATCGATAGTGCCACCCTTTTCATCGACAGCGAAATAGAGGGCATCGTCAACTTCCTGCATTCGGCTTGAATTGTCTTTCAAATACTCGTTTTCTGTAACATGCACCAGCTTTGCCACGCCCGACTGGGAGAGCATCTTGATATAACGGCTATTTTTTGGTTGCCCGCGTTTGACACGAAACAACGCAAGGCCGGCATTTTCATCGCCCGGTTTGGTTTTCATGAGTTTTTCGGCATCGGTCAGATATGATGCAACCAGATGCTGCTGGGCGCGGACCAACTGCTCAATCCAGGGCTTGATGTCCTGGAATTTGCTGTTGTCGGCATTGGGAACCGGCCCCGAAATGATAAGTGGTGTTCTGGCTTCATCAATCAGCACACTGTCAACCTCATCAACAATGGCGTAGTAGAAGTTTCGCTGCACCATCTCCTCCGGGGTGCCAGCCATATTATCACGCAGATAATCGAACCCGAACTCGTTGTTGGTGCCATAGGTGATATCGCAGGCATATTGATCCCTTCGCTCCTCAGGGCGCATGGTATTGAGAATCACCCCTACCGAGAGATTGTGAAAGGCAAAGACAGGGTTCATCCACTCTTTGTCTCTCTGGGCAAGATAGTCATTGACGGTAACGACATGAACGCCCCTCCCGGTAAGTGCATTGAGGAATACTGGCAGTGTTGAGACCAGGGTTTTGCCTTCACCGGTTGCCATTTCGGAAATTTTTCCCGAGTGGAGCACAATACCACCGATAAGCTGAACATCGTAAGGTACCATATTCCAGATCATCTCTCTTCCCACAACATGGTAAGTCTGTCCTTTAAGACGCACGCAGGTCTCTTTTACCAGAGCAAATGTTTCCGGCAGGATCTCTTCAAGTGCTGAAGCGGTTACCTTTTCATACTCTTCAGCCAGCACCTCAAGGCGAGTGTTAACTGTTTCTGCCTCTTCAAGATTGATGTCCGGGTTATCAAGTTTCAGAGAAAGATTTTTTTTCTCTTCTTCCAGAGGTTTCAGGGTATTGCGGACTTTCTGTTTCAGTTCCAGCCCTTTATGCCTCAATTGGTCATCGCTGAGTGATGCCAGGCTCTTCTGCAGTTCATTGATACTGTCGATAAGAGGCTGGATTTTCTTGATATCTTTTTCGTGTTTGGAGCCGAAGATCTTTTCAAAAATTTTCAACATGGGGGAGTGTGCGCTCTAAAATTTCGTTTTTTTGGAAACGAGCAATGCCATCATGCGGCACTCTTTTCGCTCTGAATAAAATAGTTTGTCAAGGTATTGAATTAGAGATTGATAAAAAAGCAGGAAGCGCTGAAAAAAAGGGGACGACAGGTGTACACTCCTTTTCCCGCCATTAATATGCAAAGGGTTTGCTTTGTCAATGAGTTTCTCCGGCCAGTTCAGCAAAAAAATCTTTCAGGTGCCTTGTGCCATAAGCAGGAGCCAGATGGTCGAATTTGAGCGCTTCAATGGCGAATGAAAAGAGGTCAGCGAGGTTTCGGTTAAAAAGGCCTGTTACCATAAGCCCCCCTTCAGCAAGCCAGAAAGGGAGAGGAGTTATCCAGGGTGTTTTACCGCAGGCATGGAACGCCATCTCCATAGCCTCCCTGAAGGTATAGACATCCGGACCACCGGCAGGAATTTCACGGCATTCACCCTCCACAGCATCAACACAAACCTTTGCCAGATCGGCACCGTGTATCGGATTGATTTTTTTTTCTCCTTCGCCGATCATGAAGATATGGCCGCTTTGAGCCATTGAAAAAAATCGGCCCATGTCGGAAAAGTAACCATTGGGACGTATGACTGCCCATGAAACGCCCGATTGTTTCAGATCAGCAACAAAGAGCTCGTGCGCCTTGATGGAGAGAACCTCAGCCATTTTATCCTGGTTGAAGACCGAGACGTAAATGAATCTTGAGACCTTTTCAGCGAGTGCCTGATCAAGAATCCTTTTGTTGCCCAGATAGTCGACATCATGGCTGGTAAGTTCCGGATGGGGAGCCGTGAGGCCGAGCGACGAAAACACAAGGTCAATACCGTTGCATATTCCTTTGATGCTTTCGGGAGTGGTCACATCCCCGATAACGATTTCATCAATCAGATGGTGAACAGCCGGTTCTCCATGTGGACCTGTTGTCCTGATTTTTTCGGGATCCCTCACAAGCGCCCGAACATGATAGCCTTTCTCCTTGAACTCCTGTACTGCATATCTGCCAAGATATCCCGAGGCACCAGCAACCAGTACTTTTTTTATGTGTGTCATTAACGTTCCTTCAGGGTTGATGTTGTTCAAGAAAAAATTAAAAGGATCGAAGTTTTTTTACCTCTTTTCTCCAGCAGTGAAAGAGAATATGCCCTGCGTAACCTGCAAAATCCGGGTTCAGGAATGTACGAGCCTCAGCATCAAGCGTAAGATAACTCGCGGGAGTTAAAGATCGAAGGGCTGTTGTGCTATTGAACCATTTTCCAAGGTATTGTTTGACATGGGTATCGATCGGGAATGCGTCAAAACGGCCAAGACCAAAGAGTGCGATACAGTCGGCAATTTTAAATCCAATCCCCCTGTTTTGACACAAAGTGTTGCGCAGCTCTGAAAGAGGAAGCTCTCGCTTGCCAAGGTGGGCGAAGTTGATTCGACCTTCGGCAACTCCCTGGGCTGCAAGCACAATATTGGTCGCCCTGATGCGATTGTTATTTGTGCAGTTGCTGAGAGCAAGGGGATCAACTGCAGCAAGCCCTTCCGGAGTTGGAAAAATATGGAGAGGTATTTCCTTTCCGGCAAGGGTTATGGATGTTTTTTCTCCATAATCTTGCAGAATCATTGAGACTTGTTTTCTGACAAGGTGCATCCCAATACCCTGGGCGCACATAAAAGAGATCATGGTTTCGAAAGGGTCCTGGCGCAGAATTCGTAAAGATAAATAGTTACCTAAAAGCATCCACAGATCTTGATATAAGAGGGGGAAACTCTCTAAAAATATATGATCAATATCAATATCAAGTGATAAGTAACTGGTTATAAAATCAGATAATGAGAGGGTCCCTATTGTATTTGAAGTCGATTGTATTTCTAAAATATTATCTGAAATTTGCCGTATAATAACAGGGGATCTTCCTTTTACTGATACATAATATTCTGGAATATCAGAATCAATAGTCCATAAAAATGACTGTCCACTGAACAGGGAATCTTTAAGATTAATTTTATTATTAATTGTTATTACTTCCGTGTATAACATAATTGTTTGGTTGAATTAAAATAGCAAATAACTCGTTTAAAGGATCATAAAAATATTTCTCTCTTATACTTATTTAAGTTGTTAATTTAAAAGATGTTAGTTTTTTCTGTATAAAATAATTTTATTATATTTTTGCTCTTGTTTTTTGCTATTATATTGATAATAATTATAAGTTATTTGTGACATTTCATAAATACTTATTATTGTAGATGCTGTTAAATATGAATACAATTATTGTTATTCTTAATAATTTAATAAATATTAAATTATTAATTTTCAATGATTTAATATTTTATATATAGGTATTATATTTATGATTAATGTACATACAGTAATTATTAAGCGGTGAAATATTAATAAGATACCTATATTAATGGCTTGTATATTCGATATAATCATTTGATCATTATTATGAGTAATAAGGAGGGAGATTTTTATTAATTCTTATAATACTTAAAGTAAGTCAATACTTTATAAGGAGCTTATTTTATTTGTTTTCTCTTATTTTTTTCCTTAATATTGAAGGCTCTTATTCTTTTTGTTCTGTGATATTGATGCTATGCCGGAAAGTATTTACTGGCACTGTTCAGAGATTGCCATCGGGAGTTATGTCAAAGGAAAGAAATGGCTCAGCGAAGACTGTGGAGTTTCTTCAGCCTGTATGAGCTCGAAGGTGAGGTTATGAGCCTGGGGGATAAAGAGGGAGAGGACGGCAGCTTCAGCGACATCGCTCCGCTGAATAACCCCGGTTTCGATGCGGTCGCCGGTGTCAAAAATCATGGAGTGCATCAGAGGAGGACCATCAAGCAGGCCACCGGGGCGTAGGATGGTGCAGGAATATCCCGGTTCAGAGTAGAGTCTGCGCACCTCATTTTCACCTTCAAGCTTCATGATAAGTACCTGACCGTATTTGTTAAGGGGGTGGTCAGCCTTTGTTACGGCAAGAGAGCTTATGAGAATGAAGTGCTTGACACCACGTTCTTTTGAGAGTGTCGCCAGTCTTATGATGCCATCACGGTCGATAGCCGATGGTGGCGGGGATGCCGGGTCAGTGGCATTCCCGCCGATAGCGCAGATAACGGCATCGGCATGGCAGAGGGCAGCCTTGATCTCTTCGGGATGTTCAAGAGTGCCGATGGTCAGTTTATCGATGATTTCCGGGCCGAAAAGCTCAAGTGCCTTTGCCCCTGATCGGACAAAAAGATGGTAGTCGATGTGATGACTTTGCAAGCGTTTGACTATCCACTCTCCGGTTCTGCCAGTAGCGCCGGCAACCAGTACTGTGCCGTTAAATGATTTCATGATGACTATCTGTATTGAGTTGTGCTGTCATGCATTCCTTAAAAAAGGGGTCTGGTTCAATCATGGGTCTCAGTTACCCCCTTCTTTGTCCTGAGGTCAAGAGGGCGATAACCGAGTAGAGGAGTAACAAATTTATTTCAGTTATTGCACAGTGCGGTAACCACTTTTCGAAATATTATTCTAATTGAAGAGCGAGAATCTGACATTCCAGACCATGGTAAGATCAATCAGAGCATGCAGAAAGATGACGCTTCTGATGTCGCGATACCAAAAAAAACTCAAAGCCCAACTACAGGCAATCAGCATCTGAACCGGCATGAAAAATGGTTTGTAGAGGCTTGTCTGCACCACATGTTCCGGCAGAATATTGATCCAGAAAAGGCCATGAATCAGGCCGCTGTATATCACAAAAAAGAGAAAGCCGATAATGAAAAGTGCCCAGGGGTTTTGTGTGATACGGCCAGCAAGTGTAGTTCCGATACGAAAAACCGCATAAAACATGAAGGTTTCAGCAATGCCATTACCGATGCTGAATACAAGGACGGTCAGTGGATCAAGAGCACGTCCTCCGTCGGTGGTGGAGTGTGAGTAAACCCAGGCATTGATGGCAACGACGATGAAAGATGAGACCAGCAGTATAATTCTCCGTGTGTCGAATTCCCGGTTGAAGGTCACAATATCTTTCCTGAAAAAGAGAATGCCAACAAGAAAGGCGACTGCCCAGTAAGCATAGATCATTATTGGCACCGGGATGGAGCGCAAAAAAACCATCAATTCCTTCAGTTCAGACGGGAAGAGATACATCATTGGTACAGACATTGTGGCGTAAGGGTTTTGGTTCAGGAAAAAGTCTCGGTATTCTGTGCAAATGCCTCTGCATGATAAGAGCTTCGGACAAAAGGAGCTGACTGCACATGGTGGAACCCTGTGGCTTCAGCGATGATTTTGTACTCTTCAAACTCCTCAGGCGTGATGTAGCGCTCGACTGGCAGATGTTGGGGGGATGGTTGCAGGTACTGGCCGATTGTTACCATGTCGCAACCATGACTCCGCAGGTCACGAAGCGCAGCAATAATTTCGTCAGAAGTTTCACCCATTCCAACCATGATGCCCGATTTTGTGGTTAGGCCGTGCCTCTGCTTCGCGCGTTGCAAGAGTTGGAGAGATGCTGTATAGCTTGCTTGAGGGCGTACCTTCGCGTACAGGGAGGGTGCCGTTTCAATATTGTGGTTCAGTACTTCAGGCACCTCGGCCATGACCAGGTCAATTGCTCCGTCGTTACCCTGAAAATCCGGAATGAGGCATTCGATGCTGACCGAAGGGCTCAGCTTGCGAATGGCTCGTATTGTCTCAACCCACTGTTTTGCCCCCCCATCATCAAGGTCATCACGGGTGACACTGGTCAGGACAGCGTGCTTCAGTGTCATGGATTGTATGGCCAAGGCTATGTTTTGTGGTTCATGAGGGTCAAGTGCAGGCGGGTTTACTGCCTTGCCGACCGCGCAGAACCTGCATGTTCGCGTACAGACATTGCCAAGCAGCAAAAAAGTTGCCGTACCCCGCGACCAGCACTCCTGCAGGTTAGGGCACATTGCTGAACGGCAAACCGTATGCAGACTATGACGGACAAGCAACTTTCTTGTCGCCGCAAACGATGCCCCCGAAGCCATCCTGATTTTCAGCCATTCCGGTTTTTTTCCAGGAGCATGTTCCATAACGAGATGCTGCGTAACAGTTATTGAGGACTGACATCCCAATATAACAGCTTTCTGATTGAAAAAATGGGGGGAACGGAGCTGATTTTGTTTATTTGCTGCCTCAATAAGGAGGAGATACATCTTTTTTCAGTGCAGTTGACCTGTTGTCACTGTTGAAAAAAACAGATTCCTCCGTTGTTTGTGCGAAATCAGCGCACATTGGCAAACATAAAGCAAGATATGTCACTTTGTAAAGTTACCAAAGAATGGTAAATTTGCGCCAGATTGAATGATCAGTATTTGTAACTCGCTGTGAGTGAAATGCCTTTCCGCTCTCTCAATCGCAATGCCGGGTCTCGTCAACGTCCAATTCAACGGATATGGATTTTTTTTCCGTCCTCTATTTCCGGTTTAAAAAAGTCTGGAAAGCAGTTCGCCTTTATCTTGTTATTGCAGGACCTGGACTTGTCGTGATGATTGCCGACAATGATGCTGGCGGCATTACCACTTATGCTGCTACAGGAGCTAAATATGGTTATCACCTGATATGGTTTCTGCTTTTACTTATTCCTGTAGCCTATTATGTCCAGGAGATGACCGTACGGCTGGGTGCAGTAACAAAGCGGGGACATGCCGAAGCCATTTTTGAGAGTTTCGGCGCTTTCTGGGGGTGGTTTTCACTCCTCGATCTTATGATTGTGGACTGGTTGACACTGGTTACAGAGTTTGTAGGAATGACCGCTGCTTTAAGTATTTTCGGAGTTCCTGCATGGCTGACGGTGATATTGGTGATTTTGCTCATGAGTATCATTGTCTTGAATGGACGGTACTGGACCTGGGAAAAAATAGCGTTAGGATTTTGTTTGCTGAACCTGATATATGTTCCGGCAGCATTCATGGTCAATCCATCCATTTCTGATATAGTCGGTCAGGGATTGATTCCCAATCTTCCCGGAGGTCTCACAAATGAGCTTTTCTTTCTGCTTATGGCCAATATAGGCACAACCATTGCGCCATGGATGCTCTTTTTCCAGCAGAGCTCAGTCGTTGACAAGGGTTTGCAGGAAAAAGATATTAAAATGGGCAAGATTGACACTTTTATAGGTTCAATCATCACTGTTGCCATCGCTGTTTTTATTGTGATCGTTACCGGCACACTTCTTAACGGGGCTCCGATTGATGATGCAGCCACTGCTGCCAGACTCTTGATGAAAACAAATCACTATGTTGGAGCTTTCATGGCTATCGGTTTGTTTGATGCCGGTTTGCTTGGAGCAATCTGTATATCACTTGCCAGTTCATGGGCATTTGGAGAGATTTTTGGATGGGCGCATTCACTGAACACCAAGGTAAAAGAGGCTCCCTGGTTTTATATCTCTTTTATCTTTACTCTGGCAACCGCCGGTATTGTTCCATTGATACCGGGAGCTCCTCTTGTGCTTATCACCCTTTTTGTTCAGGTTGTCGCAGTAACACTTTTGCCTGCAGCCCTTGTTTTTCTGATCCTGCTGCTCAACGATAAAAAGACCATGGGTGAGTACGCCAATACACGCTTGCAGAATATTGTTAGCAGTTTTATCGTTGGCTCAATTATCATTCTCTCGACGATGTACGGTGTCAGTGCACTTTTCCCAAACATCTTCCAATAATTGAGGATATCAGATTATGAGGACGATCAATCAGTTTTTCAGCAAAATCCGTGAAATCAACCAGCGCTATGCCAAGCCAACGGTAGAGATGTCACGCGGTGTCAAATTCTCTCTGGCAGTGCTCAGGATTTATCTCTTTCTGCTCGTGTTGTTGATGATCTATAAATTCATCACGGTTATCAAGGTTATATAAAACGAAAAAACCGATGGTTACAGTACTGGATCGTGAATTTTTTCTGAGCGAGCTTATTGGGCGTCGCGTCTACCTGAAATCAAACTCCGTCGGCAAGCTTAAAGATCTTGTTATACAGGAGAATGCTGGTAAAATTCCGGAAGTGACCCATTTGCTTGTCCATCGACCTTATGGCGACTCCCGCCTCCTGATTCCCTGGGATAAAGTAACCCTGATTTCAAATACTGAGATTGTTTCGGAAATTACCACTACAGAAGGGTACGAGCTTAACCCGCTTGACAATCACATCTTCCTGAAAGACTACATCCTTGACAAGAAAATACTTGATATGGACGGTCACGAGGTTGAAGTTGTGTACGATGTCAAGCTCTTGTTCCAGAACGAAAGGCTTTTTGTCAGTGAGGTAGATTTTAATCGTTTTCGTATTCTCCGCCGGATGGGCTTTAAAAAGCTTGCCAATTATCTTGCCCGCCATAAAGAGGACTCCAGTATCTCCTGGCTCTATGTACAGCCCTTGCCGGAAACCATCGGGAGTTTTGAGGGAAATGTGAAGCTCAATGTTCTCAAGGAAAATATCAACGACATCCATCCAGTCGATCTTGCCGACATTCTCGAAGAGCTCGAAGGTAATCAGCGCATAGCGGTTTTTAACGAGCTTGAGCCTGAGTTGGCATCGGATACCCTCGAAGAGGTGGAACCGAGAGTGCAGCGGGAACTGATAAGGTCAATGCAAAAAGAGAAAGCTGCCGGATTGATCAATGAGATGAGCCCTGCACAGGTTGCCGGAATACTCTCGGTGCTGCCAGCCTCTGAAGCCGATGAGATTATCGAATTTGTCGATAGTGAAAACAAGGAGAGGGTGCAGCAGCTCATCGATCAGACTGACGAAAATATCATGCTCTACTCCACGCAGCAGGTTATCAGGCGCCCGGTTGATACCATGGTCAAAGAGGTGATCGATAATTTTCGGGAAGTTGCCGGTGATATGGATGTTATTATGTACGTGTATGTTGTGAGTGCAGACAATATTCTGCAGGGAGTTGTTGACATCAGGGAGTTGATTGCGGCTGAGCCAGAGCAGACACTTGGTGATATTATGACGGACAACCTTATTACACTGAATCAGGATGATACGCTCCATGATGCGGTTGACATGTTTTTCCGTTATTCCTTCAGGGCGATCCCGATCACTGATGAAGATGATTATTTGTTGGGAGTGGTCTCCTTTCATGATATCAAGGGAGTCAAACCCAGGCTGGATTAAAGCGGAGAAAGCAGGTGGCCTTCTTCTACTGAAAAAGAGGAAAATTTCTGGACAACAGGGAGCTACAACAGATGGATTTTACACACCTTGACAACAGCGGAAACATTGCCATGGTCGATGTTTCCGGAAAGCCCGGGACGCTCAGGACGGCCAGAGCTTCGGGATATATTCTTATGCAGCCGGAAACCATTGAGCTTCTTTCCCGTGATGCTCTTCCGAAAGGCAATGTTCTGACGACGGCCAAGCTTGCCGGGATTATGGCGGCCAAAAATACCGCTCACCTTATTCCTCTTTGTCACCAGCTCAATCTTTCGGTTCAACACCAGAAGGAAAAGCTGTTTTTTCCCTTCCTGGCAATCCTGTTTCTGCTGTGGTTTGTTTTGTTGAGTATTGCATTCCTGCGTTTAATATTCTGCAGGACACTATTGCAACGGCTTCCTTTCAGGCAATTTTGGTCGAACCATTTCCGACCGATAAAAAGCGGCACCGTTTTCTTTCCGGAAAGGTGTGGGCTGAAGGAGGCAGGCTTCTGTGCAAGGTATCTCCAAAAATTGAATCTCACATGATCACGTCGCTCACTGGCTCGAACTGTCTGGTTGAAGCAGAACCTTCATTCGCACCACTTCCTGCCGGGTCGGAAGTGACCTGTACGATGCTGCCCTGGGCGGCGCTCTGTGCCTGTTATGAGCCAAAATCCCGCAGCCGTCTCATCCTTCGACATCTGGAGGGGGATAACTCACTCTCTGCCTTTCTCGACGAGTCACGTATCGAAGAGCTTATACCCCAGGATGCCGCAGTGCTGCAGAACATCAATGAGCCTGAAAGCCAGCAGGGCACACGTTGCACCTCATGAATACAATTTGGCTATGGGTACTGGAGAGTACCAGGAAATCTGTAAAGCTTCAGTTGCACAAAAAAGGCGGGATAGCCTCCCGCCTTACAATAAACATGAAGCGGTAGCGCTTACTTGCTCAGTTTAACCATATAAGCGACAGCATCGCCAACCTGTTGGTCGGTAAGTTTAAGATTGCCACCTTTTGGCATCATCGTTCCAGTGTTACCTTTAAATCCTTTGATTGATTTGCTGACCAGCATTTTCTGGCCCTGTGCGATACGTGGTGCCCATGCGGCCTTATCGCCTGTTCTGGGGGCTCCCATTATACCCGTTTTGTGACAGGCTGCACAGCCTGCATCGTATGTGGCTTTCCCTGCTGAAGCATTATAGGCGGCATTGGCAGCGGCAGAGTTCATTGAAAAAACAAAGAGGGCACAAAAGGCGGCTGAAACGAAACGAGACATAGTCGGGATTCCTTTACGTTTTGTTTTATGGTAAGGGTGGATTAATTGAATCCTATACAGGAAATCTATTTTAACATTTTGTCAGTATGAATCCAAATGGTTTTGAAAATACGAAACCTTCACCCATGAGCTGCAGGTTTCAGATTATTGCCGTCCCAACAACCATCCCCGGCTTGATCGATCCTCCTTGTACGACACAACAGAAGAGACCTTCTTTCGGCATAATGCATTCCCCGGTTGCGCTCTGTATGGCACATCCAGCATTGTGGCACTCTTTGCCGATCTGGGTAATCTCAAGAACGATATCATCTCCGATCATCAATGAGTCACCGATGGTGAGAACCGAAAGATCAATGCCTCTGGTCACAATATTTTCAGCGAACATACCATGATCCAGTTCCGGAATTTTGCGGCGCATTCTGTCAATACTCTCTCCCGCAAGAATTGAGACTTGCCGATGCCACTCTCCCGCGTGAGCATCGCCCTCAATTCCCCAGCCAGGCCTGAGTGTGATTTCACCAACTGCTTTTTTTACAACGCCCTTATCGGCACTGATACAAATCGCTTCAATGATACCCATACGTTGGTTAAATTAATAATTAGAGTTGATGTTCATGAACGGCAATTCAATATAGGCCATATTTTCTGTAAGATACAAACTCTGGATGGGGCGGCATGTTGGTGTCAAAGAGGTTTGATTTCAATTTACATCAAATCCATTGACTCCTGTACGCTTCTGACAAGTTGTTTGCCGCTAAATGGTTTCTGGATGAAGTTCACTCCATCTTCAATCACACCGTGGCTGGCAATAATGTCGGCAGTGTATCCTGACATAAAGAGTGTTTTCAGATTTGGGCAGATTGATTGTATGTTGACGGAAAGCTCGCTGCCGTTCATCTCCGGCATGACAACATCGGTAAGGAGCAGGTCTACAACGTCCTTGTGTTTGGTTGCAATACGGATCGCTTCATGGGGAGTTGCAGCAGGGATTACCAGGTAGCCCTGCTGCTCAAGAATCTGCTGACACACGTTCAGAATATCGGGTTGATCCTCACAGAGAAGTATGGTTTTTTTGTTAAAAATAGTTATCGGCTCCGATGGTTCGTATTCTGTCTTATCGGCATTTGCTTTGTGCAAAGGCAGGTTGATTTTGATTGTGGTACCTTCACCACAAACACTCTCAAAGGTAATGCTGCCGTTATTCTGTTTCACAATACCGTAGACGGTTGAAAGTCCGAGGCCAGTACCTTTACCGATTTCTTTGGTGGTAAAAAATGGTTCGAAAATATGGGAATGATGCTTTTTTTCGATACCTGATCCGTTATCGGTGACAGCAAGGGCAATGTATTCGCCATGGATTGTGCCGGGATATCCAAATTGGCAATCTTCCCTGTTAAGAGAGGTTCTGTTTGTCTGGATGGTGATCCTGCCGTCACCAGTGATGGAATCACGAGAGTTGACACAGAGGTTGACAAGGATCTGGTCGAGCTGCGAGGGGTCTATTTTGACCAAGGTTTGCCCTGCTGTTGGCTTCCAATCCAGGGAAATATTTTCACCGATCAGCCTTCTCAGCATTGAAAGCATTCCCTCAACCGTCGAATTCAGATCAAGGATTATTGGCATTGCGATCTGCTTGCGAGCAAAGGCGAGAAGCTGCCTGGTAAGCTCAGCAGAGCGTTTTGCCGCACGTTGAATGGCATCGAGGTCGGCGTGGATTGTTTGGGAAATGTTTTTTTCTTCGAGGGCCATTTCGGCATATCCGAGGATGACCCCGAGCATGTTGTTGAAGTCATGGGCGATACCACCGGCAAGCTGGCCGACCATCTCCATTTTCTGGGAATGCAGCAGTTGTGTCTGAAGCTTTTCATGCTCCGCCTCCAATTGAACTTGTGCCTTATGGAGACGCAGCATGGTGAGCCCATTGGCAAGATTGTCAGCCAGTGAGGTGAGCAACGTTGTCTCCTCTTCATCAAAGGCATCCGGTTTTGCTGAATAGATAGCCAGGAGACCAAAGACTTCATTATCAGCTTTCAGCGGTAAAGCCAGAAGTGAAGCATAACCATGTCTTGTTGCCTCCATACGCCATATTTCAAAGAGCGGGTCGTCAAGAATATTTTTTATAACACTCGACAGGCCAGTGCGGATTGCCATTCCAACGGGTCCCCTTCCTTGTGGAATGTCTGCCCATGAGATCTTGATATTTTTTATATAATCGCCGACAAAACCTGCCTCAGCAACAACAGATATGCTTTTTTCCTTGTCTTGTTCAGGATACCCAACCCATGTCATCCGGTAACCACCTGTTTCCACAATAATATTGCAGATTTTATTCAGGAGTTCCATTTCATCATTAGAGTGAAGAAGCGCTTCGTTGCATTTGTTGGTCGCCTGGAGTGCACGTGTCAGTCTCCGCAGCTCTTCCTCAGCCCGCAGACGGTCAGTAATATCGGTAGTGATGACATGGATGACCGACTTGCCATCAAGCTCAATTTTATTACGGAAAATCTCAACATCACGAATTGAACCATCGGCCCTCCGGTGGCAACCTGTAAATATATTTTGCTGCCGTGCAGGTACTGTTTTCAGGTTACTTATTATGGCTTCAGGCATCAGAGTATTGATGTCCCTGGTGTACATCTGCTTGAGTTCTTCAACTGACCACCCATACCAGTCCGATGCTTTCTGATTAACATCAAGGACCTTCCCTGTATCGGGATCAAGTATAGCCTGGATTGCTGACTGACTATTAAAAAGTGTCTTGAACCGTTCCTCACTTTTCCTGAGTTCCTGTTCGGCCTCTTTGCGCTCGGTGATGTCGTCAATTATTACCGTAAAATAGCCTTTCTGCAAACTATGGACAGAGATGTCAAAAAATTTGCGCAGTGTTTTAAGGTAGAACTCAAACTGATCGGGAATTCCGGTCTCAGCGACCCTCAAGTGTTTCTCGATAAAATCCGGGTGTGAATTTTGTATATCAGGGAATACCTCCGATGCTTTGAGTCCAACGACATTCTGGAGGCCGGTAAGCTTCTTATAACCAGCATTGACCGCTTGATGAATAAAATCAACAGGGCGGCCCGTTTCATCGCAAATGACCTGGCAATGGACGCAACCATATCGCATGTTTTGAAATAAATGACAAGAAGCGTCATTATGATTGGTGCTTTTCTGTTTAATTTTGTTGCTCATGAGGGTGCAGGATTGCTTAAAATTCACCAAAAACAATGACTCTGACAGAAAAAACGTATTAATATAAGCAATGGCCTGTTATTTTCGTCTATATTTTCACTCGTAAACACCATATTTTTCCAGCACCAAGGAGCTTAAGCAGAGCAAACTGCACAACTTTATCGCACATCCCACCTCTTGTGCATAACGGTGAAGGCTAACTGCCCAAAAAATGACACTCGTGAAAATATTTACAAAATCAAGAAATTATTTGAAAGAAATTCTTGCAGAGTGCGTACTATTCAGGGAGAAGTGAGTTGCTTCGGTTTATTTAAGGATATTTCCATTAAAAATAAAAGTAAAAATAGCTTATGAAAAAGAATCTTGTCGCTGGTATTTTGGTTTCTCTTGCAATGACCGGTTTTTTTGGTGGCGTTTCTTTTGCCACAGAAGCAGCAGCACCAGCAGCAGCACCGAAAGTTGAAGCAAAGGCTGATGCAAAGGCTGACGTAAAGGCAGCTCCAGCGAAAAAAGCTACCAAGAAGAAAGCTGTTAAAAAAGCAGCTAAAAAAGTTGAAGAAAAGAAAGAAGAAGCAAAGAAAGAAGTTGTAAAGTAAGCGGGCTCTTCTTGTTGGTGCCGTATTGACAATGTGTGGTGAATTGGTGAAACAGGTGATGATGAGGTGTTTATACGGTTTTCAACTGCTTTTCAGAAAAGCCCTTTTTTAAGGGCTTTTCTGGTTATATCTTGTTTTTATTGTTGGAGTTACAATACTCTTATATAACCGGGAGGAATTGCCATGTTTGGATTGGGTGGACAAGAGTTGCTGCTGATTCTGTTTGTTGTCCTGTTGTTTTTTGGCCCGTCAAAACTTCCTGAACTTGCCAGAGGGTTGGGTAAAGGAATGAGGGAGTTCAAAAAAGCACAGTCTGACCTGGAAAATGAATTCAATAAAGTGGCGGAGAGTACCGAGGCTGAGGTTAAACCCGTCGAGTCTGTGACATCAAAAGAGGCTCAAAGTGGTTCGGAGAGTAAAATATCGTGACAGCGAAACAATGGTTCTCCCTATATTGAGCATGCAAGTTATACAAAGGTTTGTGCCCAACATCCTTTAATTGATGCTCTCATTGGCTTATCTTGACTGTCTCTGTCGGGAGGATGGTCGTGTCCAGCAATATGCGTCATTGGAAAGACGATGCTGGAAAGATTGAAAAGAGGCTGTCCGCACTATGATAAAGAAGCAAGTGTCAACGAAACGCAGGAGCCTGACGGTTCACGTTTGCTGCTCAGCACCATGCAGACACTTCAGAAAGCCCACAAATCGAGGGCATTGACCGTAACGAAGGTTTTCTATGGTGATGTCGAACGTCTGGTGCAGAAGATTACCACTGGTCTTGCAGGCATTGATGCTCATCCGTCCGTTACGGAGTTCAAACTTCGATTTGGGCGTGCCCATCCAGGATCAGACCATTGTGCGGCGAGAGTGTTTGTTCGTCAGCTCAAGGATGGAACGGACGCGAAGGGAATAAGTAATCCGTGTCACTTTTTTGAAGCTCGATGAGGGTGAAGTGAGCAACATTGAATAACTTGTCTTATACTTTAGCTAAACAGAGGAGCATGATGAAACGAGAGCCGACCGGTTATCATAAAACGAAAAAGCAGGACAATGCTTCGGCCTTGAATGAAGCGTCTACCTCTTTCCCGATAGTTGGTATCGGTGCTTCAGCCGGTGGCCTTGAGGCGCTTGAGATTTTTCTGAAAAAAATTCCTGCCAAGTGTGGTGTAGCCTTTGTGATTGTTCAGCATCTTGACCCGAGCCGCAAGGATATGATGGTTGAATTGCTTCAGCGGGTTACGGCGCTGCCGGTCGTTCAGGTTATCGATCGCCTGAAAATTGAGCCAGACCACGTCTATATCATTCCTCCAAACAGAGACATGTCGCTGCTGCACGGAATCTTGCATCTGCTTGAGCCGTTAGGGCATCGAGGGCTGCGCCTGCCCGTTGATTTCTTTTTCCGCTCGCTTGCCGACGATCTCCAGGAGCAAAGCATTGGTGTTATTCTCTCAGGCATGGGTTCTGATGGGAGCCTTGGCTTGCGTGCTATTAAAGAGAAAGGTGGCGGTATTTTTGTGCAGGAGCCCTCATCATCCAAGTTTGATGGCATGCCTCGAAGCGCCATTGATCTCTGCCCGGTTGATGTTATTGCTCCTGTCGAGGAGCTTCCGGGCAAAATCCTTGCCTGGCTCAAGCATCTCCCCTCTTTATTCAAGCAGGGTCATCCATTGGAGGAGAAAGCGCTGAGTGGTCTGGATAAAGTGGTGATTCTTTTGCGTGTCCAGACCGGTCAGGATTTTTCGCTCTATAAAAAAAGTACCATCTACCGCCGGATTGAGCGACGCATGGGTATCCATCAGATTGAAAGGATTGCTGATTATGTCCGCTTTCTGCAGGAGAATCCCCATGAAACTGATCTTCTGTTCAAAGAACTTCTGATAGGAGTAACCAGTTTTTTCCGTGATCCGGCGGCTTGGGAATCATTGAAACTCAAGGTAATTTCATCGCTTCTGGCAGTCCGACCGATCGGTGGTGTTCTGCGGGCATGGGTGGTTGGCTGTTCCACCGGTGAGGAGGCCTACTCTCTTGCAATCGTTTTCAGGGAGGCGATCGAAGCCGTTAAACCTTCCCGAAATTTCAGACTCCAGATATTTGCAACAGACCTTGATAAAGATGCCATAGACAAGGCCCGTGCCGGATACTTTCCATTGACCATTGCGGCTGACGTTTCACCCGAACGTCTGCTGCGATTCTTTGAGCGGGATGACCACGGGTACAGAATATCAAGGGAGATTCGTGAAACAGTGGTCTTTGCGCCACAGAATGTGATCATGGATCCGCCCTTCACGAAACTTGATATACTGATTTGCAGGAATCTGCTGATTTATTTGGAGCCGGAGCTGCAGAAAAAGCTTTTGCCTCTTTTTCATTACAGTCTGAATCCTGATGGTGTTCTTTTTCTCGGGAGTGCCGAAAGTTTGGGGTCATTGAGCAACCTTTTCATGCCGCTTGATGCGGCACTCCGGCTTTTCAGCAAGCGTAGCAGCGGTGTTCGTCCAGAGCCCCTTGTATTGCCGTTTTCTTTTTCCCACACGCAACTCGCTTCTCAGGGTGTTTTTACTGATCAACCAAAATCACAACCACCTGCAATCAATCTCCAGGCAATAACTGATCAGTTTCTTCTCCGGAACTATACTCCTGCAGCGGCGCTGACCAATGATCAGGGAGATATCCTTTATATCAGCGGCCATACGGGCAAGTACCTTGAACCAGCGGCAGGCAAGGCCAACTGGAATATTTTTGCCATGGCTCGCGAAGGGATTCGTTATGCACTGAATCTCATGTTTGTAAGTGTGCATCACCTGAAGGGAGTTGTCACTAAAAGTGGAGTGAGCATCGGATCGAACGGTGGAGAGCAGAAGGTCAATCTGACGGTTGAGCTGCTTGAAAAGCCTGATGCTTTGCGTGGCCTTGTGTTGGTTGTTTTTACTGACCATAAAGGTGTTGGGGGCGTTGCTGGTGCTGGAGCAACAGCTCAACCTCCAGTTGCAGATTCAGAAAGAGAGCTGCATGGATTACTTCAGCAGGAGTTGAACCAGGCTTTGGATGAGATTCTGAGTATTCGTGAACAGATGCAGACTTCACAGGAGGAACTCAAATCCACCAATGAAGAGATGCAGTCAGCCAACGAAGAGCTGCAGAGCACCAACGAGGAGTTGACCACCTCCAAGGAAGAGATGCAGTCCATGAACGAGGAGCTGCAGACGGTTAATCACCAACTGCGGTCGAAGGTGAGTGACCTGTCGGATGCAAATAACGATATGAATAACCTGCTGAACAGTACGGATATTGCAACTCTTTTTCTTGATGATACGCTCAAAATACGCCGATTCACCACTCGGACAGCATCCATTTTCAAATTGATAGCCAGTGATGTAGGTCGTCCCATAACTGATATTGTGACCGACTTACACTATCGAGCTTTGGCTGATGATGCCAGGGAGGTGTTTCACTCTTTGGTGTTCTGTGAAAAAGAGGTTTCAGCAACTGAAGAACGCTGGTTTACCGTCAAGATCATGCCATATCGCACCCATGAAAACCGGATTGTCGGGCTGGTGATCACCTTCACTGATATAACTATTGCGAAAAAGCTTGAAGAGAATCTGCGCAAGAGTGAAGAGCTTTTCCGGGTTGCTATTGGTAGCTCGGATATCATGGTTGCTGTGGTTGACAATGAGCTCCGCTATACCTGGCTCTACAATCCCCATCATGAGTTTAATGCGTCGGCTTCGATCGGAAAGCGGGATGATGAGTTTCCTGACATGCAGAACACTGCAGAACTTATGGAGGTTAAGCGTAAAGTTTTGGCAACAGGGGAGACCGTGTGCAGGGAATTGGCGGTTACCTCTTCAGATGGCTCTCTCCGCTTTTATGAATTTGTCGCAAAACCACAGCGAAATACCGATGATGAAGTAATCGGTGTGATTACGGTTGCCATTGACTGTACCGGTCGAAAAGAGGCTGAAATGGCTCACCATGAAAGTGAAGAACGTTTGCACTTTTTGTTTGAAGCAATATCCGAGGGCGCTCTGCTTCTTGATGCTGAAGGGAAAATTCTTCTGGCGAATCGGGAGGCGGAACGTATTCTGGGATTTTCATGGAATGAGTTGCAGGGCAAAACGTTGGACGAGCTTCGTTGGAAAACCGTTCGGGAAGATGGTTCCGATTTTTCGTTTAAAGAGCATCCTGCGTTCCTCGCCTTGCGTACAGCCCAACCCGTCAGAGATCTTGTCATCGGCTTTTTTCAACTTGGCCATAATAGCTGCCGATGGCTCAAGATCAATGCTCTGCCGTGGTTCCGTACAGGAGTGGCTTCACCATCTCAGCTCTGCATGACTTTTGTTGAAATGGCTCATCCAGACACTTTTATAACTCATAATAACCCTTTATGACAAAGAAAAGAGCACCTTCAGCCGATTTTGCCTTATTACGACAGCAGGCTGAAACACACCTTATGGCAAAACAGCAGAAATATCCTGCGTTTTCCTCATCTCCTGATGACATGCAACGGATTATACATGAGCTGGCGGTTTATCAGATTGAGCTCGAAATGCAGCAGGATGAACTGCTTCAGGCAAGGGCTGAGCTGGAGGAGAGTCTGGATTGCTATACTGAGCTTTATGACTTTGCTCCTCTTGGCTATTTGACACTTGACCGGGAGGGAACGATACTTGAGTTGAATCTGAACGGCGCAAAGCTGCTTGGTGCCAATCGATCTCGCTTGAAGGGCGATCATTTAGGCCGCTTTATTGCATTGGAATCTCTTGCGGCGTTTAAGACGATGCTGGAGCAGGTATTCAGCACCAGAGAGCATGGTTCCTGCGAGGCCATGCTCCAACCTGATGGATCATCATCACCCGGGGCTCCTTTCGTATCCAGCAAAGTCGATGTATTACCGAGACATGCGGTTCGCATTGATGCTGTCGTCAGCAATGATGGACAAGAGTGCCAGGTAGTCCTGTCAGACATCAGTATGCAAAAGCAGATCGAGCGCGAGAATAAAGCGCTTCTTGAACAATTGATCAAGGCCAGAAGGGAAGAGTCCGTCGGGGAACCAGGCGGGAATGCACTTCGCAGCTTTAACCATCTGTTGCTCGATAAAGTTATTCATTCGAGGATACGGTCGGCGGTTCTTTGTTACCTTTTCACTGTCGAACAGGCAAGTTTTGTGGAAATAAAAAAGCAGGTCAAGACAACTGATGGCAATTTAAGCGTTCATACGCGGATGCTGGAGGCTGCAGGGTATATCAGTTGCGATAAGGATGTCAAGGAACGCAAGGTACAAACCATCTACCGTATAACACATAAGGGCCAGGATGCCCTGATAAGCTACAAAGAGCATCTCTGCGCCTTTCTCGGCATATAATCAGGTGTTATCAAAGGCCCTGTGGTGAGCAGGGCCTTGCGTTTATGTATCCAATGCGTTAACCACTCCAATGCTCATATCCATGCTGGCTGTCTGCGGTTGAAATTTCATTTCCATCGTGCTTGGGGTCAGAGTAGCAATTCCTGTCTCTTTGGCCGCGTTTCAGTTCCCCTACCTCCCCAAAATTTTTCTGATCATCAGAGTTGCTCAAAAAGTTTCGGTACAAAATAAAGTCCACAACACGATCGCGAAAATCGGCATCTGCCTGGAGTTTTTCGGTGATAAACTTTTTTGTATGATCAAGTGACATCTCTCCCCCTCTTTTGTTCGCATATTGCAACGTAAGAAGATCGAACGTTGTTACCTGGATAGAAATATTATTTGTTTAAATTATAAGTACTTTGTGTGGTAATGTACTTTAATATTTAAAGAATAAAGATATAAAAATCATTAATCTTGCTCCTGACTCTGATTATTTTTTTCTCCCCAACAGTCCGACACAAAAATACCGGCTGACGGAGAAAGGGAGGGAGATGGTTCAAAGTCTTGAGATCTTGTCAGGGATGAATCATCGCATATCTCGCCATATTTCTTTGACTTTCTTGTCATTGATGAGAGCCATCGCTCCATCTACAACACCTATGGCGAGATTCTCGATTACTTCAAAACAGTCACTCTGGGGCTGACGGCAACCCCGACCGATATTCTTGACCACAACACCTTCAACCTCTTTCACTGCGAAGATGGCCTGCCAACCTTTGCCTTGATGTTGAAAGATAAGCCTCACCGGTAATAATCAGGTTCAATCGTTTATAGTTGCGCAATTTGATGTGTATATTCAGAGCTATTTGTGTTCTACAGTTAACGTATTTGCTGTGCATACCGGTGGATCCTGGATATACTGGTTGAACAACCCGGAAGAAAGCACTTTTCCTTGATTATGACCGAACTGATTCGAGAGAAGCTACAACAATCACTCCTCACGGCAGAAGGGCTCTATCATCGCCTGGTGTTGCTCGTGGGAGAGACCGGTTTCGGCAAGACAAAGGTTCTTCGTGAATTTGCCGGAAAAATCGGAACAGAGGTCATCAATATCAATCTCTTACTATCGGCGGAGTTGCTTGGATTGTCGGAAAAGCAGCGAATGCTCCATTTGCCGGAAATTCTTGATAAGATAGTGGGTAAAGGGCAGGTGACGGTGGTGCTTGATAACATCGAAATTCTTTTCGATCAGCAGTTGCAGCAAGACCCATTGAAACTGCTGCAGCTCATATCGAGAAATCGCTCAGTTATCGCCGCATGGAATGGAAAAATTGAACAAAGCCGACTCACCTATGCCGAAACCGGCCATCCCGAATACAGGCAGTATGATGCTAAAGAGTTGCTTTTGGTTAGTATGGACGGAACAGCAACTCTTGAAGGTGCAGATAAAAGTGAGGTAGTATGAAATACGGAGAGCTTCTACAGTTTGACCCTATTGAGTCGGTTGTTCAGTTGCTCGATGCAAACAAAACCAGTGCTGCGGAGCAACTTATCAAGACTTATGTCATTTCCGACGAAATGGCTGACCGCCTTACGCATCTTGTTTTTCCGCAGTTGCAATTCGATCATCCTGCCGACAACAAAGGGTTGCTGGTAGTGGGTAACTACGGTACCGGTAAATCGCACTTGATGTCGGTGATTTCAAGCATTGCCGCAGATGCATCATTACTCCCAGGTCTAAGCCATCCGGTTGTTCGTGAAAGTGCCAGTCCAATTGCCGGTCGGTTCAAGGTGATCCGCACCGAAATTGGTGCTACCACCATGTCACTGCGGGATATCCTTGTTTCTGAACTGGAAGAGCATCTCGATAAATTCGGGGTTGAGTATATTTTTCCAGAAGCGAATACGATTAGCAGCCATAAGCGCTCATTTGAGGACATGATGGAGAAGTTTGCCCAGGTTTATCCAGAGCAGGGGTTGCTTCTTGTCGTCGATGAATTGCTGGACTACCTGCGCAGCCGTAAGGATCATGAACTTATTCTGGACCTCAATTTCCTTCGCGAGATTGGCGAAGTATGTAAAGATTTGCGCTTCCGCTTTTTGGCTGGCGTTCAGGAGGCTATTTTTGAAAGCCACCGTTTCGCCTTTGTTGCCGACAGCATCCGCAGGGTAAAAGACCGTTTTGAGCAGGTGCTCATCGCACGAAATGATGTCAAGTTTGTGGTGGCTGAGCGCCTGCTCAAGAAGAGCG
The DNA here is from genome assembly GCA_049317185.1 of Chlorobium sp. GTDB lineage: Bacteria > Bacteroidota > Chlorobiia > Chlorobiales > Chlorobiaceae > Chlorobium. Next base: position 24,449 of record JBMOIS010000003.1, on the reverse strand, counting down.
TTGAGCAGCAGGCCCACATCCGCGAATACCTGCTCCCTTTTGCTCGTTTCTATAGCGCTCTTAACGAACGTATGGATGAGTTCGTGCGTCTCTTCCCTGTGCATCCCGATTATATCGATACCTTCGAGCGGGTTACCGTCGTGGAAAAGCGTGAAGTGCTTAAAACCCTCTCATTCAGCATAAAAGCCCTTCTCGACAAAGAGGTGCCGCCGTATGAACCCGGAGTCATCGCTTTCGACAGCTACTGGGGCACGCTGCGCCAGAATGCCTCATTCCGCACGCTCCCGGAAATCAGGGCGGTCATTGAGTGCAGTGAGGTACTCGAATCACGTATTGAAAATGCGATTACCCGCAAGCAATACAAGCCGATGGCATTGCGGCTTATTCACGCTCTTTCGGTGCATCGCCTGACCACGGGCGATATCTATGCTCCAATGGGTGCATCCGCCGAGGAACTTCGTGACCGCCTTTTTCTCTATGAACCATTGATTGCCGACATGGGCAGTGATGAGCCTGACAAGGATCTGCAAACCCATGTGGAAACTGTTTTAAAAGAGATTATCAAGACGGTCAGCGGACAGTTCATCTCGTTCAATGCCGTCAATCGCCAGTTCTATCTTGACCTGAAAAAAACCGATGACTTCGATGCCCTGATTGACAAACGGGCTGAAAGTCTGGATAACAGTCAGCTTGACCGCTTTTACTACGAAGCACTGAAGAGGGTTATGGAGTGCCAGGATTCGACTTATGTTATGGGTTACAAAATCTGGCAGCATGACCTTATCTGGCAGGAGCGCAAAGCCGCCCGAACCGGGTACCTCTTTTTTGGAGCCCCAAATGAACGCTCGACGGCTGTTCCGCAACGAGATTTTTACCTCTACTTTATTCAGCCGAACGATCCGCCGCGCTTCAGGGACGACAAGCAGAACGACGAGGTTTTCATCAGGCTCAAGGGAAGCGATGAAGAGTTTATGACGGCACTCAAGAGTTATGCCGCATCGCTTGATCTTGCTTCGACTTCATCAGGGCCAGCCAAGTCCACGTATGAAGCCAAAGCAAACTTTTTCCTCAAAAAACTGGTACAATGGCTTCAAAAACAGAGCAGCGACGCCTTTGACGTCACCTGGCAAGGGCGTACAAAATCCATGATGGAGTGGGCAAAGGGCAAGTCTATTCGTGACCTTACAGGAATTCTACCACACGAAACCATAAACTTTCGTGATCTGGTTAACACCATTGCCGGTATTTGCCTTGCCCCTCACTTTGCCGATCAAGCCCCCGACTATCCCTGTTTTTCGGTGCTGATTACGACCAATAACCGGCCACAGGCTGCACAGGATGCCTTGCGGGCCATTGCTGGGCAGAACCGCACCAAACAAGCGACCGCCGTCCTTGATGCCTTGGAACTGCTTGATGGCGAAAGGATTGATCCTCAAAAGTCACGCCATGCCAGGTTTATTCTTGAGCTTTTCAAGAGCAAAGGCCATGGTCAGGTTCTAAACCACACCGAGCTTATTCAGGGCGACCACGGCATAGAGTATATGAACCCTGGTGTATCCCGTCTTGAGCCGGAATGGGCCGTTGTTATTATTGCCGCGCTGGTCTATTCAGGTGATGCAGTGCTCTCCATTCCCGGTAAAAAGTTTGATGCAACCATGCTTCAGCAACTTGCCGCCACAGGTATGGATGAACTTATTCGCTTCAAGCATCTGGAACAACCAAGAGAGTGGAATATCCAGGCACTCAAGGCACTCTTTGAACTGCTCGGAATGACTCCGGGGATGGCTCAACTGGTCACTCAAAGCAAAGATGAACCGGTACAAGCTCTGCAACAAGCGGTTGAAAAAACAGTCAATCGCCTTGTTATGGCACGTCAGACGATTAATGCCGGGCTCTCTTTTTGGGGTTTTGATTGCATGACGATGGCAGGCATTACAGATCCGATTACGGTTCTTGACAAAGCAAAAAACTTTTTTGAGTCGCTTCAGGTCTACTCCACGCCGGGCAAGTTGAAAAATTTCCGGTACAGTGCGCAAGAGGTAACTGCTTATGAAAAAGCGATCAAACTTCTTGGTGATATTGACCTCTTGCGTGATTTTGTCATGACGCTCAGCCCTGTCGCATCATGGCTCTCAACAGCAGAATCAGTGCTTTCTACAGATCATGACTGGGTAAAACGCATGAAGATCGCGCAGAGGGATCTTCTTGATTCACTCAGACAGGCTGATGTTACTCTTCTTTCCTCTCAGGCTCAAGGTATCACGGCAAAGCTGTTGCAGCTTAAAAAGGAGTACAGTAACGCCTACATCGCTATGCACACCAAAGCCCGTCTTGGTGTCAATGATGACAAGCGTAAAGCTGCCCTGCTCAACGACTCCCGCATTCAAACCCTGAACAAGCTGTCAGTTATTGACCTTATGCCGCGTCAGCAGCTTGGCGACTTCCAGAACCGGCTTGCCGGACTCAAAAGCTGCTTTGCCTTGACCGAACAGAATCTTGATGCTACTCCTGTTTGCCCTCACTGCGGGTTTCGGCCACTTCTCAATGAATCCATCATGATCGGGGCTGCATCAATAATTGAAAGGATGGATACAGAGCTTGACGCAATGGTGGCTGGCTGGAGCGTCACAATTCTCGGTAATCTCAAAGACCCGATTACCCAGGCGAATATGGATCTGCTCAGGAGTGACGATCGCCAGCCGCTTGAATCGTTTATCAAGTCAGGTGAACTACCCGAACCACTCGATAGCAACTTTGTTCATGCCCTTAAAGAGGTACTGTCAGGACTGGTGAAAGTAAGTGTAAAAGCCAAAGATCTTGAAAAAGTGCTACAGGTTCATGGCGGAGCCGCCACACCGAGTGAGATGAAGAGGCGCTTTGATGAGTACATTGATCAACTTACCAAAGGCAAAGACCCGGCCAAGGTGAGAATAATCCTTGAATAAGGCTCAGTTATGAATAGTCATGAAAGCAGAATCATTGAGCTGATCCGGCAAGGTGAGGGGATTTCTGTAGAATTTAAAACCTGCCGCAATAAAATTACCCGCGATCTCTATGAGACGGTTTGCGCATTTCTTAATCGGCATGGCGGAACTCTTTTGCTTGGCGTTCAGGATGACGGAACTGTTCAGGGTATTGAACCTGATGCTGTATCGCAGATTAAAAAGGACTTTGTTACAGCAGTCAATAACCCACTGAAGCTCACTCCTCCAACCTATCTTACGGTTGATGTTGTTGAGCTGGTCGGGAAATTTTTGTTGCGAATCTATGTGCCGGAAAGCTCTCAGGTGCATCGCTGCAATGGACGCATCTACGACCGAAATGAAGATGGCGATCTGGATATTACCGACCATACCACACTGGTTGCGCATCTCTATCAGCGAAAACAGGCGACTTTCAGCGAAAACAAGGTCTACCCATGGATTCAGCCAACAGATCTTCGTCCGGAATTGATTGAAAAATGCCGAAGATATGTTCGCATAAACAGGGACAACCATCCTTGGGCAACTTTGGATGATGAGCAACTGCTCAAAAGTGCACAACTCTATCAAGCTGATCCAATTACAAATGAGCAAGGGGTTACTTTAGCTGGAGTCATGTTGTTCGCACCCGACTTGCTTATCCTGCAAGTTTGTCCAGCTCATCGAACCGATCTAATCCTTCGCAAAGTTAATGTTGACCGATACGATGATCGTGATCTGGTTCGCACCAATCTGATTGACAGTTATGATCGTATTCTGGCTTTTATCCAAAAACATCTGCCAGACCCTTTTTATCTGGAAGGCATTGAACGCAGAAGTCTGCGGGATGCAATATTTCGTGAAGTTGCATCGAACATGCTGATTCACCGTGAATACGCAAGTGGAACTCCAGCACGCCTCATCATCGAATATGGCAAAGTCACGACCTATAACGCGAATCGACCTCACGGGTTTGGTGTGCTTGATCCCGAAACATTCGCACCCTATCCAAAAAATCCGGTGATTGGTGCATTTTTCAGGGAAATAGACCGGGCTGACGAGCTGGGTTCCGGTATGCGCAAGATGATGCTCTACGGCAAAAAATATGGTGGAGCAGATCCACAGCTCATTGAAGGGGATATTTTTCGCATGATCATCAGCGTACCGGAATTTGGTTCAGTCCAAAAGCCCGCTGAAATCATCGAATCTGTTGGCGCACAAGTCACCGCACAAGTCACCGCACAAGTCACCGCACAAGTCACCGCACAAGTCGGAAGCTACTGCGCTGAACCACGGGCAGCAAGAGAGATCATGTCAGAACTTGGTTTGAAACACTGGAAAACGTTCCAGAAAAATTACCTTATTCCATTGATTGATGCCGGTTTTTTGGAGCGTACGATCCCCGACAAACCAAGCAGTCGTTTGCAGAAATACCGTTTGACTGTACAAGGCAGAAAATTCCTTGAAAATCTGCTATGATACGGCTCTTATGCGCTGTCAAAAGAAAAAAAGGGAGTCCTTCACTCATGGAAACACAGATAAAAAAACTGGCAGGTACCGAATGAATTCAAATCAAGAAGCACTCTTTAAAACAGAAATGCTCCCCGCAAAGGATGGTTCTGGCCAGTTGTTTGAAGAACATAAGATACCGAATGCCACTCCAGTCATCTGCCTTGGCAAAAGCTTTCCTGATGATGAAGCCCGGCGGGCGTATTTTACCGAACTGTTAGCAGAAAAGCTTCGCGATCCTGAATTCCGCAAAATCGAAGGGTTTCCAATCGGCACCGATGAAGATATCCTGAAGCTGAGTGATCCGCCATATTATACGGCTTGCCCGAACCCCTGGATTGCTGATTTTATTGCTGAATGGGAAGCACAAAAGCCGGAGAAACCAGAGGGCTTTACCTGGCACCGTGAACCCTTTGCTGCGGATGTGAGCGAAGGCAAGAACGATCCGATTTACAATGCGCACTCCTATCACACCAAGGTGCCGCATAAGGCTATCATGCGTTACATCCTCCACTACACCGAGCCGGGTGATATTGTCTTCGACGGCTTCTGTGGTACAGGAATGACCGGTGTGGCGGCTCAGCTTTGCGGTGATCGTAAGGTGGTAGAATCACTCGGCTTTCTTGTTCAGCATGATGGTATCATTTTACAGGAAGAAACCGATGAGAACGGCAACAAAACCTGGGAGCCTTTTTCCCGTTTGGGTGCACGCCGTGCGGTACTCAACGACCTGTCGCCAGCCGCCACCTTCATTGCTTACAATTACAACACACCAGTGGATGTAGCAGCCTTCGAAAAAGAGGCAAAGCGCATTCTGAAAGAGGTTGAAGATGAGTGCGGTTGGATGTATGAAACGCTGCACACTGACGGAAAGACGAAGGGCAAAATCAACTACACCGTTTGGTCGGATGTATTTATCTGTCCGAATTGTTCAGGGGAGGTTGTTTTTTGGGAAGTAGCGCTCGATAAAGAGGCGGGTAAAGTAAAAGATGAATTTCCCTGCCCGCATTGCTCGTCAAGTTTGACCAAACGCAACATGGGGCGTGCATGGGTCACCAGGTTTGACTCGGCAATCAATGAAACCGTCAGGCAAGCCAGGCAGGTGCCTGTGCTGATCAGTTACACGACCGGAAAAAAACGGTATGAAAAAGCACCTGATACTTTTGATTTGGAACTTATTGAGAAGATTGAACGAAGCGAGATTCCGTATTGGTTTCCCACAAATTCAATACTTAAAGGTGATAAAACAGGCGAGCCACTTAAAATCGGAATTACACATACAAATCACTTTTATACGACAAGAAATCTCATAAATCTTTCGGCTTTTAGGTGCAAAGCAAAAGCGTCAAATAAAATCTTGTTTTTGTGTAACAGCATTGTTAATCGGTCAACTCAGATGAACAGGATTCATCTGAAAAATTATTTTTTTGGAGGCGGTGGATGGAATGCTGGGTATATGAAGGGAACATTATATTTTTCTTCTTTACCTGTTGAAACATCAATACTTGAGCAGATAGAAGATCGGATATCTTCAATTAGTAAAGCTTTTTCTGCAATAGGGAGCGCATGCTCAAACATTGCATCAACTTGTTCATCAACAGCAATAAATATTGATGACTGTAGTTTTGACTACTTGTTTATCGATCCTCCTTTTGGGGCAAATATCATGTATTCTGAGCTAAACTATCTTTGGGAGTCATGGCTCAAAGTATTGTCAAACAATAAATCGGAAGCGATTGAAAATAAGTCACAAAGCAAAGGAATATCCGAATATCGCCAGCTTATGACAGCCTGTTTTAAAGAGGCTTATCGAGTTCTCAAACCCGGTCGTTGGATGACAGTTGAGTTTTCTAACACAAACGCATCTGTTTGGAACAGCATTCAAACTGCAATGACCGAGGCTGGCTTTATTGTTGCTAATGTATCAGCCCTTGACAAGAAGCAGGGTAGCTTTAATGCCGTAACAAATACAACTTCAGTTAAGCAAGATCTTGTCATCTCCGCCTATAAACCCAACGGAGGCTTTGAAGAGCGGTTCCTGAAGGAAGCACAAACCGAAGAGGGTATCTGGGATTTTGTCCGTACCCACTTGCAATATCTGCCGGTTACCAAGCGACAAGGGGCATTGATGCAGGTGATTCCTGAGCGCGATCCCCGTATCTTGTTTGACCAGATGGTGGCCTATTATGTCCGCAAAGGCTATCAGGTTCCAATTTCAAGTGTTGAGTTCCAGATTGGGCTCTCACAGCGTTTCAGCGAGCGGGATGGTATGTACTTCCTTCCAGACCAGGTGGCTGAATACGACAGAAAAAAAATGCACTCTGGTGGTATTGAGCAGGCCGTCATGTTTGTCAAAGATGAAGCGACAGCCATCCAGTGGCTCCGACAGCTCATCAAAGAGAAGCCACAAACATTTCAGGACATCAATCCCCAGTTCATGCAGCAGCTTGGTGGCTGGAGTAAAAATGAAGCCCAGCTTGACCTTCGTGAACTGCTGAACCAGAACTTTCTCAGTTTTGAAGAAAAAGGCAAAATACCAGCCCAGATCGTCTCCTGGATGCGCCGCAGCTCCGAACTTCGACCAATCATTGAAAAGGAGTTCGAGCAACAAGGTATTTCGCTTACGGAAAGCCTTGAACTGGAAACCTTGAACCTTGAACTCCGCCGCAAGGCTGCAGACCGCTGGTATGTCCCCGACCCCAACAAGGCCGGTGACCTCGAAAAGTTGCGAGAGAAGGCCCTGCTCAAAGAGTTCAGCGAATACCGGCAGTTCCCCAAAAAGCTCAAGGTCTTCCGCCTCGAAGCCGTCCGCGCAGGGTTCAAAAAATCATGGCAGGAACGCGACTATGCAACAATTATTGCTGTCGCTGAAAAAATTCCAAATAACGTGCTCGAAGAAGACCCAAAACTACTCTTATGGTACGATCAGGCAATAACAAGAATGGGGGCGGAATGAATAGTAAGCAAAGAGCACTGGCTTATCTCAGAACTGCCCTTGATAACTCACAGGCATCATTTCGTGATGGTCAGTGGGAGAGTATTGAGTCGTTACTTAATCAAAAGCGGGTTTTGGTGGTTCAGCGAACTGGTTGGGGTAAAAGCATGGTTTATTTTCTGGCAACAAAGCTGTTTCGAGAACAAGGAGCAGGCCCCACGTTACTGATTTCTCCCTTATTATCGCTGATGCGAAATCAAATCGAAGCTGCACAAAGAATAGGTGTTACAGCCCGAACAATCAATAGCACAAACAATGATGAATGGCTGGAAATAAAAGGTCAACTTGCATCCAATCAAGTTGACATCCTTGTGATTTCTCCTGAACGCCTGGCAAACGATGAATTTCGTCAAACAATCCTTTCAAAAATAGCTGGCAATATCGGATTATTTGTTATCGATGAAGCGCATTGTATATCTGACTGGGGGCACGATTTCAGACCTGACTACCGTCGGATTGTGCGAGTTTTACAGGCAATTCCTTCTAATGTTCCTGTTCTTGCTACCACAGCAACAGCAAATGATCGGGTTGTAGCTGATGTTAAGGTACAGTTAGGCTCCAATATCGAGTTGCAGAGAGGTTCCCTTGTTCGAGAAAGCCTGAAACTTCAGAATATCAATATGCCAAGTCCTTCCGCAAGAATGGCTTGGCTGGTGCAAACCATACCAGCTCTTTCTGGAAGCGGAATAGTCTATACGCTCACTAAGCGTGATGCGGTGCGAGTGGCGGAATGGCTTCGGATAAATGAAATAAATGCAAAAGCATATCATGCCGATATCCAAAATCGAGAAGACGGAACGTCCATAAAAGAAGAACTGGAACAGCAACTTCTTAACAATGAGATAAAAGTACTTGTTGCAACGGTAGCGCTTGGAATGGGTTTTGATAAACCTGATTTGGGTTTTGTCATTCACTTTCAACGTCCTGCATCAGTGGTGCATTATTATCAGCAGGTTGGTCGGGCCGGCCGAGCTGTTGACGAAGCTTTTGGGATTTTAATATCACGGATCAGTGCTTCAAAGGAAAATGTTTATTGGTTGATGACATGATTGATTCCGGGTGGACTTTTACTATTGCATCAGCCTTATTTCGTAAAGCGGGCTGCTCCGCTGTATACCCAATGGCATTAGCCTTAAACTCGCCAAGGATGGATTGATGATGAACGATGTTTTAACAGAAGATACCAAAGCGATTATTCTGCTTTGCGGAGTTTTCGGAAAAGACCATGCTGAAAAACCACTTTCACTGTCAGAATATTCATCGCTTGTTCGATGGCTCATTGGGGTAAAAATGCGTCCCAGTGATCTACTGCAAAAAGAAAATGTTGTCGAGGCATCCATTGGGTCAGCCCTTGGCCTGCAACGGTTGAGCGCACTGCTTGGTAGAGGTGTTCATCTTGGCTTTGCCGTAGAAGAGTGGCATCGCAATGGCATTTGGATTATCAGCCGAAGCGATTTGGATTATCCGGTTCGTTACAAAAAGCATCTCAAAAACATTGCGCCTCCGCTGTTGTTTGGTGTGGGTGGTCGCTCCCTGCTGAACGGAGGCGGACTCGGTATTGTTGGCTCCCGTAATGTGGATGCAGAAGGTGAAGCCTTTACCCGTCATGTCGCAGAGTTGTGTGCCTACAATCGAATGCCGGTAGTTTCTGGAGGCGCTCGAGGTGTTGACCAGATTTCCATGACAGCATCCCTTAATGTTGGTGGAGTGGCCATAGGAATTCTTGCAGAAAACCTCTTAAAGAAAAGCGTCGAGCGCAGTGCTCGCCATGCGATTGCTGATGGACGGTTGCTGTTAATCTCTCCCTATCACCCCAACGCCCACTTCACTGTAGGAACAGCTATGGGAAGAAACAAGCTCATCTATGCCATGGCCGACTATGGGTTGGTCGTCAGTGCCGAGTATAAAAAAGGCGGAACATGGGCCGGTGCCGAGGAGCAACTCAAACGTGAAACTTCACTGCCTGTTTTTGTTCGGGTTGGAGACAATGCGCCGCAAGGGAATGAGAAGTTGATGGATCTGGGTGCAATCCCCTGGCCGGAGTGTATCGACCGAAATAACATGAAACAACAACTTTCTGACTTGTCAACTCAAACACAAGAGAAACAATACCAGCAAAATCCTGGACTTTTTGACTATATGTCGCTCATGGAAATGTCAAGTATTGAAAATGCGAAGGAAAAGGTTGATGAAGTAGTGAGTGGTGAGATACTTGTGGTCGATCAAGAAATAAATTCAGGGGAATTCACGGATGCTGTTTATCAGGCTGTATTGCCGCACATATTAAATAAGCTGAAGACTCCTGCCACCATTGAAGAGATTTCTGAGTCACTTAATGTGGTTAAAACACAAGCAAATATATGGTTGAAGAAAGCGATGGATGAACATAAGATCATTAAGCTTTCAAGACCTTTACGGTATCAAAAAGCAGAATAGTATGCACTTTTTTTATCTCGATGAAGCTGGTTGTACCGGCGAGGATCTGAATAATCCTGAACAACCAATCTTTGTGTTAGGTGGACTGAGTGTTCGCGATGAAGGCAATAACCATAATAGGAGAATGAAGAGATGCAAATTAATCAGGAGATAACCCGATGAGTGGCGGACATTTCGATTGTCGCGAAAGTTATCTTGGCTATATCGCGGAACAGCTTGAGAGCGATATTAAATACAACGAGATTGGATATGATATTTCCATGCCTGCTGATACTCCCTATGGATTTCAACATACCGCAGAAACTGTAAAATTTATGACACTCATGGTCGAGGAGCTTTATAAGCTGAAAGAGTTACTCAAGGAGTATGATTATGCTGTTTCTGGCGATAGCTCAAAAGAAGATTTTCTTGATAAAGCCAGGTCACTGTACGGAAATAGTGGAGCGAAAACATGCTAAAAACATTACGAATACAGAATTTCAAGGGCTGGAAGGATACAGGCACTATTCGTATGGCTCCTATTTCCTTGTTTTTCGGTGCGAACAGTTCCGGAAAATCGAGTATTGGCCAGTTTTTAATGATGCTGAAGCAGACTGTTGAACTATCTGACAGGAAGGCTGTTTTTTATCCGGGAGGAAAAAACTCTGCGGTGCAACTGGGCTCATATCAGGAGATGGTTTTTCATCGTGATCCGGCAAACAAGATTGCCTTTGAGTATCTTTGGTCGCTTCCTGAAACCTTAAAATTCAAAGATCCTCTTTCAGGGCACTCTTTTTCAGGGGATTCGCTCTCTTTTCAGGCAGAAGTTGGACTGGGTGACAATGAACAGCAATCGTTGGTCGTCGAAAAGCTGAAATATCAATTGCTGCAGAGTGAAAAACAGTCACTCTCTGTTGAATTGTCGCAGAAAGAAGGTTCAAAAGAGTATCAGGTAACTCCTGAGCAATACCCTCTTGTTCGGAAAAAAATGCGCGCTTGGGCGCTGAGGGATGTTGTTCGGTTTTATGGCTTTCCGGATGAGGCTGTTGCCTATTATCAAAACGCTGAATTTGTACAGGTGCTGAATTTTGAGCAGGAACAACTGTTCAAATCCATCTCTTACTTGGGCCCATTACGGTCGAAGGCAGACCGAGTGTATACCTGGAGTGGACATGCTCCTGAAAGTGTTGGTTCATCGGGAGAAAATACCATTGCTGCTATTCTTTCAGCACGAAGTCGAAAAATCAGTTTTGGTTATAAACGTCCAGCAAAGCCGTTTGAAGAAGTTATTGCACTAAAGCTTAAGGAGATGGGATTGATTGAATCCTTCACTGTCGATCAGATTTCTGAGCAACTCTACAAAGTTAAAGTTTGTGCCAAAGGGTCAAAAGATGGCGTCGATCTGCCTGACGTCGGATTCGGCGTTTCGCAGGTGCTTCCTGTTCTTGTTGAATGCTTTTATGCACAACCCGGATCAGTCATACTGATGGAGCAGCCGGAGATTCATCTGCACCCAAGTGCCCAGTCTGCTCTTGCTGATGTCTTGATTGATGTGATCAACTCAAGGGAAAATGGTGCTAACCGCAATATTCAATTAGTCATTGAAACCCACTCAGAGCATTTTCTTCGGAGGCTGCAGAGGCGGATTGCTGAGGATGTTGTATCGCCAGAAAAGGTTTCCGCCTATTTTGCTAATGTTACAAAAAGACCAGCTACCCTCGATCCGCTTCAGATTGACATGTTTGGGAGCATCAAGAACTGGCCGGAAAATTTCTTTGGTGATGAGATGGGCGACATTTCCGGCCAAGCAACGGCGGCGATGAAAAAGCGCATTGAGCAATGTGGTCGCGGGTTGGAGGTTTCTGAATGAATACTCTGCCAAAAACGTGTCTGGTTGATACCAATGTGCCGAAAACAGCAAACCTTGCGATTGATCCGGCTGCAATTCCTGACGATCTTGTGTTATGTGTTCAGGCATGTATTGAGGCAATACAGCATGTCGTTGCGAAAGGTGGCTTGGTTCTGGATGCTTCAAATGAAATTTTCGACGAATATCGCCAACAGCTTTCGATGCAAGGCCAGCCTGGAGTAGGTGACCGTTTTATGAAGTGGGTTCATGATAATCAATACTCATTTCCTGATGGTGATCGGGTTGAGATCACAAAAAATGGTGAATCCTATGATCAATTTCCTAATCATTCAGGTTTAAAACTTTTTGATAATTCTGACCGAAAGTTTATCGCTGTTGCAAATGCCCATCCAGATAAACCCCCTGTTTTGCAAGCTACTGACAGCAAATGGTGGGGGTGGAAGGATGCCCTGTGCGAGGTTGGGATTACTGTGCGTTTTCTTTGTCCTGATTATGTTCAGAAAAAATATGTAAAAAAGATGGACTCATGAAAGATGATTTCTTCAAATTCCCTTCTACACCACATCTTGCACTATTGGGTTCTATTGACGTGAGAGGGGACAAGGTTCTGTCGGAGTCTGAGCGGAATGAATTCCTTCGGCATGAGCTTGTTGTTGAAGAAAAAGTAGATGGCGCCAATCTTGGAATATCCTTTGATAAAGATGGTGCGATTCGTGTGCAAAACAGGGGTAACTACCTGCATTTTCCAGACAAGGGACAGTGGAATAAGCTTTTTGAATGGATTACTCCACGTCAGGAGTTGCTTTTTGATCAATTGACTGATCGTTATATCCTGTTCGGAGAGTGGTGTTATGCCCAACACTCTGTCGTCTATAACCGGTTGACGGACTGGTTTCTTGGGTTCGATATTTACGACAAGTTGACTGCCAGTTTTTTTTCCTGTATGCGACGAAACGAAATTTTTCAGGCGATTGGCATCTCTCAGGTACCACAGGTTGCGATTGGTCACTTTACACTACCGGAACTGCTCAATCTTTTTTCGCAGTCACATTTCAGTGATAACCCATCGGAGGGACTTTATCTGCGATATAATCAGGGTGACTGGCTGATACAAAGAGCCAAGTTGGTCCGACCTGCTTTTATTCAATCAGTTGAACAACACTGGTCAAAATCTGGCATTAAGCCAAACCGGTTGAAGCTGGAGTGTTGAGAATGCATCAGGATAACACAGACATCAGCAACTCGTGGCAATACAGCACCATACATCACTCTCCTTGCAAGGTCATCGAAGAGCAGGCTTTATGGGGCCAAACGGTTTGTCGGGTGTGGTTGCCGAATCAGGATGCGGTTGTGCGTGTTCCCCGTTCTGCGTTGCAGCCGCCTAACCTTGGCCTGCGGAATGAGATTCGTCCGCTGCTGCTCATGCGCATCATGAAGGGAGGTTCACAGTGAGGAGCTGGAGAGAGAGTATTCTGAACGACTTTGTGCCGAATGTTAGCAGGCTCACCCTCGTTGCGGACCCTGACAGTCTGTTGACGGAAGAGACTCTTGCTCTTGAACTGCGCCGTCGCGGTTTTGAGCTGATTGAATTCAATGATCCTGTTGAGTTCCGGTATGCTTATGAATCAAAATACCGCTCCATTTGGGACAGGGGCGAGCATACCGATTTGGTGGTTATTCTTCGGCTTCAGGATACAGAACTGGAATCTCTGCCTTATGACCTGTTGCAGGCTGGAAGAAAACTCTCGTTTAACCTGGGCAATCTTTTTCCCAATCTAAGCTACCCGGTTCTTGAGCAACTGGATCGCTCGTTTCTGGATGCCTTGTTCGAAGCTCAGCAGAAGCTCTCCCCAGACCGTATGGGTGACAATGCTACCAGGGATTTTATTTTGCGCCATGTGTTCAGGGTTGCCGCAGAACTGATTGTAACCGATGTCGATCTGCTCAGGGTTTTGCTCCGCCTGCATTACAGTACAATCGCTCTTCCTGAAATTTTGGCCCTTCGTCTGGTCCAGCAGCTTCGGGGACAAGCTGTGTTTAATGATTGGCCACTGGATGTTATCGTTTCGGATGAGGAGGCTTTTTTTGCATTCCTTCAGGAGCGGTGGTCCCTCTTTCTGGGTAGAATCAGTGATGACAGCCATCTTCGTGAAAATCCCATGAAGTACCAAGGGCCTGATTATCTTCCTTTTGATCATCATGACATACGGGTTTACATCGACAATCTTTTTGTTGAAGGGAAATTGCATCCGGTTCAAAAACCTGGAGTCTCCATTGATGTATCGCCCTGGATTCGGAGCGGTATTGTTGATTCAGGGTCAGCAGATGATACGTTACGGATTTCCCGGCTTTTTGAGCTTGTTGAACAAGAGATGCCTGTCGAGGATTGCCGTTATTCTGACTGGATCACTTATGCCTTGAAATGGGCGGAGCTGACGGCATTGGTTCATTGCGGGGAGAATGAGGAAAGTAAAACACGGTTGCTGCACATCGGTGAAGAACTGAATGCCGACTTTGCTCAATGGTTAAGCACCCATTATTCAAGTATCATCAATCTGCCGCCAGAGAATCCGGCGATGCTGCACCATGTGCCAAGAGCTCTTGCCCGTGAACTTGATGATGATAAAAAACGTCGTGTGGCACTGCTTGTTGTTGACGGTTTATCGCTGGATCAGTGGGTCTCTGTTCGACAGATCCTCCATGTTCAGAACAGCAGTTTAATCATGAGGGAGTCTGCGGTGTTTGCCTGGATTCCCACATTGACCTCGGTCTCAAGACAGGCTATTTTTTCAGGCAAGCCGCCACTCTATTTCCCTGCATCAATACAGTCTACAAACAGCGAAAGCAATCTCTGGAGACAATTCTGGGAGGATGCTGGTCTCTCCCGTCTTGACATCGCCTATCAACGGGGTCTTGGAGATGGAGATGTTTCAAGTACCCTTGAAGCGATGTTACATCCCGTTAAAACACGGGCACTTGGGCTGGTCGTGGACAAAGTTGACAAGATCATGCATGGTATGCAGCTCGGTTCGGCGGGCATGCACAATCAGATCAAGCAGTGGTGTCAGGGAGGTTTTCTCAATTCGCTTATCGATTATCTTTTGCTTCATGGTTATGAAGTCTGGTTGACCTCTGATCATGGTAATATTGAGTGCCAGTGCAAAGGTCGCCCTTCAGAAGGTGTCATTGCTGAAACCCGTGGAGAACGGGTTCGTGTCTATCCGACACCTGAACTTCGCACAACGGTCGCCCGTGAATTTCCTTTTGCCAGCGAGTGGCAACCGATCGGGTTGCCTCAGGGGTATTTCCCGCTTATTGCCAGTGGCAGGGAAGCATTTGTTACTCCAGGGACGGCAATTGTTGGGCATGGAGGTATTTCAATCGAAGAGGTCATTGTTCCTTTGATAAAGTTTGAGAGAGGTTGATACTATGAGCAAGCGTCATGAAAAGCTGGGGATCAAGCAGACTATTCAGAAAGAGTGGATGGACAGGACGTTGAGAATGGTGCTGGCAGGCATGACTGAAAAGGAGATCCGCCAGGATCTTGACCACTATCTCTCAACGCAAAAGCAAAGCGGCGGGGTTGGTGAGCGAGGGCGAAAAACCTACGGGATGGCCATCGGGATACTTGCCTCATGGTTTGCTCCAGAAGATGAGCTTCGCAGGTTTCTGGATGAAGCGCTGAACATTGCTCGTGTAGTTCCTGAAGAGCATTGGCTTGCACTGCACTGGGCGGTTATTTCTGCATCATATCCCTTCTGGTTTAACGTAGCGAAACAGGTTGGTCGGCTATTCAACCTTCAGGAAAGCGTGACCCAAGTGCAGATATTTAATCGCATAAAGGAGCAATATGGAGATCGTGAGACCGTAGCCAGAAATGCTCGATACACCGTTCGCTCGTTTATTGCCTGGGGTGTTTTGCAGGAATCTGGTAATAAAGGCTGTTACAACAAGGCTCCTTCAATGCAGATTCAGGAGCGAAAGCTGGCCGCACTGTTGATTGAGTCGGCACTGCACGCAACTCCGGAAGGCGCGGGATCCGTTGCCGCCCTCCTGAAACACCCGGCTTTTTTCCCGTTTGAGCTTCCAATGCTCTCCGGCACCACTATTGCGGGTACCTCAAGCTCTATCAATTTACTCCGTCATGGGCTGGATGATGAAATTGTTATGGTAACCAGCGCCTGAAACCAACTTTGAACTTTGAACTTCCTATCCATGAAAACCGAGCAGCAAACCCGCGTCGAATTGATTGACAAGCTGTTACTGCAGGCTGGCTGGAGCGTGAACGACCCAACCCAGGTTGTGGAGGAGTTCGACATTCTTGTCGGGTTGCCTGAAGGAGTGCAGGAACCACGCACCCTGTACGAAGGGCATCAGTTAAGTGATTATGTGCTGCTTGGCAAAGATGGCAGACCAATTGCCGTGGTTGAGGCCAAAAAAACAAGTCGTGATGCCGCCATTGGGCGTGAACAGGCGCGGCAGTATTGCGTTCATATCCAGAAACAGTTGGGCACCGAGATCCCGTTCTGTTTTTATACCAATGGTCTTGAGCTCTTTTTCTGGGATCTTGGCAACTACCCGCCTCGTAAGGTTCTCGGCTTTCCAACCCGTGATGACCTTGAGCGCTTCCAATATATTCGCAAGAGCCGCAAGCCTCTCACCGGGGAGCTGATCAACACAGCCATTGCCGGGCGCGATTATCAAATTCGTGCCATTCGCTCTGTCCTTGAAGCCATTGAGCAGAAAAAGCGCGACTTCCTGCTCGTTATGGCCACTGGCACGGGGAAAACCCGCACCTGTATTGCCCTGATTGATGCCTTGATGCGTGGTGGACATGCCGAAAAAATTCTTTTTCTGGTTGACCGCATTGCCTTGAGGGGGCAGGCGCTTTCGGCCTTCAAGGAGCATCTGCCCAACGAACCTCGCTGGCCCAGCTCCGAAGGAGAAAAGCTCTTTGCAAAAGATCGCCGCATCTATATTGCCACCTACCCCACGATGCTCAATCTCATCAGGGATGAATCGCAGCACATTTCACCATATTTCTTTGACTTTCTTGTTATTGACGAGAGCCATCGCTCCATCTACAACACCTACGGCGAGATTCTTGATTACTTCAAAACCATCACTCTGGGGCTGACGGCAACCCCGACCGATATTCTTGACCACAACACCTTCAACCTCTTTCACTGCGAAGATGGCCTGCCAACCTTTGCCTACACCTACGAAGAGGCGGTGAACAACACTCCGCCCTTTCTGAGCAATTTCCAGGTGATGAAAATCCAGACGAAATTCCAGATGGAGGGGATCAGCAAGCGGACCATCTCCCTTGAAGATCAGAAAAAGCTGATTCTTGAAGGCAAGGATATCGAAGAGATCAACTTTGAAGGCACGCAGCTCGAAAAGCAGGTGATCAATCGGGGGACAAACAGCCTGATTGTCAAAGAGTTCATGGAGGAGTGCATCAAAGACCAGAACGGCGTTCTTCCCGGTAAAACCATATTTTTCTGCGCCACCATAGCCCATGCCCGCAGAATTGAGGAGATATTCGACAAACTCTACCCGCAATACAAGGGTGAACTTGCCAAGGTTCTGGTCTCCGACGACCCTCGCGTCTACGGCAGGGGAGGCTTGCTCGACCAGTTCACCAACTGCGATATGCCCCGCATCGCCATCAGTGTCGATATGCTCGATACCGGCATTGACATCCGGGAGCTGGTGAATCTGGTCTTCGTCAAACCGGTCTACTCCTACACAAAATTCTGGCAGATGATTGGCCGGGGCACACGGCTTCTTGAACTCCTCAAAATCAAACCTTGGTGTACCGAAAAAGAGTGCTTCCTGATTCTGGATTGCTGGGACAACTTCGAATACTTCAAGCTTCAGCCCAAAGGCAAAGAGATCAAACAACAACTGCCGCTTCCGGTGAAGCTCTTCGGGCTGCGGCTCGACAAAATCGAGTCTGCCCTCTCAACCGCTCAACCGGCCATTGCAGAGCGGGAAGTGGTAAAACTGCGCAGGCAGATTGCCGAGCTGCCGCACACCTCGGTGGTTATCAAAGAGGCTGCATCGCTTCTTTACCCTTTGGAAGTGGAGAACTTCTGGCTCTCTCTTACGCAGCAAAAGCTGGAGTATCTGAGAAGCGAGATCAAACCGCTCTTCAGAACCGTCTCAGATGCTGATTTTAAGGCGATGCGTTTTGAGCGCGACATCGTGGAGATTTCACTGGCAAAACTTCGCCATCAAAAGGAGCGGTACGACACCCTCAGCGACGGCATTGCCGAGCAGATCAGCCAGCTTCCCCTCAGCGTCGGCTTTGTGAAACAGCAAGAGGCTATGATCAGGGCAGCTCAAACGAAGCGGTTCTGGATCGTGGCAACCGAAGAGAGCTTCGACGAGCTGATTGAAAAGCTCTCACCGTTGATGAAGTTTCGCGAAGTTGACAGCGGCGCCATCGGTCAAGTTCACCTGAATTTGCAGGATCTTCTCCACCATAAAGAGATGGTAGAATTTGGTCCAGCGAATGAGGCGGTCAGCATAACACGTTACCGCGAAATGGTTGAAGCGCTGATTACCGAACTGACTACACAGAACCCGATTCTCTCAAAAATCAAGGCGGGCAAAGAGATTTCACCTGAAGAGGCCACTGAACTTGCCGAGCTGCTCCACGAAGAGCATCCGCACATTACCGAAGAGCTTTTGCGTTCCGTCTATAAAAACCGCAAGGCACATTTTATTCAGTTTATTCGCCATATTCTCGGAATCGAAATTCTCAAAAGTTTCCCTGAAACGGTTGCCGATGCGTTCACTCAGTTTATCCAGCAGCACTCCAACCTTTCAAGTCGTCAACTGGACTTTTTAAACTTGCTCAAAAACTTCATTATAGAGCGCGAAAAGGTAGAAAAGAGAGACCTCATCAACGCCCCGTTTACGGTGATACACCCGCAAGGCATTCGAGGAGTCTTCTCCCCGGCTGAAATTAACGAAATCCTGGCTTTGGCCGATCAACTGGCAGCCTGAACGCGGGAATATCGTGGCTTATCACCTCTACAGGATGGGAGAGGTTACCGCATCATCATGGTTGTGATGAGATCAGCAAGCAGAGCCGCATACGGGCGGGTATTGCCAGTCAAATTGGTTGGTTCGCACTACGCCGTGTGTCTCGTGCGCAATGTTCCAACTCGCCGCAACGCCTAAAAGCGAAACGAATTTGTAACAGGCTTCAACAAGTGTCTTTTCTGAAGTCGGATGGAGTTAAATTAGATGGCTCTTGGACATCATGTCCACATCTCTTCCTCCCATGTACTGATATGTTGTTGTTTTGTAAACGACAAAAGCCGGTTCAGGTTATTATCGGCGGCGTACTGTGAACGAAAAATAGTTCCGGGAGAGGGGATCCCAAGGTTATCACACATGCATAACTGATTCTGCAGGTATGACTCGACATCACCACACTCGAAGTCGGTCAGTTGCTCAATTGGCCGATTGAAGAGATTCACATAGAGATCTCCAGAGCTACTCGTCTGGAAAAGGTTTTTATCAAGTGGTCGAGGCCAATGATACGCCTTCAGAATCTCTTCAACATCCTTGATCAATCTTGGATTATGCCTTACCCCTCTACGAATACTTCGAAGTCTGGTTAGCGCCATAAGAGCGGCGACTGCGAAATCGCTCAGACAACCACACGAAGGTTTTTTGGCATCTTTTGCTCTCTCAACAAGCAAACGCCACCCATCTACTTTGCTGAAATAAACCTTGTCGTAGATATTATGAGGCGGATGGGTGGCAATCACAGGTCGAGGTTCTATTCCCGAATACCACAGGAGAACAGGTACCTGCGACTGAAGGTACTTTAGTTCCATTCTGACATAAAGTGACCAACTGCCTAACGGCATAGACAAATACTTCTGCTCTCTTGGAGAGAGATAACGCGCAATCCCGTCATGCTCAATCCATGCATTGACTGGCTTTAGCAACTCACCAAGTATTCTCTTGCGAACAGCTCCCGCTTGAGCGTATTCATTTTCAGTATAGGCACGTTGAACAAGTATCATTAATGCGATTGCTCTGTGAACTGCCCGTTCAACACTCTCACTGGTTCTACCCATGCAAGAAGCACTTCCTGCGCGTTGTTGAGATAAGGAGAGGGATGATGCGATCTGCTCCATCTCCTTTGCCTGTTGAAGAAATTCCCGAAAACGTGTATCCATGTTGTCAGCACCATCTCGCATGATAAACTGAAAGCGGCACTCCAGCGGAATACCGGAAACCGGATGGTCCACAATTACGGAGTACTGCCTCACCAAATTCCACGAACTGTCAATCGTCGTATCGGATACTTCATAAGGTTCGATAAGGTGCGGTGCCTGAAACCAAGTAAAAGCAGGCATCATTTTACCATTCCAAAGCCAGGTGTGAGCACCTTTACATTCGAATTGGTGAGTGAAACGGTGTTGATTGGCAAAACACCTTCGGGTTATGCGCGCCAGTTCACGATCATCATCAAGCGGCATATCAAACTCAGAGTTACCATCTTCTGATACCGGTATTCCAAAGCTCGCTTCCATTATCATCAGGCGACCAGTCAGTTTTGCAACTGTTGGAAGCATAGTAAAATCTGCGACAATAGTGGATACGTTCTCCCATAGATTCAGCTCAACCGGTTGTACCTGCCATTTGCCAATGGTCAAGCTTATGCAGAGATCTCGATACTCAAGCTTTATCTGAGAATCTTTATACCCATTTTCCGGAATGAAAGCAGTGAACTTGGGGAGAACAAGAAGCTCACACACAGCGAAAACTGATTCATCTGGTTTTTTGTCATCCCAAACAAGTTCACGGATTTGCTTGGTCTGAAAAAGTGATGAAAAACAGTGTTGCTCATCAGGGATTCTGATTTCGAGAATATCAGAATCCCTGATGAGTTGCAAAGCAAGCAAAACCTCTATTTGGCAATAGGCTGACTCAGCAAATCGGGAGTTGCTGAAAAAGATCGCCTTGCGCGAAGCTGCCAAGCCTTCGTTTATGGCCATCTGAAATGCGGATTGGCCAGTCAAAAGCACCTCGTATTCTGCCATCCAGACACGCTGTCCATTCTGCAAAAGGGTATCAGCAAGCTTTCGCGCCGGTATAACATTTTCGCTCTTGTAACTGATAAAAAAATCGTATTGTTTTGGGCGATTTCGCAAGCCAAAGAGAGAGTCATTCTGGTGACCAGGAAGATCAAGATAGCGGGAAATAGAGTACCAGATGGATTCAATAGTCTCGAAATCAATTATACTCTTGTCGAGATCATAGCGAAGGTCAAGAGCACTCTCGTCATACCAACGCTTCAAGCCACTACCGATTCCACAACCTTCAGCAAGGAGCAGTACTTTCGACGTTGACTTTTGAAGCAAGTCACTTTTCCACTCCTCTATTGATTCTTCAGAGTTGATGCCAAAAGCCACCAAACCTGTAGCCCTGATTCGACTGGCTATAAACACTGGCCAGCTCTTCTCAGGGTTAACAAGAATACAATCAACCTTGCATTGTTCTTTATATTTCAAGAGAAGCTTTTTGTGCGAGTCAAGTGCCAGATTCAGTGGAGAGATACCTTGGTCATTCTGAATTGCAGGATTTGATCCCGCTTCGAGCAGCAGTTCAATACATATCTCTTTTTTCCGCTGAACATCAGGAGGCAAATCTATAGCCTCGGGTATCCTGCGGTCCATTGTGGTTCGCGATGCAGGCGTATATGCGAGCAATGCGGCATGCAAGGGTGTTGAACCAAGTTCAGAAAAATCCCTGCGGAAATATTTGTGGCGAGAAGTCGCCAAATTTGTGTCAGCCCCTGCTTCGATGAGAAGCTTTATACAGTCTTGGTGAAGTTGTGCTGCTGAGAAAAACAGAGGTGGGCGACCGTGATCTATTGCGTTCGGACTTGAATCAGCAAGAAACAATTCAAGTGCTTGTGCGTTACCGGTTTCCGCTGCCACACATATTGGGAGTCTGCCTGAAGTATCTTCACTATCTGAACGAACCCCCTCTCGAAGCAGATGTCTAATTTCACTCATATCTCCACTGCGTACCGCTCGGGACAGCGTTGTAACCATTGCTGTATCAGCATGTTTGATATTACTCTTCGATAGCCAGTGAAATGGATTCATAAGTTTCCTATTCGCGCAATTAATGACAATTAATTGATGAAAAACAAACAAGGTTCTATCTGGCATCCGAAGCCAGATATTGGCGCAAAACGTAAAGGTCATCCGCCAGCGATTCCTTACGGCAGGCGATAGCTTGAAAGTGACCGAGCGGATCTGGCAGAGGAGTATCTTTAGGCAGATCGATCAGCACCGTGAACATGGTCTTGTCAGGTACATTCATCTTTTTTCTAAAGAACTCCGTATACTCATAGTTTACCCAGTTCTTGTGTAAATGCTCCGGACGTGAACAGACAACGATCATGCTCCGTGCGTGAGTAATCGCCTTAAAAATCTCATTCGTGAAATCGGAACGACGGTGTTCGGGTGAGAAAAATACGTTTATATTTAGGTTGTTCCGTAAGAAATCATAGACCACCTGTGCGTGTTCTTCATCCTCTGATGCAAAGCTGATAAACACGTCCAGGGGATTGTCTTCGGGGGTGACAGGTTTCATCAGCGGTGCCACGCGCCTCAGGATGTTGCGCGATACGGGGCAGAGGTTAAATTCAAGTTTCTGGCGTTTTGCCTCCTCGAATTGCTTCTTTTCTGGATCGCGCAGCAGGCCGTTGCGGCTTTTCTCTGATAGAAACAGAGAGATCACATGCAGCAAATCGGAATCGTCGTAACGGCGACCACCATGAAACAGAATGTCCGGCTTGAACTCTGTCTTGCCTTCGCGCAAGGCCCGGTGCATTGCTTGTACTTCAAACAAACCAATAGCCGAGTTCAGCAAAATACCCTCAAGCAGTTCGCCATCACAAATCACGGCTGTTTCAGGCAGTTCAAGTTGGACAACGCAATCCACTTCAATACCGAAATCTTCAGCATTGACGTTCAGGAATACGTTCAGGGCCTCACCGTGTAGCACCACATTTTTTTTCTGGTCCACAAAGGTAACCTTCAGATCATCTGGCCCCAGCGTCCAGCCCAATGCAAGTCGCTCCTGGCGAATGGAGTTGTACTTCATACCATTTTGCAGGAAACGGATTTTCCACAGGCGCAGAACCTCTCCCTCGCGAGGATTCTCCAGCCATGCCGGACCATCCTCTATCTGAGGCGTCAACCGTCTCCAATCTGAGCCGTTGATGTCGAAGATGAGCAATTCCTCGAGGAGTTCACGATAGATGATCCTTTGCGGATCGAGCATTTCGAGGAGGTTGTCGGACCCACCATTGACGATATTCCACCCGACGGGATGGATGTCTCTCCAGTGCAGTCGGTAGTATTGCTTGTCGCCAATGGTGATCAGGGGTAACGCTCCGCCAGAGCAGAAGCGAAAGGGAAATGTCTTGTTCGGCAAATCGCAATTTGCTAGCCCGGAATTACCGAAGAAAAAGGCTTCAAGGTTCTCAGCGATTTTAGGCCACTGTAAGCTATAGTCGGATATCACTCGTTCACGGATTTCGTCTTTGCCCCGACGGTTCCAGATGGTCTGCGCATCAGAGTCGAATGTCACCGTCATGGAAGCGCCGTTTTCGCACCGCTTCCGTTTCAGCGAGATAGAATCAACAAGCACTTGAAGAAAGTAATTTGCCGTCTCGTTAAGCGGTCTGATCCAGGATTTTTTTACTTGTTTGTCCATAAGGAGTATTTCTTTCAGCCAACTGATGATTTTGAAACCGGTAATGTGGCTTGATAAAAAAGAAGGTAAAATACTGACACTGTAGAATGGGTGTCCAATGTGCTGTGCGGAATATTTGAACTTCCAATTTAGGGAATTTGAGTAATTCTTCAAAGCCAGGGTGAATTTGATCCGCAGCGATTTTTATGCAATTGGCGATCACTCTGATGCATGATTACAAAAGAGTGATCAGGAAAGTGACTGTCGTCTTGGAGGATTGACCAGAATTTGCCGAATCAGCAGGGTTGCAGACGGGAGATGCAGAGCAGGTTCAGAAAGACTTCAGGATCGAGTTATGAAACAGGGAAGTGCTCAAAATACCTTTGTTTCAGATTGAGCGGAAAATCTCCATGAAAGCCCTCACTCTTCTTGTGTACTTTCTGAAGTATGCTGTATATTCAGCATCTCAATATAGTTTCGATGATGCAACCTCACCATACGCCATGAAAAATGAGCAGTAAACTCGTATCGAATTGATTGAAAAGCTTTTACTGCTGGCTGGAGCGTGAACGATCCATCCCAGGTTGTGGAGGAGTTCGATATTCTTGTGGACTTGCCCGAAGGAGTGCAGGAGCCACGCACCAGTTACGAAGGCCATCAGTTCAGCGACTAAGTGCTGCTTGGCAAGGATGGCTGGCCAATTGCCGTGGTTGAAGCTAAAAAAACAAGTCGCGATGTGACCGGCAGTATGATGGTAAAGAGCTGCTTTTTGTCGGCATGGATGGAACAGCAACGATTAACAAGTGCACCTGTAAAAAATGAAGCTGAATGAAATACGGAGACCAAGTCATGGTACAAATCGTCCTGGAGAATTAATCTATGGATACTCTCGGATTACCGATTTCCATTGAATCGCTTCTGCATGGTCAGGTCGTTGAGTGGGAGAGGCTCGAAT
>JBMOIS010000002.1:0-100226 GCA_049317185.1 Chlorobium sp. | reverse complement strand
TTGTCGGGTGAATTTATTGACCATCCGGCCATAGGAGTCCTGAAACTCTTCGTTTTTTTCCTGGGCCTTGTGACCCAGCGGGTCGATAAGCTCGGTGTAAAGATCTGAATCTGAAGAGATAAACTCCCAAAAGGTTTGGCCGCAATACTTGAAATAGTCTCCCTGATCCGAAGTAGGGTTTTTTCCGTAACAGCAACCATTGACGGCAACAACCTGAATCCCTGAGTTACTGGTGCGCAGCGTCTTTGCCGCAGTCTTGAAGTCTGACTTCATTTTGGCAATCTGGCTGCTGTTCCCCTAATTCGGCCCCGACTTGATATTGACTATAAAGCGCTTTCCCTCCTTGTCAAATTCAAGGTCAATGCCCGCAATTCCGGATTTCCATCCGCCATACACTTTTTCATTGATAAAAATAGCCAGCCCTTCCAGCCAGTCCCCAAAAATCGTCTCCTCATTTGACGAAATATGGGCATCAACAAGGCCCCTGACAATCTCTTCGGCAGTTTGAACATACTTTGCCTTGTAGAGGTAAGGATTCTTTCTTTTCAGTACTTTCGACAGGCTCAATTCATCAAGGGTTGCAATTCTTTTCTGATGAAAGGTGCCGATGTGCTCTTCAACGTACGTCGAGACATCGTTCAGAATAAGTGGCGTCATTCTCCTCCTTTTGTTCCAGCAGATAGAGCTCAACTGGCTTCAGCTCTTTTTTTACCATATCGTAGTACTCCGGCACCATTTCAATGCCGATGGAGTTTCTTCTCATTCTCTTCGCTACCGCATTGGTTGTTCCTGACCCCATGAAGGGATCAAGCACGGTATCACCCTCTTTGGTGAAAAGCTTGACAAACCATTCAGGAAGTCCTTCAGGAAACGCCGCACTGTGTTTTTTGTTATTGCACTCTGTCGCGAGGTGCAGCACGTTTGTCGGATAGGCCATCTCCCGGTCGAGCCAGTTTGAGATGTTTTTTCCGAACCCGCTGCCGACCTTCGACTCGTCACGCGTTTTATCGGTCTCACTCAGGTTTTTCAGGCGGCTTTTCGACCAATCACCCATAGGCACCATCACCGCTTGCTGATCCATATAGAAGTGCTTGCTTTTATTGAACTGGATCAACCGTTCCCAGGAATCCCTGAAGCGGTTTGGCCATTTACCGGGATAACAGTTTTTTTTGTGCCAGATAAATTCCTCCGTCCAGAACCACCCTTGTTTTCTCATTTCCAGAATGAGTTCCATCACGTAGGTACTCCTCTCACCATTGACCACCTTCTCTTTGATGTTCAAAACAAAGGTCCCCGTTGGCTTCAGCACCCTAAGGAGTTGCAGGGATATCGGTAAAAACCACTCAACATAGTCGTCTGGATGAAAGCCACCATAGGTCTGCTTCCTCTGGTCAGCATAAGGCGGGGAGGTGAATATCAGGTCTACCGAGTCATCGGGCAACGTTTTGAGCAGTTGTGTGCAGTCTCCAAGATAGAGATCGGTTCTTGTTTCCATGGGTGTGGCCGTTCAAAAGCAAAAGATTGTTCATGTATTCCATTGGCTGTGTCGCAATCAATACCGCAGTGGCCGAAACTTACATTTTTTTTCTGATTTATCCGGTAATCCTGCTTCGCTGGGCTCATGAATAATCCAGGTCAAGAAAAGAGTAATCAAGATTTGATTATGGGATCGGCACAATGTATAGCAAGATGATAAAACAACACCATGCCTGATATGGGGCAGCACCGCCATGCTATGCAGCGCTTACTGTTGCACTGAAGGGTGAGTGCTCAGGATGTTCTTGCCAATATTTTCTCGCAAAGTTGGTTTGGTCACCATGACCGGCAAGCAGCCCTTTTACCGAAATGTCTTCATCAAGATCTGGCCAATGAATTCCTTCACCGTTTCCGGAAAGTTCGTAACGGTTGAGCAATTCAGCCGATGCTCCAATCAATCGGGGAAACCAGGTATAAGGGATAGAGAGAATGCGCCCGTCCTTGAGTTCAACATCAAAGCGATGTTGACCAAATGAGAGATGCAATGCCTGCGGATTACTGTTCGCTGAAATGTTCATTCCATACCTCCTCAATTCTTGACTTATTTTTTACGACCAATTGTTGAAGATGTTGTAACTCTCTTGAGCTGAATCCTCTATTATAAGCAATGCTGCCATCAAGCCAAAATTTCGCTTTATTACTATCTCTGCGGATATGCACGTGAATTGGTTCGCGTTGTCCGCCGCTTCCTTCATTACTGAAAAAATGAAACTGGTATTGATCTGAAATGCTGGTGATTTTAGGCTAAGCGAACATTTCCAAACCTTAACCTGATGAATCCAGATCCAAATCGTCTTATTGATGAGGCAATGCTCAGGAGTATGTGCCTATCTTGCCATCTATTTCGAGTGGCTCACCGGGGCTGCGTCAACAGTTCATGACAACGTTGCCTTTGCTTCACGAACAGCTTTGATCTCTGTGGCTACGTCATGCTCATTCAGATGCTGTTTCTGCACAGCCATATCGCCAAGCTGAAAAAGATCATTCCACTGACTCTGGCGCTGAATATAAAGTCTCGCAGCCTCCCTTATCAACTCTGAACGGCTTCGATACTCATTTCTTGCTGTTTTATCAATTTCATTCAGCAATGAATCCTGAAAAGAGACATTCACGGTGACCGTACTCATAACAATTATTTTTGTTAGCGAGAATATAATGTACAAAGTTTGTATGCCCACAGAAAGCCTGTTTTCTTGAAACAGTTTCAAAACAGTTGCGACTCGTTGTTCTTTGAATCTGAAAGGACTGCATTCGATCTCACATAATTTTTTTGACAAATTCAGGAACATCGTTGTTCTCCATTCTCAATCTCGGTGTTGCTTGAGAAAACGGATTTCAAAACCCGTTAGGGGAGCCGTAACGCTCTGAAACACAACTCATTGCCCTTCAAGCGTTTGCGCCCATACATAATCACCGGTCAGGGGGGATGTGCTCCCGTCCCGAAGCGACTCGCTTATTCGCCGATAATCTTGATGAGCACCCGTTTTTTTCTCTTGCCGTCAAACTCCCCGTAGAAAATCTGCTCCCAGGTTCCAAAATGCAACCGCCCTTTTGTGACGGCAACAACGACCTCCCGGCCCATGATCTGACGTTTGTGATGGGCATCGCCGTTATCCTCTCCAGTTCTGTTGTGCTGGTAACGGCTCATCGGTTCATGCGGAGCCAGCTCCTCAAGCCACCGCTTGTAGTCCTGATGCAGCCCCGGTTCGTCATCATTGATAAAGACTGAAGCGGTTATGTGCATCGCATTCACCAGGCAGAGCCCCTCCTGAATGCCGCTCTCCTGAAGAGCCCGCTCAACGTCACCAGTGATATTGACAAAATCCATTCTTGCCGGTATCTTTAGCCAGAGTTCCTTGTGGTATGATTTCATTCTTCAGAAGGTTAATGTTCAGAGTCTTGCCCGTATTCATGTTTATACCGGAAATTACCATTTTAAAATAGCTTCCAGGCATCCCCTCTCGCTGTACGTTTTGCATGTACTCCTTTACTTCTGTTGACTGTGGCGGAACGTTAGTGTAAGGTACGGCGAAACAGTAGTGCAGAAACATATAACGTATTAAAAAAAAACAACAACGGACAAATATGCCCGCATACCAGAGAAGAGTGGTGGATGACGAACTCGAGGAACTGATGCCGACTGAGGCGGGAGATATTGCGCCGCTGGCTGGCGGCCTATGCGGCAGCGACAGCGAATATCGGGTCTCCTGACCAGCAGCAAAACAATGATAACTATACCCGATCGGGCTTATAAAGCAACTTTTTCATACAGATTTTGAACTTCAGAAGAACCCATCCTTCTGTTCCAATAGTCCCGAGCTATTGAGCAGAGAGCAGTTTGAACAGGCATCAACGGCCCAATCAATCAAGCTGACGATATCCCCGATTTCCCTCTCTATCTGCGGCACCCGTAAAAGAGTTTTTGCAAGGTGTAGAGGGGATGCAGAAAATGCGCCATTTCACAAAAGCAAAAATATTCATCGTCCCAAAAATACTATTCTCTCTCTTTCCCTCTTTATGTTTAAATTCCCGCACACATTTCCGAAGTGTGGAGGGAATATCAAAAAAGGGATTATTGAACAACTTGTAACGTCCCTGTCAAGCTTTCGTTGATCCCGATGTTCCCACCACTGCTTATAGTGTTATAACATAATTGCATCTATCGTTTTACCCGAAAAGAATACATGAAATACGATTTTTCCTCAATAGAGGCCAAATGGCAAGCCAGGTGGCAAGAGCAGCAGACATTTAAAACCGGAGAAGAGAGCGGCAAACCGAAGTACTATGTGCTCGACATGTTCCCCTACCCCAGCGGTACCGGGCTCCATGTCGGCCATCTCGAAGGATACACCGCTTCAGATATTGTGGCCCGCTATAAACGCAGTTGCGGCTATAATGTGCTGCACCCTATGGGATGGGATGCCTTTGGACTTCCCGCCGAACAGTTCGCCATCAAAACCGGCACGCACCCAAAAATCACCACAGAAGAGAATATCCGCAGCTTCAAGGGCACCCTTCAAGCCATGGGCTTCTCCTACGACTGGTCACGTGAGATCAACACGACCGATTCAGGATACTTCAAATGGACTCAATGGATTTTTCTGAAGCTTTACGACAGTGGACTCGCCTATATGTCAGAAGTGGATGTCAACTGGTGCGAAGAGCTCAAGACCGTGCTGGCAAATGAAGAGGTGGAAGAAAAAATTGCTGATGGCTATACCGTTGTCCGCCGCCCTCTACGGCAGTGGGTACTGAAAATCACCGCGTATGCCGACCGCCTGCTTGCTGATCTCGACGAGCTTGATTGGCCGGACAATGTGAAGCAGATGCAGCGCAACTGGATTGGCCGGTCGGAAGGTGTTGAAATTGATTTTGAGCTTCGATGCCATGATAAAAAACTGAGAGTCTATACCACAAGGCCTGACACCCTTTTCGGGGCGACCTATCTTGTTATTTCACCAGAACACCCTCTTGCCGAAAAGCTTGCCACTGCGCATCAATTGGTTGAGGTAAAAAACTATATCCGCCAAGCGAAGCTGAAAACCGAGCTTGAACGCACCGGTCTTCAGAAAGAGAAAACCGGTGTCTTTACCGGCTCTTATGCTATCAACCCCGCAACAGGCGAACCGCTACCGGTCTGGTTATCCGACTTTGTGCTGATCAGCTACGGCACAGGAGCCATCATGTCAGTTCCGGCGCACGACAGTCGCGACTGGGAGTTTGCAAAACAGTACCACCTGCCCATCATCGAGGTGATCAAAAGCCCACATGATGTACAGGAGTCTGTTTTTGAAGATAAAAACAGTATCTGCGTCAACTCCTCCAACAGCGAAATTTCGCTTGACGGACTTGCCTTCGCTGAAGCGTTTGAGCGAATGGCTTCATGGCTTGAAACAAAGCGTTTTGGCTCAAGAAAGGTGAACTACAAACTGCGTGACTGGATATTCAGCCGTCAGCGTTACTGGGGAGAACCGATTCCGATCAAACATTATGACGACGGAACTCTTCGACCAGAAACCACTCTTCCCCTGGTGCTGCCAGAAGTTGAGGCCTATCATCCATCCTCAACCGGCGAGTCACCCCTTGCAAACATTCCGCACTGGCTCTACGGATCGGATGAACACGGCAAATTCAGAAGAGAGACCAACACCATGCCCCAGTGGGCAGGAAGCTGCTGGTACTACCTCCGCTTTATTGATCCTGAAAACAGCCAGCAACTGGTCAACCCCGGGCAGGAGCGCTACTGGATGAACGTCGATCTCTATATTGGCGGTGCCGAACATGCCGTCCTTCACCTGCTTTATGCACGATTCTGGCACAAAGTTCTTTTTGACCTCAATGTCGTCACCACAAAAGAGCCATTCAGGAAGCTCTTCAACCAGGGAATGATTCTTGGTGAAGACAATGAAAAAATGTCGAAATCACGCGGCAATGTCATACCTGCTGACCACGTCCTGAAACGCTACGGCGCTGATGCACTGCGCCTTTACGAGATGTTTCTTGGTCCGCTTGAACAGGTGAAACCATGGAATACCAACGGCATTGAAGGCATAAGCCGTTTTCTGTCGAAAGTATGGCGGCTGATTTACCCGACATACGAAGGAGTGCCAACAATACTCTCATCGGAACTCATGCCCGAAGAGTTGCTGAGACGCATGCACAAGGCCATCAAAAAAGTTGCTGAAGACACCGAAAATCTCAAATTCAATACCGCCATTTCCGAAATGATGGTCTTTGTCAATGAGATCAACAAAGCCGGGAGCGACAATCGTACTGCCATTGAAACATTGCTGCTGCTGCTTGCACCCTATGCTCCGCATCTCACTGAAGAGCTCTGGGATGCCATCGGTCACCGCTCATCAATCAGCTCGCAGCCCTTTCCTGCCTATAATCCTGAACTGGTCGAAGAGAGCATTTTGACCATTGCTGTACAGATCAACGGAAAACTGAGAGGCACTTTTGCTGCTCCGGCTAAAAGCCCGAAAGAGGTACTCCTCGCAGAGGCAAAAAACGTTGAATCGGTACGCAAGTTTCTTGAAGGGAAAACAATTGTCAGGGAAATCGTTGTGGTGGATAAACTTGTCAGTTTTGCGGTACAATAACAACAAAGAGTGTGGATTGCAGCATCACAATTGTTGTCAACAAGATTTTTTTTATGTAACATTCGTGTAGCATGCAATAAACATTTTATCCGGCTTTTTTTTCTCAGCATTATCGACATGTTTTTCACCTTCCCGAATACCTCTTACGGGATAAATTTTTTCTTTTCAACACAAAAAACCTGGTATCAATGGCTACAGACGAAACAACCTCCAACGCACAGCAGACCGCAGCCTCCTCTACTGCCGAAGTATCGATCAGTTCTGTAATGTCTGAAAAGCGAAAATTTCCACCTCCGGCCGATTTTGCACTCAATGCCCATGTTTCCTCTATGGCAGAGTATGAGAAACTCTATGCTGCCGCTGAAGCAGATCCAGATGCTTACTGGGGAGGAATTGCCGAAAAGTTCCACTGGTTCAAGAAATGGGAAAGCGTCCTGGAATGGAATTCTCCCTACGCGAAATGGTTTAAAGGTGGAAAAACCAATATTTGCTATAATGCCCTTGATGTGCATGTCAACAGTTGGAGAAAAAACAAGGCTGCCATTATCTGGGAAGGCGAAGAGGGTGATGAGCGGGTTCTGACCTACGGTGAACTGCACCGCCAGGTCAGCAAGTTTGCGAACGTGCTGAAAATCGCCGGCATCAAGCCTGGCGACAGGGTTGCGATCTATATGGGAATGGTTCCTGAGCTGATTATAGCCGTTCTCGCCTGTGCACGTGTTGGAGCAGTCCATAATGTTATTTTTGCGGGCTTCTCTGCCCACGCCATCACCGAGCGAGTCAATGATTCACGCGCCAAAATGGTTATCTGCGCGGATGGCACAAGACGCCGTGGCAGCTCCATCAACCTGAAAAATATTGTTGATGAGGCGATCGTCAATACCCCGTCGATTCGCAGTGTCATCACCCTGAAGGTCACCAACGAAGAGGTACACATGCATAACGGGATGGACCATTGGTGGCACGACCTTATGGGCCTTGCCGCTGATGAATGCGAACCAGCAGAACTTGATGCAGAACATCCGCTCTTCGTACTCTACACCAGCGGATCAACCGGCAAGCCAAAAGGTATCCTGCACACCACCGCAGGCTACATGGTTCACGCTGCCAGCTCATTCAAATACGTTTTTGATATCAAGGATGAGGATATCTATTTCTGTACAGCCGATGTCGGGTGGATTACCGGACACACCTACATGGCTTACGGTCCTCTGCTCAGTGGCGCAACCATGCTCATGTACGAAGGCGCTCCAAACTATCCGCAGTGGGATCGCTTCTGGGATATCATCAACCGTCATAAAGTCACTATATTCTACACAGCACCGACTGCTATCCGCGCCTTTATCCGCGCAGGGAACGAGTGGGTCACCAAACACAACCTCAGCTCGCTCCGCCTTCTCGGCAGCGTAGGCGAACCAATCAATCCTGATGTATGGATGTGGTATCACAGGGTTGTCGGACAGGAAAAATGTCCTATTGTCGACACATGGTGGCAGACAGAGACCGGCGGCATCATGGTCTCCCCTCTTCCAGGTGCGACCCCGACCAAACCCGGCACAGCCACCCGTCCGCTCCCTGGCATCGCAGTCGATGTGGTCCACAAGGATGGCACACCATGTGTAGCCAATGAAGGCGGATACCTTGTTATCAAAAAACCTTGGCCGTCAATGCTCCGTACCATCTATGGCGATAACGAACGCTACGAAAAAACCTACTGGTCGGAATTCCCCGGCATGTACTTTACCGGTGATGGTGCCCGCAAAGATGAGGACGGGTACATCTGGATCATGGGACGTGTCGATGATGTGGTCAATGTTTCTGGTCACCGCCTCGGCACCAGCGAGGTCGAAAGTGCACTGGTATCACACGAAGCCGTTGCAGAAGCTGCCGTTGTCAGCCGTCCTGATGAGCTGAAAGGCAATGCACTCGTAGCCTTTGTGACTCTGAAAGACGAGTATGTCGGCGACATGACACTCCGTGAAGCACTGCGCAACCACGTTGCCAAGGAGATTGGGCCTATTGCCAAGCCAGACGAAGTCAGATGGGCCAAAGGACTTCCAAAAACCCGCAGCGGAAAAATCATGCGTCGCCTCCTTCGCGAACTTGCCACCAGCAATGAGATCAAGGGAGATGTTACCACGCTTGAAGATTTCGGCGTTCTTGAGAACCTGCGTGACCAGGAGAGTGACTAAACCTCTTTTTTAACAACAAACGTTAAAACAAAAAGCGCAGTCGATACTGCGCTTTTTGTTTTTTTGCTTTACCTCTTATAGC
The DNA here is from genome assembly GCA_049317185.1 of Chlorobium sp. Lineage (GTDB taxonomy): Bacteria > Bacteroidota > Chlorobiia > Chlorobiales > Chlorobiaceae > Chlorobium. The sequence goes on along the minus strand of JBMOIS010000002.1, from coordinate 91,314 downwards.
TCCGGCCACCGAAAGCAAGCCACCCGGTCACTGAGTAGCGCGAAGCGCGTATCGAAGTGCCCCGGCAGGGTAACATACCGGTAACGCCTGTGCAACATAACACACCCGACGATATTACTTTACCCAGTTGAGCAGCCAGATCGTAAAGTTGAGATACGACGCAAAACTCACCCACAAGAGATAGGGGATCAGAAGATATCCCGCAATTGGAGAAACAGCTCTGAATTTCACGATGGTAAACACAATGGCAAGCCAGAGCAGAACAATCACTGCCAAAGCAAGCAACGGTGAGTGAAGTCCGAAAAAGGAAGCTGACCAGCCAAGATTCAGCAAGAGCTGCACCGCAAAAACAACAAGGGCTCCGCGTCTCTGTTTTTTTTCACCCCGCTGTTCAACGACAAGGGAGAGAGCAATGCCCATAAGCAGGAACAGCAAACTCCATGCTGGCGGAAACAACCAGTCGGGCGGATTCCATGAGGGTTTTTTAAGGATCGAATAGTACCACTCCGATCCAGGTTCTGGTGTAAAGGTACTCCCCGCATAAGCAAACACAAAGCACAAGCCAATACAGAGCGCAAGCCGTGGAATATTGAATTTCATCATTATATGCATTTGATTTATAAAACATTTTATCATATACGGTAAAGAAACAGAACCCGCCGATTGTTAATTCCCGGTATCACAAGATATCATTGAAACTTGTATGAAGAGTTGACCTTTTGCTCTTCTTTGCCGTCCTGTTTTCAAAAAAAGAAATGCTATATTAGCCGCCGATTACATTTCAATTATTACTGTTCCATGAAAAATACAAGCAATGAGCTGCACGCAGCTATCAGGGCGGCTCGTGCTGCTGGCGTAATAATCCTTGATAAATTCGGAGAACTCTCTCATCCCGAGATTCAGTCGAAAAATTTTAAGGATTTTGTCACTGACGTTGACAAGGCCTGTGAAGCGGCGATAAGCTCAATTCTCTCCGAGAGTTTCCCTGAAGACAGTATGCTCTGCGAAGAGGGAACCATGATCAAGGGAACTTCAGGAAGAACATGGCTTGTCGATCCTCTTGACGGCACGCTGAACTTTATTCACTCTTTTCCCGTTTTTTCGGTAAGCATCGCGCTGCAAAACCCCAAAAATGAGCTGCTCACGGGCGTTGTTTATCAGCCTGTTCTTCAAGAACTTTTTACTGCCGAGCGTCACTGCGGAGCATTCCTGAACGGGAAAAAGATTACCATTTCGGAACGAACAGACAAGGAAAGTTTTCTTATGGCAACCGGCCTGCCATTCAGCGAGTACCATTACCTCGACTCCACTATTGGTATGCTGCGGGATGTTATTCACGATTCCGCCGGTATCCGGCGTGCAGGATCAGCAGCCATTGATCTTGCGTATACAGCCTGCGGACGTTTCGATGGCTTTTGGGAATACAAGCTTTTTCCATGGGATTTTGCTGCCGGCGTTCTCCTTGTGCGGGAGGCTGGAGGAACAGTCACCAACTTTAGCGGAGATTCCAATGTCATTACAGGCCAAAGCATCATCGCAGGCAACAACATAACCCATAAACTCCTTCTCAAAAAAGCATTAAAACACTTCACCACATCATCGTTTCAAAAGTAGTTCGCGCAGATGCCTGATTTGAAGAGAATATTTTTACTATCTTAAAAAGGTAAGGTCTTTCATCATATAAAATTTGCCTCCATTTCCTGATCGGGCAAACCTTTCGGGAGCAACAATTACATAATGCTTATTCATCAGCGCACAATTCAAAAAGAGGTTTCTCTCTGTGGTATCGGACTGCATACCGGCGAAAAATGTATGATTACCTTCAAACCTGCCCCGGATAACTATGGGTATCGTTTTATTCGAACCGATATTGAAGATTGCCCGGAAATACCGGCGCTGATTGAAAATGTGGTTGATGTTTTGCGGGGTACAACCATTGGACTCAATGGTATAAAGGTTTATACAACCGAACATGTTCTTGCTGCTCTGTACGGCCTTCAGATTGATAACTGCCGCATAGAGATGAGCGGACCAGAACCTCCGGTTATGGACGGAAGTTCGCATCCTTTTGCTGAAATGCTCCTGAAAGCAGGTTTTCAGGAACAGGAAGAGCCAAAAAATTATCTGGTTATTGATGAAACCATTGAATACCACGACTCCAATAATGGCGTTGATATTGTGGCGCTGCCGCTCGACAGCTTCAGAACGACGGTCATGGTTGATTACAAAAACCCGGCCCTTGGCTCGCAGCACTCAGGACTTTTTAACCTGGAAAAGGAATTTTTCAAGGAGTTTTCACCATGCAGAACATTTTGTTTTCTCAGTGAAGTAGAAGCCCTTGCAAACCAGGGGATCATCAAGGGTGGCGATGTAGACAACGCTATTGTCATTATCGATAAAAGCATGAGAAAGGGGGAGCTTTCCGACCTTGCTAATAAACTTGGCCTGGAATCCGAGAATCTTGTAATTGGCGCAAACGGTATTCTCAACAACCGGGAACTGCGCTTCAATAACGAGCCTGCCCGCCATAAACTGCTCGACCTTCTTGGCGATCTTGCTCTCCTTGGTATGCCGATAAAAGCGCAGGTGCTTGCTGCACGACCAGGTCACGCCTCAAATGTTGAATTCGTAAAGCATCTTAAAAAATACGCTGACCGCAACAAACTTGCCCGGCAGTACCAGCACGAGAAAAAAGCCGGAGTAATTTTTGATATCAATGCCATTCAGAATATCCTTCCCCACCGTTATCCGTTCTTGTTGATCGACAAGATTGTTGAGTTCAAGCTTGACGAAAAAATTGTGTCGATCAAAAATGTCACCATAAACGAACCGTTCTTCCAGGGTCATTTCCCGGGAAATCCCATTATGCCTGGGGTTCTCATCCTTGAAGCCATGGCCCAGACTGGAGGCATCATGATGCTCAACGGTAACGATAATATCAAGGAGAGTATCGTCTACTTTATGGGTATCGACAAGGCCCGCTTCCGCAAGCCGGTACTTCCCGGCGACACGCTTGTCATTGAAGCAACCATGACCAACAAACGCAGAAATGTCTGCCAGTTCGACGCAAAAGCATACGTACGGGGTGAACTGGTCTGCGAAGCCTCCCTTATGGCTACTGTTGCACCAAAAAACAAATAACGAGGATACGTCGCAGAACGCCCTGCACTCACAAGCAGGGCTGTATCCTGCTGATTACAAACAGAAAAGCCGACAAACAAGGAATCAACGGGTTGGCTTTCCACACATTGTCAACAAGTTATCAACATTTGTTGACAAAAGGGATAACACTTGTTAATATTGATAACTCCTTATAAATAAATAACTCAACAAAAAAGAGAAGGGGGAACCGTTCTTTTTGTCCAGAGTTATCAATATTCAGGTAAAAGCAACTGCCTGGGAGGTAAAAAAAATAACCCGAAGGAAAAAGTGGCTCCCGGAAACCCTCATGGACTGTAATCCTGCCCCTTGTGTATTCTGTAAAATCTCACCCCATACAGAACAAAAGAGTACAGCAGCATAACCGTCGAGAGAAGTAAAAAAAACTCTTTCAAGGGATAGTGCCTGAAAAAGGGATGTGGCCAGACCATAACGATAAACATCATGGAAACAAAGCCTACTGCCCATTTGCCTGGCCAGAGGGATGTCGTCACCACTGAATGACGGAATTTCACATATCCTGCACCGATAAAAATCATGATATCCCTGATCACGGCAAAAAGCACAAACCACAAAGGCAGTTCACCAATCCAGAGAAAATAGATTGCCACGCTGGCCAGACAGAGCTTGTCGGCAAGAGGATCAAGAATTTTGCCCATTTCAGAGACCTCGTTCGTCCATCGGGCCGTCTGGCCGTCGAACCAGTCGGTCAGAACAGCCACAATCATAATGACCATGGCGGTTTTGAGATGGCCTGTATGAAAATAATAGAGAAACCAGGGTATCAATATTATTCTCAGAAAGCTGAGAGAGTTCGGCAGATTAAAGATACGACCTTCCACAGTAATGAATTTATTATTGAGTCAATCATCTCTTTGTAAAAGATAACAATGACGCACGACGTTGTCAAAAGCTACCGAATGACCATATCGGGCGATGCGTGGACAAACTTTGACCAGCTCCTTCCTCCTGTCCGGGTACTCCCTTTTGGCAAAAATGGCTCCCTGCTTTGGCCTCTGAGCAGATCACACAACGCTATGCCCAGAGCATCGGTAACGTCATAAGGTTCGGGAACCGTACCAAGACCGAGCATCCTTGCAACCATAAACGCCACCTGTTCCTTGCTTGCCGCCCCCTTCCCTGTTATCGCCGATTTCACCTCACGGGGCGCATACTCATGCAGAGTGAGATGCCTGCCCATAGCAAGCGCAATAACCGCACCACGCACCTGCCCGAGCTTCAGGGCCGACTGTACATTCCTGCTTAAAAACGCAGTCTCAAGAGCCACCCGTTCAGGCTGAAATTCGACAATCACCTCTTCGAGTTCACGGCATATTTGGCCGATTCGCTCCGGATGGGTACTGCGGGGATGAAGCTTGATCAGACCACACGCCAGCACAGAAACTTTTCCGGAATCGCAATGAACCACACCATAGCCAGTATTCAGGCTTCCGGGATCAATCCCGAGAACAACCATCTTCTACTCGTTTAAGCTGTTCATGGCACTTTCGCTGATCTCCATATTGCTGTAGACCACCTGTACATCATCATTCGATTCAAGCGCATCGATCAGCTTGATCACTTTCCGGGCATCATCGGCTTCAAGCTCAATATAATTCTCCGGAACCAGATCAATTTTTGCATTCTCATAGGCAATACCGGCCGCTTCAAGCGCTTTTTTTGTCGCTTCAAGATCCTTTATATCGGTGATAACATTGAAATAGTTTTCATCATCGCTGTTGAGATCTTCAAGGCCGGCATCAAGGAGCAGTTCCATGAGAAGATCCTCACTTGCAACCGACCTGGAAACTTCAAGAGAGCCCTTCCGCTGAAACATCCAGGCTACACTGCCGCTTTCACCAAGCGAACCATTATTACGGCTCATAATATGACGCAGATCAGCAACAGTCCTGTTACGGTTGTCGGTTGCTGTCTCAATAATAAGGGCAATCCCCGCAGGGCCATACCCTTCATAGGTAATCTCATCCCAAATGACACCCTCAAGTTCCCCTGTTCCCTTCTTGACCGCACGCTGAATATTTTCCATCGGCATGGAGTTGTCTCTTGCCGTATCAATAGCAAGCCTGAGACGGGGATTCCCGGATGGATCTCCTCCACCCATTTTCGCAGCAATCGTGATCTCCTTGACCAGTTTGGTAAACAAACTGCCCCTTTTTTGATCCGTTACCGCCTTTTTTCTTTTGATGGTTGCCCATTTACTGTGTCCTGACATAACAAAAACTGCTGAATTATTATTCTTGAATCACCCTGCCTATGATAATAGATTTATTTTCTTTAAATAAAATGAAATCCAACGGAATTTACGCAAGTTACCAACAAGAAAAAACAATGACAAATGTGATGATCGCTTATCAGGGGGAACCAGGAGCATACAGTGAAATCGCCGCGCTCAGGATAGGGGAGCCAGAACCTTTTGAATCCTTTGAAGAGGTATTTGCGTCCGTTGAAAGCCGAAAGGTCACTTATGCGGTCATTCCTATCGAAAATTCACTCGGCGGCAGTATTCATCAAAACTATGATTTGCTGCTGCAGCATCCAGTCACCATTGTCGCCGAAACCTTTGTCAAGGTTGAACACTGTCTGCTCGGTATCCACGGATCGTCTGTAGAACAGGCTCTGAAAGTACTCTCGCACCCCCAGGCATTGGCCCAGTGCCGAAACTTTTTTGCGACCCATAAGGCGCTCAAAGCCGAGGCTGCTTACGACACCGCCGGAAGCGCAAAAATAATCGCTGCAGAAAAGGATCCCGCAAAACTTGCCATAGCATCAAAAAGGGCTGGCGAGCTCTACGGACTTGAAACCCTGCGCGAAAACCTTGCCGATGAAGAGTGGAACATTACCCGGTTTTTTTGTATCACTCATGCCGACAATCCTGAACCCCTGGATCTCCGGAAGCTGACAACAAAGCTGGATACCTCGCAGCACAAAACCTCCATTGCGTTTGCGCTCCCCAATGAACAGGGATCGCTATTTAAGGCGCTGGCCACCTTTGCCATGCGTCACATCGACCTTACAAAAATTGAATCGAGGCCCTTCAGGAAAAAAGCGTTTGAGTACCTTTTTTATGTTGATTTTACAGGGCATCAGAAAGACCCGAATATTCTCAATGCTCTCAACCATCTCAGAGAATTTGCCACAATGGTTCATGTCCTTGGAAGTTACGGGGTAGTTGCAGAATGAACACAAGACAACTTGACTTCTTTTCTCCTGTCAGCCAGGAGATCAACATAGCAGCCACTACGGCTGTCCAGCAAAAACCCGCCCTTTTTTTGATCGACGGCATGGCCATGGTCTACCGGGCTTTTTTTGCCCTGCATCGGGCAGGCATGACCAGTCAGGAGGGAATGCCAACCGGGGCAATCTATGGCTTTGCGACTGCGCTGCTTAAAATTTATGAAACCTGGAAGCCGCACTACCTCGCAGCAGTCTTTGACAGCAAGGAAAAAACATTCAGGCACAATCTTTACCCCTTATACAAAGCCAATCGGCCAGCGCCACCTGAAGAGCTTATCATGCAGCTTGATGCCATCTTTGAGCTGCTTGATGCCTTTAATATTCCACTCATCAAAACCTCCGGATATGAGGCCGACGATCTTATCGGTACGGCAGCCAGAAAATTTGAACAGAGCTGCCAGGTTTACATTGTCACCCCGGACAAAGATCTCGCCCAACTGGTGCACGACGGAGTAAAAATCCTGAAGCCCGCCAAAAACCAGAATGAGCTTGAGTTACTCGGAATAAAAGAAATTACTGAACAATTCGGAGTTCCGCCTAAACTCTTCACCCAGTTTTTAACACTCTGCGGTGATGTCTCCGACAATATTCCTGGAGCAAAAGGAATCGGCCCCAAAACAGCCTCCTCCCTGCTTGGCAAATACCACTCCCTGAAAAATATCTATACCCATCTCGACCATCTCTCCCCAAAAACCCGGCAGAGCCTGGAAGAATTTCAGCCACGGCTCAATCTGATAACACAATTGGTCACGATACGCACCGACCTGCAGATTGACTTTACCCTGAACGAGCTTGCCTGCGGATTGCCAGACCGGACTAAACTGGTGCCACTGCTGCAGAAGCTTGGTCTTAAAACCATTGCGTCCAGAGTACCGGCTATTTTTGAAGTGCTCTTGCAGAATTCTTCAGCAGATGCTACGCCTTATACATATCCGACTGATTCCCCCGGGGAGGAACACTCAACGCTCGTGCAGCCGCAAGCCGGCACAGAGTATGCCCTTGTCGATACAGCAGAAAAACTGCAGGCGCTTGTCGACTCACTGCAAGAAGCATCACGTATTGCCGTTGATACCGAAACAACAAGTCTTGATACGTTTGAAGCAGAACTGGCAGGTATCTCCATCTCTGTTGAAGCCGGAACGGCCTGCTTTGTCTCTTTTGCACGCAATGCCGTAGACCTGAAAAGAGGGCTTGATATCCTCAAGCCTCTGCTTGAACAAGCATCATTGCCAAAAACCGGACAGAACCTCAAATACGACATTCTCGTCCTGAAAAAATATGGCATTGATCTTTCGCCTGTCGGATTCGACTCCATGATTGCCAGCTATGTGCTCAACCCCGATGAGAGACACAATCTTGATGATCTTGCTGCCAACCATTTAGGCTACCGGACCACAACCTATGATGAACTGGTCGGGTCAGGAAAAACGAAACTGCACATTTTTGAGGTTGATCCAAAAAAGCTTTCGGACTATGCCTGCCAGGATGCCGACCTTGCCCTTCAGCTCGAAGAGACATTCCGAAATAAACTTGAAGGCGAAAAAGAGCTGCTCTGGCTGTGCGAACAGATAGAATTTCCGCTGGTCAGTGTTTTGGCTGCGATGGAGTACGCAGGAGTCTCTATCGACACCGGGCATCTGGCAAAGACCTCCAGAACGGTCAAACAACAACTCGAGCTCTTGACAGAAACGATTTTTGCTGCGGCAGGGTCAGTATTCAACATCGATTCGCCGAAGCAGCTTTCACATATTCTCTTCAACGTGTTAAAGCTGCCAACAAAAAAAACAACAAAAACAGGCTTTTCCACCAATGTTGAGGTGCTTGAAGAGCTTGCACCGCTTCATCCCGTCGCCAGCACTCTGCTCGAATACAGGACAATGCAGAAACTCAAGAACACCTATATCGACGCATTGCCTAAAATGGTCAATCCGACAACCGGAAAACTGCACACATCATTCAACCAGCATATAACTGCAACAGGAAGACTCTCCTCCTCCAATCCAAACCTTCAAAATATCCCGATACGCACCTCTCTGGGCAAAGAGATACGCAGGGCGTTCATACCCTCATCACCCGACAACTGGCTTCTTTCCGCCGATTACTCCCAGATTGAGCTGAGAATTGCTGCCGAAATCTCAGGAGACCCTCAGCTCATCGAAGCATTCCGCAACCGAGAAGACATCCACACCGCAACAGCAAAAGTAATCTTCGGCACAAATGAAATCAATGGCGATATGCGGCGCAAGGCAAAAGAGGTGAATTTCGGAGTCCTTTACGGCATCATGCCTTTCGGTCTCTCAAAAAGGCTCAACATCTCCCGATCAGAGGCTGCGACTATTATCGATACTTACAAATCAAAATATCCCGGCCTTTTCATAGCATTGCAGAACATTATTGAACTTGGCAAAAAAAACGGTTATGTCTCCACCCTTCTCGGACGGCGTCGTTACCTTGCCGACCTCAACAGCCGGAACACCAATCTGCAAAAAGCTGCTGAACGGGCGGCCATGAATACCCCTGTTCAGGGAACGGCAGCAGACATCATCAAATGCGCCATGAACCTCTGCAGCCAGCGCATGAAAAAAAACGTTATGAAATCCGTCATGCTGCTGCAGGTCCACGACGAACTTCTTTTTGAAACCACTGAAGATGAAAAAGAGCCACTTTCTATGATGGTTGAACAGGCAATGATTGACGCCGCAATTATTTGCGGGCTCAAAAATGTTCCAGTCGAGGTTGATACAGGTATTGGAAAAAACTGGCTTGAAGCCCACTAAGCATTGACTTACAGAAAAAGTTTTCCTATATTCAGCAATAGTTGGGGCAAGAACGTTCAGACAAAACAACCAGGATACCGCATGACCTCTACAAATCGGTTTGTGACTCTGTCTGGATTTGGCCCGATATTCTTGGCATCCGTGAAGTTGCGCCTTGGGATGGTTGTGTTTATTTTGTCCTTGACGCTGCTCTTTTCTCTTTCATGCTCTCCCGCAACTCTTCTGGCTGAAGAAAAACAGCCCGGCAACTCAAAGGCAAAAAATGCTCAAGGGCTTCTGGCAAGCACAGAACAGATCATTGAACAAATGATTATGAAAATAGACTTCGATATAGACAAGGCAACTGAATCGACCGAACTGGCTGAAAACCCCAATCCAACATCTTTTTTTTCCAGCATACCAAATATTAAACCCGTCAGTGGTGCAATTAGCAGTGCATTTGGTGTCCGGGTACATCCCATCTACAATACCTCCCTTTTTCACTCAGGCATTGATATCTCAACCTCCGAAGGCACCAAAATAGAGACAACAGGTGACGGGATTGTTGCTTTTTCAGGATATGACAAAGGTTACGGACAAAAAATAACCATCAATCACGGCTACGGCTATAGAACCATTTATGCACATCTGTCAAAATCTCTGGTACGACAGGGCCAAAAAGTCAAGCGGGGCGACATCATTGCGCTTTCAGGAAACACTGGCGTATCGACAGGGCCGCATCTCCACTACGAAGTTCTGAAAAATAACGTAAAAGTCAATCCAACAGCTTATTTCTTTGATGAAACTAACCCGGACAAGTTCATCACGACACAAAAAACCGAACCAGATGGACGCAACAATAACTCTTAACCTGAACAACCTTTAGTATGTACTGGAATTTAGACCTTGCCCGTTATATAGCTGATGCTCCATGGCCTGTAACAAAAGATGAACTGATCAATTACGCAAACAGAACAGGCGCACCTCAGCAGGTGATTGAAAATCTGGTTGATCTTCCTGAAAGCGATGAAATGTATGAAAGCCTGGATGAAATATGGCCAGACTACCCAACTGACGAAGATTTTGGCTATGGGGATGAAGATCCCTTGACATAGAAGAGAACAAAACGGAATTCATGTTTGGCAAAAGCGCTCACTTTTATAGCCCTTGTGCTTCTTTGTGCCTTTTCTGTTCATGGTCAACCTGACAACAGAGGTGAAAAGAGTGCTCCCCGGCCACCCTGTGTAGGCAAAATCAATATCAGAGGCAATACATCGATTAGCGAGGAGGAACTTCGCTTGATCATAAGTACCTCTGAAAACAGATCTTTTCTTGGACTCGGCCTTTTTGGAGGTGCTCAAAAACCGTTCAATTCCGAAGAGTTTGCAAAAGACATCTCTCTGATCAAAAAACTTTATACCTATAAGGGATATTTTTTCACCGGTGTGGACACCACCATTGTCCGAAAAAAAAACGGCAAAAAAGTTAACCTTGATATCCTGATTCATGAACATGAACCATCAATAGTTGATGCCTTTCATTATGAAGGGCTTGAAGGCCTTCCCGCAGAACTTGAAACAGAGTATCTCAGCCAAAAAAGGCTGAAATTAAATGATGTTTTTTCCGTTGAACGACTTATTGAAGAGCGCGATCGCACCATCTCTTTTTTCAGAGAGTACGGTTTCACCTTTTTTCACGAAGACAGTATCCGCATCAAGGTTGATACCGTCGGAACTCATGCAGGAATCCTGTTCAGGCTCAGCCTGCCGAAAAGGCTGAAATACGGCCCAGTCCATGCTATCGTTCATAATCAGCAGAAAAACAATACGGCCCAAAAAGAAAGGAATTTTTTTCAGGAGAACATCCATGGCCGTATTCCTGGGAAAGAAAAAATCTCTCCTTCTCTTATCACCTCTGCCATAGAATTCCGGCCTGGAAACTTTACCCGGCAGAGCCTTGAACAACGCACCTTGCAGAATCTCGGCGCAACCAATCTTTTTTCATCTCTTTACATTACACCCGATTCGGTGCACGCTGGCGAACTCTATACAACGATCAACCTTGAAACAGCACCAAAACACCAGATAGAACCAAAAATTCTGGTTGATAACCGTTATGGCCCACTTTTTTTCGGAACATCTCTTGCTTATGAAAACAAAAACTTTTTTGGTGGAGGTGAACAGTTCCGTACATCAACCGAATACGGTACCCAGGCCAGCTCCAACAGCAAGTTGCTTTCAAACCTTGAGTCAGACCAATACAGCAAGATAATTCCCTACGAATTCAGTCTTAAAAGCACTCTTGTCATGCCTGTTCTTAAAAAAACCGGCAATTACTATTCTGCAGCGGTTGAATATGCAACCACAAAACAGCCCGTGCTGCTCTCAAGCAAAAGTGGATTGATCCGCGGAACCTACAACGCCCGCCTGAATCCTTCATCACGCCTGAATTTCGACTTTTTTGAAATTGAGTGGGTCAAAAAAGACTCTCTCAGAGGATTCAAACAACTCTTTAAAACGGATCTTGCCAGGAATATCAGGATTGACCCTTCCAGTGAGGCTGCGGTCAATGCAGGAATTGACAGCCTTATTAATACCCATCTCAACCAGACATTCCGGCTTCGCTACAACTCTACAAACCGACAGAGCGTTCTTCCGAAAAAGACAATAGTGAACGTCGACCTTCTTCTTGAAGAATCCGGAAGCCTTGCCTGGCTGATCGATAATTATATTGACACAAAACATTACAGCGGGTTCACCAATAATGATCCCCAAATATTTGGCACAACCTATTCGCAGTATGTAAAACTTGAAAGCGGATTGGGCTTTGCCAAAAACTTGTCAACAACAAGTCAGCTTGCCGGAAAAGGAAGAATAGGATGGATGATGCCTTATGGAAAGGCAGATGCTACACCAGAAGAACGCCGTTTCTATGCTGGAGGAGCAAACGGCATGCGGGGCTGGCTTTTCAATACCCTCGGACCAGGAAACAGTGCGAGCGAGGCCGCAGCCAATTTCGGTGCCGACATCAAGCTTGAACTCAGTATGGAATACCGTCTGAAATTTTTCAGATTTCTCAACCAGCCTTCAGGAGTAACGTTTTTTACCGATGTCGGAAACATCTGGGACCGAACCGGACCATACGCGTTCAACCTTGATTCCCTGACAAAAGAGTTCGCCCTGGATGCCGGGGTGGGCCTCAGAATAGGCTCCCCTATCGGCCCGTTCCGTTTTGATTTTGCCTATAAACTCCATGACCCGACAGAAGCAAAACCCTGGCGTTTCTCAACCTTGAACATCGGTGACTACACCTTTAATTTTGGAATTGGTGAAGCTTTTTAATTATTTGCCCGAGTTATTTTTTTTCACGATCAAGGACATAATCCCATGCCAGCGCCATCAACACTTCTCGCACCTTCCATTCTTTCAGCAGATTTCACCCGGCTCGAACACTCAATTGCGATTGCCACAAAAGCAGGTGCGGACTGGATGCACTGCGATATCATGGACGGCAACTTTGTCCCCAACATCACTTTCGGGCCATTCATTGTACAGGCTATTGCAGCCTGCACGCCGATGATTATCGACACCCATCTGATGATTGCCGACCCAGACCGTTTCATTGAAGATTTTGTCAAAGCCGGGTCTCACCAGATTACCGTCCATCAAGAAGCATGCCCGCACCTCCACCGCACTATTCAGTTCATTAAAAGCCTGGGCGCTAAAGCTGGTGTCTCAATAAATCCGGGAACTTCGCTCTCAACGCTTGATTCCATTCTTCCGGATCTCGACCTTGTCCTGCTCATGACGGTCAATCCCGGTTTCGGGGGGCAGAAGTTCATACCATCATCAATTGGTAAAATCAGGCAACTTCATGAAATGCGCTTGCAGGCCAACCCACAGATGGTCATCGCCATTGACGGAGGAATAACAGAAGAAAATGCACAAGAGGTGGTTTCGGCTGGAGCCGATGCCCTGATTGCCGGCACTGCATTCTTCAAATCAATCGATCCGGCAGGCACCGCGGCTAAAATCAGGGCTATGACCAGATAATTTCACGAAGCTCGGGGCTGATATGCAGACCCTCTCCTATCAGGACGGCATCAAACAATGCCGTCTCGACAAGGGCAATATCAGCAGAAGTTTTCAGGCCACTTTCGGCCACAGCAATAACCCCGGCAGGAATAGAGGAGCGCAGTATTACCGAGGTCTGCAGATCAACCGAAAAATCCTTCAAATTGCGGTTGTTGACCCCGATTATTGCGGCACCTTTTTCAATCGCAACATCCAGCTCTGATCGGTCGTGCACCTCCACAAGAACATGCAGGCCAAGAGCAGCAGCAAGCTGCAGATAATCGACAAGTTGTGTTGTATCGAGCGCGGCCACAATCAGCAGAATGGCATCAGCACCAATCAGGCGAGACTCAAATATCTGTGACTCATCAATAATAAAATCCTTGCGCAGGACTGGCAGCGGAAATGAGCGACTCACTTGTTGAAGATAGTCGATGGAGCCCTGAAAAAACAGGCGATCCGTAAGCACAGAATAGGCCGCAGCACCAAGCTCCCCATAGCGACGGGCCATCACAACAGGATCAAAATCCTTTACAATAAGACCGCGCGAAGGAGAGGCTTTTTTTATTTCGGCAATAAGTTTCAACCCCCGGCCCGTACGCATGAGGGCTCCGGTAAAATCACGGGTGGAAGCCAGAGAGCCCTGCAGCTCCAGATAACGCTCTGCAGGCTTCTCTTTTTCAAGCTCCACGATTTCCCGCTTTTTCTCCTCTAATATCCTGGTAAGATAGGTCATTGCAGGTCAGTCGGCGGAGGCCAGTTGGCGCAGCTCGTCTTCAAGCTCAACTATCTGGAGGATGTTGTCAAGGAACCAGGGATCAATACCGGTCGACTGATGCACCTCATCGATGGTTGCGCCAGCCTGGAAGGCATAACGAAGATAAAACATACGGTCAGCTTTGGGTATCCTGATTTTTTCAAGAATATCCGCTTTGGCAAACTTCTTTTGCTGCGGAGTCATCGCAAGCACATTCATGACATCCTTGCCGTCAGAGCCAAGGCCGGCGCGACCGATTTCGAGACCACGGAGCGACTTCTGAAGCGCCTCCCTGAAGTTTCTTCCGAAAGCCATGACTTCACCAACGGACTTCATCTGGACACCAAGACGGGCATCAACATTCTTGAACTTTTCAAAATCCCATCGAGGAATTTTGACCACACAATAGTCAATTGCCGGTTCAAAACTTGCCGGAGTTGATTTTGTAATATCATTGAGAATTTCATCAAGCCGGTATCCTACCGCCAGTTTGGCCGCAACCTTGGCAATCGGAAAACCGGTTGCCTTTGATGCCAGCGCCGAACTGCGCGACACGCGGGGATTCATCTCAATGACCACAATACGGCCGTTCACAGGATTAATGGCAAACTGAATATTGCTGCCACCGGTCTCAACGCCGATCTCCCGGATAATTCTGATTGAGGCATCCCTGAGCTCCTGATACTGACGGTCAGTAAGCGTCTGGGCAGGAGCAACGGTAATGCTGTCTCCGGTATGCACCCCCATAGGGTCAACATTCTCAATAGAGCAGACAATAATAACGTTATCAGCCAGATCACGGATAACCTCAAGCTCAAATTCTTTCCAGCCAGTCAAACACTCCTCAACAAGCACCTCACTGATAGGACTTTCCATAAGCCCTCGGCGCACCGCTTCATAATAGTCGGCTTTTGTCTCGGCAAAACCGCCGCCGGTTCCACCAAGCGTAAACGAAGGGCGAATAACAATTGGAAGGCCAATTTCGTCAAGTGCCTCTCTTGCCTCTTTTTCGTTGCGGACAAAAACACCTTTGGCCATTTCAAGACCAATTTTCTTCATCGCATCGCTGAAAAACTCACGATTTTCTGCTTTTCTGATGGCACGAAGCTTGGCACCAATAAGTTCAACTCCGTTGCGCTCAAGAATGCCAGACTCAGCCAGACTGACCGCAATGTTCAGAGCGGTCTGACCGCCCATCGTCGGCAAAAGCGCATCGGGTTTTTCACGTTCAATAATTTTCTGCACATATTCCGGCGTAATAGGCTCGATATAGGTCGCATCAGCAAACTCTATATCGGTCATAATCGTTGCCGGATTACTGTTCACCAGCACCACACGGTAACCATCCTCCTTGAGAGCACGGCACGCCTGGGTCCCTGAATAATCGAATTCACAGGCCTGACCGATCACGATAGGACCGGCACCAATCACTAAAATCGACTTGATATCTTCCCGCTTTGGCACGTTGTTTCGGGTTTAATACTTGGTAAGCTTTGAGAGAAGTAATGTACAAAATATTTCACGAGATTTGTTCCCCCAAGCGGAGGCAAACTACTCGACAACACGGATCTGCTCCTGATGAAACCCTCCCGACTCCCTTCTCAGCCATGCGGTCACCTCCTTTGGTTGCCCATTCATCAAGGCAATGATCAGCAAAGTATGACCCGAGTTGGCAAAATCCACATCATGAAGTGAAGGAATCGCTGGAGAATTGATATGGGAATGATAAGAGCCAATAATATTGTAACCATGTCTTGCTGCCTCACGTTCTACCTCAAGATACTCTTGATGGGAAATCTCAAAACCCTGCTCTTTGCCAAAATAGAGGCAGTTTCGGCAGGGGGCCACCTCATAGACAATATTTTCTATGGTTCCCCTGTGCTGATTTTCCCGTATTCCGACAAGCAGCCCACAACATTCGTAAGGCAACTCCCGAAAAGACTGCTCCTGAATAATCTCGAATTGACGTCTGGGTAGTTTCATGGCACAAGCCCCCTGGCCCCAATGTCTGTTCGGTGACAGGCACCGTCAAAATTAATCTTTTCAACAATACGGTAAGCACACTCAATGCTCTCCCGGAGGGTCTCGCCAAGCGCGGTTACCGAAAAAACCCGCCCGCCCGCTGTAACAAGCTGCCCGCCCTCGGTGGCTGTACCAGCATGAAACACCATACAATCCTCCATTTCAGCAATATCGCCCGGAAGAGTAATCGTCTTGCCGGTTTCATAATGATCGGGATAGCCACCGGAAGCGATCACAACCGTCGCTGCCGATTTCGGGTGCATCTCGAACGGCACCTCATCAAGCGTTCCGTCAACACTTGCCTGAAGAGCTGCCACAAAGTCACTTTTTAACAAGGGAAGCACCACCTGTGTTTCAGGATCGCCCAGACGTGCGTTGTACTCAACAACAAAGGGCTCTCCCGCGTCAATCATCAGTCCAACATACAAAAAACCGGTGTAAGGAGAGCCTTCTTCGGCCATTCCCTTGAGTGTCGGTCTTATAATTCGCTCCTCCACCTTCAGCATGACCTCCGGAGTCACTATCGGAGCAGGAGCATAAGCTCCCATGCCGCCGGTATTTTTGCCGGTATCTCCGTCACCAATTCGCTTGTGATCCTGGGCTGGTAAAAAAAGACGATAGCGAAGACCGTCAGTCAAGGCAAAAACGCTCGCCTCCTGACCCTTCAGGAACTCCTCAATAACCACCTCATTTCCGGCATCACCGAAAATACGATCTTCAAACAGCTCCCTGATTGCCTTCAGCGCCTGCTCCTCGCCGGAAACAATAAAAACCCCTTTTCCCGCACAAAGACCGCTTGCCTTGATCACCATGGGGTACAAGGTCTCCGGGGAGGAGATAAAGCTGCCAGCCGCATGAGCATCCCGAAAAACATGATAGCCTGCCGTAGGAATGGCGTGACGCTGCATAAACTCTTTGGAAAACACCTTGCTTGACTCAAGACGGGCTGCAGCTTGTGTTGGACCCACAATCAGCTTCTGCGCATCACGGAAAAGATCCACAATACCCAGTTCAAGCGGGGCCTCAGAACCAACAACGGTCAGGTCAATACTATGATCAACAGCAAATCGGAGCAGATCATCCAGTGCTGTGGCTTTCAAGGGCACATTACGAACCTTTCCTGCCATCAGGGCTGTTCCGCCGTTGCCTGGTGCTACAAAAACACCCTCCACACGTTCACTTTGTGCCACCGCCCGGCAAAGGGCATGTTCACGGGCACCACTTCCTATAATCAAAACATTCATAGTGTTCACTGTGGGCCCTGGCTGTATTTCATCATCTGAATTATCTGACATGGTTTGTTAAATTGCGTCTCATCTTTTTTAACAATCCGCATTTGTATATAAGACACACAATCCAGAATAAACAATAAAAAAATTAATTTGTGCAGACTCACGATCCTCCATTGTCAATTATTGCCTGACTAAAATGTCACTTTCCCCGATAATTTCCCGATATATCCTTCCCATGGCACTGAGGCTTCTCTATGCAAGCCTCAGAATATCCATAACCCCCGCGCCTTTGCAGTTGTCCGACAAAGGAGCTATCATTGCGTTCTGGCACGGAAAAATGATCGCTGGCTGGCTTCTTGCAAAAACTCTCTCTTCACAAAAGAACATTACTGCTGTCGTCAGCCTTTCTGAGGACGGACGTGCTCTTGCCGACACCCTTGAACGACTTGGTTTTTCACTGATCCGCGGCTCAAGCTCAAAGGGAGGCGACGAGGTCAAACAAACCATGCAGGATGCCCTTCAGAAAGGCGATATTGTTGTCCTTACACCAGACGGACCAAGAGGACCGATCAACCAGTTCAAATACGGCACGTTACGCCTGGCCTCAAACAACCACTACCCGATTGTTTTTGCCGAGATAAGCTATGCCAAAAGATGGAGGCTCAAAAGTTGGGACCAGTTTGAAATTCCCAAACCGTTCAGCAAAACTTCCGTCAAGCTCCATCTTCTTGAGCTTCCCGAGTTCAAGAGCGACAAAGAGCTGCAACTCTATACAAAAAATATTTCAGCCCGTCTCAGCCATGCATAGCCAGTTCTCCATCCTTCTCAGACCGGCCGCGCTGCTCTACGGCTCTATAGTGCAGTTTCGCAATACACTTTTTGACCGGCTGATTTTCAAATCATGGCGTTCCCCTATTCCTGTTGTCTCAATCGGAAACCTTTCGGCAGGCGGCACAGGAAAAACTCCGCTGGTTGACTGGGTCGTCAAATACTATCTCTCGATCGACTGCAAACCTGCGATTGTATCACGCGGGTATCTGAGGGAGTCAAAAGGCGTGCAGCTTGTCTCCGACGGTCAAAGGATTCTGCTCAGCAGCAAAGAGGCTGGCGACGAAACGGCGATGCTTGCCTGGAACAACCCTGATGCCATTGTCGTTGTCGCCAAAAAAAGAGCAGATGCTGTAACGTATATCGCTAAACACTTTGCCCAAAGAGCCCCTTCGGTTATCATCCTCGATGACGCTTTCCAGCATCGCCAGATTGACAGGAGCCTTAATATCGCCATCATCAATGCCGAAGAACCATTTCTCGAAGCAAAAATGTTGCCCGAAGGCCGACTGAGAGAGCCTCTGAAAAATCTCTCAAGAGCTGATCTGATCGTGCTGAACAAAATCACTGATCAGGAAAAAGCTGATGCCATCCTGGAAGAACTTGAAAAAAACGGCAGGCCGATTGTCAAAGCCCGCCTTAAAATTGGAGAGCTGATCTGTTTTTCAGGCGAAACCAGCACATCAGATGACACGCTTGTTGCCAAAAACCTTAACGTCCTTGCCTTTGCAGGTATAGCCTCGCCTGAAAGTTTTCTGGAAAGTCTCACCAAAGAGGGAATAACCATTGCTGCACACCGCTTTTTCCATGACCATGAGCCTTATAGTGTCAAAAAACTGCGTTCTGTTCGCCGTGAAGCTGAAGAAAAAGGGTTAAGCCTCATTACTACAGAAAAGGACTACTTCCGCATGCTTGGCCGTCCAGAACTGATACGTATCCTTGCCACCATGCCCTGTTACTACCTGAAAATAGAAACGGACATCTTTGAAGGCAAAGAGAACATACAGTTGATGCTGAAAGCCGTTATCGGAAAATAACCAGCGGAGAGCTGCAACCACCGGTGGTTTTTCTTACTCTTTCACAATGCTGGAGATTGCCTTGAACTGCTCTCCCTCAGCCACACGCAACAGCTCAAAAAGCGCCATTTCAGTACTGGTCAGAGATGCGCCGGCTTTTTCAAGACATCGAATCCCGAGAAGCTTGTTTTCTTCAGTTCTCGATGAAACAGCGTCTGTCACCAGATGAACGTTGTAACCAAACTCAAGAAGCTCTACAGCGGTTTGATAGACACAAACATGGGTTTCCATGCCTGCAACAAGAATATCGTTACGGTTGAATGAGCGAAGCTGCCTCATGAACTCAGGGGTTCCACAACAACTGAATGAAATTTTTTCAACAGGAAGAGTGCCCGCCAGCAGCTCTCTCAGAGAATCAACCGTGCGACCAAGGCCTTTCGGATACTGCTCGGTCAAGAGAACCGGCATATCAAGAATCGTCGAGGCTCTGAGCAACTTGTTTATATTTCTTTCCACGATCTCCGGCTGAAAAACAATCTGGGCAAGCCTGCCCTGCACATCAATAATCAAGAGAAGTGTCTCTTTGGGAGTAATCATAACAAGAGCTTGTTCAATGAAAATAATCAGACCAAAAATTCTCCATTGTTAAATACAGAAATAAAAAATAACCATTAACACAAGAACTTTTATGTTTTACGAGGATGACACGAGAACTCATTGACAACAAGTTATTAAGAATCGGTGAGCTGCCAGGCCTACTCTGATCTCCGGGATTTCTCAAAGGGAATACCTGCATCACGGGGTGCTGATGACCTGCCAACAAACCCGGCAAGCACCACAAGCGTTATAATGTAAGGCATTGACTGCAGCAACTGCGATGGAATCCATCCCGTCTGGAGCCAGATTTCCATAGATTCGGTGGTGGCAAACAGTAAACTGGCAAGGGCAGCGCCAGCCGGAGTCCATTTGCCGATAATCATGGCGGCAAGGGCGATATAGCCTCGTCCTGCCGACATATTATCGGTAAAGGTGTGTTGCTGAAAAACAAGAAATGCTCCGGCAAGAGCAGCAAGCACTCCCGAGACAAGCACGCCGGAATAGCGCATGCGATCAACATTGATTCCTGCACTGTCAGCAGTTGCAGCGCTTTCGCCAGTTGCACGAAGCCTCAGCCCGTAAGGCGTCCTGAAAAGAGTCAGTTGACCTGCAATAACTGAAACAACCGCCGCAAGAAAAAGTGGATCAACCAAAAGAGAAGGTGCCTCAATACCGGCAATCCGCTCCGAATTCATCGAACTCCCAAAGAGAAGAGTGAGGCCAAAACGAGTCGCGCCCATAACAAGAATATTGATGGCAATACCAGCGACAATCTGATCAGCCTTCAGAGTAACCGTAATAAAGGCAAAAAGCAGTGCCACACCCAGTCCGCAAAGAAGAGCCAGAAAAATCCCCACAAGGGCTGAACCTGTCCGGTACTGGCCAAAAGCAGCACCGAATGCACCAACAAGCATCATCCCTTCAAGAGCAAGGTTAACCACCCCGCCCCGTTCCGAGAAAGTTGCCCCAACAGAGGTAAGGACATAAGGGACGGCAAGACGTGCAATTTGCAGAAGAATAACAAGCGGTTCAATCCCCATATTCGATAAATAAGAATGAATATCCTTTCCGGTAGTTTTTCCGTGTGTTTTTTACTAAATTTCGGTTTCGTTAAAAAATAGTCAACTTCACCTGTTTTATCACCATCGGCTCAAGTTTTTTTGGGTGATACAAACATAATTACTCCTGAAAATCATGCCAATATCTGAGATTACCAACAAAACGGCTGCCAGTAAACAATACATTTACAGTTTTTCGGGCGGCTCTTCTGAAGGTGATGCGTCCATGAAAAACCTGCTTGGAGGAAAAGGCGCTAACCTTGCTGAAATGGCCAATATCGGATTACCGGTTCCTCCGGGATTCACCATTTCAACCGAAGTATGCACATACTATTACGACAACCAGAAAAACTACCCAAAAAATCTTTTCGATCAGGACATTCCCAATGCACTCCGCAAAATTGAAGATGAATTAGGCAAAAAATTTGGCGACCCTGAAAACCCCCTGCTGGTCTCTGTCCGTTCTGGTGCAAGAGCCTCGATGCCCGGTATGATGGACACCATTCTCAACCTCGGCCTGAATGCCGCAACCGTTGACGGCCTCGGAAGAAAATCAGGAAACCCCCGTTTTGCGTGGGACTGCTATCGCCGCTTTGTGCAGATGTACGGTGATGTCGTGCTTGATCTCAAACCAACCGACAAAAAGCAGATTGACCCGTTTGAAAAAATTCTCGAAGCAAAAAAACATGAACTCGGCATAGAGCTCGACACAGAATTTACGGTCGAAGATCTCCAGGACATTGTCGGAAAATACAAAGCCGCCATTCTTGAAAAAACCGGCAAAACATTCCCGGAAGACCCACACGAACAGCTCATTGGAGCCATCGGTGCCGTCTTCAACAGTTGGAACAACGAACGAGCCATCATCTACCGCAAACTGAATCATATTCCCGGCTACTGGGGCACAGCCTGCAATGTTCAGGCCATGGTCTTCGGCAACATGGGCGAAGATTGCGGAACAGGTGTCGCCTTCACCCGCGATGCAGCCACTGGCGAAAATATCTTCTACGGCGAGTTTCTTATGAATGCGCAGGGCGAAGACGTTGTGGCAGGCACAAGAACCCCGCTGAAAATCGACCAGCTCAAGGCAGAAAACCCCGGCATTTACGATCAGCTCGAGGAAATCCGCTCCATTCTCGAACACCACTATCACGACATGATGGACATTGAGTTCACCATCGAGAACAACAAGCTTTTCATGTTGCAGTGCAGGGTCGGCAAAAGAACAGGAATGGCGGCAGTGAAAATTGCTGTTGATATGTTCAATGAGAAGCTGATCGACGAAAAAGAGGCGCTCATGCGCATTGAGCCTGAACAGCTTAACCAGTTGCTGAGGCCTGTTTTCGACATGAAAGAGAAGCAGGCGGCTATTGCTGGCGGAAGACTCCTTGCAACAGGCCTGAATGCAGGTCCAGGAGCCGCAACCGGCAAAATTTACTTTAATGCCGTTGATGCCTACGAAGCCGGAAAGCGCGGCGAAGCGGTCATTCTTGTCCGCATCGAAACTTCACCAGA
This sequence comes from Chlorobium sp., assembly GCA_049317185.1. Lineage (GTDB taxonomy): Bacteria > Bacteroidota > Chlorobiia > Chlorobiales > Chlorobiaceae > Chlorobium. Next base: position 69,046 of record JBMOIS010000002.1, on the reverse strand, counting down.
AGATATCAAGGGCATGAACGCTTCTGAGGGTATTCTTACTGCACGTGGCGGCATGACCTCCCATGCAGCGCTGGTTGCCCGTCAGATGGGCAAGGTCTGCGTCGCAGGATGCGGAGCGCTCAATATCGATTACCAGAGAGGTGAAATGCGCGTCGCCGGAAAAGATACCGTCCTTTCAGAAGGTGATTACATCTCCATCGACGGAAGCACCGGTGAAGTCATTGCCGGAAAAGTTCCGACCAAAAACTCTGAAATCATTGAAGTTCTGGTTGACAAAACTCTCAAGCCGGAAGATGCAGAGACATGGCCAATCTACAAACAACTCATGGAGTGGGCCGACAAGTACCGTAAACTCAATATCCGCACCAATGCCGACCAGCCGGACCAGGCTGAAATTGCCATCACTTTCGGCGCTGAAGGTATCGGCCTTTGCCGTACAGAACACATGTTCTTCGGTGGCGAGCGTATTGATTCGATGAGAGAGATGATTCTGGCAGACGATGTTGAAGGCCGCAAAATAGCTCTTGAAAAACTTCTCCCTTACCAGCGGGATGACTTCTATGGCCTCTTCAAAGCCATGGGTGCCCGTCCGGTCACAATCAGACTGCTTGATCCTCCGCTCCATGAGTTCCTGCCACACACCGACAGCGAAATCAAGGCACTGGCCAGCAAGATGGGAAAATCTTTCGAAGCTGTAAAAGAGCGTATCGGAAGTCTCCACGAATTCAATCCCATGCTTGGGCTCCGCGGCTGCCGTCTTGGCATCCTTCATCCAGAGATCACCGTTATGCAGGTCAGGGCAATTATCGAAGCCGCCTGTCAACTTAAAAAAGAGGGGCTTGAGGTTGTTCCTGAAATTATGGTACCACTCATCAGCACCGTCAAAGAGCTTGAAATCACCAGTGAAATCATTCACAAAACTGCTCGCAGTGTCTTTGCTGAACAGGGAACAGGAGTTAAATACCTTGTTGGCACCATGATTGAGGTACCGCGTGCAGCAATCACCTCCGATCAGATTGCCACCGCTGCCGACTTCTTCAGCTATGGCACCAATGACCTGACACAGATGGGACTCGGTATGAGCCGTGATGATTCAGGCCAGTTCCTTCCGACCTACCAGCAGCAGGAGATCTTCGCCAGAAACCCCTTTGAATCTCTTGATATTGAGGGCGTGGGCAGGCTGATGAGCATCTCGGCCAAAGAGGGGCGTGCAGTCAAACCAGAGCTTAAGCTGGGCATCTGCGGAGAACACGGCGGCGATCCTTCGACGGTCGAATTCTGCCACCAGTTAGGGCTGAACTATGTTTCATGCAGTCCTTACAGAGTGCCGATTGCACGCCTTGCCGCAGCAAGAGCTGCACTGAAAGGCTGAGCCGACACAAAATACTCTCAATGAATAAAGGCGGCCCACCGGGTCGCCTTTTTCATTAAGAGTTCTGTCTGAATTACAATGAACGGTTAGGACTGTGCCGCTGTTCCCTTGAAAAAGATGCAACCACTTGCTGACGGCATCGAAGCTAAAAGATTATAAAAAAACACATGGAATTCAGTCATATCAACATCAGGGGAGCCAGGGTACACAACCTCAAAAACATCTCTCTTGATATCCCGCGCAACAAATTTGTTGTCATTACCGGCCTCTCCGGTTCCGGAAAATCCAGCCTTGCCTTCGATACCATTTATGCCGAAGGACAGCGCCGCTTTATGGAAACACTCTCACCTTATGCGCGGCAATATATCGGCAGCATTGAACGCCCTGATGTCGATTTTATTGAGGGGCTCTCACCGGTCATCTCCATCGACCAGAAAAGCACTAACCGCTCGCCTCGTTCAACGGTTGGCACTATTACCGAAATCCATGATTTTATCCGGCTGCTCTACGCCAAGGCCGGCAGACGCTACGACCCTGTCACCGGTGCCATGCTGCAGCAACAAAGTGAAGAAAACATCCTCGGATCCATTCTCTCACTGCCTGCCGACACAAAAGTCCAGATACTCTCCCCCCTTGTCACTGGACGCAAAGGCCATTACCGCGAACTTTTCGAACGCCTGTTGCTTAAAGGATTTCTCCGGGTCCGTATTGATGGAACATACCTGGAAATGGAAAAAAACATGCAGATTGAGCGCTATAAAAGCCACTCCATCGAACTGGTGGTTGACCGCCTGGTTATTGGCCCCGACTGTGAAGAGCGCCTGAAACAAGCCATCAGCCTTGCCATCAGCATGTCTGAGCACAAATCATCAGTGATCTGCGATCCGCTTGAAAGTGAACTGAAAGAGCTGACGTTCAGCACTCGCTATGCCTATTCAGACGGTTCCGTCCCGGTCGATACGCTGGCACCGAACCACTTCAGCTTCAACTCCCCTTATGGTGCCTGCCCGGAGTGTAACGGCCTCGGAGAGCTTATGCAGCTTTCGGGAGAACTGATGCTGCCCGATCTCTCGATCTCGCTCAACGAAGGAGGCCTCGACCCTTTTGGAAAATCCGGAAAGCGGAACCTCTGGCAGGTCATCAAAGCAATTGCCAAAGAGTTTAACTTCACCCTCGATACTCCTGTTGGCGAAATTCCACAAGAAGCACTTGACATTTTGCTGGAAGGATCCGGCAGTCGTACCTTTGATGTCAGCTATTCCTACTCCGGGCGTGATACCCTTTACCCGCAACCCTTTCCCGGAGCACTCCCTTACGTTGAGGAAATACTGAAAAATGCAAGCTCGGCCAAAATACGGGAGTGGGCAGAAAGCTACATGATCCGCCAACCCTGCCCTTCATGCAAAGGGGCAAGACTGCGCAAGGAGAGCCTGCTGGTGAAGATTGACATGCTTAATATTGCTGAAGCTGAAGCACTTCCCTTGCCTGAATCCCTCACCTTTTTTACGGCATTACCCGAAAAGCTGACGGCAAAAGAGCGTCTTGTTGCCACCCCGGTGCTGCATGAAATCATCAAACGCCTTGAATTTCTTCTCAATGTAGGGCTTGGCTACCTTTCTCTCGACAGAAGCTCACAAACACTTTCTGGCGGTGAAGCACAGCGCATCAGACTCGCCTCGCAGCTCGGTTCGCAACTCAGTGGTGTCCTCTATGTCCTCGACGAACCCAGTATCGGCCTGCACCAGCGCGACAACCACAAGCTTATTTCTTCGCTCAAGCGTCTCCGAGACCTTGGCAACACGGTGCTGGTTGTCGAGCACGACAAAGATACAATGCTCGAAGCCGACGAAATCATTGATCTTGGACCTGGTGCAGGAGAGTACGGCGGAGAAATTGTTGCCCAGGGAGCTGCCGCACTCCTTGACCCTCACTCACTGACCGCAGAATACCTTTCCGGAACCCGACAGGTTTTTTTCAAAGGAGAGGAGAAAAAGAAAACTGACGAACAGCAATTTTTGCGCCTGACAGGCTGCAAGGGCAACAACCTCAAAAACATTGATATCACCATTCCGCTTCGCCAGCTTGTCAGCATTACCGGTGTCAGTGGATCTGGCAAATCAACAATTATCAACGAAACCCTTTTCCCGATCCTTGCGCGCCACTTCTACCGCTCCAAGCTGGTCACCTATCCTTATGAGAGCATCGAAGGAATAAAGCACCTCGACAAGGTGGTCAACGTCGACCAGTCGCCCATCGGACGCACACCCCGCTCCAATCCGGCAACCTATACCGGCACTTTCACCTTTGTCCGCGACTTTTTCACCCGGCTGCCCGAAGCGCAGATCAGGGGGTATAAAGCCGGAAGATTCAGCTTCAACGTCAAAGGCGGACGATGCGAGGTTTGCCAGGGATCGGGCACAAGAAAAATTGAGATGAACTTTCTGCCCGATGTCTATGTCCGATGCGAAAACTGCAAGGGAGAACGCTACAACCGCGAAACTCTGCTGGTTAAATACCGTGGAAAATCCATTGCTGATGTGCTTGAAATGACCATCACCGAAGCTGCGGATTTCTTTGTCGACTTTCCCAGAATTCTTCGCATTCTCAACACCATGCAAAATGTTGGACTCGGCTACCTCAAGCTCGGCCAGCCATCCCCGATGCTTTCGGGTGGCGAAGCACAACGCATCAAGCTTTCAGCCGAACTTGCCAAAATACAGACCGGCAACACCCTGTACATTCTTGACGAGCCAACCACCGGTCTCCACTTTCAGGATATCCAGCATTTGCTCGAAGTGCTCCGAAAACTTGTTGATAAAGGCAACAGTGTTATCATCATCGAACACAACCTCGATATTATAAAAAACAGCGACTGGATTATTGATATCGGGCCGGAAGGAGGGTACGAGGGGGGAGAGGTTATTGCGGAAGGAACACCCGAACAGGTCGCCCGGATGGAGTGCTCCTATACCGGGAAGTTTTTAAAAACGGAGATGGGAATCCTGTGACCCCGGCCTCAGAGGAACTCTTCATAATAATCAAGATCCTTATGAAAAGTCTCCTCAAGGGCGCTGAGGGAGAGGAACGCGGCTGTGATACAGAGACCGCCAACCAGCAACGCGCCTGATTCCATACCGAACATCCCCCGGAAAAACTGGAAGAGCATGGTAATCGGCACCACCATCCCACGAACAAGATTGGGCACCGTCGTGGCAACCGTTGCGCGAAGATTGGTACCAAACTGCTCCGCTGCAACGGTTACAAAAATAGCCCAGTACCCGGCGGCAAAACCAAGAAGAGTACAGACCACATAAAAAAACTGCGGACTCTGATGCCCCTGCAGAAAATAGAGCGCAACCGCTCCAACAGTAAGCAGCATAAAGAGCAGAATAACCTTTTTGCGGCTTTTCAATAACTGGCTCAGCAGCCCGCTTGAAAGATCGCCAAACACCAGTCCAAGATAGCAGTACATCACAGAATTTCCAGCCGAAACTGGCCCGGCAATACCAAGCTCCACACCAAATTCAGGGGAAAAGGTGATAAGCACCCCAACCACAAACCAGATCGGCACCCCGATCATGATTGAGTTGATATAACGAAAAAAGCGGTTACGATCGGTAAAAAGGGCAAACATATTGCCGCGATTAAGACCTGCATTGGCCTCCATAGCCTTGAACATCCCCGACTCAGCAACCTTTACCCGCGCAAGAAGCAGCAGAAGTCCAAGTCCCCCTCCAATAAAAAAAGCGTTATGCCACTCATAAGTGTTGGCCACAACATTGGCAAGAATCGCTCCAGAAACACCGATAGAGGCAACAAGCATGGTGCCGTAACCTCGAATTTTGGTATGCAGCACCTCTGATACCAGCGTAATTCCCGCCCCGAGTTCCCCGGCAAGACCAACGCCTGCAATAAATCGCAATGCCGCATAGGCCGGAAGCGAAGAGACAAAACCATTGGCAATATTGGCAAGAGAATAGAGCAAAATAGAGGCAAACATAATTTTAAGGCGCCCCTTTTTATCACCAAGCCAGCCCCAGAGAATGCCGCCAACCAGCATTCCGATCATCTGCATATTCAGCAGATAGACCCCGTAATCGATCAACTCCTTCCCGGAAAGCCCGAACGATTTCAAGCTCGGCACCCTTACAATGCTGAACAGAACCAGATCGTAAATATCAACAAAATAACCCAGCGCCGCCACAATCACGGGCAAGCTGAAGATGTCGCGAACCGATGAATACTCCCTGTTCCCCACAAAAACCTCCCTTGCTGTTTGATGCCCCAGTTACAAAATCGGCCATGCTCCAAGCCTGGAGTTGAGACTCACAGGTGAAGAAAATGCTTTTCCACGGAGGACAGACCGCTGCGCATGCCCGAATCCTTATGAAGAGGCTCGACTGTACCCCTGATCGGCATAAGAATATCCGGAAAGATGCTGACCTCAACACCCTGCATGATCGAGTCAAAAAAGACCACAAGCCGGGCCTCCCTTCCCTCTTTGACCACCACTCCTTCAAAATCCTTGAAGGGGCCGGCAAGAACCCTGACTCTCTGACCTGCAGGAAGGGTCGCTACGGTCCGTTTAACAGCATCGGGCTCCCTCACCAGCTTCCGAAGCCACTCAATATCTTTTTCGCTGATAACAGAAGGCTTTCTGCCAATCCCGATAAACTTCACCACTCCTTCGGTATCGAGCACCTGAATATGATCTTTTCGGATGTCAATATTCACAAACACATACCCTCTGAAGAGTGGTTCAGAGACTTTTTTCCGCCTGTCACTCCATTGCTTCCAGGTGTCAAGAAGCGGAAGAAAGCTCACAACATCCTGTTCAAGAAACATCTGATGCACTTTCTTTTCATACCTGGAACGAACGTAGAGCGCATACCAGTGTAACATCCCATTTTCAATCATGAATACATATCGTTGATTACCAAACCGGAAAAGGCCTGTAATAAAAAGAGCCTGACAGTCACGTCAGGAGAAAGGTAACAACCGCGCAATACTTTACAAATTTTTTGCCTTTTCAAGGCCACGAACACCAATAAATTCAATCAATGATGTCCCATAAATTTCAAAGAATAAAAGAGCCACCCGAGCATCTCACGCAACGCTTTCTCCGACTGCGCAAGCGCTTCGGCACTTGGCAAAAAACGCAATACCGTTAGTGCTGATGTATCATCGACCTGATAATCCACCCGAAAAGGCTGCACCTCAAATCCGGCATGCTCAAATAAAAGAAGAGCACGTCGCGTATGGAAGGCACTGGTGACCAAAATAATTTTCTTCCTCTCACCCAGTAACTTTCGCGCTGCCACCGCTTCATCAGCAGTATTGCCAACCTTTTCAGTTAAACGAATCAATTTCTGCGAAATCCCAAGCCGCACAGCCCTCTTTTTCAGCAACTCACCCTCAGGTATCGCATCCTGTTGCCAGGGCAACTGCCCCCTGGTAAAGACAATCACAGGCGCTTTTCCTGCCTTTAACAGGTCGATACCACCCTCGAAACGATCAACCGCATCACCCCATTCACCAAGCGAAGCGCCATCAACCTGGCGAATCATTCCGCTCAACACCACAATGGCATCAGCATTTTCTACTGCACTCACAGGAATGCGTGCATTACCACCCTCAACAAACCGCATCAAACCATCAGAGACCACAGGCATACTGAAGGCCCATAGCAGAAGAGCCGCATACCACAAGAGCAAGCTTTTGCGCCAAATCAGACCAGCAAGCATACTCAACAGAGTAAACCCCAGCGGCAAAACAAGAATCGGAAGAATTTTATTGAAAAGAAGCATGATTTCCTCCATGGACGACGTTTTAATTAAGCAAGACCACGATCACTGCAAAAGCGATCAATCAGTCGCAGAAATTGAGTACCATAGCGTTCAAGCTTTACTTCGCCGACTCCTGAAACCGTCAACATGATTTCGGCAGTACGGGGAGAGAGTGCTGCCATGTCATGAAGGGTGCGGTCTGAGAAGACGATATAGGGTGGAATCCCCTGCTCATCGGCGATCTGCTTGCGGAGTTTTCTGAGGAGTTCGAAAAGCTCCTGATTGTATGGCGCTGCTGAAGCAACAGACTTTACCGGAGAAGCTTTTGCTTTTTTCTTTTCCTCAACCCTGACAATTTCAAGACGATCCTCGCCCTTCAGAAGTTGGATTGCCTTGGGCAGAAGAAAAAGTGTTGGATAGAGCCCCTCAGATTTTTCGATGACTTTTTGTGCAAGAAGTTCATCAATGAGCTGTCGCCAGTATTTTTTTTCGTGCTCTTTGCCTACGCCATAAGTTTTGAGACGATCGTGCCCAAAATCACGTATCTTTTTGTTGGCGCTTCCGGTGACAATATCGACGATGTGCATGGCACCGAACCGCTCTTCGGTGCGCACAATAGCGGAGAGCAGCATTTGTGCTTCACGGGTGCAGTCGACCACTTCGCGAGTGCCAAGACAGATATCGCAGGAGTTGCAGTTTTCGAGGGGATAGCTCTCTCCAAAATAGTCGAGCAGGGTTCTGCGCCGGCAGACTGAGTTACTGGCAAAAGCAATCACCTTCGTCAGTGCTCCAAGAGCCCTTGCCCGCTCCGTCTCATCAGGCATGGCATCGATAAAGAAGCGCATTTTGGGGATATCTCCCTGCGCGAACAGAAGGGTGCATTGCGCTGGTTCGCCGTCTCGTCCTGCCCTGCCGGTTTCCTGATAGTAGTTCTCAATGCTTTTGGGCAGATCGGCATGGATGACAAACCTGATATTTGATTTGTCGATGCCCATGCCGAAGGCAATCGTGGCCACGACAACATCCACTTCATCTCGTATGAAAGCCTCCTGATTATGTTTTCGATCGGCATCACTGAGGCCTGCGTGGTAAGGGAGGGCGCGAAACCCTTTCGCCTGCAGCATGGCCGCACTATCGTTGACGCTTTTGCGGCTGGTACGGTAGATGATGCCTGCTTTGCCAGGATTGTTTTTAAGCAGGGCAACAAGCTGCGCTTCCGGGTTGTCCTTGAAACGAACGTCGTAAAAGAGATTCGGACGATCGAAAGAAGCCCGGACAACGAGGGGAGTGCGCAAGGCAAGCTTGTCCAGAATATCCTGCTGCACCCGGTGTGTTGCCGTTGCGGTAAAGGCTGCAACCGGAATGTTTGGAAAAAGAGTAACAAGAGCCGAGAGCGACAGGTAATCGGGACGAAAATCGTGCCCCCATTCTGAGATACAGTGCGCTTCATCAATCACCGCCATGCTGATCTTCACTCTGGCGATCATCTCCCGGAAATGGTCGAGAGTAAAGCGCTCCGGGGCAACATAAAGCAAATCGAGTGAATTGGTGAGCAAATCGTGCTCCACTTCGTCGCGCTCATCAGGCAACTGTGAGCTGTTGAGGAAAGCTGCACGTATACCGTTTGCACGCGCTCCATCCACCTGGTCTTTCATGAGGGCAATGAGCGGGCTGATCACTATGCAAGTGCCCGGCAACATGACTGCCGGGAGTTGATAACAGAGTGATTTGCCTCCGCCAGTAGGCATGACGGCAAAGACATCTTTTTGGGAGAGAATTGCCCGGACAATCCGTTCCTGATTTGGCCGGAACTCACGGAAGCCAAAAACCTTGCGAAGGGTGTCGTAAAGATGGGTGTCTGACATCACATCAAAAATCATGTCCGCTGATTTCACGAATTTTCTGTATCATCAGTGGTAATCCAGACGGCTTTATTCATTAAACAAAAATTATACCATGGAAAAATGGGTTTGTGTACCATGCGGCTATGTCTATGATCCTGAAGTTGGCGATCCTGACGGTGGTATTGCACCGGGAACTTCTTTTGAAAACATCCCTGATGACTGGGTCTGTCCGGTCTGCGGAGTGGACAAGTCATCGTTTGAACAAGAGTAAACGACAACGCAAATAAAGTGCGGTGCGCCACTGATTGCATACGGTCAGGGCGCATCGGCACTTCCATTCCCGGGTGTCTTTTCAGAAGGAGTCTCCTGACTCTTGTTTTCTGGAACAACGCTTTCTCGTTGAGTGTCATTTCCGGCAGTACTGTCGGAGGTAATTGCCTGATCAAGCAGAAACTGAGGCACCCCGATCACCACCGAATCAACGGCAGTGGTATCCGGGGTTACGGTCATCACCTCTTTATAGTCAGGAACAACGATACCCCGCTTCCGCATAATGGCATAAATCAGACTGGAGCGATTGCGAACATAGCGCGAAGAGCCTGTGGGAGAGAAGACAATCGGATTGGGAAGTATGGCTGCAAGTTTTGATGCCTCTCTTGCCGAAAGTTTTGCGGGACTGACACCATAGTAATGGCGGGCAGCCTCTCCTATACCGAAAATACCGTCACCCCATTCGGCAATATTGACATACAGCTCAAGAATCCTTCGCTTGGAAAGCGTTTTTTCAAGTCTCCAGGTAAGAATCGCCTCTTTTATTTTGCGCACCGGATTTTTGGAGGGCGAGAGGTAAAGGTTTTTGGCAAGCTGCTGGCTGATGGTGCTGCCTCCCATCTTGAATTTCTTGGCAAGAATATTTTTTTCCAGTGCCCGCTCAATCGCCTGATAATCAAAACCCTCATGCTGCCAGAACTTGTCGTCCTCGCCTATCAGAACTGCCTTGATAAGGTTCTGTGAAACCTTGCGCAACGGCACCCATCTCTGCTCTATTTTTTTATCGCTGAGCCCATCGCGTTTCCATTCAGCCTCGCGGTACTCCATAAACGCTGTTTTGGCAGGATTATTGTCCACCAATTGTTCAACATTTGGATAAAAAAAGTAGCGCCCGACATCAACCGCACAAAGCAGCAGCAGAATGAAAAAAATAATTCTGACAAGCTTCATACTTTTTGGTGGCGGCGTTGAAGTGCAAGCAAAAAAAAGAATGGAAATAAAACGCTGACCGCATCAAGCAAAGTGCCCTCGGGCAGACTCGAACCGCCGACCTACAGTTTAGGAAACTGTTGCTCTATCCACTGAGCTACAAGGGCATAAGAAAAAAACGCTTTGCAAATTGATTGCTTAATGTACTGAAAAGAAATCATTTTTCAGAATGCAAGAAAAGCTTGTGCCGTAATCACAGAATCGCCCGGTTCAGAGAGAGGATGGAGGTGATAATGTACCGGTCTCTCACAAGAACTTCAGTGTACTGAAATATTGTTTTTCACCAGTATTATTCGCTTAAATTGAGTAAGTTTGCTTAGCATGATTTGTGGCATTCTGTTTATCCTCAAAATCACTGCAAATTCAATGGATTCTAAATTATCTCTGTCTTTTTTACTCTAAAATTAAAGGAGTTTCGCATGAAGAAAATGGTGACAATGGTTTCATTTCTCATTTCAATGCCCGGAATCGCGCAGGGTATTGAATTCCAGACACCAGGAGCCATGGGTATGGGTGGCGCAGGTGTCGCCCGAAACAACGGCTCATTAACTTCGTACTGGAACCCCGCAGCAGGCGCATTCAGTAAATCCTCTTTTGCCTTGAATGCCGGTGTTGGTGTCGGAATAAAAGGCAGTGATGGATTGGCAGAAAATGTTGACCGCTTTTCGAACATTGACTTTGACAACGTTAAAAATTTTGACACCGCAAGTGCTACTGCTGATAATGTCGGCGACTTTGTAAAAACATTATCTATTCTTGACGACATCGATGCCCGTAAGGGAAATATTGCTGTCGCAGTCATTGCGCCGGTCAGCTTTTCCTCTGGCAGCTTTTCTTTTGGTATCTTCGGAAACATGGAAGGGTATGTGCAGCCGATCACCGATACAGGTAATATTTTTCCGAACACGACCAGTGGCACAGCGACTCTGACCGTCAAAAATCTTTATCAGGCAGTTCAGCGTACTCCGGGATCATCCCAGGCTTCAGGATACTTTTCAGCAGATCAATTGGCAACCTTAACTTCGGCAATCACTGCTGCAGATCCCTCCGTCAACGCCACGGATTTAGCCAATGCCATTGATAATCAATTGAACGACAGTGGCATTGATCCGAACACTGCACTTTCTACCATGACCGGCATTCTCCCCACACTTGGCACTGGAACCAATAACACGTTGAAGGAGAACACGACATCGGTCATGACGAAGGCTGTCCAGTATGTTGAAATACCTCTCTCTTATGGCTACCCGATCAATGTTGGCTCTAACAGCGAGCTGGGAATTGGTGTCACCGGTAAACTCATTTCAGGAACAGTGTACCAGAATCAGGTGCTGCTGGTCAATAGACAAAATGGAAATGTCACCGCAAAAGATCTCATCGACGACATCACGACCAACAAAAAAAGCTCTCTTGCCTATGGCATTGATCTGGGTGCATTGTACAAGTATAAAAACTGGCTGAGTGTTGGCCTTGTTGGAAAAAACCTCAACTCACCAAAGCTTGATGCACCAGACTATTATAATCCTAAATACAATAGCTTGACAAAAAAGGTTGAGCTCACGGAAAGAGCTTCAGGTGGTTCCATTACCTTAAAACCGCAGGTGCGTTCCGGTGTTGCCATTGACCCGGTCAGTTGGATGACTTTTGCCGCAGATCTTGATTTGACAGAAAATGACACCGTCGCTCCCGTCGGAAGTTCAATCACCAGCAGGAATTTTGGCGGGGGAGTTGAGTTTAAGCCAGCTTCATGGCTAAAGTTGCGTGGTGGTGCCTATAAAAACCTTGCCGGTTCCAACGGTAATGTGTTAACCGCAGGATTCAAATTTTTTCTGCTGGATGTAGATGGTGCTTTTGCAACAGATACGTTTACCATTGACGGCAACGAGCTTCCCAAAGAGGTAAAGGTTAATGCCGCCATGAGTTTTTCTTTCTGATTTCCAAGAACTCGCTGATTGAGAAAAGGCTCTTGCCATCAATGTTGGCTGGAGCCTTTTTATTTTCTCCCGAACATCTTGTCGAGCTGGTCAAGGGAGAGCTTGATAATGACCGGTCTGCCGTGCGGGCATGAGTAGGGCTCACGGGTAGCAAAGAGGTTATCGATAAGTGAGCGCATCTCTTCAAGTGAGAGTTTCTGGCCTGACATGATAGCGTTGCGGCAGGAGTAGGATTTGGCAAGGTTATCACGCTTTTCGAGCTTGAGTTTTGAGGCGTTCTCCTGATATTCAGCAATCATATCCTGTAAAATCGTCACTTCCGTACCAGACTTGACATCCTGGGGAACTCCTTCAATCATGACGGTCTTGTTGCCAAACAACCTCAGATTAAAGCCAAGCCGGTAGAGATCGTCACGGATCTCTTCAAAGATTTCGTACTCCCACGGGCGGAACTCAACTTTCTGGGGAAAGAGCAGTTGCTGGGAGTTTGGAACATTCTGCTGCATCACATCAACGGCACGTTCGTACAACACCCGTTCATGCGCCACATGCTGATCAATAATCATCAACCCGGTCTTGATCTGGCATATCAGGTACTTGTTATGTAACTGCCAGATTTTTGGCTCAGCTTTCGGGTTTGGAACAACGTCATCGTCATAGATTGGAGCGAGCAGAACTGAGGCAAGCTGCTCATCCCCCTCGTGCAGCTCTCGATCCTGCAAAAGGTGCCCTGTTGATGACTGAGACGGAAAGATCTCCGGCTGATGCCAGGGAGAGACCCGTGGCGTGGCAGACTCATGAAACGCGCCTTCACGATAATTTCGGTAAAGGTCATTCGTCGTCGTGGCACGATGGGGAATATCCGGGAAAGAAAATTTTCTCGACACCGACGGCTCGTTTTCCGAAACTGCCAGGTCAGGAGAAAAATCGTGCAACCGGATGCTCCGCTTGATAACCGGGTAGAACATGTTACGCACATTGCGCTCGTCATCAAACCTGACCTCAAGTTTTGCAGGATGCACGTTCACATCAATACGTGAAGGATCAATACCAAGAAAAAGCAGCACGAAAGGAGTCTGACGGTCAACAAGCAAATCACCATAAGCCTGCTGAACTGCCTGTGAGAGCATCCGGTTCTGGACAAGGCGCCGATTGATAAAAAAATACTGATCCAGTTTCTTGCGTTTCTGCATGGCTGGTTTGCCGAGATAACCCCGGATCGAGAGGTAATCATTCTCTTCGGAAAGCTCAATCATACTGGCAGCAAAATCATCGCCATAAAAAACATTGAGCCGTTCCAGAATATCCGGACTTTTGACATGAAAAAGCTCATCATCATCACTGTACATTCGCCACTCAATTTCTGGATATGCGAGCACGAACGATTTGACGATTTCATAAATATGGTTGTACTCCGTTGCGTTTGATTTCAGAAACTTTCGCCGGGCGGGCACGTTATAAAAAAGGTTCCTGACGCTGATGGTTGTGCCCTGTTCTCCCTGCACCCCTGACTCTTCGGCCAGAACACCTCCTTCGTAGCGAAACCTTAAACCGAGAGTCTCTGATGCCGTACGGGTTTTCAGCTCGAAATGAGAGACCGATGAGATACTTGCCAGCGCCTCTCCCCTGAAGCCGAGACTGTGCAATGAATCCAGATCTTCGACCCCGGTAATTTTACTGGTTGCAAATCGTTCGACACACAACAGGGCATCTTCACGCACCATCCCTGCGCCATTATCCACAATCCGGATCAGCTCTTTTCCGGCATCCTTTATGGCAACAGTTATTCTGCTGGCACCAGCATCAATAGAATTTTCAAGAAGCTCCTTGACAACAGAAGCCGGGCGTTGAACAACCTCCCCTGCAGAAATTTTGTTCGCAACGATATCAGGTAATCTTGCAATGCGTGCCATAGGCTAACAGGAGAACAATTCTCTTTTCAATAAGGCCACCATATTTTATCTGTTCTGCAATTTATCGATAAATGAGCCTCTTTTTTAATCACAATTGAGGAAATCCCCTCTTTTCTGTAAAAATAAATTACAGCCTGCAAAAGAGAACCATCTTTCCAATCAAAGGCGACCCGGAAGCACCGAGTTCCAGCTCAGCAAAAGAGAGTCAACCCTGTCGCAGGCGCTGCCATAACTCCCGCAAGGCGGCTTCGCTGAAACGGAGCTTGTTCTGTGGACGATCTCCCTGCAGAACAAGCCTTCGGGAAAGCACATCGGAAGAGTTTTTTTGGGCAATCGCCAGACACAACGTCCCGACAGGTTTTTCCGGTGATCCGCCGGAGGGGCCAGCAATACCTGTTGTCGCAACCGCAAAATCGGCACCGCTTTTTTCGAGGCATCCTGTTGCCATAGCCCGTGCGACCTCCTCGCTCACCGCACCGAACATTGCGATGGTCTCTTCCGGCACTCCCAGCGCACGGTGCTTTGCCTGATTGCTGTACACCACAAACCCCTGGAGAAAACAGGATGATGAACCGGGCACATCAGTCAAGCGGCTGGCAACAAGACCACCGGTACAGGATTCAGCAACAGCGACCGTCGCGCCCCTGGAAGAAAGCATCGCGACAATGGTTCCTTCCAGAGTCACCTCACTGGTCGCATAGACAAATTTTTCGGTCTTTTGGACAATGGCTTCAACAACACCAAAATTATCGCGATCAACCGCAGCCCGATCATGGCCGATGGTACTGATCATCAAGTTGACACCTGCCGAATGGGGAAGATAGGCCAAAGTCGTTCCATCAGGAAGATGATCCTCAACGTCGGCAATCATCTCTGCTATCCTCGATTCACCAATCCCAAGTGTTTTGACCGGGGTATGACGGATGAAGGTATCTGAATGTGCCGCAAAATAGGGAAGAACCGTAAGTTCCATCATGGCCTTCATTTCGGATGGAACACCAGGCATCAACACCATATAGTGGTTCTGAAACTGCGCTCCACAGGGAATAATCATCCCCGCAGCGCTCCCCCGTGTATTCGGAATAACCAGGGAACCCTCTATCACCATAGCCTGATCGCGGAGTGCAGGCGACATCTCCAGACCATATTTTTTTATCCGGACGGCAAGATTCTGGTATGCCTCCTCATTGAGTTCCAACCCTCTGCCAAGAAGCTGCTCAACAGCTTTTTTTGTCCGGTCATCTCTTGTAGGGCCGAGACCGCCGGTGACAAGAACAAGGTCGGCCCGCTGAAGCGATTCAGCAAACACCGACAGAATCTCATCAACACGGTCAGAGCAGGCGACAACCCTTCCCACTGGAACCCCTATACCACCAAGAGCACTGGAGATAAAGGCCGCGTTGGTATTTACCCGCTCTCCTTTCAGCAGTTCATCGCCAACCGAAACAATTTCTGCGCGCATAGCTTTCTCTCCTCAAACCAGATAACTTGCGATACGAAGAATATCGGCAAAAACACCGCCGGCGGTTACCTCCGCACCTGCGCCGGGTCCCCGTACAACAAGGGGGGTTAGCCGATAGCGCTCTGTTGTAAAGACCACCATATTTTCCGATCCGCTGAGGCCTGCAATCGGGCTGGTGAGCGGAACCTTTTTGACTCCGATGGTTGCCTTTCCCTCCCTGATCTCACCGGCATAAGCAATAGTCATCCCCTCAGACGCTGCTTTTTCACTTGCTTCGCTGTACCATGCGTCAACACTCGACAGTCGATCCAGAAATTCCGGAACCGCCATCTCGCCACGGTACTCCCGGGGTACAAGACTCTCGCAAACGATATCGCCATACTCCAGCGTAAAGCCCAGTTCGCGGCCAAGAATCAGAAATTTTCGGGCAAAATCAGCCCCTGAAAGATCATCACGCGGATCGGGCTCCGTATAACCTGCCTCCCGGGCACGACGGACTATCTCGCTGAACTTGCCGCCTTTGCGCAGTTCATTGAAGATAAAGCTCAGCGTACCGGAAAGAACGCCCTCAATAGAGAGAATCTTGTCGCCGCTGTTCTTGAGATCATGCAGGGTGTTGATGATGGGCAACCCGGCACCCACATTGGTTTCACAGAGAAAACGGGCATTACTTTTCCGCTGGGCATCCCTGATGCTTCTGTAGAGCGGCCAGGGGCCTGCCATACCAAGCTTGTTTGCCGTCACGACAGAGATATTGGCAAGCAACAAATCGGGGTAAATTTCTGCAACCTTTGCGCTTGCCGTACAGTCAACAAAAATGGTGTTGTGCAGGTTTCTCTCCCTGATGAGCTGAAGGTAGCCCTCAATACCATGGTGTTCTGCTCTTGGTACAAGCAGCGCCTGCCAGTTTCGAAGGTCAATACCGTTATCATCCAAAGCAATCTTGCGTGTGTTGGCCATCCCGCAAACCACCACATCAAGGTCATTATCCTGCTGCAAATTGAGACGATGGGCACTTATCTGGCCAATCAGGCTTTTGGCGATCGTGCCTGTGCCGGCAATAAACAGATGCACCTTGCGCTGCGACAGAAAAAACGATTCATGAATGCAGTTCAAAGCCTTATCCTCGTCATGGCTCTCAATCACAAGAGAAATATTCATTTCATTGGCTCCCTGTGCAACGGCAATGACATTAATGCCATTTTTGCCGAGTGTTTCAAACAACTGGGCTGAAACGCCAGGGTGACCTGACATGTTGTTACCAACCACAGCGATCATGGCCAGGTTTTGGCGAATGAGAAGATGGTCTATCTGACGTGATCCGATCTCTCCGCTGAACTCCCCCTCCAGTATTTTTTTTGCTTTTGCAGCCTGCAAAGGATTGATGGCAAGGGTAATCGACTGTTCGGATGAGACCTGTGAGATGAAAATGATGTTAATCCTGTGCCGGGCAAGGCAACTGAAAATGCGTGATGCAATGCCAGGAACTCCCACCATACCACTTCCTGACATGTTCAGAAGAACAATGTTATTGATTGAAGAGAGGCCTGTTACCGGCAGAGGATGGCTCATTTCCTGATGAGCGGCTTTTTCTATGCGCGTGCCTGGTGCCGCAGGGTTGAACGAATTTTTAATCAACAAGGGAATACCTGCTTTCATGGCTGGCTGAACAGCAAGCGGATGCAGCATTCTGGCACCGGCATGAGAGAGCTCCATCGCTTCGGAGTAACTGATATAGGGTAAAATCCGTGCATCGCGAACCCGTTTGGGATCAGCGCTGAAAAAGCCGTCAACATCACTCCAGATCCAGATTTCTGATGCGCTGAGTGCTGCGCCGAGAATCGAGGCGGTATAATCGGAGCCGCCCCGGCCAAGTGTCGTGACTGTTCCATCAGGTGCCGCAGCAATAAACCCGGTCACCACCGGCACTCCATCAAAGGAGGCAAGACGTTTTTTGATCCTGAGTTCGGAAGCGTGCATGTCAACCCTGGCATCGGCATAATTAGCATCGGTAACAATCAGTTCACGGGCATCAAGGGAGAATGATGCCATCCCCCGCTCCTGCAAACAAGCGCTGACAATTCTGGCGGACATACGTTCGCCGAAACTCATAACCAGCGCAAGACTTTTTTCGGAAAGCTCTCTGAGTAAAAAAACGCCCTGCGCAATATTATTGAGATCTGAAAGTTCAGCTCGTATCGCAGCGCCGACTTCATCAAGAAGAGGCCCGGAAAAAAGCTCACTGGCTATTGAGAGATGCAGGTGATCAAGTTCCTCAAGGGTTGCACGATAACTTCGCTCCCCGCTACTGGCCTTTGTGGCTGTGTCAAGTAAAAGATCGGTGACGTGATGAATGGCCGAAACAACAACAACAATTTTGTCTTGTTGTAATGCCCCGGCAAGAATATCGGCGACTTTTTTAATCCGCCCGGCCGTTCCCAGAGAAGTACCTCCAAACTTGTATATCTTCATGCTCGCGCCCATGCCTGACTTTAAAGATGAAAAGAGACTGAACAATGAGTTTCTCAGCCCGCAATATAATTCATTTCCCGATTGAGTTGCATAGCAGTAACACCTTATGGCGCTGAGTGTACAAAAAAAAGCGCCCTTGCAGGCGCTTTACGTGACTTTACGTGAAAAGGAACAGCAACCAACGATCAGCTTGTCAACGCATCAGCACCTGAAACGATTTCACTCAGTTCAGTTGTGATCGCTGCCTGCCGTGCCCGGTTGTAACTGATGTTAAGGGTGCGCAAGAGCTCCTTGGCATTTTCAGTTGCCGAATCCATCGCCGACATTCGGGCCGCCTGCTCTGCGGCATTGGATTCAAGCATCATTCTCCATATCTGGGTATTAAGATGCTTGGGCACCAGCACGTCGATAATTGCCGAAGGAGAGGGCTCGTAAATGTAATCACTGCTGCTCTCCTTGCCTGAAGTTTCAGGAGCAATGGGAAGAATAACTTCATCTCGCAGATGCGGGGCAAGCACCGACTTGAATTCATTATAGACAACCACCACTTTGTCTGCCTCGCCGCGCAGATACATGCCCGACGCAGTATCGGCAATCTCTTTGGCTGTACTAAAATCAAGATGCTGGAAAACTGCGGTATAGCCTTTGACTATCTTGTATTCCCTTTTCCTGAAAAAATCAAAGCCGCGGGAACCGGCACAGATAAGGCTGACTCCACCCTTGCTGTGAAGAGCGGCATAATCCTCATGAATGATTTTATGCGCAAGCTTTATGGCATTGGTGTTGAATGCTCCACACAAACCTCTGTCGGCGGTGACCAAAATCACAAGAACCTTGTTAACCTCTGAACGACCTGAAAGCAGGGGGTTGACTGAAGTATCTACCTTGACAGAGAGTGAACCAAGCATGTCTTTCAGCTTTGCGGCATAAGGGCGAGCCATGACAGCCCGCTCCTGAGCCCTTCTCAGCTTTGCAGCGGCCACCATTTTCATTGCTTTGGTGACCTGCTGTGTAGACTTTACCCCTTTGATTCGTACACGTATATCCTTTAATGTAGGCATGTATTACGGGACTGTTAATAAATTGCTTGAAAACTTGTCTCCTCTCTCTTACGCCTTGTTCTTTTCCTTGAAGGAAGCCACAAATTTAAGGGCTATCTCCTTGAGTGTCTTTGCTGCATCGGCCTCCAGAGTACCGCTCTCTGCAATTTTTTTGAGAGTATCATTGTGCTTGATTTCAAGCATGGCAAGGAACTCCTCCTCAAACTTGCGAATAAAGCGCAAATCAACCGTGTCGAGCAAGCCCTGGGTGCCCAGAAAAATAATGGCAACCTGTTTTTCAACGGCCATAGGAATATACTGGCCCTGTTTCAGGATTTCAACCAGCCGTGCGCCTCTGTCAAGCTGCGCTTTGGTGGTTTTATCCAGATCGGAACCGAATTTCGAGAAGGCCTCCAGTTCACGGAACTGTGCAAGATCGAGACGCAGGGTACCTGCAACCTTTTTCATAGCCTTGATCTGTGCAGAGCCACCAACTCGGGAAACCGAAATACCGACGTTGATTGCAGGCCTCTGACCCGAGTTGAAGAGGTTTGATTCAAGAAAGATCTGGCCATCGGTGATAGAAATAACGTTGGTCGGGATATAAGCCGAAACGTCGCCTGCCTGGGTTTCAATAACCGGCAGTGCCGTAAGGCTTCCTCCTCCCTTGACCATTGATTTGAGAGCCTCGGGAAGATCGTTCATTTTCCGCGCGACTTCAATATCATCCGTTATTTTTGCGGCTCTTTCAAGCAAACGGGAGTGCAGGTAAAAAACATCACCAGGGTATGCTTCACGTCCCGGCGGACGGCGAAGAAGCAGGGAAACCTGACGATAGGCAACAGCCTGTTTGGAAAGATCATCATAAACAACAAGAGCGTGGCGGCCGGTATCGCGGAAAAATTCGCCAAGAGTAGCACCGGCAAAAGGAGCAATAAACTGAAGTGGTGCCGGATCGGATGCCGTCGCCGAAATAACGGTGGTGTACGACATCGCATCATATTTTTCGAGGGTATTGACAACCTGGGCAACCGTTGATCCTTTCAGACCAATTGCTACATAAATACAGAAAACTCCTTTGCCCTTCTGGTTGATAATGGTATCAATGGCAACGGCAGTCTTTCCTGTCTGACGGTCGCCAATGATCAGTTCACGCTGTCCGCGACCAATCGGAATCATGGAATCAATAGCCTTGAGACCTGTCTGCAACGGTTCATGAACTGATTTACGGTAGATAACGCCTGGAGCCCTGCGTTCGAGGGGAAGACGAATCTGTGTTTCAATGGCACCCTTGCCATCGATGGGCTCTCCCAGTGGGTTGATGACTCTGCCAAGCATTGCCTCCCCTACCGGAATAGAAGCAAGAATGCTGGTTCTTTTTACCCGGTCGCCCTCTTTTACCAGATTGGATTCACCAAACAATACAGCGCCGACATTGTCTTCCTCAAGGTTTAAAGCCATACCCATCACGTTGTTGGGAAACTCAAGAAGCTCACCTGCGGCAACCTTCGATAAACCGTAAACACGAGCAATACCGTCACCAACCTGCAGTACTGTTCCCACATCATAAACTTCCGCTTCTGACTCAAAACCGGCAAGCTGCTTGCGAAGTATGGATGAAACCTCATCAGGCCTGACTGTTGTAGACATATCTTATTCCGCTTGGTTATTTGTTAAGAAAAGAGAAAGATTCTGCTTACCTTCCTTTGAATGTCCAACGGACTGTTCCATTCCAAAAGATTTAAAACTCAAATTTAATGAAAAGCTTTTAGTTATTCAAATTCCTTTCTCTCATTTGAATGACATGCTTTTATTAAATGTAAACCCTTTCATAACACATACCGGATTTTTTCCGCAAAAAACAGTATGAAAACTGTCAAAGGATTCGCTTCAGCAACCGTCGGCAATGTTGCCTGTGGCTTTGATGTTCTGGGATTTGCCATTACTGAACCTGGTGATGAGGTAATTCTTACGCTTTCCGATTCTCCACACAACGGTTCTCCAGTTTCCATTACAAGCATCACTGGTGATGGTGGTGCACTTCCCCTCGACCCCAAAAAAAATACATCCAGCTTTGTTATCCTGAAATTTCTTGAATATATCCGCGCCCATAAACAGATCGATTTTACCGGCCATATCTCCCTTGAGCTTGTCAAGCATCTGCCTCTCAGCAGTGGGATGGGGAGCAGCGCGGCAAGCGCGGCCGCTGCGCTCGTAGCCGCCAACGAGCTCCTGGATAATCCCTGCTCGAAAATGGAGCTGGTTCACTTTGCCATTGAAGGAGAGCGGGTTGCCTGCGGATCGGCCCATGCCGACAACGCTGCACCGGCAATTCTTGGCAATTTTGTGCTGATACGAAGCTATACGCCTCTTGATCTAATTACAATTCCCTCTCCAGAACACCTTTACTGCTCCCTGGCGCACCCACATACCGAACTGCGCACCGCTTATGCCCGCTCAGTGCTTCCAACAGTGGTTCCACTGAAAACAGCAACTCAGCAATGGGGTAATGTCGGGGCTCTTGTTGCAGGATTGCTTACTTCTGACTATGAGCTAATCGGGCGTGCTCTTGTTGACGTTATTGCTGAGCCAAAACGCGCACCGCTGATTCCCGGTTTTTTTGAGGTCAAGCAGGCGGCAATGGATGCGGGTGCTCTCGGCTGCAGCATTGCCGGTTCAGGCCCCTCAATTTTTGCCTTTTCTTCCTCGGAAAAAATCGCTCTCCAGGCAGGAGATGCCATGAAAGAGGCATTCCTGCACTCCAAAGCGCATCTTGAGTCAGATGTATGGGTGACACCGATCTGCAAACAAGGTGCACGAATATTGTAAATAACCATAGACGAACACCAGAACTCATGATCTATTTCAGCACCAATAAATCATCAATACCGGTCTCCCTTAAAAAGGCCACTCTTGAAGGGTTGGCTCCCGACGGCGGCCTTTATGTCCCCTCCGAAATTCCACGCTTCTCGCCCGAGGAGCTATCACTTCTTGAAGGCGCAAGCTTCAACAACATCGCATTTGCCATTGCAAAAAAATTTATCGGCAGTGACATTCCGCCCGATCAGCTTGGCGATATGATCGACCACTGCTACAACTTCGACACTCCGATTGTTCAGCTCGACAGCCACACCTTTGTTGAAGAGCTGTTCTGCGGCCCGACACTTGCCTTCAAGGATTACGGCGCTCGCTTTCTTGCCCGTCTGACCGGCTATTATGCGGCCGAAGAGGAGAAGCTCATCACCGTGCTTGTGGCAACATCGGGAGATACGGGAAGCGCCGTCGCTTATGGATTTCAGGGAATTGCAAACACAAGAGTGGTGCTGCTCTACCCTTCAGGGAAGGTCAGCCCTCTTCAGGAACAGCAACTCACCACTGCCGGTGACAACGTTCATGCCCTTGAAGTCCAGGGGGATTTCGATGACTGCCAGCGCATGGTCAAACGGGCGTTTGTCGATCCAGCCCTGAATAAATCCCTGACGCTCACTTCCGCAAACTCCATCAACATTTCACGGCTGATTCCACAGTCGTTCTATTATGCCTGGGCTACTCTTCAACTGAGGGAGCGATACGGCTTCATCTCCCCTCTTTTTTCTGTACCAAGCGGCAATTACGGAAACCTGACTGCGGGCCTCTTTGCAAAGCGGATGGGTTTTCCGATTGGCCACTTTATTGCGGCATCAAATGCCAACGACAGCGTCACTCGCTATATCGATGACGGACGCTACGAGCCACGACCGACCATCACCACCCTTTCAACGGCAATGGACGTTGGCAACCCGAGCAATTTTGCCCGATTGAGATATTTCTGTCACAATGACTATGCTTCTATGGGGAGAGATATCACCGGTATTGCTGTTTCGGATGAAGAGACCGTCACCACAATCCGCTCGGTGCATGAGCGCTTTGGCTATGTCATGGAACCGCATACCGCCGTGGCGTTCCGTGCGCTTGAACGGTACAGGAGTGTGGATAATCATGCAGATGAATCGGGCATCGTGCTGTCAACCGCCCACCCGGCAAAATTTCTTGAGGCAATTGAGGGTGCCCTTGACCAAAAAGTCGGGATTCCCTCAAACCTTCATGAACTCATGGAAAAAAAGAAAAGCACCACCTTGATCCGTCCGGCGTATACAGAACTCGCCTCTTTTCTCAACGGACTCGACAAGTAACCCTGTATTAAGCGTCTCGAATGAATTTAAGAACACTGATATTTCTTTTTATCCTTATCCCGATCACGTTTTTCGGGATAGTGTTGATCCTCTTGCTTTCTCTCTTCAACCCCACCGGTACCAGCTTCTATACCATAGCCGCATGGTGGGGGCGGCTTTGCGCAAAGCTTTTTGGTATAACCATCGAAGTTATCGGCCAGGAGAATTACAGCCCCGATCAACACTATCTCGTCATCAGCAACCATGCTGGCATGGCCGACATACCACTGCTGCTTGGCATCATGAAGCTCAATCTCCGATTTATGGCCAAAGAGGAGCTTGGCAAAATACCGCTCTTTGGGCGAGCACTGAAGCAGGCTGGCTATGTCATGATCAGACGGGGACAAAACAGGGATGCGCTGAACAGCCTTGTTGATGCAACTGAGGTGCTGAAAAAAGGGCATTCACTCCATATTTTCCCGGAAGGAACCCGATCCGCGACCGGGGAACTTCTCCCCTTCAAACGCGGCGCATTCCGCGTTGCAATGAAAGGCGGAGCTCCTGTACTGCCCGTCTCGATCATCGGCAGCCATCTGATCACCCCCAAAAAAAGCCTTAAAATCAACAAAGGAACCATCAGGGTGATCATCGACAAGCCCGTTCTGCCGTCATCGTTCAGTACCATCGAAGAGCTTATGGCCGTCTGCTCCGATGTCATCACCGCCAACTTCAACCGCTACCGCAACAACTAAATCTGCCGGTAGAGGTTCACCATCTCAATGGCCGTCATGGCAGCATCAAAACCCTTGTTGCCAGCTTTTGTTCCTGCCCGTTCTATCGCCTGTTCAATGTTTTCAGTGGTAAGCACTCCAAAAGCAATTGGGATCCCGGTATCGAGAGAGGCCTGGGCAATCCCCTTGGTCGCTTCGGCAGCAATGACATCAAAATGCGGTGTAGAACCTCTGATAATCACTCCAAGCGTCACAATTGCATCATACTTGCCGCTGAGCGCAACCTTTTTGGCAACCATCGGCAGCTCAAAAGCACCGGGACAGCGAAAGATGGTAATCTGCTCTTCCGATCCACCATGGCGACGGATACAGTCAACAGCACCCTCAACAAGCTTCTGCCCTATAAAATCGTTGAATCGGGCAACAACCAGCGCAAATCTTGTCTCTGTGGCACTCAGCACACCCTCAATCTGCCTTATTTTCATAATCTATTATTGTTTTGAGTTATTTCTACGGACGGCAATAGCCAAGCATCCGCTCGACAAGATCAATAAGCACATGGCCAATGGTAATATGGCACTCCTGCACCCGGTCGGCAGAGCCTGAATGGGGTACAATAATTTCCAGATCCGCAATTCCTTTCATCAGACCGCCATCACCGCCAAGCAAGGCAAGCGTTTTCATTCCCTGCTGCCGGGCAAAGTTCAGCGCATTGAGCACACTTTGGCTGTTGCCGCTTGTTGAAAGGCCAAGCAGAATATCTCCTTCCCGGCCATAAGCCTCAACAAGACGGGCAAAAACCGCGTCATAACCAAGGTCATTTGCCCCGGCTGTCAGAGCTGAGGTATCGGTAGAGAGTGCTATCGCCGCAAGTGCGGGGCGATTCACACTGCTGCGGTAGCGGATCGTCAGCTCGGTCGCCAAATGCTGGGCATCCGCTGCGCTGCCCCCATTGCCACAGAGCAGCACCTTTCCGCCATCCTCAAACGTCCCGGCAATCATGCGCGCCATGGCAACAATAACCGTACTGTTCTGCCGCGCCACCGCCTCCTTGAGGCGTGCGCTGTAGAGCATGATATCAAGCACGATCTCCTCATAGCGTGTACGATCAGTCAGCCCATCGGAACACCTGCATTGCTTTGGCATAACATCAAGTTAAATAATAGGGAAGGTTGCTTGAATATAATGAAAAAACTGAAGGGATCTCTTCCTGGGAAACTCCTTTTCTCAGGCCACTTCTGCCTCCGTTACCACAAGAAAAACGTGGGGGAGAAGCTCTTTTTTTGCGATCAACATGATGGCCCGCCGGGGCTTGAATCTTAAGCTCTTCCACTTTCTTGTAAAAAAACTCCGCCTCATGCAGAACATCAGGCGGAGTTCAAAAATAAAAAACAGAATTGAGGCTTAGTGGTACTGAGCACTCTCTTCTTTAACGAATTCGACGAGCAGTTTCAGGTTTTCGGGCTCCATATCAGGCAGGATACCGTGACCGAGGTTGAAGACGTGGCCCGAATGTTCGGTGTGCTGACCAAAAGACTTGAGAATCCTGGCGGCTTCAGCCTTGATCCTTGCAGGTGTGCCATACAGCACTGTCGGATCAAGGTTACCCTGCAGGGCAACACGGTCACCGAGTTCGGCGCGTGCCTTGCCAATATCCATGCCCCAGCCGAGGCCCATGGCTTCACAGCCGGTATCGGCAATATCGGAAAGAATAGTGTTGCAATCCTTTGAGAAGACAATCACCGGAGTGTCAGGATATTTTGCCTTGATCGCCTGTACGGTATCCTTGATGTAAGGAAGGGCGTACTCGCGGTAATCATCCTCGGAGAGTGCGCTTGCCCATGAGTCAAAAATCTGGATGGCATCGGCACCAGCCTCGATCTGTTTCAGGACATAGGCGGTAATGACACCGGAAATCTTGCCGAGAAGAGCATGGGCCATTGCTGGCTCACGGTACATCATCTTCTTGGCATAAGCGTAGTTTTTCGAGCCGCCGCCTTCAACAGCATAAGTGAAGAGTGTCCATGCCGCGCCGGTAAATCCAATAAGGGGAACACGGTTGTCGAGCTCTTTTTTGGTCATGCGGAGGGCATCCATCACGTAGCCAAGTTTTTCATCAATGTCGGGCACAATCAGCTTGTCGATATCGGCCTGGGAGCGAATCGGCGGAGTGAGCCTGATTCCTTTGGACTCGATAATCTCGACATTCATGCCCATGGCTTCATTGACCACGAGAATATCGGAAAAAATAATTGCGGCATCCACACCCATAAGTTCAACGGGCTGAATGGTTACCTCGGTTGCCAGTTCCGGAGTTTTACAGAGGGTTAAAAAATCGGTTTTTTCTCTCACGGCACGGTACTCCGGCAAATAACGACCGGCTTGGCGCATCACCCAGATTGGTGTCCGGGAACAGGGCTGGCGCTTTAATGCCCGGAGAAAAAGATCATTTTTGAGCATGCAATGCAATAATTTGATGGGTTAACAAAACAAGAGGCCCGTAAGAACGTCGGGGAACTCCCGGCTGAGAGCAAAGTAAAAGTGCAAAGCTACGTTTTTTTAGCCTTTTATTAAAACTTTCCGGAAGATAAGCAAATGCAGCTTCAGCTCACAATGTGCCTTTTGATACCAAGCTGTTTCGGGCTGTAGCCGAGTGCAAGACCAATCATTTCAGAGATATGAAAAACAGGAATAGAGGTCTCAACACCTGCATGTTTGAGAGCTTTGGCCTGATAGCCATCCAGTGATGTATGGCACAGAGGACATGGTGTTACAATAAAGTCAGCTTTCGCCTCAATAGCCTCCTGGAGTGCCTCTGCTGCCACATTGAGTGACTCCTGCTCGGCAACCAGCAGGGTGTGAAATCCGCAGCAGCGATTTTTATGTTTATAGGGAATCGTTTGAGCACCCAATGCCTCAATCAACTGGTCAAGCGACGTTGGATCAAGAGGATTGTCGTGGCCAAGAACGGTTGAGGGCCGGAGAATGTGACAACCATAAAAAGGGGCAATCCGATAATTGTTCAGGGGAACCTTGACCTTCTGCCGGATGGTATCCACCCCGACATCATCGATCAGTACCCAAAGCAGGTGACGAACCTCTGACGTGCCACGATATTCAAGTCCCTCTTTTTTGAGAATCTCATTGACCTCTTGTTTCAGCGCCAGCGATTCATCAAGCTTTTTCTTTGCCGTACGGATCGTCATCAGGCAAGTATTGCAGGAGACGATAAGATCCAGCCCCATTTTTTCGGCAAGCGCAATATTGCGTGCATTGACCAGCGCAAAATGTTTCGGGCTGACATAATCGAGATTGCTTCCTCCACAACAGGTGCCCTCGTGCAGTTTGACAAGCTCAATTCCGAGATCTTTTTGCCAAAGATCGATTGAACGGTCCACCTCTTTGGTCATGGACTCATTGATACAGCTCAGGTAATAGGCGTATCGCTTCATTCAGAAGTTCTCCCCTGTTATTTTTTATGAGATTCGTGATCCTGCTTGACATGTTCGGTCATCTCCCTGAACATCTCTCTGAATATTTTTATTCCTTTGGCTGATTTTACCAGAGGCGGCGGAGGAGGAGTACGGCGTTTTATGATCATTTTCACGGCCATCGGCAGAAGGTTCTGCAGCGTCCAGACAACCCCATTGGTGCGTATCGGCAGAGTGGCTTCAACCAGTTTACCTTTCTTTTCAATATCGGACATGAATGCTTCAGCATGTTTTGAACCGCTGGTGTCTTTCATACCTCTGTTCTCAATGGCATCTTCACGTATGCCGTGAATGGCATCCATGATTGGAATACTTTTGACACAGCTCTCCTGGCACCGATAACAGTGAGTACAATCCCAGACACCATGATCTTTTACCAGGTCAGCAAGACGCTGCTCGTGGATAGAATCACGGCTGTCAACATTCATGCGATAGGATTTCAGCAACACCGCAGGTGAAACATACTCCTTGTTCGCCCGTAAAATGCTGCACTCTGAAACACACGAAGCGCAAAGAATACAGTCAGTCGCCTTGTCGTAGCGGAGGAACTCCTCTTCGGATATCAGGAACTCCTTTTTACCCATACTGGCCTCTGGCATGGTCGAATCGATCCAGTTTGAGTAGTGCTTCATCTTGTCGACAAGCGGATCCATATCGACAATAAGATCCTTGACAAGGGGCAGATTACGCAGGGGCTCAACCTTGATGATCCCTTGCTCCCGACTTTTGGCAAGCACATCCCAAACCTGCGTCGTACAGGCAAGCCGGGAAAGACCGTTTATCCTCATGCCGCAAGAGCCGCAGATTCCTGCCTGGCAAAAAGCCCTGAAACTGACCGATGCATCAATGTGCTCCTTGATATAATTCAACGATCTGAGCACGGTAATACCTCTTTCTACAGGAATGGTATAATCGTCGAAATATGGCTTGCTGTCGACCTGTGGATTAAAGCGATAAACCCGAAAGGTTACATCTTTTTTTTCACCTTCTGTATGCTGATCTCTAGGCGCCGTCATAAGCAAAATAGTTAATAAGTTCTTTCCTGGAGTTCATATCGTCCCATCGTCACCGGCTTTTCACCAAGGACAACTTTACCATTGATCAGGGTGGCCAGGGTATGCTTGTGCCATTTTACATCATCCCTGACAGGAAAATCGACACGGGTATGAGAGCCTCGACTCTCCTCACGGGCATAAGCACCTGCCGCAACGGTTTCAGCCAGATCCAGCATATTTTTCAGCTCAAGCACCTGCATAAGGTTGGTATTGAAAACATCACTGGTATCAAAGACACGGACTTTTTTGAAGCGTTCTTTAAGTTCGGAAATCTCCTCTATACCCTTCTGCAAGAGGGATGATTCTCTGTAAATACCAACGTTGCGTGCAAGAGTCTTGCCAAGATCCTCACGCAACGCACCATACCGTTCATAATTACCGGAAGAGTGCATACCACCCCTCACCGCATCCAACTGCTCCTTGAGCTCTCCTTCGGGAATTGTCCCCGGTTCAAATTTTCGAGCCTCTTCAGCGGCGGTGTGACCGGCAATACGGCCGAACACAAGAATATCGAGCAGAGAATTTCCTCCAAGGCGATTCGCACCATGAACCGAAACACAACCACACTCTCCAGCCGCATACACGCCCTGCATTACGGTTCGTCCGAAATTGTCGGTATCGATTCCTCCCATCGAATAATGGGCGGTCGGCCTGATCGGAATTGGCTCCTCTATAGGGTCAACACCTTCAAACTGCATCGACATTTCCCGTATCTGGGGCAGTCGCGACTTGATGAGATCCGCGCCGAGATGGGTAAGGTCAAGATGAATATAGGTCCCGGCCGGGCTGTCAAAGCCTCTTCCTTCAAGAATTTCAGTTTCAATCGATCGCGACACAAGATCCCTTGGACCAAGTTCCATCTTCTCTTTCGCGTACCTTGCCATAAACCGCTCGCCATCCTTGTTAACCAGATAACCACCTTCACCCCTTGCGCCTTCTGTAATGAGCAAGCCGCTTTTTCTCAATCCGGTAGGATGAAACTGGACAAACTCCATATCTTTCAGCGGAATACCTGATCGAAAAGCAATGGCCTGACCGTCACCGGTATTGCCGGCGGCATTGCTTGAACGGTTCCAGTACATTTTGGCATATCCGCCAGTAGCAAAAATCACGGTTCTTGCCGGAAAAGCCTCAACTTTGCCACTCTTCATATTCATGGCAATCAACCCTCTGGAGCGACTGCCGTTGACCGACAGGTTCAGCGCAAAATATTCATTGAAGAAAATCACCCCTTTTTTCAGACACTGTTCGTAGAGTGTCTGGAGAATGGTATGCCCTGTTTTATCGGAGCAGTAGCAGCACCTTGGAAGCGTTGCCCCGCCGAATGGGCGCTGTGCGATGGTGTTGTCCGGCATTCTTGACCAGGGTGTCCCCATATTTTCAAGTTCACGGATAATTTTGGGTGCCTCTGAACAAAGTACCTGAACCGCATCCTGATCGGCAAGATAATCACCGCCCTTGATGGTATCGAAAATATGCATTTCGACGGTATCATTCTTTGCCTTGTTGGCAAGGGCGGCATTGGCCCCGCCCTGTGCTGCGGAGGTATGTGAACGGTTCGGATACACTTTTGAGAGCACCGCGATATTCAGCGACGGATTGGTCTTCATGGCCTCCATAGCAGCATAGAGCCCGGCCCCACCACCACCAACAATAACAACATCAAATGGTTTCATACGCTAAATTTCCTTATGAAGCTGTAAAGAGAGCCTCTCTGATTACATGATCAGAGCATTGCAACAGCCATGCTCTGATCATTGAAATTGATTGTTCTGGTATTAACCAGGGAAAACCCTGCAAAGGATCCTGATGACTACAATGCTACATGGTCGTCATGAATCGGAAGCTCCTCCACGGCATGAAGAACATCCGTCATATTGAGGAGACCCAGTACTTTATTGTTTTCCATGACAGTAAGTCGCCTGATATTGGTTCGCTTCATCAAACGAAGCGCATACTTTATCCTGAGACTGGGATTGACACTGATAATCGGCTTGCTCATAATGTGGAAAACCGGCGTATTCCATGGATCACGGTGAATATCCTCGCCCGGATCAATCACTTTTTCAAGAATATCCTTTTCCGTAACGATACCGTAACAGTCATCTTCGTTTCGAGGTTCGACAATAAGACCGCTCTCTTTGCACTGCTTCATAATCTGAAGAGCTTCGGCAACCGTACAGCTTCCTTTGATAATCTGAAAGTCTTTCCGCATAAGGGCAGATACCGGCATAGTCCGTAATGTTATAAGCTGATCCATAGTGAGAATGTTACTTAAGATTTAAAAAGCTCATAATGCCGACATCTTCTTTCAAAAGAAAATGTAAACAGGCACCGATGTTATGGTCAAGGTCGCAGGAAACAGAGGCAAAAAAAACTATCACCCATGGAAATGGGAACAAGTAAACGAGCAACTATATAACTATATCAATGTATAAAAAAAATTAACAATTAAATGCAATCAACTGCTCAATTAAAAATTAAATTATGCAATACCATGAGTTTTATTGTATTGTTGCCCGGTTTTGTTTGAGAAAACCGGACAATCATGAAGTCCCTTTCATCAAGCTTTTTTTGCAGACTTCTTTTTCACAAGATAACAGACAACATGCACAACCTGGCGGGTGCATTTCAAGAACAGGCAGGAACCTGAAAACTTGCCTATTGTTTCCCGCTCTCTACAGACAGTTCTGGCACCACCGTACAGCAGATATCTGCCTGCACCTTGCACAGCATGCTTTCAGTTGCCTGCTGCATAATCTGTGACATGATCGCTTCGCTCATAAACTTGAGTATGCCTTCAGGCATGAGGCTCAGGGGAAAAGAGATCTCAAAATCAAGACAGATATCGGTGTCGAAGTAGACAGAAGTCTTGTCGTCATGTTGATGGAGCAGGCAGATCTCGGAACTGGCTTTACCGACAAAGGTGTGGGAAGAAGATTTTTCAAATTCAGGATGATCATGAACAGCTTCCCAGCGAATCCGCTTTCCCTTGCCATTATAGGGTGCCCTGTTTTTTACCCGAGCTTCGGCAAATGCCTTGCCATAACTGTCGTCAAGTGAAAAATTCTCTTCGTGCTGACGAACAAAAAAAACTGCAATAATCGGATTGCTTCGGGGATCAGCCACCTGAAAAATCCACTGAAAAATATCAAGCTCCTTCAAATATTTAACGTTACTGCAATAGGGATTACACATGATCAATTTTTCATGATCTGCAAAATAGATCCCTGATTCATGAAAATGTGAATCAAGAACAATATGCGCTTTGCTTTTACCAACAACTTCCATGATGTATAATAATTGTTATGACCCGGTAGAGTAAACTTTGAGTTCCATGAACGCCTTCTCTGGACTGAGAGTTCCCGTTAATGCTCATCTGTCCATTGTTCATTATCTTCATGCTTTTGTGATGACATCAGATGTCCTAAATTCTCGGCTACGGTGTCAACAACTTTGTCGGCCACCTTCCCGGCCAAAAGCCCGCCAACACCAGCAAGAAGAATTCGGGGAACTCCACGAATAAAAAACGGGATTCCGAGAGGGGACAACAGAAATGCTCCTCCTGCAATGGTTGCTGCTGGTCTGACAAGAGCTTCGGGTGAAATGTTTGTTCGATTACCAAGCATAGATGCCTCCGGATTTATACCAATTACTGAAAAGCACTCCGTCTCATCGTTAACCCTGCTTCCCAGGCTTCGACCCTTCTACGATTTTATTGAGTGAGTTGGACAACATGTTCACGATCATCTCTGCAACTTTCAATTGCGAGGCACCAATATCAGCCAAAGACTGGCAAAGAACTTTAAAAGATTCTACCGTATCAATGACTGGTTCGGGTTGTGCCTGAACGGCGACCGGCTTCTGAACAACCGCAGCTTTAGGGGGATCTGCAGGGGGGGCCGGGCGAGTTGGCACAGAAACTGTCGGTGGAGTATGAGACTGCGATACAGCCTCGCTCTTTCCGGAAACTTCATGGTCTCTGAATGCTGAAAAAAAACCGCCCTTTTTTTTATCTTTTGCCATAATCTCGTAATTTTTGAAATTATAATAGTTGCCGCAGCTTCAAAACAGAACCGCCTCCTCTTCCCTCTCCGTTTTACCTTAAAATATGTAATCCAGGAAATAAATAAGGGCAACAGAAGAGCACCTCTCGTGAAAAAACTTTTAAAGCGAACAGAATTTTGTATTATTTGAAACTTATACAAAACAAAACAATTTACCAACGATGCCACACATTGCTCAATACACGACGTTATTTGCTCCCGTACTCTTTTTTGGTGCCGGAATCGCCATTGTCATTCTTCTCAACAAGTTTATCGGCAAAAATTCATCAAAAAAAAAAACTGAGTAATCAACAGCTATACCCATGGAGCATTCGGGAGCAAGAGTCGGCGGATAACCTGTCAGGTGCCTCCAAGATTATCCCGAGCCTCGGTAAGCACCTGAAGGGTAATCTCCTTATATCCCATCTCCTCAGCATACTCTTCGGCCATTGTCCTGAACTTCCCTTGCATGAAAGAGGGCATGGACTGAAACCAATCCTGGGCTTCAGCAGTCCATTTCGCCGAGAGCACTTTTGATTTTGGGGGTTTGTTGTACTGAAACAGAAGATCCTCTACAAACGCATCGACCGTGCCATCCGAAAGAGCATCAAGAGCAAAAATCCTTTCGGCAAGAATCTTATTACGAAGCACGTGCATTTTCAACTGTGGCAGATAAAGCAACGCAGCTAATGATTCCGAGCTTCCACAGGTCAGGAAAAGTGCTATTTTTTTTCTCTTCAGACACTTTTTCAGGTTACCCTGAATCAAGGCACCCAATAGCTGTGACGCAACAATGAAATAGTAGACTGGTGCACCAAGAATAACAAGATCAAAATCCTTGATAAAACTGTAATCCGCCAAGGCTTTACATTTTGCTTTTTCCACATAACATCCGGCTTCAGCAAGGCTTAACCCAATGGAATCAATAATTGCTTCCGTAGCACCACCAGAAGTTTTACTGTCGTATAAAATAACAGCTTTCATATCAATATAGTTATAATCTTATAGAAAGAACTCCATTATTTTTCAAGAGTTACCGCATTGAAACGTTGAAATGAAATTTGCAATGGTCAATAATAATACTCAATTGAAAGTTTATGGGTAAAGCGATTCATGGCGTAGTTTGCCAGCCAGATCCAGTTTAACGGCTTGCCTTTCATACGCTGCATGATGGCGCGACCCTTGTAGACCTCTTTCTGAAGTTTGACAAATTTTTCCAGCATTTTATCGCCAGCCATTTTATTCGGCTCAAACATGTAGTGATAGGTGTCATACTTGTCCCAATCAAAATGACGCATACGGGGCTTCATCTCATCGAAATAAGGTGTTCCCGGAAATGGGGTCACCAGCGAAAAGACCGGAAACTCAATCCTGTTTTTCATGATGAAGTCGTAGGTAAGCTGAAAGCTCTCTTCAGTATCATTATCAAACCCGAACATAAAATATCCCTGGATGGCAATGCCGTTTTTGTGCAGATTGCTCACCACGGTCTCATAACTACCCAACCTGTTAGAACCTTTATGAACGCTTTTCAATGTTTCGGGATTGAGGGATTCAAACCCTATGCTCAACAGATCGCAGCCGGAGCGTCCGGCCAGCTCGGCCACTTCCGGTTTATCAAGAAAGTTCATGGAGATATTGGCATTCCAGTGCACGCCGAGTTTTGCCATCTCTTCAAGCAGCGTCATGAAATATTGAGGCCTGAAACTGATATTGTCGTCCATGAAAGAGAAGTTGACACTCTCTTTGTTGACTCTTTTCTGATGGTAGCGCATCTCATCGAGCACATGATCAAGCTCGCGGTATCGGTAATTTTTTCCGTAAATAGTTGGTGTTGTACAGAAGTTACAACCAACAGGACATCCTTTTGTTGCGAGAATGGGAATACGTGTGCTATATTTTTTTGCGTTATTTGATGACAGCGCATAACTGAAATCCGGATGGAGCATGTTGCTCATCGGCTTGAGCTCTTTTGCCCGGTAAACTCTCTGCATTGTTCCCTTCAAGACATCGGCAGCAAGTTCATGCCAGATCGACTCTATTTCACCATAGACGACGCTGGTGCAGTGCCCGGCGGCCTCATCATACAGCATGGTAGGATGAACGCCGCCAAGGATGACTGTTTTACCCTGCCGAAGCGCGGCATCACCAATCCGGTAAGCCTTTGAAGCATTGAGTGTTCGTGAGGTGATAGCTATAATATCAAATCCGGAAAAATCCTCCGGCACCTTATCGCCGAGCCGTTCATCAATAAAGGTGACATCAAACAGCGTACCGACAAGCGTAGCAACCATAATCAGGTTCAAGGGCATACTGACCGTGCCGGAATCCACCATCATACTCGTATTGCTTATAGGCTGAATGAGCAACCATTTCCTGGGTGATTTTTGCTGTACTGCAAGCTGATGAAGAAGTTCCTCAGAAAAATCGGAAGGGGAACCAAGGTGAGAAACGACAGTATTGGATGGTGAACTCTGCATACCCTGAAATCTGCGAAAAATGTATAAAACTTTTTACGGCTGAAAGAAACAAGGTATGAAAAGTTTTAAAAATATTGACTCGCTCTTCCAAAAAAAGAAAGGCGATATTTTATCGAATAAAATACTGCTTTTTTAAATCAGCCCCCAATCACCGTGTCGACAAGTTACACCGCACTTCTCGAATCAGGGTTTTGTTCCCCTGACCCAGGAGTCCTGGATTGAGGAATGAGTTTACTTGCACCCTCAACCACTTGCTTCAAAACAGCATCTGCAACAAAAAGGCCTGCGCCACCAACAACAACACCGGCTAATCCGTGAAACAAGAGTGGCATACCAAGAGGAGAAAATATCAAAGCACCACCCGCCAAACCCCCAGCTTCTTTTAACATATCACTCCTGCTCTCTTTGATTATTATTTATTCTGTGTGAATGTGTCGAGATGTAAAACCATCCCTGACCGACAATATAAATTTTTCGTCAATTTAGAACAAGTGTGTTACCATATACCATCTCTGCGACACTGCGCACGAATCTGGAAGAAGCTTTGATTCCTATAGTAAGTATATAATGTCATAAGCGATTAGTATTTGTTTTATGTTAAAAAAACGATTATAATCAAATCAAATCTGAACTGAACATTGATTTCTGAAAAGAATATTTTGTCGCCTCTCTACTCTATTTTTACTCAAGTGCATCAACACTCAAACAGCTCATTGACAGAGACGCTTTTGGTTGCCCGGCGTTTCTGATTTTTTTTCTGGATATTCCAAAAATAAAAATCCGGTCATGCGTATTCTAACATTTACGGGAAAGGGCGGAGTAGGTAAAACCAGCGTTTCTGCGGCTACGGCTGTACGCTTGTCTGAGC
Organism: Chlorobium sp.; assembly: GCA_049317185.1. Classification (GTDB taxonomy): domain Bacteria; phylum Bacteroidota; class Chlorobiia; order Chlorobiales; family Chlorobiaceae; genus Chlorobium. The sequence goes on along the minus strand of JBMOIS010000002.1, from coordinate 33,141 downwards.
TGGGCTATCGTACTCTTGTCCTCTCAACCGATCCAGCACACAGCCTGTCGGATTCGTTTAACCTTCCTCTTGGCGCTGAACCAACCAGGATCAGGGAGAATCTTCATGCCATTGAGGTCAATCCTTATGTTGACCTCAAGGAGAATTGGCAGTCTGTCCAGAAGTTTTATACCAGGATTTTCATGGCTCAGGGCGTTTCTGGAGTTGTGGCTGATGAAATGACTATTCTGCCGGGTATGGAAGAGTTGTTTTCACTGCTGCGAATAAAGCGCTATAAAGCCTCCGGTCGTTATGATGTCCTTGTGCTTGATACTGCTCCAACCGGCGAAACACTGCGCCTTCTCTCTCTTCCCGATACGCTCGCCTGGGGCATGAAAGCCGTGAAAAATGTCACCAAATATATTGTCAGACCGCTCAGCAAGCCACTTTCAAAAATGTCGGACAAAATCGCAAGTTATATTCCTCCTGATGATGCTCTTGATTCTGTTGACCAGGTGTTTGATGAGCTTGAAGGTATCCGGGAGATCCTGACGGATAACAACAAGTCGACAGTTCGACTCGTTATGAACGCTGAAAAAATGTCGATCAAGGAGACGATGCGAGCACTGACTTACCTGAATCTCTATGGGTTCAAAGTAGATATGGTGCTTGTTAACCGGTTGCTTGATACCAATGAGAACAGCGGATATCTGGAAAAGTGGAAAAGCATTCAGCAGAAATACCTTGGTGAGATTGAGGAAGGCTTCTCTCCGCTGCCTGTTAAAAAGCTGAGGATGTATGAGCAGGAGATTGTCGGCCTCAAGGCACTTGAACAGTTTGCAAGGGATATGTACGGTGATACCGATCCTTCCGACATGATGTATGACGAACCGCCGATCAAGTTTGTCAGGAACAGGGATGTCTATGAGGTTCAGTTAAAGCTGATGTTTGCCAATCCTGTCGATATCGACGTTTGGGTAACCGGTGATGAGTTGTTTGTTCACATCGGCAATCAACGCAAAATCATCACCCTTCCCATCAGTCTGACTGGACTGGAACCGGGGAATGCCGTCTTCAAGGACAAGTGGCTTCACATTCCTTTTGATCTCAACCAACATCAGCAGAGTCGAATGCAAAAAGAGTATAACAAGACTCTTAACTGATTGGCAGTTAAAAACCGTTGATACAACAGCATTATAAAAAGAACTCGAGCATGAGCCATCCTGAACATGAAAAAACAAAACCACTAAAGCTCCTCCTTATCGCCCCAAAAGGGAAAAAAGATTCGAAAACAAACCAGAAGCCATTGTTTAATATGGCAATAGGAGTTCTTATAAGCCTTACTCCAGAACGACACCATATCGAGATAGTCGACGAACATTTCGGCGATGTTGTCAATTATGACGGGGATTACGATGTTGTAGGCATAACATCAAGAACCATCGATGCTACCAGGGCTTATGAAATTGCTGACAGGCTGCGGCAAAACGGAAAAAAAGTCATTCTCGGCGGCCTGCATATCTCCTTCAATATCGACGAAGCCAGTGCCCATGCTGACTGCATTGTTTGCGGGGAAGCAGAGAACCTCTGGCTGACCGTTCTTGAGGATGTTGCTCACAACCGTTTAAAGCCACTCTACGACTCCAAAGAATTTCCACCAGTCAAGGAAATTATTCCTCTTGATTACGAAAGAATTGCAAAAGCCTCAAAACGCGAAAAAGTTGATGGAACAAAATCAATTCCTCTTTACATCACTCGAGGCTGCCCTTACGAATGCTCATTCTGCGTTACCCCGAATTTTACAGGCAAACTTTATCGTGCACAAAAACCCGATGAACTGAAAAAACAGATTGAGACTGCCAAAAAAGTTTTTTTTAAAGCAACAAAAAAATCATCAAAGCCCTGGTTCATGCTTTGTGATGAGAACCTCGGTGTCAGTAAAAAGCGGTTATGGGAGTCGCTTGAACTGATTAAAGAGTGCAATATCAACTTCAGCGTTTTTTTCAGTATCAATTTTTTGGAAGACAAAGAGACAGTAAGAAGGCTCGTGGAAGCAGGGTGCATTATGGTGCTGGTCGGATTCGAATCCATAAAACAGAGCACCCTTGAAGCCTATAACAAAGGCCATGTCAATTCAGCCGACCAGTTCTCCCGTCTCATTGAGGAGTGCCGTCAGGCCGGACTGAATGTTCAGGGAAATTTTCTGGTAAACCCGGCTCTCGACAGTTACGAAGATTTGGATGATCTGGCACAATTTGTCAGCAAAAACAATATTTTTATGCCGATTTTCCAGATTATCACACCATATCCTGGAACTTCAATGTACTGGGAATACAAGGATAAAGGGTGGATTACCGATGAAAACTGGGAGAAATACAACGCCATGAATCTTGTCATTCGTTCGGACATCTACGACTCTGTAAAGTTTCAGCATAAGTTCATGACCACCTATTACAAAGCCTATTCATGGAAAAACATTGCCAACAGGGTGAGAGTGAATCCTTATAAATTACTTAATCTTGTCACCAGTCTTGCATTCAGAAAAAATCTTCGAGAACAACTGGATACTTTTGAGCAGGATAATTTCATCAAAAAATAAAAGCTGCATGATTCCAGCATCTACGGATCGGACGTTCAACGCTCTGAACAGGATTCTCTCTTTCAGAACAACAATTTAATTTTCAATAACTATTCAGCACTACTACACTATGAACGCCAACGAGTTACTGAAACATAACCACAGGGCCAACGAACTTATTTTTAAAAGTCTTGTGGAGTGTGGATGCTTTAAGGCTGCTCTTGAACTTGATCTTTTTTCACACCTTGCTGATGAAGCAAAGGATACAGAGACACTGGCCACCCTGGCTGGCGCAGTTCCCAGCAGACTTCTCATGCTGCTTGAGACCTTGAAGCAAATGGAGATTACTACTGAAGAGAGTGGAAAGTGGAGCCTGACCCCTTTTGCAAAAGCCGTGTTTCTGCCAATTCCTGAGCAGCCAAACCTCTATATGATTCCGGTAGCAAAAGCCATGGCACACCTTTCAGAAAATTTCTATATGAAAATTGCTGATGCCGTCAGGGGAAAGATGAACTTCCGGGCAGAAGTACCTTATCCACCGATAACACGGGAAGACAACTGGTATTTTGAAGAAATTCACCGCAGTAATGCCCATTTTGCCATCATGCTGCTCCTCGAAGAGGCAAATCTTTCATCGGCTAAAAACCTTGTGGATGTCGGTGGCGGAATCGGTGATATTTCAGCCGCCCTCCTGAAAAAATTTCCTCAGCTTGATTCCATTATTCTGAACCTGCCCGGTGCCGTTGATCTGGTGAATGAAAATGCTGTGGAAAAAGGGGTAGGTGATCGTCTGAGAGGCGTAGCCGTCGATATCTATAAAGATGCCTACCCAAAGGCCGATGTCGTCATGTTTTGCAGAATTCTCTACTCGGCCAACGAGCAATTGACCTCTATGCTATGCAAAAAAGCCTGGGAAGCTCTTGCTCCAGGTGGCAAAATACTTATTCTCGACATGATTATCGATGATCCCGAAGAGCCTAATTTTGATTATCTCAGCCACTATATTCTGGGCGCAGGATTGCCTTTTTCAGTACTTGGCTTCAAGCAGCAGGGTCGCTACAAGGAAATTCTTGAACCACTCGGTTTCAGCGATGTCCGCACGGTCAAAAAATACGGCCATCTCCTGTGTGAAGCCGTAAAAGTAGCATAAATATTGACCTCAGCGGTCTCTCTTTAGCGAGAGGCCGCTCCTTTGTACACGCCCGGCTCAACGGATAAGGCTTATAGAAAAAACCTCAGTAATGCGTATCTTCCGTTTTTATTTTGTCGGTCATCTACTGTCAAAGCCCGGAATTTTATGGCATACTTTAAGCACATCTGTCTTGTTGAGGCTCCGCAGACCATCATAGCACCTTTTCCCCGCTTCATCACCGACTGTATCGGTGTCTGTTACCTTGGGGCTGCCGTCGAGCATGATGTTGAAAGTCTGGTCATGCCTGATAATTTTTACAATGACGGGATTTTCGAGAGCATGCGCTCACTTCTCAAAAAACGCCAAGTAGATCTTGTTGCTATCTCCTCAATGACAGGAGCTTTCAACCAGGCTGAACGACTTGCCCGCATTGCCAAAGAATCCGGCGCGTTTGTCGTCATGGGTGGTTTTCATCCAACCGCACTGCCCGAGGAAGTCCTGAAACTCTCCTGTGTTGACGTTGTCGTTATCGGAGAGGGAGAAGAGACCTTCCGGGAGCTTGTGCTCAAAGGCCCCTCCCGTGACGTGAAGGGCATCGCCTATCGGGAGGGTGGGGGCATTGTTCATACCGGGCCGAGACCAGTTATCACCGACATCGACTCCATCCGATTTCCGCTCCGCAGTCTACGTCCCGATCGTTATGGAGAAAAAGGCAACGCCTACTCCATTGACACCATCTATACCTCCAGAGGATGCCCGTGGAGCTGCTCTTTTTGCGCCAATGACCAGATGCATAAAGGCTGGAGAGGACGAAGCGCCGAAAATGTTGTGGAAGAGATCGCCCTGCTGCACGATCCAAAAAACAAAAAACTCCTGAAAATCTGGGATGCAAACTTCCTCACCAACATTGGGCGGGCAGAAAAAATCTGCGACATGATGATCGAAAGAGGACTGACCAATTTCAGGATCATGACGGAGAGCAGGGCAAAAGATCTGGTAAGAGCTGAACGGATTCTCGACAAGCTTCGCAAAATAGGGTTAAGCAAAGTAGGTCTTGGCATTGAAAGCCCGAGTGAAGCTACGCTTGCACTCATGAACAAGAAAAACAGCCTCAACGATGTCGCCAAAGCCATTGAACTCTGCAAAAAAAACAATGTCGGCGCAGAAGGGTATTTTATTATCGGCCACTATACAGAAAACATTCAGGACACCCTCGCCTATCCAGAGTTTGCCCGATCACTTGGCCTCCGACAAGCTCTCTTTATGATCATGACTCCATATCCCGGTACCGGTATTTTCAAAGAGTACAAGGACGAGGGTAAAATCCGCTCATTTGACTGGGACCTCTACAATAACTACTGCCCGGTTATTGCAACCCGAACTATGGACACCGACACTCTCGTCGCGATGCTGGCCTACTGCAATGTCGCCTTCAATGGCTATCGCTCAGTGATGAAACGCAATAGCGCCAAAGCTGTGCTTCTCAGTTTTATGATTGACCTGTTTCAGCTCTGTTTTCTTCTGCGCATCAACAAAAACAACTCGAATGAGCAGATCAGAGACCTTTTATTTAATGCCCTTCAACTCTATCTCGAACAGAAGCATGGCGAAATAGAGCAACCCGCTGCCGCTTCGTGCAAACCGCTTCCTGAGCCTCTGCACGTCCGTATCCTGCACTCACCAGCGAGATGTATTGATTTTACCCTTTTCGAACGTAATGGCAACAGGGTGCTCACCATGACACTGCACCAGAACGGCTCTTCACTGCCAACCATTGCTGGCCCGGAAATCAAACTTGACAAACTGGTCGCATCTGCCTGCGCCGTCTCCATGGACAAACTCATGAGTGTCCTCTACAGAAACGAGTGGCTGAGAAATAACCCTGGGCGAATAACAGGTCAGATACTCTCAATACTTGCTGATCGCGAAGTTCTGCACTTTGGCAGTAAACTGGCAGCTCTTTTTCTCAGCGCTTACCGCAAAAGTGACTGAACGCTGGTAGAGTAAGAACCCTCTCACTCCTCCGGCGGACGGGAGTGACGGGTTGAGCGGATTACTTCTGATGCTTTATGAAGCGACTGCCTGGACTCTTCTGCGTCAGGGCGGCTATCAGCAAATTTGACAAGATCGGCCTGCTTCAGAAGGTTCATGATGTTTTCAAAACCTGCGATGCCGAGCTTTTTCAAATCACGTTCAATCTCTTGAGTAACAGCTTCAAGCGCTCTGATACGGTAGTGGTTCTCGAGAAAAGAGCGCATAATGTTGCTGAGCTCTTCATAGCATTCGTGGGGGGGCATTCCCGCTGAAAGGCTTGAACCGAGTTTGCGGAGCTTTCGCTGGGCGACCTGACTGGAGTCAACGTTTTCAGCACCTCTGCGCACAAGACGTTTCAGCAAAAAAAGCAGGAGAAGCACCAGCACTGCGACACCACAGACTCCAAGAATAACCGGCATGATCAGGAGAAGGGGAATCTGCGGCTTCAGCGGAGGCTTGAGAGGGGTGAGATCGCGCATTGAGGAGTCGGTGAGTGCGCGAACAAACACTGATATGGGAGGGGTATATACGACTTTTTTAGTAACTCTGCCGTTGATATCACGAAGCGCCACAGTCACCGGTGGAAGAGGCTGGTGGCCAGCGCCAAAAACGGCAAGTTCAAGCTCGAACCTCTCCTGACGGCTACCAGGAAACGGAGTGGAAGAGATGTGTTTTCTGCTGATCATCTTGAACGATTGAGACGAAAGGGTGTCGATCGCGTCATGCCATTCAAGCGTGGCGACCTCTCTGTCGGAGTGATGGATGTTGATGATGCAGTGAATGCGGTCGCCGACAAGAACGCTGTCGGGTGTTACCATCACCGTTATCAATGGCGGCTCCGTTTTGCCCTCTGCTGCTGAACATACCGTCAGGAGGCTCATCAGAAACATCAACAACAGCAGGAAAAGATGCCGTATAAGAAGCCCCGCTGTATGCCGTTCAAACCTTGCGTTCACGATACCGAAAAAAAGAGTTCAAATCGCCGATGAAGGAGCGATCGGTATCAAGAAACACCGAGTCAATGCGCATACGCCGAAGCCGTAGCCGCAGCTCTTCGTGCTGACGTGACTGCTCAAGACGATAACGCGCAATTTCCTGGCGACTTGCAGCATCAACAGTAAAGCGCAGACCCGTTTCCGGATCTTCAAGATCAAGCAATCCACTGAGAGGAAGTGCTTTGTCGAGCGGGTCGCTGATGTGCACCAGAATAAAATCGTGACGGGTATTCAACAATTTCATCCCTTTTGCATAGTCACTGTCGACAAGGTCAGTCAAAAGAAAAATAATCTCTTGTCGCCTTCGGGTATAGCGTATAAAGGAGAGGACTGCGTTTATATTGGTTGTTCGGCTTTGAGGCTTCAACCGAAAAAGCTCTTCAAGAATGATGAGCACATGATGCCTCCCTTTTCGGGGTGGAATATAGGTTTCAACCCGGTCGGTAAAGACCAGAAGCCCAACCTTGTCGTTGTTCTGAAGAGCGCTGAAAGCAAGCACAGCACTCACTTCAAGCGCAAGATCCTTTTTGCGATGCCCCCTGCTCCCAAAAAGCATGGAGGCCGATGCATCAACAACAAGCAACAGGCTCCGCTCCCGCTCTTCGGTAAATATCTTGACATACAACTCGTGCTTGCGGGCAGAGGTATTCCAGTCAATCGAACGGACATCATCGCCGTACTGGTATTCACGGACATTGCTGAACTCAATGCCTTTGCCTTTGAACGAAGAGTGGTATTCGCCGCTGAACAACTCGCTGGCCATGCGCTTCGAACGGATTTCAACCCGCCTGATAATATGCTGGATCTCCTTCAGATACTCTTCACTCTTTCCCATACTTCTCTCCACGCTTTTTTCTTCCGCAGCGTATCAGGGCACCTGCACATGCTGCAGGATCTGCCTGATAATGTCGGCAGGTTTCATGTTTTCAGCTTCCGCTTCGTATCCGGGCCTTATACGGTGACGAAGAGTATCGTAGACAATTGCCTTGACATCCTCCGGGGTGATATATGGTCGATGTTGCAAAAATGCATGCGCTTTGGCCGCCAGAAGGAGAAATATCGATGCTCTCGGAGAGGCACCGTATTCGATCATACTTTCAAGCTCTGGCATACCATACTGTGCAGGTTTTCTTGTCGCCACAACAAGATCGACGATGTAGCGCTGTACCCTTGGGTCAACGTAAATCCGGTCGATCAAGGCTCTTGCCCGAAAAATATCCTCATACTTCACCACTGGTTTAACCGGTACTTTGCCAGCATTGGTGGCCGATCGAAGCATGATTTCAAGCTCTTCGTCATAGGAGGGATAATCAACAATAACCTTCATCATAAACCGGTCAACCTGGGCTTCAGGAAGAATGTAGGTGCCTTCGTGCTCAATAGGGTTCTGTGTCGCCAGCACCATAAAGGGTTCCTGCAGGGGAAAGGTCTGACTGCCAATGGTAACCTGCCTCTCCTGCATGGCTTCAAGCAGAGCCGACTGCACTTTTGCGGGCGAACGGTTGATTTCGTCAGCAAGTATCACGTTGGCAAAAACCGGGCCCTTGCGAGGATAAAACTCCAGATCCTTTGGGTTATAAATCATGGTGCCGACAAGATCTGCCGGAAGCATGTCGGGGGTAAACTGGATACGCTGGAACTTCAGGTTCATTGCTGCGGCAAAGGTGCTGACAATCAGCGTTTTGGCAAGACCCGGCACCCCTTCGAGCAATATATGACCGTTGACCAGCATCGCGATAAAGACCCGCCTGATCACATCGCGCTGGCCTATAATCCTCAGGGAAAGCTCTTCCTCTGCATGTTCGAGAAAACGGGAAGCTTCAATGATCTGCGTTCCCAGTTCCTCCAGTTCTACGGCAAGCTGCATAGTGCATCCTTCTTCTATCTTGTTGCCTGAATATTTTCTTTATTGTTTATAAAGACCGTTGAAACCAAAAACCAGCAGAGCAACCCCGACAATTGATGCCGACCAGGTATAGAGATCAGGAATATAAAGAAAGCTGTTGAGCATCCCGACATTGGGAGCAAACAACATGATACAATTCGCACCGGCCAGAATCAAAAGCAGGTGAAGAATGCTTACTTTGACAGGGGCTTTGCTCTTGTTGCCCGGATTGTTACTTTTGCCCATAGATTTTCTGAAATAAAGGAGACCATGAATATTTTAGGCATAGAAACCAGTTGCGACGAAACATCGGGAGCCGTGCTTTGTAACGGAAATGTACGCTCAAACGTCGTCAGTTCACAGCTTTGTCACACCTCTTTTGGCGGCGTTGTGCCGGAACTGGCTTCAAGAGAACATGAACGACTTATTGTTTCAATTGTTGATGCTGCCGTAACTCAGGCCAATATAACAAAAAATGAACTGGATGTCATAGCGGCGACTGCTGGCCCCGGCTTAATCGGTGCTGTTATGGTTGGGCTTTGTTTTGCCCAGGGCATGGCTTATGCGCTCAAAGTGCCTTTTGTGCCGGTCAACCACATCGAGGCTCATATCTTTTCTCCTTTTATTAATGAAGGTTATGGGCACAACGCCCCTCAAGGAGCCTATATCTCCCTGACCGTCTCCGGCGGCCATACCCTGCTTTCGGTTGTGGAGCCCGATCTCTCCTATAAGGTGATTGGCCGGACGCTTGATGATGCCGCAGGAGAGGCATTCGATAAAACCGGCAAGATGCTCGGCCTCCCCTACCCTGCTGGCCCGGTCATAGACAAACTTGCCGAGAAAGGCGACCCCACCTTTCACCTGTTTCCCAGGGCGCTCACCTCCCGATCGCAGAGCAGTAAAAGCTGGCACGGAAATTCTGATTTCAGCTTTTCGGGCCTGAAAACCTCCGTCCTCACCTGGCTGCAAAAACAAAGCCCGGAGTTCATCGAGTGCCATAAAGCAGACATTGCCGCTTCAATTCAGGCGGCCATCGTCGGCGTGCTGGTCGAAAAGAGCATTGCGGCAGCTCGCAGCAGAAACGTCATGGCTGTCTCAATTGCTGGCGGTGTGAGTGCCAACTCCGCGCTACGGAAAGCCATGAAAGAGGCCTGCGACAAAGAAGGCATTGCACTGCATCTGCCCGCCGTCACCTACTCTACCGACAACGCTGCAATGATTGCCACACTTGCCGGACTGAAACTCTCGCGCGGAATGAAGGCGGAATACCGCTACAATGTGGCACCCTACGCAAGCTTTCCCGCCAGCACCAAGAGGGCGTGACTGAGAGCTCTCTCTCCCCCCGGGAGCGCCGAGCTCCAGCTCGGCATTTTATACTCTCTTCTGCCCTTATAATATACGTCAAATCCAGATTCTTGACGAATATGTGCCCCCTTGTGGTAAACCGGAACGCAATTAAGTATTTTAACGATACTTTTTTATTTTAAAATCATACCCGTCAAACAAAAATAGAAACTCATTGTTGAAACTCCATAAACTACTACTGATGATTGTGATAAAAAGAGGGAGGCTGAGTTATGGAGAGTGAGCCAATGCATACTACGTTGCTTTCCACTGAAACGGATTTACAGAAAAAGATTTACACGTTCAGGGGTGTCCAGGTAATGCTTGACAGAGATTTGGCAGAACTTTATGGAGTCAAAACCATACGCCTTCGCGAACAGGTCAAACGCAACAGCAAACGATTTCCTGAAGATTTTATGTTCCAGCTTTGCGAAAAAGAGCTTGAACTTCTACTATAGCAAAATGCGATACCTTCCAGAATACACTTTGGGGTCCACTTTATTCATCAAGATCTGCCCAATGAATTCCTTCACCGTTTCCAGAAAGTTCGTAATGGTTCAACAGAATTGCTTGCCATGGAAAATGCAAAATCGCTCAATTCCGGTGGTTGTTATGCATCAACCAAGATATGCAGTAATTACGGCAGGGTTCTTTGCGAGTTCCTTGCTTGTTCCCTCCAGTATGACGCTTCCTTGTTCAATGATATAGGCGCGATCAGAGACTCGCAGAGCGATTTTGGCAAACTGTTCAGAAAGCAGAATAGTTATCCCTGATACGCGGAGTGAACAGATAGCCTCAAATACCTCCTTTACTATTATCGGTGCGAGCCCCATTGAAGGTTCATCCAGAATCATAAAACGAGGTTGCCCCATCAGGGCTCGTGCAATAGCCAACATCTGCTGCTCCCCGCCAGAGAGGCTGCCAGCCTGCTGGGAAAGACGGTCTCCAAGTTTTGGAAATATGCTGTATATACGCTGAAGGTCTCTGGAAGCTGCACGGCGAAAAGGGCCGAATGAAGGCAGACGCGGATAAGCTCCAAGCAGCAGGTTTTCTTCGACTGTAAGTGGTGCAAAAACATGCCGCCCCTCGGGACAAAGGCACAACCCACGTCTTGCGATCTCGCTTGCGGGAAGTCCGGTTATCTCTTCTCCGTTGAAGAACACTTTTCCTGATCGTGGTTTGACAAGACCGCAAAGAACTTTGGCCAGTGTGCTCTTGCCTGCCCCGTTTGCTCCAACCAGTGCAACACAAGAACCTTCAGGTACCTCTATCGAAATTCCTTTGACAGCATCGTCGCCATTATATCCTGCGCGCAGGTTTTCTGATTTCAGCATGGCTGGTTCTCCTTTTCAGATCTGCCCTTTGAGATCGTATCATCGGTTCCAAGATATGCTTCAATGACTTTCGGGTCGCAACGAACCTGGGCAGGGGAGCCCAGTGCAATCATACGGCCACCGTCCATCACGGCCACCCGATCGCACAGTTCTGATACAACATCCTGATGATGTTCAATGAGAAGAACCGGTATTCCTGACCGTTTAATCAAGGCCACAATATCGACAAGTCTGGCAATGTCCGGCATGGACATTCCCGCCGCCGGTTCATCAAGCATCAGCAGACGCGGGCGGGTGGCAAGGGCTCTTGCAATCTCCAGAAAGCGCAGCTCACCGTATGACATCTCCGAACAGAGTAACCTGGCCTTATGTTCAAGGCCGACGGCACTCAACCACCCCATAGCCTCTTGCAGTCCGCCATGACGTTGACAAACTACAATGGACTCCAGTGCCGTCAGGCCAAAAAATGGTTGCAGATTTTGAAAAGTACGGGCAGCTCCTGCCGCAAAGGCGGACATAAGTTTGCCAGGCCTTGGTCGAGTATTGGCTATTTCCACTGAACCCGCATCAGGAGCATAAAGACCGGATATGAGGTTAATAAATGTTGTTTTGCCAGATCCGTTAGGGCCTATCAAACCGAGAATCTCTCCTTGATTAATTTCCAGCGTGATGTTATCCACAGCTCTTACACCGCCAAAAGATTTGCTCAGGTTCAAGACTCGCAAGGCAGCCCCCGAAGCCACTTCAGTTGGCTGCAGGCCACCAGTTGCTTGTGGCAGGGGATCTGGCGCAAAATGTATTAATCGGCGCAATGTTTTTGCAACAGCAACAGCAAGCCCATCAGGAAGGCCTACAACCGAGGCAAAAAGAAAAAGTGCAAATATGCCTTTGCGCCATTCTTCTACATTTGGAACAAAAAAAGCGAGAAACAGTGTTACCATCAATGCTGCTGCCGGCGCAATTTCAGTGAATGACAGGCGCTTTCTTGATAGCAATGTGCGGCTGACAGGAACAAGTGTCATGATACAGCCAAGAGCGGCAAGGCCGGAAAAAAATATTCGGTTTGAGAGGAGGTTGGGCAGCATGGCAATAACAACGGCTCCGGCAAACGAGCCCCATTGGCTTCTTCGACCTCCAAATACTACCCCAAGCAATAATATAACCATCAAGTCATACCCAAAGGCTGCTGGCTGCAGGTATCCAAAATTCATTGCATGTAAAGCTCCGGCCATACCAGCCAGTGCACTTCCCCATGCAAACGCAAGCGCCTTGTGGCGGAGGGTTCCTATTCCCAAGGAATCAGTAGCTATAGGAGAATCGTGCAATGCCTCGATGGCAAGCCCGAAGCGAGATTTCAGCAATAGCTGTGAGGCCCACCAAGTTGCAGACAAGAACAGCAGGCACAACCAATAGAAGCCTCTTGCGTCCAGAACAATCGTAAATAATGAAGGCCTCACAATCGACATTCCCAAGGCACCATTGGTGACTGATTCGGACTCATTGAGAATAATGACCGACAAGGTAGCAAAAGAGAGTGTGGATAAAGCGAATTGCGGACCTTCCAGCCTGAGCGTTGGCAACGCCAGCGCAACCCCGGGCAGCAAAGCCGCTACGATTCCTGCGAGCAGTGCCACCGGAAGCGAAGCATTCACCTGAAGTGACAGACCAGCGCCATAGGCACCGAGCCCAAACAGTGCAGCCTGTGCAAGGTTTACCTGTCCAAGGTATCCAACTGTTGCGTCAAGACCAATGAGGAGTATTCCGTAAACCGCCATCAGTGTCAGAAGGCCAAGAGCATATTGGCCATGCCAGAGTACCGGAAAGAGTGCAAGTCCGATGAATAATGCTATGCGTAGAATCCGTTCAGCGGTATTCTCCCTTACTCCCAGATTCACTGTGGCAAACAAGGCTTTCACCGTCAAACTTTTTTAATAATTTTTTTCCCGAAGATTCCCTGTGGTCGAAGTACCAAAGCAAGAATAAGCAGAAAAAGGCCAGGTACCTCACGCCATCCACTTCCAAAAATAAAACCGGAGAGATTTTCTGCAGCTCCCAAGGCAATGCCGGCAATAATAAGTCCAAAGCCGCTATCAAAACCTGCTACCACAGCTACTGAAAATGCTTTCAGTGTTAACGCAGCAGCCATAGTGGGGCCAACCGTTGTTACAGGGCCAACGACAGTTCCTGCAAATGCTGCCGCAATTCCGGAGACTGCCCACGAAAGGGAAATTGCTGAACGCGAACGGATGCCACATAGCTCTGCCGCATCCTGATCTGCGCTGACAGCCTGGACAGCAATTCCCACCATAGTATAACGCCTGGCAAGCTCCACCAACATCATCATTCCCACTGCGCCTGCTGCAATGGCCAGTTCTGGCCAGGTGACTGATATGCCGAACAACTCAAGTGGTGCATCAGGCCATGGAGTTGGATAGGGCAGATCATCACGCCCCCAGATATTCTCTGCGGCAGAGACACCAAACAGACCAACAATAATGGTGAGGAGAATCCATCCTTCATTGCGCTGTTGCAAGGCAAGACGCACAGCAACACGCTCCACAAACCATCCAAGCGCAGCTCCAACGACCATTGCTCCTGCGACAGAAAGCCAGTAGGGAAGACCAAGACCAGTCAGTGAAATGCCGGCAAATGCACCAAGCATAACCAATTCGCCCTGGCCGAAATTCACCGCTTTGCCAGCGGCATACGTCAACTGAAATCCGTATGCCACCAGCGCATAAGCCAAGCCCATCAACCCACCTGAAACAGCCATCTGGGCAAGAGCCAATGTTTGTGCATCCATAGCAGTAGCGACCTCAGTCAGTGATTATCTGGTACCCGATCTTTCCAGTACTATTTTGTCGGCAGGATTAGCCAGCACAACCCGCCCGTTTTTTACTTTGCCCATAACTGTTGTAGAACGACGAAAAGCTTCATGGGTTTCCCCATTTGAAGGATCCCACTTTGCCCATGGTTTTTTCCAGTCAGCAATAGCCCCCTTTACGGTAACTTTCAAGTTTTCAAGAGCTGATTTGATCTTTGATGGGTTGGTGGAACCAGCTTCATGAATGGCTTCAGCAAGCAGCATGGCGGCATCATAACCTTGGGCAGCAGAGACTGGAGAGGGAATTTTTGAACCTCCGTATGTTTTACGGTATGCCAGGATGAATGGTCTGGCTCTTGCAATAGATTCATCTTCAATAAATGTTTGCGGCATGAGAGCACCGTTACCTGCTGCGCCTGCCGTGTCAATAAAGTTGCTCATTGAGAGAGTCCATCCGCCGATCAGCGGCACTTTGAAGCCAAGCTTTTCCTTCCCGGAAGCTACTGCCGCAAGCTCAGGTCCGATACCCCATATCAGGATTGCTTGTGCACCGGCAGACTTTGCCTTGATAAGTTGACCAGTCATATCTTTGTCGCCAATAGCAAACTTTTCGACAGCAACAATTTGCAGTCGGTTGCCCTGTTTTTTTATCTGTTCGATCAAATCGTCGCGACCGGATACACCATAATTGGTTGCATCATGTAAAATTGCCACCTTTCTTAACCTAAGCCTGGATGCCTCTTCCACCACCATCTGTGCCTGGATGCCATCATGCGCTGCAAACCGGAAAATCGGCAAATCTTTCGTGCCAGCTTTGTTCCACTGAGTCATCGAAGCGCTACCGGCAGCCGGTGTGATGATTTTGACAATCCCTTTTTCCACATAATATTTATCCCCCATCACAGCCACTCCGGTGTTCACCGTGCCAATAACAGCAGAGATATCGCCCATCGATGAAATCTCCTGGGCAACAAGCGCACCACGGTCATTTTTACCCTCGTCATCACGTTCGATGATCTCAACTTTCATTTTCTTTCCACCAACATCAATTCCGCCGTTCTGGTTAATTCTTGAAAAGGCAAGTTTTGCGCCATTTCTCATCGAAACACCCATTGGGGCAGAACCACCTGAAAATGGTCCAGTAAGAGCAATTTTGACGACATCAGCAGCAAAGGAGACGCTGGAAAATGATGTCGCAATCAGAATTGCAGCAAGAGAACGCCAAGCTTTCATATTTTTCCCTTTTTGGTTTCAGTTGTTTTCATTATTCGGAAAATACTTTTCAAAAAAAAGAGCTGCTCAAGAATCAAGGAGAATGTCAAGAATCTTTACAATTTGTTGAACAGTTGCCGCAGGTATAACCGACTTCAAATCTGATACGTTATCAGGTTGTATACGGCTGACAATTTACCGCAAATATGACTGAATATAACAAATATTTCAATGTTCCTTTTGTGAAAAGAGATCTGCTCGAAGAAAGAAAATTAAGTACCGGTCATCGGTGGCAGCCATTCAGCATACCAATGACTGAACGCTGTTATCAGGCAGAAGCAGATATTGGCCAGCAGGCTGACGAGAGGCTTTTTCTGCTTGTGAGCGGGCAACGAGACCTGAACTCGCGACCCCAACCCTGGCAAGGTTGTGCTCTACCAACTAAGCTATTCCCTCGTTAGTCATAGTAGCGTGACAAGTAAAAAAATATTTTTTTTCTGTGCAACTTCTGGATGAAACTTTTTTTCATGGGCAGGCAACAGACAGGCTTCAAGCCAGCAAAGAGGATGCTTCCGTAAAGAGGTCAGAAGAACTACAAGAATTGAAACTCTCTCACTCATCCACATCATTGTGGCGCATTGCTTTTTTTTGTGTCCATGAACAAGCTTTTTTGTATGTTCACAGACAAGGTATGCGATACCATTGTAGCACTTTTGTGACGACCAGAATGTAACTTGTTTTATTATATAGCAAAGGCTATAAATACAGTACATTAATGCTCGCCAAAAAGCTGTCAGGTTTTTTTAATATTACGACCATCTTATGCACAATATTATACTGTCACTGTTTCTTTTTGCACCTCCCGTCGCAGGTCAGGCGGCCCCAAACCCGTTGATTCAGATTGTACCGTTAGTCCTTATCTTCGTTGTCTTTTATTTCTTCATGATTCGCCCTCAACAAAAAAAACAAAAAGACCGTGAAAAAGTGCTCGACAGCCTGAAACGAGGCGACAAGGTTGTTTCCATAGGCGGCGTTCATGGTACCGTTGCCGGAATTGATACAGAGAAGAAAACTGTTCTTGTTCAGGTCAGTGATACCACAAAAATCACGTTCGACCGAACAGCCATTGCCAATATTGACAAACAGGATTCGGGCGATAAACTCATGACCAAAGAGTAACAAGTATAATGCAGCCAACACGCGCAAAACTGGTACTGGAAAACGGCTCTGTCTATAGAGGCACCGCATTCGGCTATATCGGAGAAGCAACGGGTGAGGTGGTGTTCAATACATCGCTTACCGGATACCAGGAAATTCTGACCGACCCGTCCTATGCTGGTCAGATGGTGATGATGACCTATCCCTTGATAGGAAACTATGGCATTAATCCAGCCGATAACGAATCTGGAAAAATATGGGCCTCTGCCTTTATTGTCCACGAAGTATCGCGCATCCACAGTAACTATGAAGCCTCGCAAAGTCTTGACTCTTTGCTCAGGGATTCCGGGGTCACGGCTCTTGCCGGTATTGATACCCGCAGGCTTGTGCGCGAGATCCGTGAAAAAGGGGCTATGCGGGGCATTATTTCCGTGCTTGACGAGAGCGATGAAACGCTGAGAAATCGGGCACTTCAGAGCCCTGAAATGTCGGGCCGGGATCTGGTCAAAACCGTTACCACCACTGAAAATTATATCCTTGACCGAGAGGATGCCAGCTATCATGTCGCCGCAATTGATTTTGGCATTAAAACCAATATTCTTCGTATGCTGCACCAGGCGGGATGCAAGGTGACGGTGTTCAAGGCTGGAACATCTGCAGAAGAGATAATCGCACTCAACCCTGACGGGGTTTTTCTCTCAAACGGGCCGGGCGATCCCTCTGCGGTCGGTTACGCCATTGAGACCGTCAAAAAACTTGTCGATTATAACCACAGCACGAGGCCTTTGCCCATCTTCGGTATCTGCCTCGGTCACCAGTTGCTTTCGCTGGCTTTCGGAGCTGAAACCTACAAGCTGAAATTTGGCCACCACGGTGCCAATCATCCTGTTAAAAATCTAAAAACCAGTCAGATCGAGATAACATCACAGAATCACGGTTTTGCGGTAACCATGGATTCACTCCCTGAAGTGCTTGAAATGACCCATCTCAATCTTTACGACAATACCGTTGAGGGGATAAAACACAAACAACTCCCCTGCTTTTCGGTACAGTACCATCCCGAAGCCGCACCGGGACCACATGATTCGAACTATCTTTTTGAGGAGTTCACCTCGCTTATGGATTTAACTCAACCCATTTTATTATAGAGATGAAAAAAAGATTATTTACTCCGGGGCCAACCCCGGTGCCCGAAAATGTCATGCTTCGCATGGCTGCTCCGATTATTCATCACAGGAACCCCGAGTTCATGGAGATTTTGACCAGGGTTCATGAAGATCTCAAATACCTTTTCAGAACAACCCAGCCGGTTGTTGTGCTCAGTTGCTCTGGAACCGGCGGTATGGAAGCCACCATTTCGAGCCTCTTCAAACAGGGCGACAAGGTCATTACTGTCAATTCCGGCAAGTTTGGTGAACGGTGGGGCGAGCTGGTGCGCGTCTTCACAGGCAACTGTATTGAGGAAAAAGTGCAGTGGGGTTCGGCCATTCAGCCCGAACGACTTGCGGAACTGCTCAAGGAACACCCTGATGCCAAAGGAGTCTGCCTGACTCACTCAGAGACATCAACTGGCACGGCTGCCGATATTCAGGCTCTCAGCACACTGATTCGCGAACAGTCGGAAGCACTGGTTATTGTTGACGGGATTACTGCGGTCGGAGCTCACGAGTTCCTGTTCGACGATTGGGGCGTTGATATCTGCATAACTGGCTCCCAGAAAGGGCTGATGATGCCTCCAGGTCTGGCGCTGGTTGCCATTTCTGAGCGGGCACAGGATATCATTAAGGGACAGAGTGGCATGACGCAGTATTACCTGAGCCTGAAAAAAGCTCTGAAAGCCCATGCCGGCGACGATACTCCCTTCACCCCTGCGGTCTCATTGGTCATCGGGCTTGATGTAGCATTGCAGATGATCAAGGCTGAGGGCATTGAAAATATCTGGAAACGGCATGAAAGTCTCGCAAGTGCCTGTCGTCAGGGATGTAACGCTCTTGGCATGAAGCTGTTCAGCAACTCTCCTTCGTTTGCCGTTACTCCGGTATGGCTTCCTGAAGGAGTCAAATGGTCAGCGTTCAACAAGGCACTGAAAAAAAGCAACGGCATCACTGTTGCTGCTGGTCAGGATGAGTACAAGGACAAGATTTTCCGTATCTCTCATCTTGGCTTTTACGATGAGCTTGATATGCTGACCGTCATTGGCGGCATTGAACGGGCACTGAAGGAGATCGACTTCGCTTTTGAAATCGGTGCTGGTGTCAGTGCTGTCCAGAAGGCATTCCTCGGCAACTAAGGCCACGGGGGCGCCTTTACTATGATATTCCTGCACTCTCTCCTGCTTGTTGTTGCGCTCGCATCTTCAATGCAGGAGATGCTCAGGGATTATCGTCTGCAACTGAAAGCTGATGCACTCTACGAAAGCCGCGCCTACAGAGAAGCTGAAACTGTTTTTCGGCAGCTTCTCTCCCTTGCTCCCGAACCCAAAGAGAGAGCCTCCGCCAGTTTCAATCTTGCTTGCGCTCTCTACATGCAAGGGAAATATCCTGAAGCAGGCACACTTTTTGCCAGCAACACCAAACCCCGGGAGAACCGGCTGAAGGCAATATTTAACGAAGGCAATACTCTTGCCATGCAGGCTCTCGGAAACAGCGCAAAAGCACAAAAAAGCGCGTTGTTCCGCCAATCGCTCAATTGCTTTAAAAGTGTACTGTTAACCGACCCTGGTGATGGCGATGCAAAAATCAACTATGAAATTGTCCTCCGTTATCTCAGTGAACTCGAAAAACCAAAACAATCATCTTCGTCAACAAAGAATAATAAAAGCTCTCATCAACCAGAGTCCGGCATTGGCAAGGGAATTGCGGATCGACTGCTCGAGAATGCTCAACAGGATGAATCTTCACTGATGCGAAGGCTTTCAGGAGCAGGGAAATCAGCATCACCGGGCAGCAAAAACAAACAGGACTGGTAAAGCGCGATATGCCCCCGACAAAAAAAGTCCTGCTGGTTTTTCTTCCATCAGAGAGCGGTGTTGATGGAGCCCGTTCACTCTACAGCGAAAAAGAGATAAACCCTCTTTTCAAATGGTTCAACCGTTCGCTCAGAACTCTCATCAAGCAAAGCCAGTTCGCCATTCCTCCACTCTCGCTCATGATTCTCAGCTCTCTTGAGGTACCGGGAGTTGAGCAGTCGATTTGCGACATGCGGTTTGAAGAGTTTCCCTTCAACGAACCATGGGATCTCGTCGGAATCAGCGTCCAGACCGGCATGGCAAAGAATGCGTTTGCTCTGGCCGACAAACTTCGTAGCGCCGCAATCCCGGTCGCTCTTGGAGGTGCCCATGTAACGCTCTTTGCTGAGTCATGCCGCCCTCACGCCGATGTGCTTGTGCAAGGAGAAGCGGACGATCTTTGGAAGGAGGCACTCACCGACCTTGCGGCAGGCATGCTTAAACCACTCTACCGCTCCGACATCTTTCCCGATCTCGGACGTTCGAGACCAGTCAAAAAAACATCGCTCATAAAAAGCCGATACTTTACCACCAATCTTATACAGACCGGGCGAGGGTGCCAGTATAGTTGCGACTTCTGCAATGTCCATCTCCTCAACGGGCATAGCTTGAGGCGAAGAGCGGTCTCCGACGTTGTCAGTGAAGTGGCACGCTTTCAGCAGGATGACCGCCGAATATTCTTTTTTGTTGATGACTCCATCAATGCCGACCCTGTTTATGCGCTTGAACTCTTTCGAAAACTCACTCCACTGAAGATTCGCTGGTTCGGGCAGGCGACCACAACCCTCGGCCAGCAGCATGAGTTGCTTGAAACCTTCGCCAATTCGGGGTGCCAGGCGCTCCTGGTTGGTATAGAGAGCATTGAGGCAAAAAGCCGCAACGCCCACAAAAAAAATCAGAACAGGGCAGGTGAACTTGTCAGGGCCATTACATCCATCAGAGATGCAGGAATCAGTCTCTATGGAAGCTTTATTTACGGCCTTGACGGCGATACCATTGATACCCCTGCCGCAATTCTTGATTTTATTCATGAAACAAAGCTTGACGTGCCGGGCATCAACATTTTGCGACCTACTCCAGGCACACAGGTTTTTGAGAGGCTCAGGGAGGAGGGGCGACTGCTCTTTGACCCTCTCGACATCACTGCGTATCGTTACTCCTTCGGTCAGGAGATGCTTTACCTTCCAAAAAATATTCCACTCGATGCCTTTATTGAGAGCTACTCCACCCTGACACGCAAAGTGTTTACCATGAAAAACTCAGTCATCAGAGGCATGTCGGCTCCAAGAGCAAAAAGCGCGGTGATGTTGTTCAACCTCTTTTACACGCACCTTTACGGACTCTCCCGTCATGACCTGAAACAACAGCAAGAAAAGAGCTGTACAAAAAAACCATTTTGCCATACGCCGAATAATATTTAAACTGTCTGTCAACATTTTTGAAACCATACCCGGCACAACAATCTAAACCGTTCCTGAAAATGACTATGAAACCCTTTCTGCCTTTATTGACGGTAAGCCTTCTTTGCCTTGGCGCATGCGGCCTTGAAAAGCCACCTGCCTCACTCAAATTTCCTGATGACAAAAAAGAAGTGGCCGAGCCTGCTCCTGCTACTGCACCTGCCGCTGCACCTGCCGCTGCACCTGCCGCTGCGCCTGCCGCAACTGAAGCCCCGGCAGATCCTAAACTGGCAGCAGGTAAAACGGTGTATGACGCAAGTTGTGCTGGTTGTCATGACGCAGGCATGATGGGCGCACCGAAACCTGGCGACAAAGCTGCATGGATCCCGCGTATCGCAAAGGGTCTGGATGTTGTTACGAAAAATTCAATTCAGGGATTCACTGGCAAAGCAGGCTTGATGCCGGCAAAAGGTGGCAATGCAAGTCTGACTGATGAAGCGGTGACAAACGCTGTCGCCTTCATGGTGGATAAATCGAAATAAATATGGCGATCGGGAGCTGTGGCACAACAGCTCCCCTTCTATTTTTCGGCGCCACCGCAGAAATGACTTCAGTTACCCGCCCTCCATATAAAACGCACCTGTCTCATACACCATAATTCTTTTTATAATGACCCATCTTCATATTGGCTTCGTCGGAACAGGGAGAATTGCTCGCGCTCTTATTGGGGGCCTCAGCAAAAGAGAAAACACTGTTCTTTCAGGCTTTGACAAGGAGCCTGCTGCGCTCGACTCAATATGCGCCGATTACCCCGTTCAGCCCTGTTTGTCGATTGAAGAGGTAGCCCGGAAGGCGCAAGTCATCATTCTTGCGGTCAAGCCCTACCAGATTGCCGAGGTGCTCGAAAAGCTGAAACCGTCGCTCAATGCCAATCACCTTATGATCAGCGTTGCAGCGGGTATCTCCTCGGAGTTTATCAGAAAAAATGCAATGGAAGCGTTGAAAGTCATCAGGGTTATGCCCAATACTCCAGCCTTTGTTGGCGAAGGCATGACCGCTCTCTGCCGTGGAAAAATGGCGACGGATGATGATGTCGCCCTTGCAAGCGAGATCTTCCGCTCAATTGGCAAGGTCATTATTCTTGATGAATCACAGATGGATGCCGCTACGGCGCTTTCAGGCAGCGGACCGGCCTATATGTTCTCTATCCTTGACTCGCTGGCAGAAGGGGGACGGTTGTGCGGCCTTTCTTACAATGAAGCGCTTCTTCTTGCAGCACAAACCATGATCGGTGCGGCAAAAATGGCACTTTCAGGCACAAAAAATCCTGATGAACTCAAACGGGATGTCACAACACCGGGCGGAACAACAGAAGCCGGACTGAAGATCATGGATGAAAATAATATCAGGCAGATTCTGGTAGAAACAGTTGCTGCCGCTGCGGCCCGATCCAGAGAACTCATGAAATAATCGCTATGGACAAAGGCTTCGCTCTTAACCGGTACTGCACTCTCTTCTGGGTTGTCATGGCATTCCTGTGCGCTCCAGCAAGTGCAGGTGCATCAGGGAATCTGGATAAACCACTCCTTATTGCTTCAACAAGCAGCACAAGCCCTTATGTTGGCCAGGAAATTCTCTTGACGTACACACTCTATTTCAAAAATATTGCTCCAAAAATATCTTCAGAAACCAACCCTTCACTGCAAGGTTTATGGGCAAAAGAGAGCGTCCCTGACCGCTTCATCAAAAGCATTCCAACAACAATTCAGGGAGAAAGCTTCCGAAGCGCCATGGTCAAGCAGTTCAGAGTGGTGCCTATCCAGAGCGGGAGTATCACGGTTTCAGGCTACAATATGCAGTGCGTTATACCGCAGCAACAGGTTACGAGCAATGGAAATGAGCTGCCCGATACCCGTGTAACAATAACAGCGCCTGCCATTATTATCTCCGCGCGCACTCTTCCAGAACCAGTGCCGGCGGGGTTCTCAGGTGCCGTCGGTGACTTTTCCCTTGCCCTTCTCACCGATAAACAGAATCTCAGGGTTGGAGAACCATTAACAGTGAAACTCACGCTCACAGGAACAGGCAGCCTGATGACGCTTGAACTTCCGGCAATTGACCTCCCCGAAAGTTTTCGACAAAACCCACCCGACCGAACAACAACTCTCAATAAAGAGTCAGCGCTCAGCTCAGGCTCCAAAACCTCAACAATCATTGCCTGGCCTCAGTCAGCAGGTGATTTTCTAATTCCGTCACTCTCTCTTGTGGTTTTCAATCCTGAAACCAGACAATTCAGTACCCTTCTTTCAAAGCCGCTTGACATAACAGTAACTGGGGCAGTGCAAGGTGCCATGACGAACGAAAAAGAGCCTGCTGACCCATTCTCTGGAACAAAGAAAACCTTCTCCCCGTTGCTCACCAATACCGCAATCATCATCGTATTGCTGCTCTGTGGTGTTGCCTTGACAAGAGCAAGAAAAAAACAACTTCAGAAGAGAGCCACAGCACAACGTGACTCTGCAGAAAAGGTCAGGCCTGATAGTGGCAACTCTGCCGGAACAATGAAGCAGCAGCTTTTCACCGTGCTTGAAGAGGCCGGAATAAAAAGTCCGGGAGGTTTGACACGGAGGGAGCTGAAACAGGCTCTGCTGGAGATCACTCTTACCGATGAAACCCGAAAAGAAGTCCCGACGGTGCTTGATGCCTTAGACATGATCATCTACTGCCCCGCCGGAAAAAAAGAGGCCTACATCCCGGAGTGGGTGCCAGCAAGAGTTAATGCTCTGCTGAATGCATTGAAAAAGGTGGGAGAGGCTCGCTGAAAAGAGCAATGGCCTGTTCAGCGTAATCAGTAATGACTCCATCAGCGCCAAGGCGTTTCATGGCAAGCATCACTTCGACATCATTCACCGTCCAGGGAATCACCAACATGTTCTGGTTATGGAGAGTGTCCATCATTTCCCGGTCAACCAGCGAAAAATGGGGATTAACATACCGAGGCACAAAGCCAAGTGCTTGCAAAGATTTCGGTACCGGATTCGCTTGATCGATCAGCAGACCATAGCATAACTGTGAATTCAACTTCCAGGCCTCCCGAATCACCCGACTGTCGAAAGACTGTATCCGCACACGGGACGATAACCCCTCTGCCTGAATGAGCTGGAGAACAAGCGCTGCATACTTGTCGGGCGATGGATGAAAAACAGCATCCTTGTCAGGCCATGACTTTATTTCAAGGTTATAAATCATACGCCCCTTCATCCCGCCCGAAGCCATAAAGGCATCAACTTCCCTGAAAACGGTGGCAAGAAGCGGCTTGCACGCAACGACCCGACCCTGCAGGGGAAAAGAGGGATGAGGCAGACCGCAGCCAAAAGTGGAAATATCAGCATACTGCATTTCGTACATGATATAGCGCCATCGGTCTTCCATGCTCAACGGATGCCCTTGTGGATCAGAACAAAGTGGGGCAGAAAGCCATGGATCATGAGAAACAACAAGCTCATGATCTTTCGAAACCACAAGATCAAGCTCCAAAACCCTTACGCCAAGAGCCGCCGCATGACAGAATGCCTGAAGGGTATTTTCGGGGAAAAACGACCTTGCGCCCCGATGTGCCTGTATCTCAAAAACCATACGTTCACACTCCCACGGAGCAGAATCGCTTACGGGTTGCGTTTTCCGGGAGAAACATGGGAGACCTTTGAAAAAGTCTTCTTTTTCGGTTTTCTTTTGTGCTGCTTGTTTCCGTCCGTACTTTTGGAAACCGGATGTGCACCGCCGCCACTCACACTGAAATAGTCTGAAGGGCTTTTAGCTTTGCTTTTGTTAAACCGGTTTTTGCGATACTTTTTTTCAAGATCAGCATAGGGACTGGGCGGGTCTGGAGAGGTATTGTGATTATTAAAATTCGGTTCGTCAATGACCTCAACATCATCCAACTCCACGTCGGGATGAACTGTAGTAAGCAAGTTATTTCAATTTATGTTCAACAAATCAAGAGCACTCTTTTTACTCCATGATTATTTTCTGAAGGGAGTTCAATTTACAATTTTACAATCAAAATCCAAGCAATACCGTAACTCTCTGCATGTAAAAACCTGTGGATAGCGTTTTTGCATTGCTTGTTGTCGGTATAAGTCGTAAATTCTCAATTATTTCACAAAAAAAAGGAGATTGACAACATGGATATTCGCAGATGGATTCTGGCCGTTATTCTTCCCCCTGCCGCCGTAACGAATAAAGAAGCTGGCACAATTATGCTGACCGGGCTTCTGACGCTTCTCGGCTGGTTGCCCGGTGTCGCTCTTGCCGTGTTCATGATGCTTCAGGAAAAACGCCAGGCAAGCGCCTGAAATTCCACCACGAAGCTTCTGGTTGCTGTTGACTTTCCGGTTCTTGCCAGGACGGCTGCGGCTGAGCGTCCGGGCAAGAGCTGTCGGAAGAGCTGCAGTTACGGAAGCCTGTTCAGGGCACTGACTGTCGCCTTGATTGATGCAAGGCTGATATTCGAATCAATACCGGCACCATAAGAGAGACTGCCATCGGCACAAACAATCTTGATGTAAGCAACGGCAAGAGCGCCAGCACTGCGCCCGATGGCATGCTCTGCGTACTCGTCAACACTGAAATCCAGTCCGCTCTCCCTGATATATCCCTTGACAAAGGCATCAAGAGGGCCATTTCCCTGAGCCTCAAAGCTGAACTCCCTCTCTTTGGTTTGCACAACACAACTGATGGTGGTATCCTCTTCATCCTGACGGCGCGGCTCCTCATCATCCCATGTGATATGACACTTTTTGAGCGTAACCGGCTCCCTGAGTTTCACATACTCCGCATGAAACAGGTCGTGAATTTGATCGGGTGTCAACTCAGCACCTGTGGTATCGGCAACGCCCTGAACCGCCTCGGCAAAATCAGGCTGCATCCATTTCGGAATCTGAATACCATAATCTTTTTCAAGAACATAAGCGACACCTCCCTTTCCTGACTGACTGTTGATACGCACAATGGCCTCATAGGTACAACCAACGTCCTGAGGGTCAATAGGCAAATAGGGCACTGCCCATAAGCCACCGGGAGAAGAGGGTTGCGCTTTCATCCCTTTGCTGATAGCATCCTGGTGCGAACCGGAAAACGCCGTATAGACCAGATCGCCGGAATAAGGCTGGCGGGCATGAATATCCATACGGGTACAACGCCGATAAACCTCCCGAATACGCGGCAGATCAGAAAAATCAAGTTCAGGATCAACTCCCTGGGTAAAGAGGTTCAGCGCCATGGTGACAATATCCATGTTGCCACACCGCTCACCATTGCCGAACAAAGCCCCCTCAACACGGTCAGCGCCAGCCATCACGGCCAATTCAGCCGTAGCAACCGCAGTACCTCGATCATTGTGGGCATGAACACTGATCAGGACTGCATCTCTCGCCTTGAGGTTGCGGCAAAACCACTCAATCCGGTCAGCATAAATATTTGGTTGCGACATCTCAACCGTCGAGGGGAGATTCAGGATAATTTTGTCATCGGCAGAGGCACCCCAGGTATCCATAACCGCATGACAGACATCAAGCGCATAATCAAGCTCGGTGCCTGTAAAACTTTCAGGGCTATACTCGAGGCGAATACCCACATTACCGCTCTCATCCTTCAGACGGCGAACAAGTGCTGTCCCCTCAATGGCGATTGCCTTGATCTCCTCCCTGTTTTTGCGGAACACCACGTCGCGCTGCAAGGTCGATGTCGAGTTATAAAGATGCACAATGGCATGTTTCGCACCTTTAATGGCATCGAATGTTTTACGAATCAGATGTTCCCGCGCCTGGGTCAACACCTGGATAGTGACATCATCAGGAATCAGGTTGCCATCAATCAGCCGTCTTGCAAAAGCATACTCCGTTGCCGATGCTGAAGGAAAGCCAACCTCAATCTCCTTGAAACCAATGGAAACCAGAAGCTGAAACATGGCGACCTTTTCATCCACGCTCATCGGCACCGGAAGCGCCTGATTGCCATCCCGAAGGTCAACACTGCTCCATATCGGGGCTTTCGTGATTGTCTTGTCTGGCCAACTTCTCCCGGTAAGAGCAACCTGGGGATATGGCGCATACTTTTTATAATTCATCATGGTCATCGCTCCCTTTTCTTCTTTTATGAATGGATATAGAAACGGATAAAGCCACCAATCCTGGAGGGACTGGTGGCTTTCACAATGTTCTCTCTGACGGCGAAAACGAACTAAAAAGCACCTCCCCCACGAACGCCAATACCCGCCAGCAGCAGGTTCAGGATAAGCAGAAGGTGGTTTGTGTTCGTTATACGCATGGCTATCACCACAATAATCAAAAGATGAACTGAATATCTTATTACTTCCTGAAGATAGTAAAATAACCACTGCCTGCAAATCTTACCGGAATATTTCATACGCCTCCCATTGTCCAACCAGCATAGGCTCAAGGTGTAGGTTTCGATAGCCAGCGAAGCCTGAATAGTTCGAATTCGATTGCTTCACCGGAGCCGCGGAGTCATGCGGCATTCATCAACAGCGGACCAACGGGTAACCTGTTCAACAATCTCCGCAACCGGCTGAACCATCAATGGTGTAATAGAATACGGTAGTTCACAGGCCATACCGGTGTCTCCTCAAGACGTCTTTCGGGTTCTGGGCATTTCAAAAATCGTCCGCCACGGGGCGGCATTGTCTCTGGTTCTTGCCCACTTGCTCGGTTGAGGTGCGCCTCGATACGCGCTTCGCGCTACTCGGCGACCAGCAGATTTGGAATACTCCCGGCCGCTGAGTAGGCCGAAGGCCGTATCGAAGCGTGCTCCGCTTTAGCTCAAAAGCAAAGTCGGAAAACTGCCGCCGAACTACGGGACGAACACCAGGCGGAAGCCACCATCGCTGCCCCGGCCGAAGTGGGTGCCGAAACTGCGATTCGCCGACCGACAGCATCATCTCCTGACTGCCCGGAAATAACAATTGATTTGCTTACGACAGAATGCATAAAGTTTCTGTGACTGAATGAATATCAGCTTTGAGTGGCCATCTGTTTTCTGACGGCTTATTTACTTGTAGCCAACTGAGCGAGTCAGTTGCCTTCGTCTCGTACACCCACCAATGTTCTTTAGATTGTATGCGCTTCTCGATTACTGCTCAAAGAGGATGATGACACAACCTCAGCCGATGCCTGGAGTGACCTGTCAGATGATTGCCTGTTGAAATCTCCGTTATTTAGTGCATAATGATAACTTGTTGATGGTTCGATATCAATAGTACCATTGCAAAATTCAAGACACCCCCACTCAGCGTCGCTGTGTTAAAGACAAGGCTTGCCTCACGCAGAAATAGTCAAGGGCACACAAACTGGGAGCCTGCGTTTTCAAGTTGCAAGGGGGGATATCCAGAGCTTCTATTTCGTATAAAAACAAAAAGGGCAGCACACCTTTATAATGAAGTGTGCTGCCTCTTCGCTGCTCCGCGGGCAGGACTCGAACCTGCAACCCTGCGATTAACAGTCGCATGCTCTACCATTGAGCTACCACGGAATATTTTGTTGGCTAATATACACCCGTTTTTGGAAAAAACAAATCTTCACAACCATTTTTTGTGCGTTTTGACAAAAGTTGTTCTGCTGACGGCTTTCATTTTCCGTAATAATTTTTGTACATTGGTTCTCTTTTATCGAAAAGATGGTCTATGCATAAAGAGAAATTGCTGATAGAGATTCGCACCAGTACTCTGACAGAAGGAATCAACAAGCTTGATTTTACCTGTCAAGCCAGGGATTTCGAGGGCAGGCGGTTAGCTGAGGCAGGATTTACGGGAGAAATTACCGTTACGGTCATTGCCAAAAAGAGTGACGATGAAATTATGGTCACCATCAACACATCAGCCGTCGCCGATGCTGCCTGCGACCGATGTCTTGCTCCGATAGCAAAGGTTCTAACCGGGTCGCTTGATCTTTTTTATACTTTTGGAACATCTTTTGACAGAGAGGAGGACGGGAATGACGAGTACCGTCTCATTGATAAGAGTACCGAATATATTGATCTTGCCGAAGATGTTTGCGACACGTTAATTCTCTCGGTGCCAATGAAGATAACCTGTACAAACAACCCTGACTGTCGGCTGTTCAGCAGCCATGAACTTTCAGGGAGCAGAGAAGAAAACAAAGAGCCTCAGGCCGGACAGCAGACCTCATGGCAGGAGTCACTTGAAAAGCTGAAAGAAAAGTATCGTTAACTGACTTATAAATAAAGAGCAGCACCATGGCCAATCCTAAAGCCAAAATGTCGAAATCCCGCCGGGATAAAAGACGCGCCCAATTCAATGCCCGCACAAAACCAGCAACAACGGTTAATTGCCCGAACTGTGGTGAGCCAACCCTTCCGCACCGCGCTTGCCGCCATTGTGGACATTACCGTGGCAGATGCGTCGTCAATAAATTAGCAAAGAGCTGATCAACAAAAACAAGACAAAAACCCGATCATGTTGACCATTGTTGTTGACGCCATGGGTGGCGACCATGCTCCCGCCTGTGTGATAGAGGGAACTGTTCAGGCGTTGCAGGAAAGCGGCAACAGGTTTGAAATCGTGCTTATCGGCCAGTCGGAAAAGGTAGAACCCCTTCTTTCGACTTATGATACAGGCTCGCTTAACCTGAAATTTCTGCATGCTCCCGAAGTGGTGACCATGGAAGATATTCCGGCCACCGCTGTCAAGACAAAGCAGGATTCGTCCCTTGTCAAGGGTTTGCAGCTTTGCAAGGCTAAAGAGGCTGATGCCTTCGTCAGCGCAGGCAATACCGGCGCACAGATGGCAGCATCACTTTTTGTGCTTGGCCGGCTTCCCGGTGTGCTTCGCCCGACTATCTATGCCTATTTTCCGCGCATTGAGGAGGGGCTCACCAATATTGTCGATGTCGGTGCCAATGTTGACTGCAAGCCTGAAAACCTGGTGCAGTTTGCTGAAATGCTTACCATCTACCAGCGCTACGGTGCAGGAATAGAAAAACCGGTCACCGGCCTGCTCAATATCGGAGAGGAGGAGGGCAAGGGATCGGAGGTACTCAAGCAGGCATACCGTCTTCTGAAAGAGGCTGACCGCAAGGGGAAAATAAGCTTCATCGGCAACATAGAAGGACACGATATTTTGAAGGGAGATGCCACCATCGTTGTGTGTGACGGGCTTGTCGGCAATACCATTTTGAAATTTGGCGAAAGCATTCCAGAATTTCTGGGCACACTGTTCAAGCGGTCACTCGAAAAACTTGTCATCTCCGGTCAGTTCAGCCCGGATATTGCAGCGTTGACGACCGGCATGTTCAGGGGAATGTTTGAGCCCTTTGATGTTGAAAAATTTGGTGGCGTACCATTCCTTGGCGTTGACGGCATCTCCATCGTCGGCCACGGACGATCTTCCTCAAGAGCAATAAAGAACATGATATACATGGCTGAACACATGATCGAAAGAAAAGTCAATGAACATATCGCGGAAGTCCTGTCCGAACAATAGAAAAACTGTATACCACGAATGAAAGCTGCAATAACGGCCACGGCCAACTATTTACCTCCCGATATTCTGAGCAATCATGACCTTGAGCTCATGCTTGAGACCAATGACGAATGGATTCGATCGAGAACAGGTATCCGCGAAAGAAGAATACTCAAGGATCCCGAAAAAGCAACATCGTACATGTGCGGTGAGGTTGGCAAGCGGCTTCTTGAAAAAAGGGGGATTGCGGCAGATGACATTGAGTTGATCATTGTTGCCACCATGACTCCCGACATGCTCTTTCCCTCCACAGCATGTTTTACACAAAGCATTCTCGGAGCAACCAAAGCATGGGCTTTTGATGTCAATGCAGCATGTTCCGGTTTTCTGTACGCGCTGAACATCGGTACCCGCTTTATCGAAAGTGGTGCTCACAAAAAGGTGATGGTTTTTGGTGCCGACAAGATGTCTGCCGTCACTGACCCAACTGATCGGTCAACTGCCATTCTTTTTGGAGACGGAGCGGGCGGAGTAATCCTTGAACCAGCAAAAGAGGAGGGGTACGGAGTTCTTGATGCTCGAATGTACTCCGACGGAGCAAACGGAACTGATCATCTTCTCATGTCTGGCGGCGGCAGTCGACATCCGGCATCTTATGAGACCATCGACAAGAGAATGCACTACATCCGCCAGGATGGGCGACAGGTTTTCAAGGCCGCTGTCACCTCTATGGCAGAGGTTGCCCAGGAGATCATGAATCGCAATAACCTCAAAGCTGAAGATGTTGATTATCTCGTGCCTCACCAGGCCAATCAACGCATTATTGATGCAACGGCAGAGCGAATGGGTGTTGACAAGAGTAAAGTTGTTTCAAACGTCGCCCTGTACGGCAACACGACGGCAGGAACCATACCAATATGCTTGGCTGAACTTGATGAACAGCAAAAACTGCACACTGGTTCCAACCTGGTTCTCGTCAGTTTTGGCGCAGGATATACCTGGGGCGGCATCTACATAAAATGGCAATAAAAACTTCATGAAAGCTTTTGTTTTTCCGGGACAGGGTTCCCAGTACTGCGGCATGGGCCGTGACCTTTTCGACAACTTCCCCGCAGCCCGCGCCATGATGGAGAGGGCCAACGAGATCCTCGGCTATTCCATAACCGATATCATGTTTTCGGGCAGCGAAGAGGAGTTACGTCAGACAAAATATACGCAACCGGCTATCTTTCTTCATAGTATTGCTGTGGCAACTCTCATCGGAAAACAGGATATTGCCATGACTGCGGGCCACAGCCTCGGTGAATATACCGCGCTCTGTTTTGCCGGGTCGCTCAGTTTTGACGATGCCATGCGCATTGTGGCAAAACGGGGTGAGCTGATGCAGAATGCCGGCCAGCAAAACCCTGGAACCATGGCGGCCATTATCGGCATGCCCGACAGTGCACTCGTTGGGCTTCTTGAAGAGGCTGGAGCGGAGGGTATTGTTCAGGCTGCCAATTTCAATTCACCAGGCCAGATTGTTCTCTCCGGTGACATTGCCGCTGTAAAAAAAGCAGTAGCACTTGCGCCCTCCAAAGGGGCCCGTATGGCCAAAGAGCTGGTAGTTTCCGGCGCGTTTCACTCCCCTCTCATGAAGCCTGCCGAAAAGGAACTTTCTGTGGCACTTGATGATATTGAGATAAAGAATGCCGGGATTCCTGTCTGCATGAATGCCGTAGCCCGTCCGATAACTGATGCCATCGAGATCCGCCAGAATTTGATTCTCCAACTGACCAGCTCTGTGTTGTGGTCGCAGTCAATCGAGGCGATGGTGCAAAGCGGCATGACTGAGTTTATTGAAGTTGGCCCGCAGAAAGTGCTGCAGGGTCTGATCAAAAGAATTGACAAAAGTGTGGCTATCCGTGGCATTGATACCGCAGCGGATATTCAGGCGCTGGTGTAGGAGCATCTTTATTAACTGTTGTGAGGCTTTGGAGATAACAGCCCTGTAGAGGCGACATATCAGTAGCGCAAGGCCCCGGCACGGAACATTAGGAAATATATTTACAGGCCCCTTTAATATTTAACATCAACTGACAGAAACTATGTTTGAAGGAAAAATCGCTGTTGTCACCGGAGCGGCCAGAGGAATCGGGCAGGCTATTGCTTACAATCTGGCAGCCAACGGTGCCGATATTGTGCTGGGCGACATCAAGGCTGAGTGGCTTTCAGAGAGCGCCGAAGGGGTAAAAAAACTTGGCAGAAAGGCCTGGTGTTTTGAGCTTGATGTCACCAACGCCACTGCTGTGCAAAATGTCTTCAATGACATTGCTGCCGAGGCCGGACGAATCGATATTCTCGTCAACAATGCTGGTATTACCAAGGATGGACTGCTGATGAGGATGAGCGAAGAGGATTGGGATGCAGTACTCACCGTCAATCTGAAAGGCACTTTTGCCTGCACCAAAGCCGTCAGCCGCATCATGATGAAGCAGCGCTCCGGCTCAATCATCAACATCGCTTCAGTTGTCGGACTTATGGGCAATGCTGGCCAGGCCAACTATGCCGCATCGAAAGGGGGCGTTATTGCCTTCACCAAATCAGTCGCCAAGGAGTTCGCCTCCCGCAACATCAGGGCAAATGCAGTCGCTCCGGGATTTATCTCCTCAAAAATGACCGACGCACTCTCCGATGAAGTTCGTCAGAAAATGCTGGAAGCTATTCCGCTCGCCAGCTTTGGCAGTCCGGAGGATGTCGCCAATGCCGTGGCATTCCTGGCCA
>JBMOIS010000001.1:0-120618 GCA_049317185.1 Chlorobium sp. | reverse complement strand
CCGTACGCTCAACGCTGCCGCCGTGACCATCAAGGAGGCTGAACGTGAAGGACTCGACCTTGTGCTCTCCCTCGGCAAGGTATTCAACCACTGAGGCCGCAACACTGTAGTTCCAGGTTATAGCGCCGCCAAGCCCTGTGCCTGTTGTATCAGCCGAAATTGTTGGTATCAGTGTTCCAATGGCTCCTGCCGATGGCGTAACACTGCTGACACCATGAACATCCGATAAATCAACATCCGTGAAGCATATAGTGCCACTGTCAGTCAGGTTGCCTGCCCGGGTCAGCAGTTCGGTCACGGCACAGATGACATCTGTCGATTCCACTACTGGCGTACCGTTGGTGCCGTTGATTATTATCGTTGCCATGGTGGTCGGGTACGCGCTGAAGTTGGTCGAATTGTTGATCAGCACTGATACCGTATTGCTGCTTTGATTTGCCACAATAAGGTCAAGCTTGCCGTCACCGTTTACGTCAGCACTCGTGACCGAACTTGGATAAGACCCCGTCGCGTAGTCAACTTTCGAGGCAAAGTCCCCATCGCCATTATTGTTCAACACCGATACAGTATTGCTGTACAAATTAGCAGTAATCAGGTCAGGCTTGCCATCGCCGTTCACGTCCGCACTTGTCACTGAATTTGGACTATATCCCGTGGCGTAGTCGACTTTCGTGGCAAAGGTACCATCGCCATTGTTTTTCAACACTGATACTGTATAACTGTCCCAATTTGCAACAATCAAGTCAAGCTTGCCGTCATCGTTCACGTCCGCACTTGTCACTGACCTTGGCCAATACCCCGTCAAGTAATCGCCTCTCGTGGCAAAAATACCATCCCCATTGTTGTTCAGCACCGATACAGTATTGCTATCAGCATTAGCAACAATCAGCTCAAGCTTCCCGTCGCCGTTCACGTCCGCACTCGTGACCGAACTTGGATAAGACCCAGTCGAGTAGTCGACTTTCGAGGCGAAGGTGCCATCGCCATTGCCGTTTAGCACCGATACAGTATTGCTGTAAATATTAGCAGCAATCAGGTCAAGCTTGCTGTCACCGTTCACGTCCGCACTTGTCACTAAATATGGCCCAGATCCCGTCGCGTAGTCCACTTTCGTGGCGAAGGTGCCATCACCATTGTTGTTCAGCATCGATACAGTCTCGCTTTGCAAATTGGCAACAATCAGGTCAAGCTTGCTATCACCGTTCACGTCCGCACTTGTGACTGAAGTTGGTGAAGATCCTGTTGCGTAGTCGACTTTCGTGGCAAATGTGCCATCGCCATTGTTTTTCAGCATCGATACCGTATTGCTGAACCCATTAGCAACAATCAGGTCAAGCTTGCCGTCGCCGTTTACGTCCGCACTTGTGACTGACCATGGACCAGATCCCGTCGCGTAGTCAACTTTGGTGGCGAAAGATATTTCAGCGGTAGCATAACTATCAAGAACCTGATAGGTGGCAACAATCGTTCTCTGCTCGCCTTGCGCCATAGCTTCATAGGCAGTATTGGCGGGATCGACGGCGAACGTATTGCCGTTCATCGTTATTCCCGCAGGCAAAGCAGATGGCACACCATTAACGGTATAGCTGACACTTCCAATAGAGAGTGTGTCGGTGAGATCAACATCATGGGCATTTGCAAGCAGGTTCAGGCTGACAGACGGATCTCCTTCTGCAATCGTAGTCGCAAGGGGGCCTGACACGGTCGGCACGTCATTCAGCGTCGTCGCATCGCTGATACCTGCATACGCATTACCTGCCAAATCTTTAATCACCCCGCTCGCCATCTGTACATTGTAACTGTTACCCGAATTCATGTCAGCAGTTGGGTTTATAGTGACAGTAATGCCGCTGATGCTCACCTGAGTGGTATCGGTAACGCTTATCGTCCGGGTATCCGTACCGTTGCTGATCACGATATCGCCTGTGCCTGCCTGTACCGGTTCAGTGAAGGTGAAAATAATATCGGATCCAAAAGCAACATTGGTTGCGTATGCCGAAGGAGTTATGGCTTGTAGGTAAGGAGGAACGATGTCGATCAGGTCAGCCACTGGATGGAGACCATCAACAAACTGGAAAAATTCAGCGCGGGTGACAAGATCGCTTCCATCACGGTCGGAGACCGAGTCAGTTACTGTATAGGTTTTGTTCTTGAAATCATAACTGATGGAGTATTCAGCAAGGTTGCCACTGAACACAACGGTATCGTCGTCGAAACCGCCATTGAGGGTATCATTGCCAGCTCCGCCCTGAAGGGTATCATCGCCATCGCCACCGGAGAGATTGTTGGCCATCGCATCGCCAATAAAGGCGTCGTTGCCGGAGCCACCGATCAGGTTCTCGATGTTGCGAATGGTGTCTTCTGCAACTCCGCTGACTGTTACAAGAGCATCAACGGAACCATGCAGGGTTACTGATACAGCCTCTGTTTGATCAGAATAATCTGCTGTATCCAATCCAGTACCACCATCAAGTGTATCGTTACCGGTGCCTCCCCTGAATGCATTGTCGGCACTATCGCCAGTGAAGATATCGTTGCCGGAACCGCCAATCAGATTTTCGATGTTGCGAATGGTGTCTTCTGCAACACCTCCGACCATAACTGTGGCATCAACGGTGCCGTTCAGCGTCACCATAAGTGCAACAGCTTTGTCCGAATAGTCGGCGGTATCTGAACCAGCGCCGCCATCAAGGGTATCGGCCCCCTCACCGCCCCGCAACCAGTCGTCACCTGCGCCGCCTTCAAGGGAGTTTGCAGAAACATTCCCAATCAGAATATCATTGAAGTTTCCGGCTATGACATGTTCTATATCGATAAGAACGTCAGTTCCAATAGCTGCGGCATTATTGCCATCATTGGAATAGGCCGTTCCCTCGGCAAGATAAACCGTAATTCCTGCAAGGGCTCTGGTGTATTTTACCGTATCGACACCCTCTCCGCCAACATAGGTGTCGTCACCTTCGCCTTCACCGCCAATGAAAAGGTCATTACCAATGCCACCGAAGGCAAGGTCATTGCCACCCATTGCTGCAAGAATATCGTCGCCGCCATTGCCCCACAAAATATCACTGGCATAGCTGCCGGTCAGGTTGTCATTAGCATCAGTGCCGCTGAAAATATAGTCTTGTGAACCATGGGAATAGATATCCGAGATATCCACAACATCGTGCAATTCATGTGCAACTGAATGAGTATAATAACCATCGATATTATAATACCAAACACTGCTGTCACCGCCTGTACCACCAAATAATTCATCAGTACACCATGTTACTACTGTTCCGTCCTCCCGCAATGCAGCAAATGAGCTAAACGTTGAAAAAATTTTTACTACGTTTATGGTTCCATCAAGACTTTTCTCAAGTTCGTTACGTTTGCTGTCCCAAACACCACTACCCCGACCATCCCAAGTTACCACAGAACCATCTTCGCGCAACGCGGCAAAGGCATTTTCGTTCGAGAAAACCTGCAACACATCAACATCGCCATTCAGCTTCTCCGCCACAACGCTGCTGTCACCACCTGCTTGATTATAACCCCAGGTAACGACTGACCCGTCCTCACGCAACGCAGCAAACGCAATACCTGTCGAAAACACTTGTACCACGTTAACATCGCCATTGAGCTTGTCCGCCACAGCACTGCTATCGCCTCCATAAATGGGTCCATATCCACTCTCACCCCAAGTTACGACTGACCCATCTTCACGTAACGCAGCAAACGCCAGAGCAGTCGAAAAAATTTTTACTACATCTATATCGCCGTTTATCTCTTCAGTTACCGCACTGCTATCACCACCAGAATAACTCCCCCCCCATGTCACCACGGAACCATCAGTACGCAATGCAGCAAAGGCACCCTTTGTCGAGAAGACTTGCGCCACATCCACATCGCCGTTCAACTTGCTTGCCACAGCACTGCTATCACCACCAAAACTCGCATCCCACGTCACTACCGATCCATCTGCACGCAACGCTGCAAATGAAGAGTATGTCGAGAAAACCTCCACCACATCGATAGCGCCATCCAATTTATCGGCAACAAGGCTGCTGTCAACACCATAACCCCAAGTCACCACTGAACCATCTGCGCGCAACGCTGCAAATGAAGAGTATGTCGAGAAAACCTCCACCACATCGATAGCGCCATCCAATTTATCGGCAACAAGGCTGCTGTCAACACCATAACCCCAAGTCACCACTGAACCATCTGCGCGCAACGCTGCAAAAGCCGAAGCTGTCGAAAAAATTTGCACTACGTCTATATCACCGTTTATCTCTTCATTTACCGCACTGCTGTCACCACCATAACCCCCCCATGTCACCACGGAACCATCAGTGCGCAATGCTGCAAATCCATAATTTGTCGAAAAAACCTGTACAACATCCACATTGCCGTCTAACTTATCCGCCACTGCACTACTATCGCCACCACAGTAACCATGCCCCCACGTTACTACCGACCCATCTTCGCGTATTGCGGCAAAAGCATAGTCATTTCGCCATTCGCCCATGGTGTGCCCAGGAAACATCATCGTACTTGAACTCACCCTGTTGGCAAATGCCGTATTACCTCCAGTTCCTGTCCCGCCACCACCACTCCCAATCAGATGCGCCACATCACACACTCCATCAGCAAAGCGATACTTTTCCACGTTAATCACCAGATCAGTTCCATCTCGACCAACAATCTGATCCGTTATGACATAACCTGTCTGATCGGCATTGCGAGTAATGGTGTAATCGGCATAGTTCCCGCTGAAGATCACGGCATCGAGACCAATGCCTCCGTTGATGGTGTCGTTGCCATTTTTGCCTTCGAGCACGTCATTCCCGGCCTCACCCACCAAGCGATTATTCAGATTGTTCCCATACAGATATTCTCCACGGGAGCTGCCGTTGATTTCGTTACAGGCATCGCCCGCCTGCCACGTGCCATCAGCAAATGCAAAGAATTCAACATGAGTCAACTGGTCAGTGCCATCCCGCCCCGACACACTATCAATTACGGTAAATAACACGCTATTCTTGTCGAGACTGATCGTGTAGTCAGCAAAGTTACCGCTGAACACGGCTGTGTCGTTACCACTTCCACCATCAATGGTGTCATTGCCTGCCCCACCTGTAATACTATCATCACCGGTCGCTGCATTGATGGTATCATTTCCAGCATAGGCATAGATAATGTTATCAGATGCAGTTGCAGTAATATTATTGTCTCCTGATGTGCCGTAATAATGGATCCCATCTTCACTTACCTTTTGGCGCATAAACTCGAGAATGCCGAGCATTTCATGTTTAAAAAGCACATAATCAAGCGCAAGATAGGTGCCTGCTGAAAAAATGGTCAATATTTCATTGCCAAGACTATCAGGAAAATGGCTGAGCGATTCTATCCAATCACCAACTGGAAATGTTTCCGTATTGCCAAGATGGTCATTGGTTAATAATGGAGTACCTGATATTAATGAGCCATCAACAAGGTAGTTCGTGAAATCAGGTGGTACTCCGTTGCCTGTTGACGCAATACCATATTTTTGCGCAATGTTCTGAAATGCCTTCGATGCTGCAACATTTGCAGTCCCTACAGGATCAAACGTTGCACCGGAAAAGCGGAACATTTGTGAAACTACCTGTGCAAGCCCACCTCCAAGCGAATGCCCAGTAACGGTGATGGCTGCTTCTGGATACTTATCCTTCACCATTTTTGCTGTCTGTAATGCGTAGGTAAATTGAGTATCCCAGCTACTCAATGGTGAAGCGGCAGCTACATCCGCTAATGTTCTATCCAGTACATCGTCAGTACCTCGATAAACAATAACAATGTCGTTACCTT
Organism: Chlorobium sp.; assembly: GCA_049317185.1. Lineage (GTDB taxonomy): Bacteria > Bacteroidota > Chlorobiia > Chlorobiales > Chlorobiaceae > Chlorobium. Next base: position 114,783 of record JBMOIS010000001.1, on the reverse strand, counting down.
GTTTAAAAACAGTGGCTGCAAATCCGGAATTGACACCCCACCATGAAGTATCTTCAAATGTTGGATATTCGGGAGAATCAGAAAGCTCCCAATTATCCTGAATCACTTGCCAACCTGCTACCTTGAGATCATCCCAAGCATTAATGGCAAGCTGTTTCGCCGGACTTTTTTCATTGGGATGAGCAGGATCGTCGTAATAGGCAACCAGCGACATTTTTGCCAGGATGTAATCGTCTACAGAGCCAAGCGTATGATCGTACTGCTGCAATGCAACATCTGGGACAGGGATCGCGGATTCAATCGTACCAGTCATCGCCTCCAACTCCCAGTCCCCTCCCAATGCCACGCCGCCCGTAGCATCATCCGAAGCCGCAACATCAGCTCCGGTCATCTGCGACAACGTCTCAATGAACTGCCGCCCCTGATCACCAGCAGCAACATTGCAGCCGTAAAGCAGCAGATCACCAGTGTCAGTCAAAGCGCTTCCAATCTGCGCAAGTTGATCGGCATAAAAGCCAAGAGTGGAGCTATCCAGCACCGTGCTTCCAATGGTCACAGAACCGGGAGCCCCGTGCGAGATGATCTGAAGAGAATCATAACGCCCATGCCCGGCAAGAGCAACAACCATCTGTTCAATGCCGTCACAACTGGCATCAAGCACCGAATACTCAGTGCCTGGAGCAAACTGCGAGATCAGGGAGTCCTGATCATTGACGCGACTATCGATGAATACCCTGGTTATAGCCATGATTGTTACCTCTTTTGGGTTATGAATTTCTGGTGGCATACTCTTGCCACACCGATACTCAGCAAATCAGCAAAAACCTTCAATGCGTCACTGTAAATACAACACGACATCCATAAAATAAAGAAAGTATTTGCACGTTCATCTCTCCATGCTATAAAAATTAATTCATAAAATGAAAGTATTTGTGAGCAAAAAAGAACAGTCCCCTCGTGCCTCCAGGACAAAAAATACGTTACCCTCTTTTCTGAACATGAATTACCGAATGGCAAGATTCCAAAGAAACTTTAGCCCATGACGCTCACCAACAACAGAAACATTATTGAGTTGTCGCCCGCATTCATCGATAGAAACGCATCACAAAAACACATCATAATCAGCAACGATGACACTGATGATACAAAACTCTTGCCGGAAGGGCTGGAGTTTCGTAATTGCTTAACGGCAAATATTGAGCAACTCGCACGGAAACTCGATATTACTGTTTTGGAGCTAAACGAACACCACTGACAACCGTTCCCGTAATTGCCGACCCTTGTCTGTTAACCGGTATTTTGCAGATTATCCATTATTTTACTGACCTCCTTTACTCCCTTGGCATTTCTTCCCGAATTCCTTGCAAGAGCTTTTTCAGGAGTTGCAGGGCCTGCTCAAACCTGGTACTCTGAAATGAAACACCCTTGACCATATTGGCGAGCATCCTCAACCCCTGGCATTCATCGGTTTCACGGGTCAGAATCTCCTCTACCGTTCTTACCGCCTCCATGCTGGCCAACTGCGCGATCTCCCATCCGAGCAGCCGAACGGAAGCAAGCCGGGGATCGAACTCCTCCTCGGTGAGCAAGGGCACATGTGACTCGTACAGTTTACTCAGGATATCAGTTGCTTCGTATTTTTCAAGGATGAAGAGAAGATCAAGGGCATCACGCGCTCCCGTCTCGGGTATGCGTCATCCCAGGAGATAATCTTCAGGAGTGCCAGCGCCGGTGCCGAAGGAACCAGAATCTCCACTGGCGGATTGTTGTTTAAACGCACATTCAATGCTGATCGATACGCTTCTTCAAACCCGAGGACACTCATGATCATGTCTTGGTTCGGAGGCCAACTGATCCGCTTCGTCTCGTCGCTAATCCCCCCATAGGGCACAATATCTATAATAGTGGTTGATGAACTGGCCCTGAAGCGGTGCGGTAAAGTTGACGGGAAGAAATGCCCGCGCTCAACCAGAGTATCAGTCAGGCTCCTGAATTCGTCCCAATTTGCGACCTCAATGCCAATGTCGATGTCTTCCGTCATTCGAGGAGCGGAAATCTGATGAATATGTTCAAAAATCACGTCGCGCGCAAAAGCCCCAACCACGAAGAAATTTACGTTAAGCTCCTTTGCCACGTCATTGACGACTTGGAGAGCAGATACTTTGTCTGCGTCAATCCTGCCTGAAATATTGATCGATATATTGTTCATAGAGTATCCTTGCGGTTTCCATGGTTCGTTGGTCGTCTATGGCGACAAGGTCAGCATAGATAAGGAACGGATGCGCCAAATCACCTTCACCAAAGCCATTTTCCTGGGGCCAGAACCGTTCGAGAATCTCTATATTGCCCAGCGGATCCTTTTTCAGTCTCTTGGCGATCACCAACTCTTCGATACGATGCTTCTCGGCATAGAGCGTTACCGTGCCCGGTTTCAGGTATCCGGTCAGTTTCATTGCGGCAACCTCTCCACCCCACTGCGCGAGGGCGGGATCCAGCGGGAGATCCTTCCACCACTCCCCATCACCCCGGAATCGTCCCATCAACAGTTTAGGTTTTAAGGAGTCTTGATACGCCGTAATCCAGCGTTCAAAGAGCCTCTTTTTGTCCTGAAGCTTTTTCCCCTTTTTGCCCATGTCGAAAATGAAGCCTTTCTGGATAAGCTCGGTCATACTGTTTTTCACTGTGCCCAAAGCGACATTCGTCATATCGGCAAGATCGCGATATGGCCTCCCGACAAGGTCTGGTTGGCACAAAAAGAGATAGACGAGCTTCAGGCCCACACCTCTGAAGAGACGAGCTGCCGGAACGGTTTTTTCTTCCTTTTCCGGCTTATTGCCTTGAACAAAAATCAACAGTGGAGGTTGATTGACAAAGGCGTTTCCGGCCGTATCGATGAACTGGATGCCCTCGTCGCGCAATCTTGCCGCAGCCTCAGGAGAAATGGATTTCGTTGCCAGGAGAAATGGATGCTGCATGTTATCCCTGTTGAGAAGAAGCTGAAGCTCGCCAGTTTTGGTAAGATATTTTTTTACCTCGATGCACCAAACGAATGCTTTTCCGAAAACGTTTCCTCTCACAAGGTAGTCATATCCCTCGTTATGCAGGAGGTGAACCGGTTCAATCGCGTATTCCAGTGGAGCAATTGTTTTAAGGGCCTCCATAGCCTGCCGAAGAATTTTTCCTTTGTCCTCGACAGCGGTATGTTCAACATTTTCTCTGTTCATTTATTTTGAACATAATAAATATTTGAACACAAATCAAGATCATGAGATAATTCCAAACGCAATGCCATCAAAGCAGGGAAAAGCCTGAATAAATGGGTCAACGATACGCTCCAGCCGGCCTGAAGCTTGTTTTTCATTAGAACAGGGCTTTTCAAATCATTACAATGTATCAGCCTGCGGAAGAAGAATGGACAACGAACTATGCAGTAAGGCTCATATAATTCACAACATCACGAATTGTTGTATAGAACATCACTGACCAAGCCAGGGAGGATATCAGGAACTGGTACTACCCCGCATCCGGCAGCTCCATGCCCTGATTCAGGATATCAAGATACCTGCCATAACTGAACAAACGGTTTCGTTTCATGTTGGTCAGCTCCCTCATTATTCCCAGCCGTCCAAGATGCTCAAGCGACTTGTTGACCGTTGCATGGCTTATGCCCGTCCTCTCCACGAGCAAACCTGACGTAGCAATCGGATGCTCTGTCAACGCCCGATGCACCTGCAAGATGGAGGCTGCCGGTCGGCCAAGCTCAATGATTTTCTGGCGATCTGCACCGGTGAGCTCAAGCAGTTGCTGCGCCGTCTCTACCGCCTGGGTTGCGGTGAGAATAACGGCATCTGCAAAGAAGTCGAACCATGCCTCCCAGTCGCCATGCAAGCGAACATTGTTCAACAATGCATAATAAGAGTGACGATGTCGCTTGAAATAGAGGCTCAAATAGAGCATCGGCTCCTGCAGCACACCCTCTGAGCAAAGAAGCTGCATCAGCAGCAGACGGCCAACACGTCCATTACCATCAAGGAATGGATGGATGGTCTCAAACTGCGCAGGCGCCAGCGCGGCCTTGAGCAGAATTGGGGTGGGCTCCGGCTGATCGTGCAGAAACAGTTCGAGTTTGCCCATAGACTCCATAATGTGGTCCGGCGGTGGCGGCACGTAAACCGTATTCCCCGGCCTTGTTCCGTTCTGACTTTTCCGAAATTCACCCGGAGTCTGGTAGCAATGGAAGCGGAACAAACGCCAAAACGCGCTCGCCAACGGTTGATACGGTAACATAATGCCCCTGGAGTTCCCGTTTCATGCTTTCAGTATGAAACTAAAATAAGAATGGTGCTTATTGCAGGGTAATAGCTTTTTCTAAAATAAGGGGCAAGGGCATAAACACATAACCCGAAGAACATACCCTCGTTCTATTGCTGTCGCCGACTCTGCCGCCAGCTTTATCCCTTCAAAAAAGCCGATATTATTATGCCGTCCTCTTTCAAGAATCAAAAACACTGCGTAACTTCTCTGAATAATATTTTTGCTATAACGCAGCCCATACCTCCCATGATTACCGATGCAACTCTTGCCTTTCTCAGTGACCTGAAAGCCAATAATGATCGACTCTGGTTTGGAGAACACAAACCTGAATACCAGCAGGCATACAGCGATATGCTTGAGACTGTGGTTCAGCTTCTTGCGGGAATTTCCGCTTTCGACAAAGATATTGCCATATCACCTCTTGATCCGAAAAGCTGCATCATGCGCATCAACCGCGATATCCGGTTTTCAAGGGAGAAGTCGCCCTACAAGACAAATTTCTTTGCCTTTATCAACAAGGGTGGCAGAAAGAGCCCCTGGGGAGGCTATTATCTCCATCTCGAACCGGGGGGATCGTTTGCCGGAGGGGGAATCTACATGCCCGAAGCCGCCGTTCTGGAGCAGACAAGGCGAGAAATTGCTGCTCATTTCGGTGAGTGGCAGGAAATTCTTGCTGACAACACCTTCTCGGAACAGTTTCCTGAAGGAGTTCTTCCATCAGGAAAGTTGGTCAGGCCGCCGAAAGGGTATGAGAGCACCAATCCTGCAGTGGAGTATCTCAAGTTCAAAGGGTACTACACCCAGCGATTTTTTGCGGATCATGAGGTTACTGATCCGGGATTTGTGGCAGAGCTGAGCAAAGTTTTCAGGACAGTAAACCCGATGGTGAACTTTCTGAACCGGGCGTTATTGCCTATGTGATGAACAGTGCAGGATACTCTTTTGCCATCTGGATGATGATCTCCTCTTCGGGCGACAAAACGCGAGAACTGCTTTTATGAGCATCTGTGCCGGTAATTTCAGTGTTCAGCTTCTCCAATTGTGGAGAGTTGGGACGGAGCGACTTTTTCAGGAAAGGAGCCAAATAGGAGGTGGTCGAGAACCACGCTAAAGTTGAGTATGCCATAAGTGACAAGAGTGCCTGGGATGACAAAAAAACACGACATTATGTAGAACTGTCTACAAAATCAGCAAAATACTGCACATTGTAAATCCCGCTTTAACGGCATATTGCATACCACAAATGCGGTATATTTTCTTTGATCTGCAAACGGGAAGAATAATTTCATGGCAAGAATACCAGCTCATATCGCTCTGATATTCTTAAATTCAGACAGTAACTTGTTAACCAGCACTATGCGTCACCCATGATAACCGACTACGAATGGCCCCGGTGGCAACACACCGGGTTGATCTGCGGCATTGACGAGGCTGGCCGGGGTCCTCTTGCAGGGCCTGTGGTTGCCGCTGCAGTTGTTTTTCCCCGCTGGTTCAGGCCTGACGATACGGTGCTGGAACTTCTGAATGATTCCAAGAAGCTCTCAGCAAACGAGAGAAACAGACTCGCACCTGCTATCAAAAAAGCTGCCAAATGCTGGGCAATCGCTTCGGTGGAGCACGACATCATTGACAGCATCAACATTCTTCAGGCTACCATGCTGGCCATGAATGATGCCATCAAGTCATTACCTACAATGCCTGAACTGCTTCTTGTCGATGGCAACAGGTTCTACACAAAGCTCTCAATTCCTTATGAAACCATTGTGAAGGGCGATTCAAAGGTCTTTTCAATTGCAGCGGCTTCAGTGCTGGCCAAAACGCACCGGGACGAGCTGATGGTGGCTTATGGTGCGCAATACCCTCACTACGGCTTTGAACGTCATGCTGGCTATGCTACAAAAGTGCACGTTGAGGCTATCAGGCAGCACGGACGATGCCCGATTCACCGTTTAAGCTTCAAGCTTCGTCAACTGGGCGAAAAGCCATGAAGGTCTCCTACAATCCGCACCTGCTCGGACCAGAGGGTGAGCAGATTGCCGCCGACTACCTGGTCAAAAAAGGGTATCGGATCATTGAGCGCAATTACCGGTTTCATCGAAATGAGATCGACATTATTACCCTCCTCAACAAAACCCTCTGCTTTGTCGAGGTGAAAACCCGATTCTCTTCGGCAAAAGGGCATCCGGCTGAAGCGGTAACAATAAAGAAACAGAGTGAAATCATCAAGGCGGCTCGTGCTTATCTTGCGTTGTCTGGCGTAATTGATACTGACTGCCGTTTCGATGTAGTTGCCATTCTGATACATGGCATGGAAGGAAACAGGATAGACTCCTTCAGTGTCGAACATTTTCAGGATGCCTTCTGGGCGGGCTCCTGAATGACAGAAGAACAAATATAATTCCGGCATTTTTACTATCTTGCGGAACAAATTTCATCTCACAAGTTATAGCTGATCATTATGCAGGAAGACGATATCCTTATCCCGTTAACCCCTACGATAGAGACAAGTTACGGTGCCACCAATATCCAGGTGCTTGACGGCATTGAGCATGTGCGCATGCGTCCGGCAATGTACATTGGTGATATTCACAGCAGGGGGCTTCACCATCTGGTCTACGAAATTGTCGATAACTCTATTGATGAAACCCTGGGCGGCTTCAACGATTATATTTTTGTCTCACTGAATCCTGACGGTTCGGTGACGGTTGTCGATCACGGACGTGGTATTCCTGTTGATATTCACCCCGAAAAGCAAAAATCGGCGCTTGAGCTGGTCATGACGGTCATCGGTGCCGGCGGCAAGTTCGATAAAGGTGCCTACAAGGTCTCCGGGGGTCTGCACGGTGTTGGTGCTTCGGTGGTCAATGCGCTTTCGGAGTGGTGCGAAGTTGAGGTGTACCGCGACAGCCAGGTCTATTTTCAGCGCTTTGAACGGGGAGTTCCGCAGGGGGATGTCAAGGCGATTGGCCCTTCAGACCAGCGCGGCACGAAAACAACCTTCATGCCCGACCATCTTATTTTCAAGACAACCGAGTTCCGCAAGGATATTATTGTTGATCGTATGCGCGAGCTTGCGTTCCTCAACAAGGAGCTCAGCATTACGGTACAGGATACTGACGGCTTCCAGGAGCTTTTTCACTACGAAGGGGGGATCAAGGAGTTTGTTCTCTTTACCGATCAGAACCGCATCAACCTGCTCAAGGAGCCAATCTACCTCTATGGCGAACGTGACACCACCATTGTGGAAATCGCGCTCCAGTACAATGACTCCTATCAGGAAAATGTCTTCAGCTATGTCAACAACATCAATACCCATGAGGGGGGCACGCACGTTACCGGTTTCCGCAAGGCGCTTACCAGAACGCTCAATGCCTACGCACAGAAAAACGATCTGCTCAAAAACCTGAAACTTGCCCTTACTGGCGATGATTTCAAGGAGGGGCTGACGGCGGTCATTTCGGTCAAGGTTGCTGAACCGCAGTTTGAAGGGCAGACCAAAACCAAGCTTGGCAACTCGGAGACACAGAGTACTGTTGAAACCGTGGTCAATGAGCAGCTTGCGGAGTTTGCCGAAAGCAACCCGAATGTGCTCAAGATGATTATTGAAAAGGTGAAGGGTGCCGCCATGTCGAGAGAGGCCGCCCGAAAAGCCAAGGAGCTGACCCGCAGAAAGTCGGTGCTTGAGAGCTCGGGCTTGCCGGGAAAACTTGCTGACTGCTCCATCAATGACCCTGAACATTGTGAACTCTATATCGTTGAGGGTGACTCGGCAGGCGGCAGTGCCAAGCAGGGACGCGACCGGAGCTTCCAGGCAATTCTGCCTCTGAAGGGTAAAATTCTCAATGTCGAGAAGGCCCGCCTGCACAAGATGCTGGAAAATGAGGAGATCAAGACTATCATTCTTGCCCTCGGCACAAGCTTTGGCGAGGATGAATTTTCGGTGGAGAAACTGCGCTATGGCAAAATTATCATCATGACTGATGCTGATGTTGACGGGGCGCACATCAGAACGCTGCTCTTGACCTTTTTCTTCCGCCACATGCGTGCGCTGATTGAGGCTGGCAGGGTCTTTATCGCCCAGCCTCCACTCTACCTGGTCAAGTCAGGCAAGGATCAGCAGTATGCCTGGGATGACGATGAGCGCAACAGTATTTCGGAAGGCATGAAAAAGATGCAGAAAGGAAAGGCGAACATACACATTCAGCGCTACAAGGGTCTTGGAGAGATGAACCCTGAACAGCTCTGGAGCACCACCATGGATCCTGCACACCGCTCACTCTTGCTGGTCAACGTAGAAAATGCCATGGAAGCTGATCAGGTATTCTCCACGCTGATGGGCGACAAGGTCGAGCCACGACGGGACTTTATCGAGAAAAATGCACGATACGTCCGCCGCTTAGATGTCTGAGAGGCGCACATAAACCTCCTTGCGGAGCTGTTGCACCCATTGATTGAAGATTTGGCGGCTTTTGTCGTCGAGTGCCGCCTCTTCAAGAACAGCATAATCCTTTTCGGGATCAAGAGGGTGCGCTGCTATCCGTTCGTTTAACCTGAGTATTCCGTAAAACGGCTCTCGTTGTGGCGGATTGATTTGCTGTGGAGCGCTGATATCACCACTCTTTTTAAGGGAAGCTATTATCTGCTGCAATTGTGGAAACAATCTGGACGGCGGAAACGTCTTTTTGGACAAACCCGACATGAGAATCATTCCTCCAATCGGTGCAGATGCCGAATCATCGGAATATTTTTTAGCCATCTCTGCAAAGGTCTCCTTCCCGCTCAACAGATCGGCATGCACGGAACGGAGCTGCTGAATCGCCCCTGAAAAATCCCCTTTTGAACGGTCAAGCCCTATAAGGATATGCCTGACATGGACAGCATTATCCTCCTTGCTGAGCAACTGAATGAGATGAAATCCATATCGAGTTTCAACAATGTCCGATACTCCCCCTTCCTTGAGGGCAAAAGCCGCACTCTCAAAGCTCTGGATAAGCTGACCTTTCCTCACAAAACCGAGATCTCCCCCTGATTTGGCAGAACCTGGATCCTGAGAATACTGCATGGCCAGAGTGGCGAAATCGGCTCCTGCAAGAAGCTCTTTACGAATCTCCTGTATCGTTGCGAGTGATTGAGCCCTGCTTTCTGCCGGGACTCCTTGATATTTGATAATCTGCGATACCGAGACCTCTTCGGGAATCTCCGTGAGCTGTCCACGGTTGGTATTATAGAATGCCATCGCTTCGGCATAAGTGACGGTTATTCCTGCAGTTTTTTTCTTGCGAAGTGTATCGATCAACTGCTGATTGCGCAGCTCCTCGCGAATACTCTCGCGAATACTTGAAGAGGACTTGCCGAGACGACTCTCCATCTCAACTTTTGACGTAAAACTTGAGGTGATTTGCTTGTACCGGTCGTTGACCATGGAGTCAAGTGAATTAAGATCAATAGCGACACTATCGATTTTAGCTTTGGCAAGAATGATTTTCTGGTCAATGACCCCGTCAAGTATCGAGCGGAACAACCCTTTGTCTTTTGCCAGCTCGGGATACTGCAGGCGTGCCATGAGAGCACGGTTATCGATTTCCGATTTAAAGATGACTTCACTTCCGACAACAGCAACTACCCGGTCAGCGACTTCTGCAAAAGCTGAACCCTGTAAATATGCTAATCCCGCGATAAGCAACAAAAGAGTGCTCCTCAATACTTTTTTCATGCATCGACTCCTGAGTGGTGATTATTTTTTAAGTTTCCCCCGCCACAAAAGGCTCAAGGGAACAGATTGCGTATTTCTCATGACAACATCTCTCAGGAAATCTTGCTTCCTCTCAAATGAACAGCACTTTTGGTAAGCCTGAGCCAGTCATACACCAGTGGTGCCGCAACAAAGATTGATGAATAAGTTCCTATCATAATTCCGGTAAAGACGGCAAAGGCAAAACCTCTGATGGCTGGCCCTGCAAAGATAAAGAGCACAAAAACCGAGAGAAGCACCGTTCCTGAGGTTATAATGGTGCGGCTGAGTGTCTGGTTCATGCTTTCGTTGAAAATCCTTTCATATTCGGAGGGTTTCTGCCCCCGTATTCTCTCCCTGATACGATCGTAGACCACCACGGTATCGGTAATGGAATAACCTGCTATCGTAAGAAAAGCCGCAATAATACTCTGATCCATTTCCAGCGGCATGAAGGTAAAGATACCTCCAAGAAGACTGAAGAGCCCCAGCACGGTCAGTATATCATGAAAAATCGCAACCACGCCTGCTGTTGCAAATTTTATTTCAAACCTGAACCCTACATAAAGCAGGATAGCTAAAAGAGAGGCAACGAGGGCCTTTACCGCCGACCATTTTAAGTCGGACGCAATACTGGGGCCTACGGCATCAATACGAACAATTTCATGATGGTTCCCCTTGATACGGTCGTTAAGGGCATTGGACACCAGAGATTTGAGTTGCCCGCTATCTCCCTGAAAAACAGTGCTGAAGAGGAAAGAGCGATCCATGCCATACTGCTTCAGGGTTCCTGAAACACCTGCCGCATCAAGAACCGAACGAATTTGGCCGACATCAACGTTTTTGTCGAACCGTATCACCACCTCGGAACCTCCCCTGAAATCAATCCCGTAGTTCAGCCCTTTTATTGCCAGCGAAACAATACCGGCAACAAGCAGAACAGCAGAAAAATAGTAAGCAATTTTGCGATGCTTGATAAAGTTGAAGTTGGTCTTCTGAAATATCCTCATGAGTTGAAACGTCTTGAAATATTAACCGAAACTTTTGTCTGACATAAGGTTTTTGGCAAGCAGCAGATGGAAAATCTCTCTGGTTACCACGATTGCTGTAAACAAGCTTGCCGAGGTGCCAATCATCAGCGTCACAGCAAATCCCTGAATTGGGCCGATCCCATAAGTATAAAGGAGAAAGGCCGCCGAAAGGGTCGTTACATGCGAATCAAGAATCGAAGAAAAAGCCCGGTCATAACCCTGCTTGACGGCTGAGGCCACACTTTTTCCTTCAGCAAGCTCTTCGCGAATCCTCTCATAAATCAGCACATTGGCATCAACCGCCATACCAATGGTCAGCACAATACCGGCAATGCCAGGCAATGAAAGAGAGGCGTTGAACCCTGCCAGTACTGAAAGCACAATAAGAATGTTAAGCACCAGCGCTATATCGGCCGCAATACCCGCTTTCTTGTAGTAGACCAGCATAAAGATCGACACGGCACAGAAGGACCAGACGAGAGACTGCATCCCTGCACGGATGTAATCGGCACCCAGTGATGGCCCGACGCTTCGTTCTTCAGTAATACGGACTGGTGCTGGAAGTGCTCCGGCCTTGAGCACAATTTCAAGATCCTTCGCCTCTTCAAGACTCTCAATTCCGTTGATCACTGAATTACCATTGGGAATCTTGGACTGAACAACAGGAGCGCTGTAGACCGCACCATCAAGCACAATGGCAATACGTTTGCCGATATTGGCTCCTGTAATACGGGCCCATTTCGAGGTTCCCTCGGTGTTCATCGACATCAACACCTCGGGCTGAACACCCTCTGAACCAAAAGTGGCCTTTGCCTCTGTAATAACACCACCAGTCAACTCTGGAGTCTTTTTGACAAGATAGATGGAGTAGAGCTTTTCGCCGTTTTTTCCAACATCAGGTTTCGCCGATAGAAGCAGCTCGGTATCAGGAGGCAGCAGAGCCTGTATGTCACTGCGATGCAACAAAGAGGAAGCAAACTCCTTCGTATGCTCTGAAGTATAGGCTGTGCCGTTCTGAAAAACGCCGATCACATCATAAAGCGGTTTGGCAGAAGCTGGCTTGCTGGCCGGGGCAGGCGGTGTGTTCACGGTTTGCGGAAGAGGAGCATGAGCTGCGGCTGACGAATCGGGAACTGGTACCGCCGGAGCAGCCGCACTGTTGTCGACAAGATATGAGTTGATCCTGTCCAGCGTCCTGACCATCACTTCCGGTTCACGCAGAAGCCTGAATTCAAGTTTGGCGGTGCCTTTCAGCAAATTTCTTACTCTGTTTTCGTCCGAAACTCCGGGAAGCTCAATAATGATTTTTCTGCTGCCCTGTGTGGTAATGACCGGTTCAGCGACACCATACTGGTCAATACGATTGCGGATAATCTCTTTGGCACGACTTAATGCCTCATCGGATTCTTTTTCCAGCTTTCCCACAATTTCCTGATCGCTGTTGCGAATATCATAAAAATAGCGGCTCAGGCGAATATTATTATTTTTGAACTCCGTAACCAGAAGGTCGATAACCCGTGCATCACTTTGGGAAGACTTTGCCCTGACGGTCTGCATAATGGTGGAAAACTTTGCATCTTTATTCCAGGCTTTCTGTTCAAACAGATCCACCTGGTCAACTTCCATAACCAAATGCATACCGCCTCTTAAATCGAGGCCAAGTTTCAGGCTTTTTTTACGGGCATCTTCAATATCCTCGCGGTGATTCAGCGCAAATTTCAGACTATCCTGGGCTTGGGCAGACCCAAAACTATTGAGCTGTTTCGAAAGGGAGTAGTCCCGCCAGGTAGGCCATAATGACCAGACCGCCACTAACGTGACTACGGCAATAAGGAGAAGGTTTAAACGTTTATTTTTCATTGATGGCATCGCGTTACGCTCGGAAGAAATAATTCAGCCAATATATAAAATGGGGTAGTGATTAACTAACAATACGGGGTTCACTCCCGGAGCCATTGAAACCTCTTGTTTCACCATTTCTTTATGGACATATCATCAATGGAGTTAAATTTTATTCCTTGTAAACTTCCACTATTTCCGGGGCAATCAAGAGAAAATACCTTGAATTTACAAAAACCACTCCCCTGCCCATCTACCTGTCCCGCCAAACAATATACCCTATTAATACACTACACACTCTAATTCTGAATCTGACAGGGGAAACCGCAAGAAAAGTGCTATTATTTACATTCATGCTTCCTTAATTATTATAATGTTTCACGTGAAACAATTTGTCTGCCATGTATGATATCATCGTTACGGGTGCCGGGCATGCTGGATGCGAGGCGGTTCTTGCTGCTGCGAGAATGGGCTCATCCTGCCTGCTCATTTCATCTGATCTTTCCGCCATTGCGCGAATGTCCTGCAACCCTGCAATCGGGGGCGTAGCAAAAGGCCAGATCACACGCGAGATTGATGCTCTTGGCGGGGAGATGGCAAAGGCAATAGATGCAACAGGAATACAATTCAGGATGCTCAATAAAAGCAAAGGGCCTGCAATGCACTCTCCGAGAGCCCAGGCAGATCGCACCTTGTATTCTCTCTATATGCGAAGAGTAGTCGAGGCTGAAAAGAATATTGATCTTCTTCAGGATACCGTGACCTCTATTGAATGTTCTTCTGATATTTTTCACTCAGTAGTCCTTTCATCAGGAAGAGTTATCAAGGGAAAGGCTGGAATTTTCACCTGCGGTACATTTTTGAATGGGCTCATTCATATTGGCATGAACCATTATGCTGGCGGAAGAACCATTGCTGAACCTCCGGTTTATGGACTCACTGAACACCTCGTCAGCCGCGGCTTTACATCAGGAAGATTAAAAACAGGCACGCCACCACGCATAGATGGGCGAAGTGTTGACTATACAAAGGTTGAAGAGCAACAAGGCGACAAGGAACCTGTTACCTTCTCATTTCAAACGATACCAATTCTCGACCGTCGGCAAATAAGCTGCTTTGTTACAAAGACAAACCCTCTCACGCACGAAATACTGAAGAAGGGTTTTGACCGATCACCCTTGTTTACAGGAAAGGTACAGGGTGTTGGCCCCAGGTACTGCCCGTCGATTGAGGACAAAATCTGTCGATTCCCGGACAAGACAAGTCATCATATTTTTCTTGAACCTGAAGGATTTTATACAAATGAAATGTATGTGAATGGCTTTTCAACATCATTGCCGGAAGAAATTCAACTGGAAGGCTTGCGCTCTATTGCTGGCCTTGAACATGCAAAAATGATCCGTCCCGGTTATGCCATTGAGTACGACTACTTTTTCCCTCATCAGGTCAAAAGAACACTTGAAACAAAATTAATTGCAAATCTCTACTTTGCTGGTCAGATTAATGGGACTTCCGGATATGAAGAAGCCGCTGCACAGGGGTTGATGGCTGGTATTAATGCGTCACTCAAAACACAAAATCGTCCACCGCTTCTCCTGAAACGCTCTGATGCGTATATCGGAGTACTCATCGACGATCTTGTTACCAAGGAGACCAATGAACCCTATAGAATGTTTACCTCCTCTGCGGAACACCGGCTCATGCTTCGTCATGACAACGCCGATATCCGACTGCGGGACTTCGGAGCAACTGCAGGACTGATAGACGAGGAGACCTTTTCCGCATGTCGCCAGAATATGCAACATATATCGGCGCTGAAGGAGCTGTTGCTGCATGCAAGAGTTCCGGCTTCTGAAATTAACTCGATGCTTGTATCGCTTGGCTATCCGATAGTTACAATTTCACAAAGTGCCAAGGCCCTCCTGAAAAGACCCGGAATTCATCTTACGATGCTTATGGATGCCTCTCCTGTTTTAAAGAGTGTCGTGAACGCCATAACCAGTAACCCCTTACTCTACGAACAAGTTGAAATTGACCTGAAATATGAAGGATATTTGAAGCGAGACCTCTTTATGACAGAAAGAATTCAAAGGCTTGAATCACACCAAATACCACCAACCTTCACCTACAATACTGTTTCTGGACTCTCAAATGAAGGAAGAGAAAAGCTAAAAAAATATCAACCGGAGACCATTGGACAGGCATCACGAATATTAGGCGTTTCTCCCTCCGACATCTCCGTTCTCATGATACATTTAGGCCGCTGAGATAATATATTGTTTCACGTGAAACGTATATTGTAGTGTTTCCTTAAGAAAAATTGAACATGCAGCCATGGAAAGCATTATCAGTGATATCATTACCAACGACCTGTTATTCGGAAAGGATAAAGAAGAGCGAATTGTTGGGGCATACCAGCTTTCCGATACCCATATACGACTCTTTAACCGGGAAAATGGAGAAGTTCGTTATCATGATGAACTCTTTTTTCCATTTTTTTTTATTTCAGACAGCTCTCTGCTCAATAGTTTTGTGCCGGAAGAGAAAGAAAAGTTCTGGCTTGTCAAACTGGGTGGTTCAAATTATTACAAGTGTCTTGTAATTTTCCGAAGCTGGAGAAATCAAAAAAGTGCCATTGACTATATCAATAAAAAACGATATAGCGACGCTCCTGAAACGCAAAACAAGAATATTCCTTACGACAGTAACTCTCTTCTCTATAATAAAGGAGATGCAGTCACACAATATCTGCTTCAAAGTGGCAAGACACTTTTCAAGGGAATGATGTTCGATGATCTCTACAGGATACAACTTGATATAGAGACCAATTATGACCCAACAAGAAAGAGGTCAGGAGTATTTGGTGGAAATGATGATGAGGTGATCATCGTCTCTTTGAGCGATAGCAGAGGCTGGGAAGGGGTGCTTCATTCCAAAAAAAGTTCTGAAAAAGAGTTGCTTGAAGAGCTTGTTGCCCTGATTGTAAAAATGGATCCTGATGTCATTGAAGGTCACAACATTTTCAGCTTTGATCTTCCCTGTCTCCAGCGCAGATGTGAGCGACACGGTATTCCATTTGCCATAGGGCGTAATGGAACTCTGCCTAAAACGTATCCTGCCAGCATCCGCTTTGCAGAACGCAGTATTGATTATCCATTCTTTGATATACCAGGAAGGCATGTTATTGATACCCTCTTTCTGGTGCAAAGTTATGATATCTCGAAACGCTCAATGCAGAGTTACGGTCTGAAAGCGGTGGCAAAACATTTCGGGTTTGCAAGCCCTGACCGAACCTATGTCGATTACAAGGATATTGCTTCGCTGTGGGAAAATAATTATGAGAAATTGCTTGCTTATGCCCTTGATGATGTCCGTGAAACAAGAGCGCTCTCATCACTGCTGTCGGGGAGTAATTTCTATCTGGCACAAATGCTGCCCTACACTTATGCGATGACAGCACGTCTTGGTCAGGCAGCTAAAATTGAAATTCTTCTGGTGAGAGAATATCTGCGTCGAAAACAGTCTATTCCAAAACCATCTTCCGGTCAACAGGGCTCGGGAGGGTATACTGAAGTATTTCTAAAAGGAATTCTTGGCCCGATTGTCTATGCCGATGTAGAATCACTCTATCCTTCAATCATGCTCTCCTGGAATATATGCCCAAAAAGTGATGAACTGCGAGTGTTTCCTGGGGTACTGAACGATCTGAAAGAGTTGCGTTTTAAGGCAAAAGACAAGGCACGCGAAGAAAAAAGCCTTGGCCATACTTCACTGGCAGCCAATTTTGATGCCATGCAAAGCTCCTTTAAAATCCTTATCAATGCCATGTATGGATACCTTGGCTTCAGCGGTGGAATTTTCAACGACTTTGCAGAAGCTGACAAAATAACATCTACAGGTCAAAGCCTTGCAAAACAGATGATTCGTGAATTTGAAGCAAGAGGGTGCAAGGTTATAGAGGTAGACACTGACGGTCTTCTATTTATACCACCACCAGACGTTTCAACTGAAATTGATGAAAGAAAGCTGGTCACTGAAGTCTCCACGCTCATGCCTAAAGGGATAACTATAGGATTTGACGGGAGATTCAAAAAAATGATCTCGTATATGAAGAAAAATTATGCCCTTCTCGGATACGATAATATCATGACACTAAAGGGCTCTTCATTGACCAGCAGAAGTGGTGAGAAATTCGGCAGGGATTTTATACGCAGAGGATTTGAAATGCTGCTCACCGAGGATATCTGCGGTTTACATACTCTCTTCACCGAATACAAAGAAAAAATTCAGCGCCATGAACTGGATGTCACTGAATTTTCAAAAACAGAAACTCTTAAAAATTCGATTGAACAGTATCTTGATGATGTAAAATCCGGGAAAAGATCAAAATCAATCACTTATGAAATTGCCATCAAAAGTGGCATGAAAATTACAAAAGGAGACCGGATCACTTTTTATGTTTCTGGATCTGGTGTCGGAAATGCTTCATGGGATAAAGGCAAGCAAGCTTCAGAGTGGAATAAAGAAAAACCTGATGAGAACACTCATTTCTATCTGAAACGCCTTGACGAACATTGCCAAAAATTCCTGCCTTTCTTTAAACCACAAGATTACAGTATGATATTTTCAACCGATACTCTTTTCTCGTTTTCTGCGGAAGGCATAGAGCTTCAGAAAGAGATACGACATACTGAAACCGTTCAACTCAATGAAGAACAATTTTGACCTATAATCGTAATTCTTATATTGAGTTGTATAGTTATGTAAAAAAATTTTATTACTCTTTCTCCGTCGTTACTACCACTACCAAAATATATTAATCCCAAAAAATAATCATGACAGATAACAAAGTACTTCCGATTACCGATGATGTTCGCTGGATTGGTGTTCTTGACCCAGGTCTTATTACTTTCGATATTGTTATGGAAACGAAATATGGAACAACCTATAACTCCTATTTCATTAATGCCGATAAAAAAACAATTATCGAAACGACAAAAGAAAAGTTCTGGCCAACATATCTTGCAAAAATAAAGCAAGTTACAGACCCATCAGAGATTGAATATATTATTGTTGACCATACAGAGCCCGACCATTCCGGCAATGTGAAAAATCTGCTTGCCGTAGCGCCTAACGCGACTGTCGTGGGCAGTGGCAATGCTATCAAATTTCTCCGTGATCAGACCGGTCATGACTTTAAATCACAAGTGGTAAAAACAGGGGATACGCTTAACCTTGGCAACAAAACGCTTCATTTTATCAGTGCCCCAAATCTTCACTGGCCTGACACCATATACACATGGCTTGAAGAGGATCGTCTTCTCTTTACCTGCGACTCATTTGGAGCCCATTTTTGCCATGAAGGGATGTATGATGATGTCGTTGGTAATTTTGAAGACTCTTTTACCTATTATTTCGACACCATCCTGAAGCCCTTCAGTAAATACATGCTGCAGGCTGTTGAAAAAATCAGGACACTTGATATCAAGGCAATATGCCCTGGTCATGGTCCTATTCTAAGGTCGCAGTGGAAGAAATATGTTGATCTGTCATCGAAGTATGCATTGAGGGCAATAGCGCTTCCCAATGAGAAACACATTCTTATTGCCTATGTTTCCGCTTACGAGAACACAACGTTAATGGCTGAAAAAATTGCTGAGGGGCTCCGTCAATCTTGTGATTTCCAGATTGATGTGTGTGATATAGAGAGCCTCAAAGCACAGGATCTTGAGGAAAAAATTGCACACTGTACAGGAATCATCGTAGGATCTCCTACCATAAACCAGAATATACTGCCGCAGATATATCAAATTTTTGCCACCATCAACCCTATACGTGACAAAGGAAAACTCGCTGCCGCCTTCGGATCTTATGGCTGGAGTGGAGAGGCTGTACGCATGATAGAGGCAAATTTCACACTGCTTAAACTCAAAGTATTTGAACAGAATGTGACGGTCAAATTCAAGCCACATGAGGCAGAATTTGAGAAGTGCATCGCTTTCGGTAAAGCTTATGCAGAAAAGATGATTGAGATGTACCAACTCAGTTGCTCTCTCTGAAGGGTTTTTGCATAAACCCCTGGCCACTTTAGAGCTCCGGATCGGCATTATATATTTCCTTTGCCGAGCTGGAGCTCGGCGTTCCCAGGTATAAACTTTCCAGGTATAAAGTTCCCATGTATCAGCTCCAGGATTTCGATACAATCAATAGCGTAAAGCTCATTTATCTGAAAATAATATCCTGAACCAGTTCCTTGCCAAGAACCATGTTCAGTTTTGCAAGGATCTCCTTTTTACGGAAATTAAGCTCCATCCTCCATGAAGGGTTCTTTACCCTGATAAACAACTGCCCGGCAGAAAATCGTTCAAGAAAAGTTGCCTCGGCAATAGCCTCTCCGACCACCGTATTCCATATCTGAAGGGTTTTATATTGGTTATAAGCCTCTTCCAACCCCAGTATCTGATACAGGTCACCAACCAGCGCCGAGAGTTGTTTTGGACTTTTTATTCTTGACATGTTCACTCTTCCCCGGTTTTTCTGATTGATTCAAGAGACAAAGCTGTAACATTACTACCTCCCTTTATTTCTGTTGAAGTAATAATCGTTTGCCCGAAAGTTTCAAGCAGAGTGAAGATATCAGCAATCCTTGAGGCATCAAGTTCACTGAAAATATCATCAAGCAGGCATATAGGCTTTTCTCCAAGGAGTTCGAAAAAATATTGATGCTGGGTAAGCTTGAGACCAATAAGAAATGTTCGCAATTGACCCTGTGATGCGTATTTTTTTATCTCTTTATCATTAAGGAGAAAGAGCAAATCATCGCGATGAGGCCCTGTCAAAGTCTGTGCACGAAAAATTTCCTGCCTTTCTGTCTGCTGATACTTTTCAAGAAACATAGAGTAGAGAAGATCGTAAGAACTCTCTTTACCGATGTTACCCAATGAGCATCGATAAAGAATACCAGGTTCTTCATCAATGGAAAAATGGCTATAAAGTTCGCTGAACCGCTTAAAAAAAGGAGTCAAAAACTGCGCTCGTGAAGAGACAATTGATGCTGCGTGCCGTGAAAGTTGTTCTGTCCAGACAGACAACATATCCTGGTGGACACTTTTCTTTTCAGATAGCTGAACAAGCAGCGCATTTCTCTGCATAAGAACCCGCCGATAAGCCAATAAATCATCGAGGTATTTTCTATTGGTCTGACTGATTGCATTATCAATAAAACGTCGCCTTTCAGCCGGAGAACCATTGACAATCACCATTTCTGAGGGTGAAAAGGTAACACAGGGAATACGTCCTATATGATTTGAAAAGGGTTTAACATCACTGTTGTTCACAATAATCTGCTTCTCTTTTTCTTTTTTATAGAGAACTTTTACCGTCACAGGAGATTCCTGGTCACTCTGAAAGCTCCCGTCAAGTAAAAAAAAATCGGAGTTGAACGACAAGCACTCACTATCGGTAGCACCGACGAACCCTTTCGTCAGCGCACAATAGTGAACTCCTTCTAGAAGAGATGTTTTTCCGGACCCATTACTTCCATAAATAACAGTAATACCATCATTTGGTTTAAAGGTTAAAACCTTATGGTTCCGGAAATTTTTATACTGTAAACACTGAAGTCTCAATAATTTTACAGACCATTCAATTATTAATTCGAACAGGCATCACGAGAATCATGAATTTATCATCCTCTTCATCCTTCTTGTGTGGCTTAAAAATAACAGCCGTTGTTGGACTTTTAAGTTCTATACGAATCTCATTATCATCTAAATGCGCAAGAGCAGCTTCAATAAATTTAGAATTAAAACCAATCGTAATAGCTTCTCCAGTATAAAGACAGGGTAATTCTTCCTGCGCAGCTTCTCCATCATTAGTATTTTCTGCCATAACCCTCAGAAGCTGATCTTCAATCACCATTTTAATATCACCAATACTGGAAAAACGACCGACGCGTCTTACTGAATCGTAAATCAGTGAACGGTTAATGATGACATGTTTATCATGCTCGACAGGAATAACAGCATCATAATTAGGGTAAGGTTCAACAATCAGAGCTGCATCAAGCACAATATTGCCAATAATAAAACGAACAAATCGTCGATCAGCATCAATACACATGGTGACTGATTCGTGTTGAGCAAGTTTTTGCAGAATGGAAAGCACTCTGGCCGGAACAACAATTTTCTGTTTTTCGGGCACATCCATTGATGAATTTTTTCTGCACCGTACAAGTCGATGCCCGTCAGTTGACACAGCAGTGATGGTACTGCCTTCAAGTTGAAAAAGAACTCCCATCATGGCAGGTCTCATTCCATCAACACTGCAGGCGAAAATTGTTTTCTGTATAACATCAAGAAGTTCCGATGTTTCCAGCTCAATGGAAATATCATAGCTCTTTTCATACTTTTCAAGTTTGCTTTCAAAGAGACAGGCAATTTTATAATGACCCTTATCGGTGGTGATGTGCACCATGCCATGATCACTGATCTCCACCCGCTCAATAGCAAAATTCACTGCGGTATCGTACATGCTTCGAAGAAAATCCTGGAGAGTTCTTGCATTGATACCGATATTTCCAGTATCAGAGGTCTCAACATCGGTTCTTGCTGTTATTGAAAGTTCACCGTCGGTAGCAAACAGTGTAAGCCTTCCTGGTTCAATGGATAAATGGATATTTTCAAAACGCACATCCATAGTTTTGGCAGGAATAGCCTGGGCAACCTTACTGACGGGATCCTGCAACTGACGTATTGAGGAAGTTAATTTCATCTGTTCCAGCTTTAACTATTTTAAAATTTATAAAAATTGTTGTTGTTGTTGGCCGTGTTGATAACTGGGAAATAGTGGTATAATTATTTGTAAGATATTTTAGTAAAATAATTTATAAAAATTCCTATTCCCTGATAATATGTTGATAACCTGTGCATTTAAACTCTTCGCCAGTGTTCAGGGTTTGTTGATGACTTTTCTTGCTGCGCTTGACTGTTGATAAGATCAGGGTTATCAAGACTCACCACACATCTTTTCAACAACCTGTACACATCCTTTTTTACATCGAAAGAATCTCAATCCTCTTTCGGATCTCCTCAATTTTTTTTCTCTCCTCTGTTATTGAATCGACCCTTTTCGTGATCGTTGTAACGGCATGGATGACTGTTGAGTGATCCCTGCCCCCAAAATGAAGGCCTATAGTTTTCAATGAAGAGTCTGTCAACAGTTTTGCCATATACATCGCCACCTGGCGTCCAAAAGCGATCTCCTTCTTCTTTGATTTTCCCTTCAGGTCATTAGGGGTAATGGAAAAATAAGAACAGACCGCTTTTTCGATGGTGTCGAGTGTCAACCGTTTGGTTGTATGCCTGATAATATCTTTCAGTGTCGATTTTGTGAACTGGAGATCGATTTCCCGGTTATCAAGCGACTGTGCAGCCAGCAACTTCACAATACACCCCTCAAGCTCCCTTACATTTTCAGTAACATTTGTTGCAATAAATTCAATGACAGCATCATCAAGATTTACTCCGCTCTGGTGAAGTTTACTGAGAATGATGGCCTTGCGTGTTTCATAATCAGGTGGTTGAATATCCGCTGACAGTCCCCAGTTGAAGCGCGATATCAAACGGTCTTCTATGCCCTTGATATCCTTTATAGGGCGATCTGCAGAGAGGATAATCTGCTTGTTTGACTGATGTAACGTGTTAAAGATATGAAAAATCTCTTCTTGTGTCTTTTCCTTACCCGAAAAAAATTGAATATCGTCGATAATAAGCACATCAATAGAGCGGTAAAAGGAGGAAAATTCCTGGATTTTACCATTCTGAATGGCGTTAACAAAGTCGATGGCAAATTTTTCGCTTGAGACATAAAGAACTCTTTCTGACAGTCTGTTTTCACGAACGCTGTTGCCGACGGCTTGCATTATATGTGTTTTGCCAAGCCCGACACCACCATAAATAACCAGCGGGTTAAAAGCATTTTGACCTGGGCTTTGTGCGACCGCTTTTGATGCAGCAAATGCCAGTGAGTTGCAGTCCCCCCGAATAAGTGTACTAAAAGTGTATTTTGAATTTAAATGTGTTTCAAAGCGAGCAAGGTTCCGATTAAACTCCTCACTGTTTTTAGAACGGGTTTCTGAAGCTCGACTTGCAGCAATAAAATCACTGTTCATCGAATTTTGGTGTGGCAATTCTATAGTGACGGGCTGACCCTGTGATTTATCCATAACAATTGAATACATCAATCTTGCTTCAGGGCCAATCACCTCTTTAAGTGCCTCCTTTAAAAAAGAGGAATAATTTTCTTCTATCCACTCATAAAAAAACTGGCTGGGCACCTCTATGGTTAGTTCACTGCCTGAAAAACTCAATGGCTTGATTGGAAAAAACCAGGTTTTGAATGCAAGAGGATTGATTTTTTCCCGGATAACACCAAGGCATGCTTCCCACACCTGCTGTTCCATTGGGCCACTTTTCAGCGTTTTCGCCGGGGAATATTCCGCAAACGATTTCGACGTAACTTCGGACATAAAAAATTGAAATTAAAGAGGTAAGGGCCGATATTGTCAGCACCATCAACATTCAGTGTTCACAAGTTAATTTTTTCGGTGGATAAAAAACAATTTCCTTTATGAAAAGTAGCCCCTGATGATTGATTGTGCGCAGCAATGTTTTACACATGATAACTTATATTATTTAAAAAGGTTAGTTATTTCAATAGCAAAAGTTGTCAACATCTGTGGATTCTTTGGGAACGCCGGAGTATCTGGGGGTTCACGGGGTATATTTATTTAATCCACAAGTTATCCACATTGTTAATAACTTTATGAAAGGCCAAATATTTTTACCTCTTGATGGTGGTTTGCTGTTTCAATAAAGCTACAGGTTTTGGCAGAAGAGCCGGTCGTGGAGTGGAAGCATTTGTTAATGACCGTTCATTATGCTAAATTACGCGCCCTGAAATTTTGAACATATTTAAACAAGTGTGGAGCTCTAAGCGATGAAAAGAACCTATCAGCCACGGAATAGAAAAAGAAGGAACAAGCACGGATTCAGGCAGAGAATGTCGACCAAGAACGGCCGGAAAGTTCTCTCTGCAAGAAGAGCCAAAGGTCGTCACTCGCTTAGCGTCAGTTGTGATATGGGTACTGCCGGGCAATAAGTGACTGGAGTATCCGTCGGTGTCTGTCTGTTAACGATGAACAATAATTGCTTTTTTCTGTTTTGAATACCCTGCACGTCCATTCTCTGCGAAAGCATGAGATTTTGAGGAAAAAGCAACTGATTTCACTGCTGTTCAAAAGTGGAAAAAGTGTCAAGGGGGATTTTTTGAGGATAGTGTACGCTTCTCTCAAGTCCGAAACTTGTATTGTTCAGCGAGTTCCGGCCATACTCTTTGCGGTGAGTAAAAAAACAGTCTCTTCTGCTGTCAGGCGCAACAAGGTAAAAAGAATGATGAGAGAAGCTTACCGGCTTGAAAAATTGTGGCCCCAAAGTATGGAAGGGCACTCTTGCGATGGCAGAGCTGGTGAAGTGCTTTGTATCGTTTTTCTTTATATGGACAGAAAGAAGACTTTCCCGGACCTTGAAACATTCAGGCAGGAAATCCGGGTGTTAATGAGAAATATGATACTTGCCTGAACTCTGGCGCTTAACTCTACCGGATAACGATCCTATGAAACAGCATGAGTAGCTGGAAGTTTATCAATCAAGTACCGATAGTCTTGATAAAATTTTACCGGGCATTTCTGTCGCCCTTGTTTGGTCCGTCCTGCAAATATGTGCCTACCTGTTCAAGTTATGCGCTTGAAGCGTTTCAGCATCACAATTTTTTTTATGCATCCTGGCTGACCTTGTGGCGTATTCTTCGATGCAATCCCTTTTCAAAGGGCGGGTTTGACCCCGTTCCCTCTGTATCCCTCAACAAAAAAAAGTTTTCTGATAAAATTAAAGAGAGTGGTAATGGATAGAAATTCGATAACAGGCCTTGCAATTATAGCCGTAATCATGATGGTCTGGCTTCAGTTTATGTCGCCGGCAAATAAACCGTCGCTGCCGGCAAAGGCTGTGAGCACGGAGCAGGTCGAACAGCAGGCACAGCCCACCCAGTCCTCCGCTTCTGCACCGATTGCTGATAATTTTGGTGTTTTTGCCTCTTCTGCCGAAGGTAAAGAGCAGTTATTGAAGGTAGAGAACGATCTTTTTCGTGCAACACTCTCCTCAAAAGGCGCAACCTTGAAGTCCCTTGTGCTGAAAAAGCATCTGGATGGTAATCGCAAGGCGTTTGATTTGGTCAGCAATCAAAAAAATGGTGCCTTGTCACTGCTCTTTCTTACCCGTGAAGGCAAGAAAATCGATACTCGCGACCTCTATTTCCGAAGCATGACGGTCGATACTCTTCACACCATCACAGGCAAAGAGCGTTATGCTGTGCGCTATCACCTTGATGTTACTCCCCTGCAAGCCATTGATATCACCTACCTTTTTGGTGGAGAGAGTTACAAAGTCGATTATGATGTCAAACTGACAGGATTCTCCAGTGAGCTTGCGGGCAACGAATATCAGTTGCAGTGGGATGGCGGGTTGGCCTATTCTGAAAAAAATCGCGAGGATGAGGCCCAGAGCGCCCTTGCCAGTGCATACCTTGGTGGAAGCCTGGTAAAGCTTGATGCAAGCAAGGAGAATCAAGCCTATCGTGAAGAACAGTCAGGAGAGGCGAAATGGGTTGCAGTGCGTGACAAATATTTCGTTGCGGCACTGATTCCCCAGGGAAAGAGCGCAGGGATTTACCTTGATGGCAAAAGAGAGAAGGGTAATGAATTCGAGAACTACCTTGTTGCCCTGAAAATGGGTATCCCTTCAACGGGAAGAGTTGTCGATGATAAATTCAGCCTTTACCTTGGGCCGCTTGATTACGATATTGTCAAGGCAGAGAAGGCCGATCTTGAAAAAATCATGGATTTCGGATGGGACTGGCTGACAAGGCCGTTTGCTGAGTATATCATTTTGCCGGTTTTTAACTGGATGAATGCCTATGTCAGCAATTATGGTCTTATCATAATTATTTTTGCCTTTCTGATCAAGCTGGTGACCTATCCCCTTTCGATTGCTTCAACGAAGTCAATGAAACAAATGTCAGCCCTTCAGCCAGTACTCAAGGAGCTTCAGGAGAAATATAAGGACGATCCGGCAAAACTGCAGAGTGAGCTGGGCAGAATTTATAAGGAAGCCGGGGTTAATCCGATAGGAGGCTGTCTGCCGGTGGTGCTCCAGATGCCGCTGCTCTTTGCCATGTTCTACGTTTTCCGTTCCTCAATACAGCTTCGTCAGCACAGTTTTCTTTGGGCGAAGGATTTGTCGGTTCCTGATTCAATTCTTGATTTCGGCTTTACTATTCCAATGTATGGCAGCCATATTGCCGTTTTCCCGATTCTGATGGCGGTGACCGTTTTTGTGCAGCAGAAAATCACCCCGACGACACAGACCAATGACCAGATGAAGGTGATGATGTACATGTTTCCTGCCATGATGCTGCTCTTTTTTAACAATATGCCTGCTGGTCTTGGCCTCTATTATCTCATGTTTAACATCTTCAGTGTGGCGCAACAGTTTTATATCAACAAAACCACAACCGCTGCCGATATGCCGAAAGTAAATCTCGGATTATCTGCCTCCGGTTCATCCCGGAAACAGAAAAAAAAGGGAGCTAAAAAGTAAACAGGATGGCGCTCATTGAGCAGGCAGATGTGTGGCTTTTCCACTTGCTGAACCTTCATCTTGTTCATCCGGCAGCCGATGATCTTATGGTTTTTTTGACCAGGGTCAGGCTGTCGGGCCATATCATTGTACTCGCCGCTCTTTTTATGGTTGTACGACGCGGAAAATCGGCGTTACTGTTTATGCTTCTTGCTCTTATTGCGGTCGGTATGGCAGATATTGTTGCATCAGGAGTACTCAAACCTCTTGTACAGCGCATCCGCCCCTGCTTTGCTCTCGACCACGTTCGTCTTCTTGTCAACCAGCCACGGAGTTATTCGTTTGCCTCATCCCATGCCGCAAATTCAGCCGCAGTGGCGACAGTAATATGGATTTTCTTTCATCGTGGTTTTGTTATCGAAAAACTCTTTACCATTATCATGATATGCTATGCTCTGGCAATCTCCTGGTCGCGGGTCTATGTTGGTGTCCACTATCCAGGTGACGTTATCGCAGGCATCTTGATTGGTGTATGCAGCGCGATGCTGGTCTATCTTTTATATTCCTGGGTGTTGAAGAATATCATTCAGCCCCGCATCATGCGTCGGGAAGCTCTTGCCTGAATAGTCGGAGGGAGAGGAGAACCTTTTTTATCAATTGCTATTAATTTTGTGTTATGGCAGAAGGGATTTTCAGAAAGGGCGACAGTATAACCTTGACAGTGACTGATCTGGCTGAAAAAGATCAGTGTTTCGGTCGGCTTGATAATGGCATGGCGGTCATGGTAAGCGGTATGCTGGCCGTCGGCGACCGGGTTTCGGCCAGGATAAAAAAGGTGCGCCAACGCTATATTGAGGCCATTGCCGTTGAGGTTCTTGAGCCATCACCCGACAGAACCACTCCTCTCTGCTCCTATTTTGGCGTATGCGGGGGATGCAAGCTGATGCACATCCACTATGAAGCGCAACTCCAGTACAAGCAGAAAAAGGTAAAGGACGCTCTTGAGCATCTTGGTAATTTTGTTGCTCCACCGGTCAGCCCCGTGCTTGCTGCTCTTGCTCCGTTTCACTATCGGAACAAGATGGAATTTTCCTTTTCAAGTATGCGCTATCTCCTGCCCGAAGAGCTTTCGCTTGAGCATCTTTCACGTCCGAAAGAGTTTGCCCTCGGCTTTCATACCCCCGGAAACTTTGAGAAGGTGATCGATATCGACTACTGCTATCTTGCCAAGGAGTCGATGAACCAGGCGCTCGTGTTGACTCGCGAATTTGCGCTGGCCAATACCCTTCTGCCTTATGCTGTCAGGGCGCACACTGGTTTTTTACGTAATCTTGTTGTTCGTTTCAGTGAAAGCCGACAGGAGCTTATGGTCAATCTTGTGACCTCGTGGCATGATGAGGTGCTTATGCAGCACTACAGGAAGCATCTCGAAGCTGGGATGGCAGGCCAGAAAATGACGGTGCTCAACAATGTGACCGATCGAAAGAATACCGTTGCTACCGGCGACAGCGAGGTGACACTCAGCGGCGAGGGATTCATTACCGAACGTCTCGGCGGCCTTGATTTCAGGATTTCAGCAAACTCCTTTTTTCAGACAAACTCTGCACAGGCCGAGCTTCTCTACAGCAGCATTCTTGAAGTTGCAGCTCTCGGCCCTGACGACACCGTCTATGATCTCTATTGCGGGACAGGAACCATAACGCTCTACCTGGCACGCTACTGCCGTCAGGTCATTGGCCTTGAAGTTGTTGAAAGTTCCATCAATGATGCGCAGAGTAATGCAGCATTGAATGGTATCGGCAACGCCGCATTTTTCCAGGTCGATCTCAAGGATTTTCATGACATGCTTCATACCCTCGAAAACTATGAGCACCCACGGGTGATTATTACCGATCCTCCGAGGGCCGGAATGCACCCCAAAGCACTTTCCGCCATGCTCAGGCTCCGACCGGAGAGAATTATCTATGTCAGTTGCAACCCGGCGAGTCTTGCCCGTGACGGCAAGGAGATGAGCCTTCACGGCTACCAGCTTTTATCGGTGCAACCGGTTGACATGTTTCCGCATACCAGCCACATCGAAAGCGTTGCCTGTTTTGAGCGGGGAACTCTCTGATCGAGGAATTATTTTTTCCCCCCTGCCCTGAGGAGTTTTCGGCGTTCTTCCTCCGTTAACGAGCCATAGCCACGTGCTGAAATCTTGTCGAGGATGGCATTGATTTCTGCTTCAGATACCGGTGGAGCCACACTGTTCCGGGTATGGAGGCGTGGGCCACTTTTCTTGTTTCCTGCGGAACGCATCTTGCTGAATAATCCTGAAAATGACCACTCAGCCCGTTTGATGGTAATATAGATAAAGCCAATCAGCATGCCCCCGAGGTGCGCGAAATGAGCAATGTTGCTGCCGCTGCCCATTGAGCGGCTGCCGAAACCAGAGAAAAACTCAATAAGAGCATAACCAGCAATGAAATACTTTGCCTTTACCGGAAAGAGGAAATAAAGAAAAATGTAGCGATCGGGGAACATCATGCCGAACGCCAGCAAGACACCATAAATGGCACCAGAAGCGCCCACTGTCGGATAGGGGTCTCCGACAGTGGCGATAAGGTTAATGACAGCAGCGCCTATTCCGCAGACAAAATAATAGATATTGAATTGCCTGGTACCCCAGTAATTTTCAATTTCAGCTCCGAACATCCAGAGGGCGAACATATTGAAAAAGAGATGGGTGCCTCCACCGTGCAGAAACATGTACGTGACCGGCTGCCATATTCTGAAATTACCGGAACCAACTGGCCACAAGGCACCGAGGGCGGAGATTGCATTGCCAAAAGGAGTCAACTGCAGCAGAAAGACTGCAACATTGATCAGAATAATGGCCTTGATCGCCGGGGGTATAAACTGAAAGCCCCCGGGGCTGTATGGCTGGGATTGGTTCATGACGAGGTATAGGTCTTCGATTAATCGTTCAGGGCGGCTATTCCGGGGAGATCCTTGCCTTCAAGGAATTCAAGGCTTGCGCCTCCTCCTGTGGAGATATGGGTAATCTCCTTCGACAGACCTGCCTTTGCTATTGCCGCCGCTGAATCACCGCCGCCGATAATCGTTGTGGCTCCTTTTGCGGTTGCTTCTGCCATGGCATTGGCAACAGCCATCGTGCCGGCAGCAAAATTGTCAATTTCAAAAACTCCCATAGGGCCGTTCCAGAGAACCGTTCTTGCCGAAAGAATTTCGTTGCGGTATGTTTCCGCCGTGAGTGGCCCGATATCAACGCCAATCATGTTTTTTGCGATACTGGAAATCTTTTCCGGGTAAGAGTCGGCATCGGCTGAAATCTCGGGGGCAAGAATGACATCTACCGGCAACAGCAGTTTGATTCCCTTCTTTTTTGCCTCTTCAAGAATAGTGAGGGCCAGTTCTATTTTGCTCTCCTCCACCAGCGAGTTTCCTACCTCATAACCCTGAGCCTTGAAGAAGGTGAAGACCATGGCACCGCCGATCAGTACGGTATCGACTTTTTTGAAAAGGTTTTCAAGGACATCAATTTTCCCCGATATTTTTGAACCTCCAAGAATAGCCACAAATGGCCGTTCCGGCTCCTGCAGTGCTTTTCCAAGATACAACAGCTCACGTTCTATCAGATAGCCGGCAACGGCCGTCTGGACGTAATGCGTAATCCCTTCCGTTGAAGCATGAGCCCGGTGTGCGGTGCCGAAGGCATCATTGACATACACTTCGCCAAGTGAAGCAAGCTCTCTTGAAAAATCAGCATCATTCGCCTCTTCCTCGGCGTGAAAGCGCAGATTTTCGAGCAGCATAACCTCTCCATCCTGCAGGGCAAGCACCTGTTGCATCACCTCAGTACCGATACAATCTTTTGCCATGAGCACAGGTCCGTCAATCAGTTCGGCAAGTCTCAATGCCACCGGAGCAAGCGAATATTCAGGATTGACTTTTCCTTTCGGTCTTCCGAAATGGGACATCAAAATAAGGCGGCCGCCCTCTTCGAGTACTTTTCTGATGGAAGGAAGAGACTCAACAATTCTCTTGTCGTCGGTAATTTTTTTGTTCTCGTCAAGAGGGACATTGAAATCAACACGCATTAACACCCGCTTGCCCTGGGTAGAGATGTCAGACAAGGTTTTTTTCTGCATTGCTTTGATAAATTGGTTTATAAAATGATCTGATATGAATACTTCTTGTGTAATGTATACAATTGCCGATATAAACTAATGCAACTCACTTCAATCCGGACGGCTTGCCGCGCAAGGCAATTTTGTACTTTTTGATGTTGGCATGATGCTCTTTCAGAGAAGCGGCAAAATAATGTCCTCCATTTCCTGTGGCAACAAAGTAGATGAAGCTGCTTTGTGCCGGTTTAAGCACGGCAAGAATCGAAGCAGCCCCGGGGTTGCAGATTGGGCCGGGGGGAAGTCCATTATGGCGATAGGTATTATAGGGCGAGTCTGCGGCGAGGTCTTTGTAATAAAGCTTTCGGGCAGCTCCGCCAAGGGCATACTGCACCGTTGGATCAGCCTGAAGGCGCATGTTTTTTTTGAGCCTGTTGAGATAGACGCTGGCGACAAGCGATTTTTCGGCATCAAGCGGGGTTTCGGCTTCAACAATCGAGGCCAGGGTGAGTAGCCCTGTTTCGCCGAGCCCTTCCTGTTCGGCCAATTTCTGGATGCGGTCAGTATAAAAATGGCGGAATTGACCGACAAGAAACCCTGCGGCCTCTTCAGGGGTGCTTGCCCAGGCAAAGTTGTAGGTGCCGGGGAAAAGATAACCTTCCGCATTGTCAGCCTTGATGCCGTGCCGGGCAAGAAATTTCCTGTTGGAGACCGCCGCCATAAATCCGGTGGAATCAAAATCAAGGTTTCGTGAAAGAATACGGGCAAATTTTCCGAGATCCATCCCTTCCGGGAGAGTAATGCGCACCTCATCCTGCGGGCGGGCGTGGAGGAAATAGAGCAGTCCGAAATTCGACATGCCCGGCGGGATGAGATACCTTCCAGGCTTGATATTGTGGAGCTTTGGCACAAGGCTTGCCGTCAAAAGCGTCGGCCAGGAACGGGTAATCGAGCCATTACGGTGCAGCTCCTCCAGAATAGATCTGAAACCCGTCCCCCGGTGAACCGTAAGGCGGGTGGTTGTCTGCGAAGTATTAAGCCCCGGCATGAAGAGAAAGCATGACAATCCCACAAGAATAAGAGTTGTTCCAGCCAGAAACAGTTTTCGCAAAGAGTTTTTTTTTGAAGTCATGGCGTGCAGGCCTTTTTAGCTGCTCTTGATATCAGGATGACCGCTTTTCCACTCTTGCTGAAAGAGGCGGGTCTCATCAATGATGCAACGATAGATTTTTTCCAGTGCACGGGATTGCAAGGGGGATTCGGCATGGTTCAGCACATTGTTGAGCACCTCTTTTTCCCGTTCAGGCTGGAGAACCTGCTCTCCGATTCTTGATTTCAGCAAGATAATATTTTGGGCGCAGTGAAGTCGCTCGCAAAGCAGGGTGGATAGCTGCTGGTCGAGGGTGTCGATTTTTTTTCTCCATTCGTCAAGTTCCTGCCAGTGCGCTGCAGTGTTGATGGTGCGGTCGGACATCATAATGACGGTGGTTAAGAGGTTACGTTTACAGACACTGAAAATAGAATATGATATAATAGTGTTTTTTGCCCTTATTTGGAATCCAGACAGAGAGGAGATCCATCGGCAACGAAAAAAAATCGATAATGACAAGATCGGCCCTAAAAAAAAATTGGGGGTTACTTTTATTTTTTATTAATTTGCACCAAGTACGTGCGCAGAAAACTCAAGTCTTCCATAATTGATAAATGATTATTATCAGTGCGACATATCATTGCAGGTAAAGCAGGGTCTTTTATAGGACTACTTTCGGTTCTCTCGCTTTCATCTTTCGCGGTGGAGGGTTTGGCAGCTCCGCCGGTGCCGGATGCAGGCAGTATTCTTCGTGACCAGCAGAGCAGATTGCCACAATCCCCCCAACTCCCTCCCCGTGAAAAGGTCAGGGAGCAGCCAGCGAAATCCGAGTCAGGTATTCAAGTGTCCGTGAAGGGATTCAAATTCAGCGGCTATGAGGGAGTTGCTACTGACGCGGAGTTACAGTCGCTGGTAGCTGGCACCAAAGGCAAGACCATCTCGTTCGGCGAGCTTAAAGCTCTTGCCGATACCATCACCGACCATTTCAGGCAAAAGGGATGGCTTCGCGCAAGAGCCTATCTTCCAAAACAGGATGTTACCTCAGGAATAATTGAAATTGCAGTTCTTCAGGGAGCAAGCGATGGCAGGCTTGAGTTCAAGCTGGACAAAACAGCAAGAATTTCTCCAAAAGCACTGCGAACCATTGGTGAAACAGCGGTACGCAAGGGTGAGCCAATCAATGAGCATGATCTTGAGCGTTCTGTTCTGCTCATGAACGATCTGCCCGGCGTTATCGCACGGGCATCATTGGCACCCGGAACTCTTCCTGGCACCACCGCAGTAGACGTTGCGGTCAGTGAAGGACCGATCCTTTCGGGAGTGAGCTGGGGTGACAATCATGGCAACCGCTACACTGGTTCCTGGCGGGGTAATGCCTCGATCGCAATCAGTGATCCCTTCTGTTGTGGTGACCAGTTCACCGCGATGATGACGGAAACGGATGGACTTGCACAGGGACGTCTGGGCTACAATACACCCATATTCTTTCCCGGGATGCGGGGATCCATCTCCTACACCGGAATGAGTTATGAAATTGGCGCTGACCGTGCGTATCTGGATGCCAGGGGCAGCAGCAATAATGTCGATGCGGGCCTCAGTTACCCGCTGATTCGCAGCCGCAACAAGACTCTCACGACGAGTCTCACTTACGGTTACAAGTCGCTTGTCGACAAGATTGCGGGTTCAGTCAGCAGTGACAGGCAGCTCAACAGTGTCACGTTAAGCGCCAACCTTGACCGTTACGATCAGTTCTGGGGAGGCGGGGCCACCAGGTACAGCATTGGTATTACCACTGGCCATCTCAATGAATCAAAGAATGCCTCCTATGCTGTGACTGGAAAAGAGGGGCAATATACCCACTATAATCTTGCGTTGGCACGTCTGCAGCGCCTTTCCGAAGGGGTTAATTTCAATCTTTCCGGTTCGTTACAGAAGTCGTTTGATAATCTGGGCAGCAGTGAACAATTTTCACTGGGCGGGCCGAACGCCGTGCGCGCCTATCCGGTTGGGGAAGCCCCTGGAGATGAAGGTCAGCTTGTCTCTGCGGATATCCGCTATACTCTCCCGCTTGCGGCTTCATTGGGAACTCTCCAGATTACCAGCTTTTTTGATGCCGGTCACATAACCCTTAACAGGGACAGGTATACGGGCGATGTCACCAATGATGCGGGTCGTAACACCTACTGGTTGCAGGGTGCCGGTGTTGGATTAAACTATTTCTTTTCTCAGAAGGGGGCGCTTCGTTGCAGTTGGGCTCATGTGATTGGCTCTAATCCTGGGCAGTATCAAGGCAAAAATGCGGATGGCAGGGACGATAAAAGCCGCTTCTGGTTACAGGGTGAACTCTATTTTTAAAGAATAAAATGAAAGACCGATTAATATTTCCAGTCTTTGCAAGAAGCCAAAATAACTACTTATGAACAAGATTTTTAATGTCGTTTGGTCATATTACAAAGGAGATGTGGATTGTTGTCTCCGAAAGGGTAAAGTCAAACGGAGGGGTTCCAAAATCCCCGCTACGCAGTCTTGCTGTTCTCGTGGCCTTGCTTGCGGCTGGAGATCCGGCGTTTGCGCTTGATTCTGCCGTTCTTCCTACCGGTGGTCAGGTAACTTCAGGAAGTGGCAGTATCGCCGTTAGTGGCAGTCAGATGACGGTGAACCAGTCGTCTCAACAGATGATTGCCAACTGGAATACCTTCAATATTGGCTCGAGTGCCGGAGTGCAGTTTAAGCAGCCCAATGCTTCAGCAGCGGCGCTGAACAGAATCAGTGACCAGAGTCCATCGCAAATTTTTGGCTCGCTCTCTGCAAACGGTAAAGTTTTCCTGCTTAATCCTGCCGGAATCATTTTTGGCTCAACGGCACGCGTTGATGTCGGCAGCCTTGTTGCCTCATCGCTGAACATGCTCGACAGTGACTTCCTTGCCGGGAAATACAAGTTCAGTGGTACTGGTAATACTGCGTCCATACTCAATCAGGGCACTGTCAAGGCCCTGGATGGGGGTGTAGTAGCCCTTGTTGCGCCCAAAGTGACCAACGAAGGCAGCATTACTGCTAACGGAGGCGGCGTTGTGCTTGCAGCAGGCAACAAGGTCTCACTCGATTTTCAGGGAGACGGCCTTATCAGCTATACCGTTGACGAAGGTGCCATTAGTGCGCTGGTTGACAACAAGGGCCTTGTCAAGGCTGATGGAGGTCTGGTGGTGATGACCGCCAAAGCCGCCGATGCCTTGATGCAGTCGACTGTTAACAGCAGCGGCGTTATTGAGGCACAGGCCGTCCAGCAGAAAGCAGGGCGAATCATCCTTGATGCTGTTGATGGCACAACAACCCTTTCCGGTACCCTGGATGCCTCGGCACCGAATGGTGGTGAAGGCGGCTTTATAGAGACTTCAGGCACACAAGTCAATATAGCCGAGACAGCAAAGGTGACAACGCTTGCGCCTGCAGGAAAGACTGGCACCTGGCTGATTGACCCGATAGATTTTACTATTTATGATGGAGGTGATTACTGGGGTGATTCTGGTGTTGGATCAGGGACGCTTGTTTCTGCTTTGAATAATAGTTCTGTAAGAATTGAGACCAGTAGATCGACTGGTGGCAATGGTGATATTTTTGTTGATGGTGATGTTAGCTGGACACTCGGCTCAATACTCACACTCAGTGCTCACCGGAATATTCTTCTTAATAATGATATTACTGCTGCAAACGGTTCGCTGGTGCTGGAATATGGCCTTGGTGCAAGGGCTGAGGGAAACAGCAGTTTTTACAGCCTGAATGATGGCGCACAGATCAATCTGCCTGGTGGTGGGAATTTTACGACCCAACAGGGATATGATGGTGCGCCACATGTTTACTACGTCATTAATACTCTCGGATTGGCAGGAAGTATTACTGGAACAGATTTACAGGGTATCTCCACGAATGGCGTTTTCAGGTACTACGCCCTTGGCAGCAACATAGATGCGAGCGATACCTCAAACTGGAATTATGTTGATGACGCAAACAATGCCGGTTTTGCGCCAATCAGCTCTTTCTACGGCATTTTTGAAGGCTTGGGCCATACCATAAGTAATCTGCACATCAACAGACCGTCAGAGAATAATGTTGGCCTGTTTGGCTCTGTCAACTCAGGGAGTATTGTTCGCAATGTTAGTTTGACGGCGGTGTCGATAACAGGGTATGATAATACCGGAGGGCTGGCAGGTAACAACAGCGGGACGATTGAAAACAGTTTTGCGACAGGTGATGTGAAGGGTGACGACGACACAGGAGGTCTTGTAGGGTATAATGATCACGGCCTGATAGAGCAGAGTGGTTTCGGAGTCATCAACAGCGGTGTTGTTGTTTCTTTCCAGGGAAATCAAGTATCAGCCAGTGTGACAGGTAACTCAGATACAGGCGGGCTGGTTGGCTATAACGATGGTGGTACCATTACAGAGAGTCGTGTTGGTATTATTACCGTCGATGGAACCCTTGACCTCAAGGTGATGGGTGATAACAATACTGGTGGTTTGGTTGGTTACAGTAGTGGCGGTATCATCACCGGGAGTGGGGTTGGTTTTATTGATGGCGATAATAGTGTAATTACAGGCGGAGTTACAGGCGAGAGCCATGCATTTGGCTTTCTGGGCGGGATCTCTACAGGCGGCTTGGTTGGTTATAATGATGGTGGTTCCATTGCCGACAGTTATGCCAAAGTACCGGTTACAGGCCAAAATAATGTTGGCGGACTTGTTGGCAACAATAATGGCGGATACGTTACGGACAGTTATGCAACTGGTGATGTGAAGGTTGATGTGACCAATATGGTGATCAACGATGAGGGTAATGACAGCTATAACAGCAGCGATATTTATGTCGGTGGACTGATCGGGAAAAATAATAGAGGGGCAATTACCCGCAGTTATGCAATCGGCAATGTCGATGTTATAGTTCTAAACCAACTGTTGTGGGGTTTAGGGAGTTATAACGATAGTGAAGTCTACACCGGGGGGCTGGTCGGAGAAAATGATAGTGCGGCTATTACTGACAGTTATGCTGAGGGCGACGTGACAGTCGAAGTGACCAATTTTGTAAGCAGCGACTACAACAGCCGGAACTACAGCTATACCTATACCGGAGGTTTGGCAGGCCGCAATTATGGGGGCGCGATTGCTGGTAGTCACGCAATTGGCACGGTGAAAGTTATGGTGAGCAGCTATGTTGGCAGTAACGAGGGGTCACCTGAGAATTACACCAGGGATTATACCGGCGGATTGGTTGGTTCTAATGATTGGGGCAATATCAGTAACAGTTATTATGAAGATGGCAGCGTTAACGTCACCTTTATTGGTGAAGACAACACTGACGATTATACCGGAGGTTTGGCAGGGTACAACTTTGGAGGAGATATCTCCGACAGTTACGCGACAGGCAATGTTTCAGGCGGCAACTATGATACGGGTGGTCTTGTAGGGCATAACGAAGATGCAGCTATTTCGGATAGTTATGCTACAGGCATGGTGGAAGGCAACTATTCTACAGGCGGTCTTGTGGGGCATAATGATATTGGTGGTATCATCAAAAATAGTTATGCAACCGGTGATGTTAATGGTCCCGACGTTACTGGTGGTCTTGTAGGTTGGCTTGAATATGGTTCTGTAAGCAAAAGCTATGCCTCAGGCAACGTAACAGGATCAGAAAGTGTTGGCGGTCTGGTTGGAATGATGGGAGGTGAAGACCATTTTGATGAGGTTTCTGTAACAAGCAGTTATGCAACCGGTAATGTATACGCAGCTTTTCATTCAGGCGGGCTTGTTGGATGGAATAATGCAAAATCAGGAACGATAACCAGCAGCTTTGCCACAGGATTATTCACTGTAAATGATGAATATAAGTACTGGGATATCGGAGGTCTTGTTGGTCGAAATGACGGTACGATTACAAGCAGTTATGCCGTTGGTGAAATTCGGTGTAATAACATTTCTGGTGATGAGCAGCTGTATATGGGTGGACTGGTGGGGCGCAATTACGGCGGTACCATTACTGATAGCTATGCGACAGGAAATGTAACAGGGGTTAAGTATTCTGGTGGACTTGTAGGCCGGAGTGATGGCAATATCACTAATAGTTATGCTTCGGGGACGGTGACTGGCGCGGTCGAATATACCGGTGGTTTGGTTGGCTACAATGATAATGGGACCATTACCAACAGTTATGCCACGGGTGACGTTACTGGTGGCGGAGATTGGGGACACACTGGCGGCTTGGTTGGGTATAATAAGAATGGGACCATCGCCAATAGTTTCGCTACAGGCAATATTTCTGATGAAGGCAGCGACACTTGTGTTGCTGGTCTTGTAGGGCACAATTACCATGGTACTATAGAAAATAGCTACGCAACGGGCTCAGTGGTTGGTGGCAATAATTATAATGGTGGTCTTGTCGGATACAACTCGGGCTCTATTGCCAACAGTTATGCGATGGGTAATGTGACGGTGAAGTTGATCAACACGGTCAGTAACGGCACTCATCATTGGACTTATCAGTCGAATGGCGGCTTGGTGGGGGCCAACGATGGCTCTATTACAAACAGCTACGCTATGGGGAATGTGATAGTGACGGTAAACAATACCGCTCACGATTTTGGAATTGATGATAACGACGGGCCCGGCTATGCGCATAACATAAACCGCACCTATACCGGTGGTTTGGTGGGCTCAAACTATGGCTCTATCACCAACAGCTACTCCACGGGTAACGTCGTGGTGACAGCCAATAACGTTGCGTACAATGGCGGCATTAACGACACCTGGAATAATGCAGGTGGTTTTGTTGGAGAGAATGATGAGGGTTCTATCAGCAGCAGCTATAGCACGGGTAATGTGGCGGTGACGGTGAATAACGATACGGGTAATAATAATAACACCAACTATATCGGCGGTTTGGTGGGGCGCAATTATTCTGATGAAGTTGCGGCAGAAATAACCGACAGTTATTCAACCGGTTCTCTTACACAAAGCGGCGATTATGGGGGCCTTGTCGGCTGGGATAATGATGGTGATGTTTCCAATAGCTTCTGGGATATCTGGAGTTCTGGTGTAAATGGTTCGGATGGCGGTACCGGTTTAACTACTCAGCAGATGCAGGATGCAGATAGTCCCTACTGGGATACATCAGTGTGGAATATTGCAAATGGTGCCTACCCCACACTCAAGGTCTTTTCCCCGGAGGTGAACTACTTTATTCCAACAACGGATAACTCATGGACAACCATCGGCAACTGGAGCGCATACCATCTTCCAACGATTTTTGAGACAGCCAATATTGGAAATTATACAGTTACCATTCCGGGCAACGTTCTTGTTCATGATCTGATATCGAATGGAGGTAATGCGAGTGGCAGCAAGCTGGTTTTTACCGGCAACACGGTCAGCTCCCTTGCCATCGGCCAGAATGATGTGGTGATACTGAATACCGATTTGCTCTTTGGCACCACCGGTAAACTGAACCTGACAGGCAGTAGTTCGCTGAGTCGAAATGGAAATGGAGATCCTCTCTTTCTGGATCTCAACAACCAAAGGTACAGCGTCATACAGCGGGCTGACGGTATTTATGCCATCAATAACGATTCGGGGTCATTATATGTTCTCGGTCTTGATATTGATGCCAGTGGAGTGGCCGGTTTTACTCCCTTAAACGATTTTGATGGAACATTTGATGGTTTGGGCCACAGCATCAACAACTTGACGATTACAGATTGGGATTGCAAGAACGTGGGATTTTTTGGCCTCATAAAGTCCGGTGGGGTTGTTCAGAACTTTGGTTTGGTTTCATTGTCCGTCGAGGGTGGAGGAACTTATGATTTTAATGTCGGTGGTCTCGCCGGAGCTAATTATGGTACCATCATAAACGCTTCTGTGACGGGAAACATTACCAGTGGAAGTGATGAGGGTGATTACGGTGATGAAGACGATTACTCTACTGGCGGTCTGGTCGGATATAATGATGGTACCATTCGTGATTCACGTACCATGGTCAACGTCATTGGTGGCGGCGGTGACAGATATGATGATGATAGTGAGTTCGCTGCTGGTGGACTGGTTGGCTACAATGATGGCACAATTACCGATAGCCATGCTTCAGGGAGCGTTTATGGTGATGGCCATTATGATGATGACGCATATTTTTATACCGGTGGGTTGGTTGGATATAATAATGATACAATCAACAAGAGCAGCGCGTCGAGTAGCGTAACAAGTGACCATTCTAATGTCGGTGGTCTAGTTGGCTTTAATGACGACAAGATCATCGATAGTTCAGCAACAGGTAGCGTAGAGGGTCGGGATGATACGGGTGGTCTTGTTGGTGACAATTATGGTACGATTACAGGCGGTTCCGCTCATGGAACGGTAGAGGGTAATTATGGTACGGGCGGTCTTGTCGGCTATAATTATGGGGAAATTAGCGGTGCCTCTGCGTCAGGCAGTGTAATGGGTAACAGTGATGCAGGTGGTCTTGTCGGCAACAATTATGGTACGATTATAGGCGGTTCCGCTCATGGAAATGTAGAGGGTAATTATGATGCAGGCGGGCTTGTTGGCCATAACAATGGTGAAATTACCGGCAGTTCAGCAACTGGCGATGTGTCGGGCAGTAATTATGGGACGGGCGGCCTTGTCGGCTACACTCATTATGGCAGTATTATTGCCAGTAGTTCAGCCTCCGGAAATGTGACAGGAGCCAACAACGATACAGGTGGCCTTGTCGGTCATAATATGGGTGAAATTTCCGGCAGCTCTGCCACAGGCAGTGTAACGGGAAAGAGTGATACCGGCGGTCTTGTCGGCTATAACAATAACAGTGGTAAAATTGACGGTAGTTCAGCGACTGGCGATGTGTCGGGTAATTATGGTACGGGCGGTCTTGTCGGAGATAACGATGGTGAAATTGCCGGTAGTTCAGCAACTGGCGATGTGTCGGGTAATGATGGTACAGGCGGTCTTGTCGGAGATAACGATGGTGAAATTGCCAGCAGTTCAGCAACTGGCGATGTGTCGGGTAATGATGGTACAGGTGGTCTTGTTGGTTACAATAATGGTTCGATCGATGGCACGGTTCTCGCCAATGTCTACGCGACGGGCAATGTGACCGGCAACTATGGCACTGGCGGTCTTGTCGGCGAAAATAATGGTTCAATTACCTACAGTAACGCAACGGGCGTTGTTGTGGGTAATGACGATGATACAGGCGGTCTTGTTGGATACAACGATGGTGCTATCATCGACAGCCATGCGACCGGCACTGTTGTCGGCCATGGTGATGATACAGGCGGTCTTGTTGGTGACAACGATGGCGGGTATATTTCCCATAGCTATGCTGCAGGTGATGTTACGGGAGTCTATGCTACTGGTGGTCTGGTTGGCAGCAGCAACAAGTCGTCTAATTCAAAAAATAATGGCGGTAAAGATGTTGACGGTCTCATTGAAGATAGCTCTGCGACGGGTAATGTTACTGGCATCACTGATACAGGTGGTTTGGCTGGCGACAATGACGGCACGATCGAAAACAGCCATGCCTACGGGGATGTGACAGGTGACGATTACAACACCGGTGGTTTGGTTGGCTATAACGATGGTTATAATGGAGGCGG
Organism: Chlorobium sp.; assembly: GCA_049317185.1. Classification (GTDB taxonomy): domain Bacteria; phylum Bacteroidota; class Chlorobiia; order Chlorobiales; family Chlorobiaceae; genus Chlorobium. The sequence continues at coordinate 73,323 of JBMOIS010000001.1, read as the reverse complement.
CAGCATTATCGCCAGTACAGCCGAAGGCGATGTGACTGGAAAGAAAGATTATACTGGCGGTTTTGTCGGGTATAATCATGGTGGTGAAATTACCATGAGTATCGCTTCAGGTGATGTCATTGGCCTTGATGGCAATGTAGGTGGTTTGGTAGGCCGTAATGATTTTGGCGCAATCAGCATCAGTTCAGCCTCTGGTGAGGTTAAAGGTGTTGATGGTAATGTTGGCGGCCTTGTCGGCAAAAACTATGATGCATCGATAACAGGCAGCTATGCTACTGGCAATGTGACGGGCGCTGATGATGATACTGGCGGTTTGGTAGGAGACAATGAAGGCGGTACAATAACCTCAAGTTATGCCACAGGGAATGTTCTTGGTATAACCGACGGTATAGGCGGTTTGGTTGGTTCCAACGATAGAGGAAGTATTTTCGACAGTTACGCAACAGGCAGCGTGACAGGAGATTCGGACGTTGGAGGCCTTGTTGGATATAATGAAGATAGTAACATTGATGCGAGTTCTGCATCAGGCAGTGTGACGGCAGGTGGTAGCAATATTGGCGGCTTGATTGGCTATAACGACGATGGTGATGTTTCCAATAGCTCAGCGACCGGCAATGTTACTGTTGATGTTTTGAGTGCAAGCTATGGCAGTAGTGAAAGTGATATCTATGCAGGTGGCTTGATAGGGAAGAATTATATGGGGGACATAACGAACAGTCATTCGGTGGGTGACGTAAGTGTGACGGTATCGAATAACGTGTATGGCGAAGATTCGTATGTCCATAATGAAAGTAAGGTTTATACAGGAGGTTTGGTCGGAGAAAACTATCAAGGCGATATTTCAAATAGTACAGCATCAGGGAACGTTTTGGTGACAGTGTCTAACATAGTACGTAGTGACTATAGTGAGGCAGAAAATGATAGCTATACCTATACAGGTGGTTTGCTGGGAGAGAATTATGGTGGTGGATCAATCACGAACACCAGTGCGCAAGGAAGTGTCAGGGTAACAGTTTCAAACACGGTGTCGGGTGATGACGGATATGATTACGGTGCCAATAACGATAGCTATACTTATACAGGTGGCTTGGTTGGTTCTAACGACGGTTCATTGATCACGAGTAGTGCCTCCGGAGATGTCGATGTGTCTGTATCGAACGATATTTCCGGTGTTTATGGTTATTATGGGGCTGCCAGTAACGAAAGCTATACTTATACAGGTGGCTTGGTTGGTTACAACGATGGTTCATTGATCGCGAGTAGCGGCTCCGGAGATGTTGATGTATCTGTATCGAACGATATTTCCGGTGTTTATGCTTATTATGATGCTGCCGATAACGAAAGCTATACGTATACCGGCGGTTTGGTTGGTTACAACGATGGTGGCTCTATTACGACGGACAGTGCATCGGGCAATGTCTCGGTTACGGTGTCGAACGACGTAAATGGTGAAGACGATGATGCCGATAACGAAAGCTATACGTATACCGGGGGTTTGGTTGGTTACAACGATGGTGGCTCTATTACGACGGACAGTGCATCGGGCAATGTCTCGGTTACGGTGTCGAACGACGTAAATGGTGAAGACGATGATGCCGATAACGAAAGCTATACGTATACCGGTGGACTGATTGGTGAAAACTATAATGGCACTATCAGCGAAGGCCATGCAGAGGGCAACGTTCTGGTTACAGTCAATAATGACGTGGATGCATGGGATTACAGCGACAATGTGAGTGATGTCTATACTGGTGGTTTGATTGGTAAAAACACCCAGGGAGACATTACCTTGAGTTCCGCATCCGGCAAGGTGACCGTTGGAGTAAGTAATTATAGTTATGGTGATTATGATGATAATGAAACCGATGAGGCTACGGGTGGCCTGATTGGTTACAACGAAGGTGCTTCTCTCTACAAGACTTTGGCATCAGGCAATGTGACTGGCGGTGATAATGTTGGAGGTCTTGTCGGTAACAACGAAAACGGCTCTGTCAGTTCGAGTTATGCGGAAGGCAACGTTATTGGCTACGAATATGTCGGTGGTCTGGCTGGTTACAACAGTGGTAGTAGCAGCAGTATTACAGGAAGTTCAGCCTCAGGCGATGTGATTGGTACTGACGGCAATGTTGGTGGTTTGGCGGGTCGTAATGACTTCGGAAACATCAGCGATAGTTCTGCATCGGGCAACGTGAAAGGTGGTGACGGCAATGTTGGTGGTCTGATCGGCAAAAACTATGATGCTGCAATAACCGGCAGCTTTGCGACAGGTAATGTGATTGGTGCTGATGATGATGCCGGCGGCCTGGTAGGAGACAATGAAGGTGGTGCCATATCCTCAAGTTATGCCACAGGGAATGTTATTGGTAAAACCGACAGTATAGGTGGTCTGGTTGGTTCCAACGATAATGGCGATATTCTGAACAGTTGGGCTACAGGCAATGTTACAGGTGCCTATTCAACCGGCGGACTTGTTGGTTATAATCTTGAGAGCAAAATTACAGGCAGTCATGCTATCGGGGATGTAATTGTTGCTGTGGTGAATGATGACGATGATGATATATGGAATGTTTTCACAGGTGGTTTGGTTGGTGAGAACTCAATCGGTGACATTACCAACAGTTATGCAACGGGGAATGTTACCGTAACGGTCAGCAATCATCGCGATGTCATCGTTAGTGGTTATGATTATAATTACGTCTCTACCGGTGGCCTTGTTGGCAAAAACACCTCTGGCGACATTACCGGCAACAGTCATGCTACCGGGGCTGTAAATGTTTCAGTCAGTAACGACGTTTACAGTGATGCTGCTGATGTCGAAAACAACAGCTCTGTCTCTACAGGCGGTCTTGTTGGCGAAAACATCTCTGGCGACATTACTGGCAACAGTTATGCGACAGGTCCCGTCAATGTTTTTGTTGGTAACGATGTTGTTAGCGAAAATGAATACGCCTATAACAACAGCATTGTCTCTACAGGCGGTCTTGTTGGCGCAAACACAAGCGGTAATATTATCAACAGGCATGAAACAAGTACGGTAAATGTTTCAGTCAGTAACTTTGTCAAGAGCGAAGATGATGCCTATAATGACAGCGCAGTCTATACTGGCGGCCTTGTCGGCGAAAACACCAACGGAGCCATTACCAACAGCTATGCAACGGGTTATGTGGATGTTACCATTAATAACGAGGTGGATTCCGATGATGCATTTTATGGGTTTAGCAATGGGGCAACAGGTGGTCTGGTGGGATACAACAATGGAGGCTCGATTGATAACAGCTACTCAACAGGCATGGTAAACGGTGATGTGAATACCGGCGGCCTGGTGGGTTATAATAGCGGTGAAATTAAAGGCAGTTACTCCAAAAATGCTGATGTCTTTGGAACTGACTATGTCGGAGGTCTGGTCGGGCGCAATGAGGGTACTATTTCTGACAGCTATGCAATCAATAATGTTGACGGAAGTGGCTATGATGTCGGTGGTCTGGTGGGTTCAAGTGTTGGGGACTATAATGGGACTGTGGTGAACAGCTTCTACGATCTTGATGCCGTGACGGTTCGTGTTGGAGGAACAACACATACCGGTGATGAGGTCACTCCTTATGCTCTTTATACAAGGCAGTTCACTTCGTGGTACAGGCACGGGATGCTGCATATCACGGATTATTTTGACAAAAATAGTGATGGATACTATCTCATCAGCAATGCCTCCGATGATTTGACGGTTAAAGGCAATCTGAAAAACATTCTTGGCTTTACCAATGCGCTCAGTGAAGACAAATTTTTACTGTCCAATGACATTGCCTTGCCCGAAGGTCTCTGGATTCCGATTTTCAATGCCAAAGAGTTTAATGGTGCAGGTTATACCATCAGCGGGCTCTTCATTGAACAGCCCAATAACGACTATATTGGTTTTATCGGATTGACGGGCTCTGCTGGATACCAGTACGAGCATACAAATCAAACTTTGACAGAAGAGCGTACAGTCAATATCCATAATGTGACGCTTGCCTCCCTGGATGTTACTGGCAACGAGTTTGTCGGAGGATTGGTTGGCTTCAATGACGCTGCCCTGATTACCAGCGACTCAGTTGAGGGTAATGTGACGGGAACCGACTATACCGGTGGTCTTGTTGGTTACAACATTGGCGGCGCGATAACAGGCAGTCACGCAGCAGGTACTGTTACCGTCGATGTGATTGGTGATGTGCCCGCAGCGCTAACCTGGGACAGGTATGTGGATATCTACACCGGCGGTTTGGCTGGTTATAATGCTGGCGGAGACATTACCATGAGTGATGCTGCCAGCGTTGTTAAGGTTACGGTGACTGGCACACTGAATGATGATATCAAGAACGACCGCAGCATCTATACCGGCGGTCTGGCTGGCTACAACGAAAGTGCGGCTGTTGCTGACAGTCATGCAACGGGGAGTGTCGATGTGTCGGTGAATAACGATTTGAACGGTAATGACGACACCTCTTCTTACAACAGAAGTTACACCTACACCGGCGGTCTCATTGGCGATAATGTGGCTGATATAATCAACAGCTACGCAGAGGGCAATGTTACCGTCACGGTCAAAAACGTGGTCAATAACACCGAATTCGGTAGCGATAATGGCAGTTACACTTATACCGGTGGTCTTGTCGGCAGTAACGAAGGCGGAATCATTGAAACCGGCCATGCAAAGGGTGCTGTGAAGGTGTCGGTGGATAACATTGTGGATGCCTTTGTTGATAGTTCCAACGACAGTGAAACCTATACAGGTGGCTTGGTAGGATACAATGGAACTACCGATATAAGCAATAGTTATGCTGATGGGAATGTCGTTGCTGTGACGGTGGTTGTGGATAACATTGTGAAAGCCAATGGATACAGTGAAAATGCAAGTGAGACCTATACCGGTGGTCTTGTTGGCAGAAACGCTGGAACCATTGAGAACAGCATTAAGAACAGCAATGCGACAGGCAATGTGGATGTCAGGGTGTATAACGATGTGTATGGCGAAGACCATGGAGGTGTTAATAGTTATACCGGTGGCTTGGTCGGACAAAACAATGGAGCAACTATTGGCAACAGCGACGTAACGGGTGCGGTGACTGTATTGGTGAAAAATACTGCAGATGCCAACCTTGCCGGTTATATTTACGCTGACACCTACACAGGTGGTCTTGTTGGTGAAAACCTGAATGGGAACATTGATACCAGTCATGCAATCGGGGTTGTGACGGCATCGGTGGAAAACAGTGTGGATTCTGTTGGCGACAGTCAGATTTACAATTATACCATGACCGGTGCTCTTGTCGGCGAGAATATTGCTGCAACTATAGACAACAGCTATGCGAAAGGCGATGTGAGTGGCACAGTGGTTAACGAAGCGGATAGCTCCTCAGGGGTCAGTCGTAACTACAATTATACCTATTCCGGGGGATTGGTCGGCTATAATGCACCTTACAATTTCCAGGTTGCCAGCTTTGATGGCGATGTTAAAAGTGCTGATATAACAAACAGTTATGCTATTGGCAGTGTAACTGTCGGGGTGAGTGGCCATACGGTTGGCAGTGTAGATGCACAAGAAATGAGAGAAGTCTATACCGGAGGTCTTGCAGGTTTCAATAGTGCATCAATTTCCAAAAGCTTTGCTACGGGAGCAGTCAGTGGCCAGGACAATACAGGAGGTCTTGTGGGATATAATCGTGGTTCGGTTACCCAAAGCTTTGCTACAGGTGCAGTGAGTGGAGGTGACTATACAGGTGGCCTTGCAGGATACAATAGCGGCGAGATTGATCGAAGCTTTGCAACAGGCAGTGTCAGCGGCAGCAGTTATGTCGGTGGCCTGGTAGGTGTCAACAAATATGGGACGATCGACAACACCTATGCTACAGGTCGTGTGGATGGTAGTAGTCATATAGGTGGTCTGGTTGGTTACAACTATGGACTCATAAATAACAGCTATGCTGCGGGCCCTGTCTCCGGAGTCCAGTATGTTGGAGGTATGGCAGGCTATAACGATAGTGAGGAAGGTGAGGTTACCAACAGTTTCTGGGATACCTCTTCAACTGGTCAACGTAACGGGTTCGGCTATAACGATGGTTCTGAAAGCAATAACCATGGATTGGCCACTGCAGAGATGATGACTCTGGCACCCTTCAGGGACGCAGGCTGGAATATTGATGCAACATTTGGCACCGGAACAATTTGGAGGATTTATGAGAATAAGGCCATGCCGCTGTTGCGCTGCTTCCTGACACCGCTTACTGTCACCTCAAATAACGATAGTAAGGATTTTGATGACCTTGTCTACACTGGTAATCCTGGCGTAACTTATGAGGCGGGAACCCAGCCTGGCATTTTCGATCCAAAAGGCAATCCTGCTGAAACAGATGGGGTTTATGGCTATGGAAATTTGCATGGAACGGCAACCTATGCATCGGATGGTGTTCAGTCTGGAACCTGGAGCATTACGCCCGGCGGCCTCTTTTCGAACAATCAATGGCCCGGCTATGACATTAATTTTGTCTCGACGGCGACGCTGACCATTATTCCGCCCGAACAGCGTCCGATAGAGAAAAAACCTGAACCCATTATCTTTGAGCCGTTAGTATCAGGCATTCAAACTGCGCCTCCGGTCATTAAGCAGACGACTCCAGGCATCATTGTAACTCCAGTTACTCTTCCATCAACTGACGCACCAGGTTTGGTTACCGTCACCGTTCCGCGCAATGTGACAGCCTCGGGTTCCGGGTTCAGCTTCACGTTACCTGAACAGGTAGTGACTTCTTTGGCAACCAGCGGAGTTTCAGAGAGCGTTTCAATGCTGGATGGGCAGGCGCTGCCGACATGGCTGCTGTACGATTCGGCATCAAAAATGTTTACCTCCAATGGTGCGCCGGAAGGAATGTCAACGATAACGGTTCACGTAGCCTTTGGCACTGAAAGTTGGGACGTAGAGATCTCGCTGCAGTAAAGGTGTCCGGGAATTAATGAAGATATACATTGCGGGGCGTTATGCATCCAGCCCCGCAATGTTTGAGACACACAGTTTCCGCCGCTGAAAATTTTCATTTCGCAAGCCGTTTGGCGATTAAAACAGGAGGACTATTTTTTTAGTGCCTCCTTTTTTATACATTTTACAAGGGTAGAAAAGGGTAAAAATTGGGGGTTATTGTTTGCGCTTGCGGTTTCCGGCAAGGTTGCGCCGGAAATTCGGTCAGCCATCTTCATCGGTTATTGAGGTAAACTTGACCAGTATTGTCAGGGTGGTGCTCTCAAGGGATTTTCTTGAACATGCAGGTATTGCAAAGGATGTGATTATTATCGGCGCTGATACGAAAATGATTAAACGGGATCAGGCTCCTCTTTTGGCTCTCTTGCAGCAGAGTGTCGGTCGTTTTGCTTCTTTTGCCGGAAGATATTGTTGACGGCGATGGTGCAGGGCATATTTCATGAGCCGGTGCTTGCCGCTGAAATTGTTGCATTTTTGGTCAAAAGACCGGGTATTTATGTCGACGGCACTCTTGGTGGTGGCGGCCATTCGCTTGCCTTCCTTCGGGCGTTGTACGAGGCAGGTTATAGCGAGCAATCGCTGTTGACAGGTATTGATCAGGACGATGCCGCATTGGAGGAGGCAGCCCGAACGCTCAGGGGATACGAAGAGCATTCTGTGCTGGTCAAGGGCAATTTTCGGGATATGGAGGCTATCATTACAGGAGTCTGCACCAACAAGGGTCTGAAACCCGGGGTTGCCGGGATTTTGCTTGATCTTGGTGTCTCATCGTTTCAGATAGATACTGCGGAGCGGGGTTTCAGCTATCTCAGGGAGGGCCCGCTTGATATGAGGATGGATAGTGATGCTCCCCTGAGTGCTGCAGACATTGTGAACAGCTATGAAGAGAAGGAGCTTGCAAGGCTCATTTACAGGTATGGTGAAGAACCCGGAAGCAGGCGCATTGCAAAAGCGATTGTTGCCTGGCGTCAGGCAAATGGATCAGTCTGCACCACAAAGGAGCTTGCTGACATTATTCGCGGCAATGCCTATGGCGGTGAGAGGGTTATCAAAACCCTGTCAAGGGTGTTTCAGGCACTCAGAATTGAGGTGAATGGCGAGCTTGATGTGCTTCGCCGGGCGCTCTGTGACGGCATTGATTGCCTTGATGATTATGGCAGGATGGCCGTTATCAGCTATCACTCTCTTGAAGACAGAATTGTCAAAACAGTGTTTGCTGAAAAAGCAAGGAGTGACTGGGGCCCCAAAGGTGTGGCGATGAGGGAGCCGCTCGCCTGTGGCACGGTGGCCCTTGTCACCAGAAAGCCTTTGACGGCAAGTGACCAGGAGATAGAGGCAAACCCGAGAGCACGAAGTGCAAAATTGAGAATTATTGAAAAAATACCGCAGAAAAATCGCCATGAATAATTTCGATATTGGTGCGTTGCTGCAACCAAAGACTTTTTTGTACCTTCTGGCCGTAACAGGGATATTTCTTTTCCAGACACATAATAACCTTGCAATAACGGAGCTGGCGCAGCAGAATGAAAAAATTCGCGAGCAGCTCCGGATGAACGCCAGTATGATCACCTCACAGAAACTGAAAGCGGATGAACTGCATAGTATCCATAATATAGCCCAGGAAGCCGCAGCTCTCGGTCTTGCACCGTCCAGTATCCCGCCGGTTGAACTTGAACCGTGAATGATGTGTTGCTTAATGAAGGGGATTGCTTATGAATGATCAGGAGTTTGGCAAACGGCTCGCTGTTGTGGTTGGCGCATTTTCACTGTTTACTCTCGCCATCATTGGTATGCTGCTCAATATTCAGGTGTTCAATGTCACGAAATACAAGCAGAAAGCCGCCCGGCAGTATGAACGGGTGGTGACGGAGGTTGCACAGCGGGGTGTTATTGTCGACCGACGTTCACGCATGCTTGCCGAAAGTATAGAGTCAATCTCTTTCTATGCCGATCCCTTGATCATCAGGAATACCCCGCTCTTTGATGCACACGGCAAACCGGTTAATGACAAGACAAGCAAGAAACAGAAAACTTATGATAATACCGGGATTGTTGCCACCCTTTTTGCGAAGCATCTGGGGGTGAACAGGCTGGTACTTCTCAAAGAGTTGAAGCGCCGGAAAGGGACCGCAGTGCTTGGCCGTAAAATACCGGTTGCGAAAGCGCTGCCGCTTATGCAGGAAAAGATTGCCGGGGTATGGTTTGACAAGGAGCAGCAGCGATCTTACCTGAATGTTGCAGCCCAGTTGATCGGGTTTACCGGCAACGAAAAAAGTAAAACTGATGGCAGCAGTGGCCTTGAACTGCAGTTGAACAGGGAGCTGAAAGGGATTGACGGCACCAGAAATTTTCAGCGCAACGCCACTGGAGTTCGTTACCCTGCTCCCGATGCCCAGCAACAGGATGCGGTTAAAGGTGATACCGTGCAACTGACAATCGACGGGGATATTCAAAGTATTGTCGAAGATGAGCTTTCAAAGGCGGTGGCGACCTTCAGGGCTGATGCGGCAACCAGTATTGTTATGGATGTCCGTAGCGGCGAGATTCTTGCCATGGCAAACAATCCGGCGTTTGATTTGAACAACAGAGCCTCCTGGAGCAAGGATAACTCGAGGAACCGTGCGGTGACTGAAATGTATGAACCGGGCTCAACGTTCAAGCTGGTCATGGCGGCGGCGGCAACGGAGGTGCTGAACAGAAAAGCGGATGATATGGTTTTTGGCTACAACGGGGTTATGCCGTTTTATAAACTCCGGATCACGGATCATGAACCTTATGGATATATAACGTTTCGTCAGGCCATCATGCATTCAAGCAATATTGTGGCGGCCACGACCGCCATGAAGGTAGGACGCGACAAATTCAGTGACTATACGAGAAATTTTGGCTTTGGAAAGAAGACGGGTATCGGACTGGTTGGTGAGGCAAGAGGAATTGTTCGTCCGCTTGCACAATGGGATATGACCACGCTTCCCTGGATGGGCTATGGTTATCAGGTGATGACCACTCCGCTGCAGATCCTGCAGGCTTACGCGGCCATTGCCAATGATGGTGTGCGGATGAGGCCCTATATTATCAAGAAGATTACTGATGCGAAGGGTCAGGTCGTTCGGGAGGGGACTCCTGAAAAAGTCCAGCAGGTTGTTTCGGTCGCAACGGCACGATATCTCAACAAAGAGTATTTTAAAGCGGTTGTGGACAGTGGAACAGCTAAAAATGACCTCTTGATCAGTATGAATGTGGCAGGCAAGACCGGAACCGCCCGTCGTGCTTCCGGGGGGTCGTATGCCAATCGCTCTTATGTCTCTTCATTTGTCGGCTATTTTCCTGCTGCCGCCCCCCGCTATGCTATTATTGTGCTTGTTGAAAATCCAAAAACGGCGTACTATGCCGCAACCGTTGCCGTTCCGGTTTTTGCCGGGATTGCATCAAGAATGATTGCCTGTTCGGAGGAGATGCAGAAAAACCTTTCCATCCGATCTCCTGAACAGGGGGTTATTGACGCTGTTTCTACGGTGATCGTTCCGGAACTCAGGGGGCTGAAGGGTCGTGATGCCGAGCGGCTGTTGAAATGGCTCAGTCTTGAGATGGAGTATTCCGGCGATTTTGACGGGGTTGTTGTTCGTCAAAACATTCTGCCCGGCAGCAAGGTTGAAAAGAAAAGGGTTATTACCGTGATGCTTTCTGTAAAGAAGATGAACAAAACCCCCTCATGACAGTGACGAAAGAGAGTGCCAACTGGCGGCAGGCGCAACTGGAAGAGTTGCTCAAGGGGATCTCTTCTCTGGAGCTTGCAGGAAAAACCCGTGAGGGGACGGTGAGCATGATAACCAGCGATTCACGGGAGGTTCTGCCGGGGGCGCTTTTTGTTGCGGTCAGAGGTTACTGTACTGACGGTCACCGGTTTATCCGAAGCGCTGTCGAGGGTGGGGCTGTGGCGGTTATCTGTGAGGAATTTCCGCATGATCAAGCTCCATCAACTCTCTATATCAAAGTGGCTGATGCTCGAAAGGCTCTTGCAGAGGCGGCCCGTATATTTTATGACTATGCTTCCGACCGGCTGCTGATTATCGGGGTTACCGGCACAAACGGCAAAACCACCACGGCGAAACTTATCACGGCAATGCTCAATGCCTGCGGTATTTCGGCAGGTTATATCGGCACCAATCTTTGCCGGATAGGAGAACGCGATATTGCGCTTGACCGTACCACCCCGGAGGCCCATGGTCTGCAGGCGCTTTTCAGTGAGATGGTTGCTGCTGGATGCAGGGCGGCAGTTATGGAGGTCTCTTCACATGCTCTGGCGCTGCAGAGAGTTTATGGCATCAGGTTTCATGCCGCACTCTTTACCAATTTGACCATGGAGCATCTGGACTTCCACGCCTCAATGCAGGAGTATGCTTCAGCCAAGCAGCAGTTGTTCGACCAACTTGCCCCGGCAGGTTTTGCCGTTCTCAATATCGATGACCCCTATGCGCTGCAGATGGCAGAACGGGTTGCCTGTGAAAAAAGATTCTGTTGCAGCTTGCGGTCAGGAGCGGTTCCGGCATTTTCGTGCAGCCGCTTGTTTAAAGCAGATATTCTCCAGGGCACTCTTGCGTCAAGCACGGTCAACCTCCATTTTCCTGATACGGTGATGACCATGCAGGTTGGCTTGCCAGGAATCTTTAATGTCATGAATGTGCTTGAGTCGGCGGCGATCGGTATCGGGATGGGCCTTGCACCCAAAGATATCTGCCGTTCTCTTTCGGAGATTTCCGCAGTTGAGGGGCGCATGGAGATAATTGTTGACCAGAGTCAGGATCGCTCTGTTTTTGTTGATTATGCTCATACTCCCGATGCGCTGCTCAAGGCGCTTGATGCCTTGCGTACTCTGAAGCCCGAGGGTTCCCGTCTCATGGTGGTTTTTGGGTGCGGGGGCAACAGAGACCGCTCAAAACGTTCTGAAATGGGGCGTATCGCCTCCGAAATGGCAGATGAGGTCATCATTACTTCTGATAATCCCCGGGATGAGGATCCTGAGCTGATTCTTGATGAAATTGAGCGGGGCATCACCGGCAGCCGTTACAGAAGGATCAGCGACCGGGCAGAAGCTATCAGGGAGGCAGTTTCAATGCTCAAACAGAGTGATGTTCTTCTTGTTGCAGGCAAAGGTCATGAACAGTACCAGGAGATTGCCGGTCGGAAACAGTTTTTTTCTGATCAGGATATTTTACGACAATGGATGCAGGAAAACGGTTCCGGATATCCGGAGAAGGAGAGCGAACACAAGTGAAAGGTGTACTGAGTATCAATGATTTTTGGGATGCGGGAGAGGTTGTTGTCTCCGGGCCGGACTCCCCTCCCCTGGAGATTGTTGAGCCAAAAGTGGTTATTGATTCAAGAGAGATTACCGAAGGCAGTATTTTTGTTGCACTGAAGGGTGAGAGAACGGATGGCCACAGCTACATCCAGACGGTCTTTGACGGCGGCGCATCCTGGGCGATGGTGAGTGGTGAGTGGTATGAAGCAGCGGGCTCACCGATGCCACCTTCCGGCAAGGGGTTTCTTGTTTCATCTGATCCTGTTGCCGGTTTGCAGCATCTCTCAACGATGTATCGGAGCACCTTTTCTTTTCCTGTTGTCGCTATCGGCGGCAGTAACGGGAAGACCACGACCAAGGAGATGGTGGCATCGGTTCTTGGAACGGGTTTCAAGGTGACGGTGAGCCAGGGGAACCGGAACAATCATCTCGGCGTGCCCCTGACTCTGCTTCAACTCCGGCGCGATACCGGCATTGCGGTTGTAGAGGTGGGGATCAATCATCCGGGAGAGATGGCTTTGCTTGCCGATATTGCCAGGCCGACCCACGCTCTTCTGACCAATATTGGCCACGAGCATCTGGAGTTTCTTCTTGATCTTGACGGGGTTGCCGCTGCTGAGACCCAGCTTTACGACTATCTGCGCCGGAGCGGAGGTATGGCGTTCATCAATACCGATGACCAGCGTCTCCGGTATGCTGGCGAAGGGCTTGCAGGGAGTCTCTGTTACGGCACTTCGGAGAGTCCTGCCAATACTTTTTGGGCCAGGGAGATTGCTGTGGAGCAGGATGGTCGCCTCTCTTTTCTTTTATGTTCGGTTGCCGGCAGCGAAAAGGTTATTCTGAATTTTACCGGCAAGCACAATGTCATCAACGCTGTTGCCGCAGCCGCAGTCGGCTCCCATTTCGGCCTTTCACTTCGGCAGATTCGTGAGGGGCTTGAGTCTCTTGCCCCGGCTCCTGGCTGGAAACGGCTTGAGGTTGTTGACTTATTCGGTCTCAGGATTCTTAATGACACCTATAATGCCAATTCAGACTCCATGCAGCAGGCCATCGAGGCGCTTTGTGATATGCCGTGCGGCGGCAAAAGGGTTGCCGTTCTGGGCGATATGCTCGAACTCGGCGCAGCGGGAGATGTTGAACATGAAACGATTGGCCGCTATATTCAGCAGCGCCCTGTTGATATATTGCTTACTTTCGGTGACAAGGCCCAACTGATCGGTCGGGAGGCTCCAGGCGCATGTCGGGGTCATTTCGAAAGCCGCGAGCAACTTTTGGAGCGATTGCTTGCTCTGCTGCATGAGGATGATGTCGTGCTTTTCAAGGGATCCAGGGGCATGAAGCTTGAGCTGGTTGTCGAGTCACTTATTACTGCAAAAACCATAATCAGGTAAGAATACGGTATGCTTTATTATCTGTTGAAGTACATCAACAATATTTTTCACTTTCCCGCACTCCGTATTATCGACTACCTTACCTTCAGGGCAAGCGCTGCGGCGATTACGGCGTTGCTGATTACTCTTTTTGTCGGTCCCGGACTCATCAGATATCTGAAAGCCCGGTTTATTGAACCGATAAAAGAGGAGGCACCTCCGGAACACAAAAAGAAAAAGGCGCTTCCCACTATGGGGGGGCTCCTCATTATATTTTCTATAGAAATCTCTGTGTTGCTCTGGTCAAAATTCAATGATCCCCATGTCTGGCTGATCATGCTTGCTCTTTTGTGGATGGGCATTATCGGCTTCATAGATGATTACCGCAAAGTGGTGTTAAAAATCAAAGGAGGGCTTTCGGCGCGTTACAAGCTTATAGGGCAACTCTCTCTTGGTTTGGTGATAGGTGCCTACACCTGGTTTGATCCGGCGTTCTCAGTACTGCTTTCGACAACAACGGTGCCGTTTTTCAAACATCTGACTCTTGACTACGGCTATTTTTATATACCAATTGTTATTTTTATTATTACTGCGGTATCGAATGCGGTTAACCTGACTGACGGGCTTGACGGCCTTGCGGCTGGTAGTTCTGCCATTGTGGTCATGGGTCTCGGGGGCTTTTCCTACCTTGCCGGCAATGCGGTCTATGCGGTGTATCTCAATATTCCGTTTATTCCGGGAGGGGGCGAGGTTGCTGTGGTCAGCATGGCGATTGTCATGTCCTGTGTCGGCTTTTTGTGGTTCAACTCGAACCCGGCTGAAATTATCATGGGCGATACCGGTTCTCTTGCTCTTGGCAGCGCTATTGCCGTTATTGCTCTCTTGATCAAGCAGGAGCTGCTATTGCCGTTGATTGCAGGTATTTTTTTTCTTGAAGCACTTTCAGTCTCCCTGCAGGTGCTCTATTTCAAGTACACGAAAATGAGGCATGGTCAGGGACGAAGAATTTTTTTAATGGCACCTCTTCATCATCATTTTCAGTTGAAGGGATGGGCTGAACAAAAAATTGTGATCAGGTTCTGGATTTTGACCATTCTCTTTTTTCTGGCGAGTCTCATGACCTTAAAACTCAGATAACGGCTATATGGATGTAACGGGCAAAAGGGTATCGGTTATTGGTGCCGGCAAGAGCGGTATTGCTGCGGCCGGTCTGCTCAAAGGTGAGGGTGCTGATGTACTGCTCAGTGAACTCGGCAGGATTGGTGAAAAAGAGGTTTTGTTCCTTCAGGAGATGCAGATACTCTTCGAAGAGGAGGGGCATTCCGAAAGCGTTTACGATGCTGATTTTTGTGTCATCAGTCCGGGTATTCCCCCTTCTGCACTGGTGGTGAAAAGCTTGCAGGCTCGGGGGATTCCGATGTACAGCGAAATTGAGATAGCGAGCCGTTTCTGCAAGGCTCGCATTGTCGGTATTACCGGTACTGATGGCAAAACAACGACAGCAACGCTTGTTCACCGTATCTGCGAGGAGGATGGTCGTCAGAACGGGTATCGCTCATACAGTGTTGGTAATATTGGGGTGCCGTTTGCTTCGATGGTGCGCCAGATGAATGCCGGGGATGTTGCCGTTGTTGAGCTGAGCAGTTACCAACTGGAGCGCTGCTTTACGTTCAGGCCGGATGTTGCCGTTATCACCAATATTACGCCGGATCATCTCGACCGCTATGAACATGATATGCTGCGGTATGCTGACGCGAAGTTCAGGATTTTTAAGAACCAGGGTGCTCATGATACACTTGTCTATAATGCGGATGACCCCTTGCTCAGGGCACATTTCAGCGCCGCGTCAGATAGATTTCCCTTCAGAATTCTTCCTTTTGGCATGGAGCCTGCCCCGGCGGGAGGCGTTGACTGCCGCGAGGTTTTGCTTGACGGGGAGGCGATTGTTGTGCGCCAGGCCAGTGGAGAAGAGCAGCTCATGCGAACATCAGATTTTCTGAAAAACAGTTTTCGGGGACACCACAATATCTCAAATGTGCTTGCGGCTGTCGCTGCAACGAGGGCGCTGGGGATTCAGGGCGAGGCGGTGCGTTCAGCGCTCAGGGAGTTCAGTGGCGTTGAACACCGTCAGGAATTTGTTGTGACCATCAACGGAGCGGACTGGGTTAATGATTCAAAAGCAACGAATATCAATGCCATGCGGCAGGCAATTGAGGCCGTGCCCTCGACGGCAGTGCTTATCGCCGGAGGAAGGGATAAAGGCAACGATTATGCGTCAATCACCGGACTGGTACAGAACAAGGTCTCTCTGCTCATTGCCATAGGAGAGTCGAAGGCAAAAATAGCCTCTTTCTTTGATGGGATTGTCGCTCTTAAAGTGGCATCATCACTCGAAGAGGCGGTATTATTTGCCAGGGAGGCTGCCCTGCCCGGTCAGACCGTGCTTTTTTCGCCTGGGTGCGCCAGCTTTGACATGTTCAGGAATTTTGAGGAGCGCGGCCAGCAGTTTAAACAATGCGTGCATCACTTATCGTCATGGTGAAGAACGACTCCCTTCCCGGTTCTGAAGAGCTGTCTATTCCGGAGACGCTTTCATCCTCATCATACAGAGAGGTTATTGCCGGAAAATTGCTGATACTTATTGTCTCCCTCCTTATCTGCATAGGGATTGTCATTGTCTACAGCAGCGGAGCAGGATGGGCGGCAACGAAGTATTCGAACTCAGAGTATTTCCTGTGGCGTCAGCTTACTTTTGCAGTGCTTGGAATCGTGACGGTACTGCTGGTTGCCTTGATTGATTATCATGTTTTCCTGAAAACCAGCAAAATCATTCTTTTTGCCAGCATTGCGCTTCTTGCCACTCTTCTTGCCCTGAAAGCGGTGGGTCTTATTTCCGGAGCGGCGCGCTGGATAGGCTTTGGACCGTTCAAATTCCAGGTCTCCGACTTTGCAAAGTATGCCATTATCTTTCATTTTTCGAGGCTCATCAGTGAAAAACAGGCCTATATCAAGGATCTCAATAACTCTTATTATCCCTTGCTCACCCTTTTGATGACTGTCGTAGCACTTGTGGCTCTTGAACCGAACTTCAGTACCGCGATGCTTATTGCCGTGACAGGCTTTACCCTTATGTTTATTGGTGGCGTGAATATTCGCCATCTTGTGGCGACGGCATCGCTGCTTATCCCTGTTGCGGCGGTTTTTGCCATTGCAGCACCATATCGTGTTGCCCGTCTCCTCTCATTTACAAGCGGAGATGAAAAAGGGTTCAGCTATCAGGTTGTGCAGGCATTGATCGGCCTTGGCAACGGTGGACTCTTTGGTCTCGGTATCGGAGCCAGCAAGCAACGGGAGCTCTATTTGCCACTTTCCTATAATGATTTTGTCTTTGTCATTATCGGGGAGGAGTACGGTTTTATAGGGGCTGTTACTGTTATTGCGCTTTTTGCAGGATTTTTTGTCTGTGGTCTTGTTATCGCCAAGCATGCTCCCGATAATTTTGGTAAATATGTAGCAAGCGGAATTACTGTGGCCATTACTCTTTTTGCTTTTGTTAACATTGCTGTTGCCTGTCATCTCTTGCCAACGACGGGTGTTGCGTTGCCATTTATCAGTTATGGAGGCACAGCTCTCCTGTTTAACTCTCTCGGGGTCGGTATTCTTATGAGTATTTCGCGGCACAAGAAACATGTGCTTGAAAAGGGTCTGCTCTCCGATGTAAATGGAGGGAGAAATCTGTGAAAGTTCTTTTTGCAGGCGGGGGAACTGGTGGCCATTTATATCCGGCTGTGGCCATGGCCGGAGAGCTCAATAAGCAGATCCCCGATGTCGAAATTTCATTTGCCGGTACGACCAGTGGTATTGAGGCTACGGAAGTGCCAAGACTTGGCTTCCGGCTGCACCTTCTTCCGGTCAGAGGCTTGAAAAGAGGGCGTTCTCTGGCTAATCTCATAGCAAATATTGGTGTGCTTGCTGATTTTGCCGGGGCTCTGGGCCATGCGGTTTCTCTTGTTCGACGGGAGGCTCCCGATATTGTTGTGGGCACCGGCGGTTTTGTCAGTGCTCCTCTTCTTTTTGCGGCGCAGCTTATGGGAAAAAAAACACTCATTCAGGAGCAGAATGCTTTCCCCGGAGTAACCACAAAACTGCTTGCCGTGCTTGCCAGAGAAGTGCATCTCTCTTTTGAGGAAGCTCGAAGGTTTCTCCCAAAAACTCGGCGAATCTTTGTTTCTGGCAATCCTGCCCGCTCTTTTGAGCTGCTGGAGGCTTCTCTTGCCAGGAGTCGTTTCGGTTTGGACGAAGCACGTCCGACTCTTCTTGTTTTTGGCGGGAGCCGTGGAGCACGTTCGATAAACAACTCCGTTCTTTTGCGGCTTGGTGAGATTACTGCGTCAGCAAATCTTGTCTGGCAGACCGGAGCACTCGATTTTGACCGTCTCAAGGGGCTTGTGTCGCCCTCCCCGTATCTCTGGATTGCGCCTTATATTGAAGATATGGGCGCGGCATACAGTGCGGCAGATCTTGTTCTTTGCCGGGCAGGAGCTTCATCGCTTGCCGAGCTGACCAATCTTGGCAAGCCCTCGGTTCTCATCCCCTATCCTTATGCCACGGGCGACCATCAGCGCCATAATGCACGGGCACTTGTGGACAAGGGGGCCGCCATCGTGGTTGATGATGACCGTCTCGGA
Source organism: Chlorobium sp. (assembly GCA_049317185.1). Classification (GTDB taxonomy): domain Bacteria; phylum Bacteroidota; class Chlorobiia; order Chlorobiales; family Chlorobiaceae; genus Chlorobium. The sequence continues at coordinate 54,957 of JBMOIS010000001.1, read as the reverse complement.
GAGGAGGTATCCTCTATCACCATTCTTGAGTTGTTGCGTGATGCTGAACGGCTGAAAAACATGGGCGCAGCATCACGAAAACTGGCTCATCCCGATGCATCCCGCCAGCTTGCCCGGCGAATCATCAGCCTTGCAGAAAAACATTAACAGAGAGGATTTATCATGGAATTGGGAAGAACAAAAAGCGTTCATATTGTCGGGATTGGTGGTGCCGGGATGAGCGCTATCGCGGAACTGCTCCTGAAATCGGGGTTCGGGGTTACAGGTTCTGACCTTTCAACAGGCGAGGTGACCGATAAACTTGCCGAGCATGGAGCAACCATTTATCGGGGACATCGGGCAGAGCAAGTGGCTTTGAGTGATGTTGTTGTCTACTCCTCAGCAGTCAGGCCGGAAGAAAACATTGAGATTCTTGCAGCGGAGAAAGCAGGCATACCGGTCATCAAGCGCGATGAGATGCTTGGCGAGCTTATGCGCTATAAGTATGGGATCTGTATTTCCGGCACCCATGGAAAGACAACGACGACGGCCATGATTGCCACCATGCTTATCGAATCAGGGGAATCGCCGACGGTCATGATTGGCGGTATATCAGACTACCTGAAAGGGAGCACGGTTGTGGGTGAGGGGAAATATATGGTGATTGAGGCCGATGAGTATGACCGGGCTTTTTTGAAGCTGACACCGACCATTGCCATAGTCAACAGCCTTGAGTCGGAGCACATGGATACCTACGGCACCCTTGATGACCTGAAACAGGCATTCATTGCCTTTGCCAACAAGGTGCCTTTTTACGGACGGGTGATCTGTTGTGTGGACTGGCCGGAGATCAGGAAAATTATTCCATCCCTCAATCGTCTCTATACCACGTTCGGTATTGAGGAGCCTGCCAACGTGATGGCATCAGACCTTGTTTTTGAAAAAAATCGTACCAGCTTTACAATACAGGCTTACGGTCGGGAGTACCCCAATGTTTGCATTAACGTGCCGGGACGCCACAATGTACTCAATGCTCTGGCCGCTTTTTCTGCGGGCCTTGAACTGGGGATAATACCCGAACGACTGATTGCGGGGCTTGGCCGGTACAGCGGCATGAGAAGAAGGTTTCAGGTGAAGTACGATAATCGTGCTGGGCTGATGGTTGTAGACGACTACGCCCACCACCCTTCGGAAGTCAAGGCTACCGTCAAGGCGGCTAAAACGGGATGGCTTGCTTCCCGGGTCGTCGCGGTTTTTCAGCCGCACCTCTTTTCCCGTACCAGAGAGTTTGCCGACGAGTATGGCTGGGCGTTATCAAGGGCAGACGTTGTTTATGTTGCGGATGTCTATCCTGCCCGTGAAAAGTCTGTGGATTATCCCGGTGTCAATGGGGAATTGGTTGCTGCTGCTGTCCGAAAGGCAGGCGGCAGGCAAGTTGAGTTTATGCCAACGATGGATCTCCTTTTTGCTGCTCTCAAAGAGTATTCAGTCAACGGCAACATGCTTCTTTTCATGGGTGCCGGTGATATTACTCATCTTGCTTCGAGAGTTGCTGAATTCTGCAGGCAGTCCGGCTCGATCAGCGATGTCTGATTCCGAATACCAAGAATATCCCGGTGCTCTGCCGGATGGTGAAGAAAGCCGGAGCGATGCTGCACCTCCATACGTAGCAGGCTACTGGTTCGTGCCGTTATTTATTTTGCTGATGGTGTTTGCCGTTCTGGCGGGGTTGGTCTCTGTTGCATCATACTGGAAAAAAGAGGTTGTTGTCAGGGATTTTGTTGTTGATGGGGTCTCTATTATTACGAACAGGGAGCTTATATCACGCCTTATGGGTTATAAAGGCAGCAACCTTCAGGAGCTTGATGCCGAAGAGTTGAAACAAAGGATTATGGTTCTTCCCTATCTCAGGGATGCTGTGGTCAGCAAGGAGCTGAACGGGAGCGTCCGTGTCAGGGTTATAGAACGGGAGCCGATTGCCTTAACTGTTATTGACGGACGCATGACGGTTATTGATCGTGAAGGATTTCTTCTTCCGTGGAGACCCGTGGTTGGAGAGCGGTTCCCTAACTTGCTTGAAATAGCCGGAATAAGCCATCTTAAAACAGCAAGGAATGGTCTGCTGCAACTCGATAAAAGTGATGTAGCATTGATCCTGCACTTTCTTGAGGCTCTTTCAGAGACAGAGTATGCCTGCATCCTTGTTCGGCAACTCCATCTTGCAGGCAACAATATGACATGGTACATTGCCGTCCAGGCTCCTGCCCGTTTTATTGTTGGTAATGATGGTAACTTCAAGGAAAAGTTGAAAAAATTTGAGATATTCTGGCAAAAGGTCATTTCAAAAAAAGGTTTTGAATGTTATGACACGGTGGATCTGAGGTTCAGAGACAGGATTTTTACAACGGATATTGTCGCTCCACAGGCTCCACAGGATATTTCTCAATGAAAATTATGCAAGTATAGAACGATGCTGAAAAGCAATATTGCAGTAGGTCTTGATATTGGAACAACCAAGGTGTGTGTTGTTGTTGCTGAAAAAGATGAAATAGGAAAACTCAACGTGCTTGGGAAAGGACGTTCTAATTCTGATGGTCTTCAACGGGCAACCGTGGTGAATATTAACAAGACGGTAGCCTCTATCCGGGCAGCCGTTGCTGATGCGGAACGGGAGTCTTCCATCCGTATCCATGGTGTCAATGTCGGAATTTCCGGTGCGCATGTCCATTGTATTCACAGTAATTCCGAAATCAGCATCAATCAGACCGGGATTGTCAATGAGTCTGATGTGAAGCGGTTTCTTGAAAAGGCCAAGACGAATATCCGGTATCTGGATATCGATCATGAAATTATTCATGTCATTCCCCAGGAATTCATTGTTGATGATCAGGACGGGCTTCTTGATCCGATAGGTATGGCGGGCACTACCATGAGAGGCAGCGCCTATATTGTTGTCGGTCTGAGAACCAAGATCCGCAATATCAGACAGTGTGTCGAGAAGGCAGGCCTGGAAATCAGCGCCGTTACCTTTGAACCTGTCGCTTCCGGCATGGCTGTCATGAAAGAGCGTGAGAAAAAAAGCGGGGTAGTTGTTATTGACATCGGCGGCGGAACTACCGAGGTCGCCATCTACATTGATGGAGCTATCCGTTATTCAGAGGTTATCAAGGTTGCGGCCAATGATGTTACCCATGATATTGCTCATGGGGTAAAGGCGCTTTACGAGGTTGCCGAGGATCTGAAAATAAAGCATGGTTGTGCTTATGGCAAGCTCAGTGGTGAGGATGAGGAGCTGCTTATTGAAGGGATCGAAGGTCGTCCACAAAAATCCGTGCCAAAGAGCTCCCTGACGATGATTATTGAAGCGAGAATGATGGAGATTCTGGAACTGGTGCGTGACTCGGTCAAGCGATCCGGCTATTATGAATATCTTAATGCAGGGGCAATTATAACGGGAGGCGGTTCGCTTCTGCCGGGAGCAGAAGAGCTTGCCAGGGATGTTCTTGGCCTTGATATTCGTATCGGCTATCCGGAAGGGGTATCCGGCGGGATCAAGGGTTCCGTCAACAATCCCATGTATGCAACCGTGATGGGTCTTGTTGCCCATGCATTTCAAAATAACCTCTCGGTCAATCACAGTTTTGCCTCTACCGCAGAGGTTTTGCCAACTGTGGCACCAGAGGGCATCCAGGAAGAGACTGTGGTGCAGGATCAAAGCCCTGCCGGAAAAAAAATTGTTGATCGGATGAAGAAATTTTGGGATAATCTGTGATGAGCGAGCTAACAAGAGCGTTTTAAAGTGGAGAAATGAGCAATGGCATTTGAGTTGGACCCGGGCCTGTTTGACAGCGACCAGGGCAAAGGGGTTACTATTAAGATTGTTGGCGTCGGCGGGTGCGGCGGCAATGCGGTTAACAATATGATTGACCGGAAAATAAGCGGCGTTGAATATATCGTTTTTAATACTGATCGTCAGGCACTTCTGAACTCGAAGGCCCCACTGAGGGTGCAGATCGGAAAAAAGGCAACGAGCGGCCTGGGTGCTGGCGCGGATCCTGCAAAAGGTCGTCAGGCGGCCGAGGATGACAAGGATATTATTGCAGCTCAGCTTCGAGGCGCGGATCTTGTTTTTATTGCAGCAGGTATGGGCAAAGGCACAGGTACGGGAGCTGCGCCGGTTATTGCCTCTATTGCAAGGAATATGGGTATTCTTACCATTGGGGTGGTTACCAGGCCGTTCAACTTTGAAGGCCAGGTAAAGTCGAAAATTGCCGATGGCGGTATTGCCGAACTGCGAAAATATATTGACACTCTTATTCTTGTCGAAAACGAAAAGATTCTGAGTATCGCTGAAGAGGGTGTCAGCGCTACTGAAGCATTTAACATGGCCAACGATGTTCTCTACAGGGCGGCCAAAGGCATTGCTGACATTATTACCCGTCACGGGCATGTTAATGTTGACTTTGCCGATGTGCGGAGCATTATGTCGGGAGCTGGTGATGCCGTTATGGGCTCTGCGGCGGCGGCAGGAGAACGCCGGGCGATGAAGGCCTCCTCGGATGCCATTAACAGTCCTCTTCTTGAAGGGGTGTCGATAAAGGGTGCCAAAGGGGTGCTGGTTAACATTACCGGCGAGGTTACCATGAGAGACATGTCGGACGCGATGAACTATATTGAGGAGCAGGTCGGCAGTGATGCCAAGATTATCAACGGTTATGTCGATGAGCCCCAGGTTTCGGGAGAGATCAGGGTTACCGTTATTGTGACCGGTTTCAAGAGGAAGGATCGTGACGAGGGAACGATTCCGGCAGTTCGCCATCCTGTCGCACAGGCCACAGGCATGAGGCCCGGGCAGATTCACGCATCTGTTCGCCAGTCAGTCTCCCTTGCCCCTGAACGGAAGGAGGAGGATTTGCGGATTCCTGCCTATATCAGAAGACAGTTATCAATCCATGACCCTCATGAGGTTGGTCTAAGGAAAAATCCTGGTCAGGATGTCGATCACAATCCGTCGCTGGCAGGAGAGAGAGGAGAGCATGAAGACAAAATTCAGAAAGGCTTGACAGACACACCGGCATATCTACGCCGGAAACATAACAACACTTAAAAAGGGTTTATGCACTATAAGACGCTTTCCGCAGAAGATGCGGTAGCAAAAATCAAGTCAGGAGACAGGGTATTTTTGCATACTGCGGCCGCAACGCCGCAACGGTTGATTGAGGCCATGGTTGCTCGGGCTGGCCAGTTGAGAAATGTTGAAATTGTCAGTCTTCACACCGAGGGAGAGGCACCTTATGCCAGGCCGGAATATCGCGAGAGCTTCAGATTGAATGCCTTGTTTGTCGGTAAAAATGTTCGCAAGTCGGTTCAGGGTGGTGATGGTGATGCTATCCCTGTGTTTCTCAGTGATGTGCCATCGCTTTTTTATAACGGGATTCTGCCGCTCGATGTGGCTCTTGTTCATGTCTCTCCTCCTGATCGCCATGGATACTGTTCTCTTGGAGTATCTGTCGATGCTACCCTTGCAGCGGTGCATGCAGCGAAGGTGGTTATCGCCCAGATCAATCCGAATATGCCCCGCACCCATGGGGAAGGAATGCTGCATACCAGCAAGATTCATGCAATGGTTGAGGTGAACGATCCCCTGCCTGAAACTCCCCTGCACGTACTGAGTGATATTGAGATCGGGATAGGGCGTCATATTGCCTCTATTGTTGAGGATGGTGCCACGTTGCAGTTGGGTATTGGCGCAATTCCTGATGCTACCCTTGCGGCGCTTTCCGGCCACCGGGATCTGGGTATTCATTCTGAAATGTTTTCTGACGGTGTGGTGGAACTTGTGGAAAAAGGGGTCATTAACGGGAGCAAAAAACGAAGTCACCGGGAGATTATTGTAGCAAGCTTTCTGGTGGGCACCCGTCGACTCTATGATTTTGTTGATGATAATCCGCTTGTTGAAATGCTTCCTTCCGATTATGTCAACGATACACGGGAGATCAGGAAAAATCCCCGGGTAACGGCGATTAACAGCGCCCTTGAAATTGACATGTCAGGCCAGGTATGTGCTGACTCCATCGGGCAGAAATATTTTTCCGGTGTTGGCGGTCAGATGGATTTTATAAGGGGAGCGGCCCTTTCAAAGGGAGGGAAGCCGATTATTGCCTTGCCATCAACCACGAAAAACGGCTTGTCGAGAATTGTTCCCCAGCTTAAACCGGGAGCTGGCGTTGTCACCACCAGGGCGCATGTGCAGTACGTGGTTACCGAGTATGGTATTGTTAATCTGCATGGTAAAAATCTCAGGCAGAGAGCTGAAGCCCTTGCCAGTATAGCCCATCCCGATTTCAGGGAGGAGATATGCCGTCAGGCTCATGAACTCTACGGCTCTTACGGAAAGAGCTTTCTGTAACAGACCTCAACGAGATCCGATTCCGATCAGGGAAACCATGCGGCCGGTTTTTCCCTGATCGCGACGGTAGGAAAAGAAAAGCTCGCTGTCAACGAATGAGCAGTAGGGAGATCTCTCAATATTCGATGCGGCTATTCCTGAGGCAAGCAGTTGCCGGTAGTTGACCAAACCAAGATCCAGCAGATATTTTTCTTCATCAGGCCAGAGAGTGGAGCGCTTGCAGGTATCAGGCGGAAACTCTTTTGCAACCTCCCTGTCAACTTCATAAGCGTTGGCCGAAATTCCTGTTCCAATAAAGGCAAGGCACTCTGCGGGAATGGAGTTAAAGTGACGTCGCATGGCAGCAATAGTTTTTACCACAATCTGCCCGGCAGTACCTTTCCAGCCCGCATGAATCGCTCCTGATGCCTTATGCCGGGGGTCGTAGATCAGCACAGGATAGCAGTCTGCGGTAAAGATGCATAGAAAGAGATTGTTTTTGTTGGTAACAAGGGAGTCATAACCGTGATATTGTCCCGGCTCTTCTGCAAAAAGTATTTCTGTGCCGTGTACCTGCTCAGAGCATACCAATTGTTCTGGATGAATGCCTGCCGCCGAACACAGACACCGGGTGTTTTCATCAACCAATTCCATCCTGTCGCCGCTATTGCTTCCAAGATTAAGGGAGGAATACTCCCCGTTGCTTACCCCTCCTTTTCTTGTGCTCTGTAGCGCGATGAGCCCTTGATATCCGCGAAAGCAGCCTGGGACGATATATTCCGGTATCATTCTGAGCCTGATATTTTTCGTTGTTGTTGTAGCCAATTGGGGCTGGATAATTTTATAAATGAACCCGAAAAGAAATAATATGTTTTTTTTCAATGTTGTTCTTCATCGGCGGGAGAATTCCCTGTAAATGGATTCATTATTTCAGGAAGTAATATTATCTTGGGGTATACAACATAGTAGTTCCGGGTGCCTGGATAGCTTCTCAATTTGCCGAATGTGCTCGCGGGTCAGAAAATTAAAAAGGATGCTCATTGATGACAAAGCCTGATGACGAGAGGTTTCCTGAGCAGTTCGGGCGTTCAGTTCGGGCACTTTCCGATTATATGGGCATTGGTCTGCAGATAGCGGTAAGCTTTGCCTTTTTTGTGTTGGCGGGATATTGGGCAGATGGCAAGTTTGGCACGTCACCATTGCTGCTTCTGGCTGGAGTTGTGCTCGGCATGTTTGGAATGGCGCTGGTACTTATGAAGGTTGTTCGGGTGGCAAACAAAAAAAAATAGCGCATATCCGAGGATATTACTTTTGGTTATCAAGAAAGAAAGAGTTCTTATGAAGCCTTTGTTTGAATTTTTTATTAAGTTGTGTATCTTGTCAGTCATTTTATGGGCGATAGTTTTTTTTGGTCTTGACCCGGGTGCTACCGACCTCCATTCAGTGTTTCTTGCATGGATAATGGTGGTCAGCAATACTGTTATCGGGTATTTGCTCTTTGAATATGCTCTCGACAAGGAGTCACAGGTCTTCACCAAGGTTGTGTTTGGTGGACTGATGGTCAGGTTGCTGTTGCTGATGGTGCTTATTGCCGTAGTTCTTGTCAGGCAACTGGCGGTTATTAATGATTTTGTGTTCTCATTTTTTGCTTTTTACTGTATCTATGTGATTATTGAAATTCTAGGGTATCAAAAGAAAAACAAACAGAAAAAGAATACTGCATGAAACGGATCAACGTTCTACAGCCGAGGGCTCTTCTCAAGGTTTTTGCTGTTCTTGTGCCACTTCTGCTCAATGGTTATGGTGTTGCCGCAGCCTCTGTTGAGCACTCCCCGGGTGTCTCCCGAAATGAGGTGGTAGCAGCTTCGGCTGTTGAGGCTGCACATGGTGCTGCTGAGGCTCCTGAAGAGGAAAAGGCCGGTGATGTGATTATGCATCATATTCTCAATAACAGGGTATTTGCTTTTCCCCCTTTTGGCAGCGTAGAGCTTCCCGAAATAAAAGTGGCTGGATATGATATTTCAGTCACCAAACACGTGGTGATGCTCTGGGTTGTATCGGCTATTCTTATAGGGATTTTTTCCATAGTCGGCGGCAGGTACAAGAAGATGACACCGGGTCAGGCTCCCAGGGGGCTGGTCAATGCCATGGAGGCGCTGGTTGAGTTTATCCGCACTGATGTAGCCAAAGCCAATATCGGGAAGGGATATGAAACGTATCTTACCTACCTTCTGACGGTTTTCTTTTTTATTCTGCTCTGCAACCTTATGGGGCTTGTTCCCTACGGTGCCACCGCTACCGGAAATATCAACGTCACCCTGACGCTTGCCACGTTTACCTTTTTCCTTACGCAGATGGCGGCCCTGAAAGCTCATGGAATCAAGGGATATCTTGCTCATCTTACGGGTGGCACTCATCCGGCGCTCTGGATTATTATGATTCCGATTGAATTTATCGGATTATTTACCAAGCCGGTTGCTCTTACCATACGGTTGTTTGCCAATATGACGGCTGGCCACATTGTGATTCTCAGCCTCATCTTTATCAGCTTTATTCTTAAAAGCTATATCGTTGCGGTCGTCATGTCGGTTCCATTCTCAATATTTATCTATCTGCTTGAACTTTTTGTCGCTTTTCTTCAGGCATTTATCTTTACGATGCTCTCTGCACTTTTCATAGGCCTTGCTTCTGCCCATGAAGGACATGAGGAGCATGAGGCGGGAGTTGCCTCGCATTAAACAGGGCCAGGATTTCAGGGAATGGCTCTTGTTTTCAGGCTTTTTATTGACTGGTTTTAATGAATACTTACAAAAAAAATAAACGGGGGTAATTACAAGATGGAAGGTTTAGGTTTGGGTTATTTAGGTGCCGGTATTGGTGCTGGTCTTGCTGTTATCGGAGCTGGTCTTGGTATTGGTAACGTAGCAGCTTCTGCTGCCGAAGGCGTTGCTCGTCAGCCTGAAGCGACTGCGGATATCCGTACTACCATGATTATTGCAGCAGCTCTTATCGAAGGTGTTGCGCTGTTTGGTGAAGTTATCTGCGTGCTTCTTGCTCTTAAGTAGGGTTGCGAGCGCTTTGCAGATTCGATAAAGAAGATATCCCGATTGCGGCTTATTTCCACAAGTCGTTATCGGGTTTTATTAATCGTTAACGGAAACATTGTTCATGCTTACGTCAGGAGTTATACTTCTTGCCGGTAGTCTTTTGAGCCCGGAACCCGGCCTTATTTTCTGGACTGCGATAACATTTATTCTTGTCTTGCTTATTCTGAAGAAGATTGCATGGGGTCCTATTATCACGGCTCTTCAGGATCGGGAAAAGGGAATTCAGTCATCTATTGACCGTGCTCATCAGGCCAAGGATGAGTCTGAGGCTATTTTGCGTAAAAACAGGGAGCTGCTTTCAAAAGCTGATGCTGAAGCCGACCGGATTCTTCGTGAAGGGAAGGACTATGCCGAAAAGCTTCGCGCGGATATTACAGAAAAAGCTCAGAGCGAGGCGAAAAAAATGATTGCCTCGGCGAAAGATGAAATAGAACAGGAAAAACGCCGTGCACTCGATGTGCTGAGGAATGAAGTTGCTGATCTTGCCGTCAAGGGCGCTGAAAAAATTATCAAGACCGCTCTTGATGCTGATATGCAGAAAAAGATAGTTAACAGCATGATTCAGGATTTTTCAACAAAACGTAACTGAAAACTGCTCAAGTCATGTCAACATTAATTGCAAGCCGTCGATATGCCGCAGCTCTCTTTTCAGCCGCTGAAGAGGGTAATTTTCTTGACCAGATTGTCGAAGAGCTGAAGGTGATCAAGGATGTTCTTCACAATTCACGTGATCTTGTCCATGCTTTGCGTAGCCCTCTGGTGAAAGGCGACAAGAAGATTCATATCCTTGAAGAGGTTTTTAAAGGTTTGGCCGGGGATAAAATGTTCTTGTTTTTGAGGCTGGTTGCCCAAAAAAAACGTGCGGGCCTCCTTCCACAAATTATTGATGAGTTTCAAATCCTTCTGGATGAAAAACGAGGCATCATCAATGTTGAAGTTGTCAGTGCCGTTCAACTCTCTGACGAACAGTCCAATGAGCTGGTGGACAGACTTGCGCTCTTTACAGGAAAGAAAATCCGACCGAAAATGTCAGTCAATGAGGAGTTTATTGGCGGGGTTTCTGTGAAAATTGGCGACACGATCTATGATGGCACAATAAGCCATCAGCTTCAGATGCTCAAGCAGGCTCTCGTTTCCGAAAAGGCATGAGAGGGGCAAATGGTTTAACGTCTTTAACAGTCAGTAGCCTGCGCCCGTGCAGGCTATTTTTTTAGCCTTTTTCCGGTGTTGCATTTGCAGACCGCGCTAAAAATTTGTAGCATCACAGTCGGGGCTTTAGCTCAGTTGGCAGAGCGTCTCGTTCGCAATGAGAAGGTCAGGGGTTCGACTCCCCTAAGCTCCACAAGTATTATTCGCTCATGGCATCGTCCGTGTCTTCTTTTGTTGAGCGTTTGCGTCGTCTCCTTTTTTTTAAAAAAAAGAATAATGGGGTTCTTTTATGCCGGGTTACAGATTCTTTTCACGTTCAGCGCTGACGATATTTGCAATAGGAGTATTGTTGAGTTCCGGCTGCTCCTCCTCCAAGCCCGAAAATGCACAAAATTCACTTGTTAATGAGGGTTGTGCAAGTGCGGTGAAGCTGTATGAAAAAAAAGATTATCAGACGGCCATTTTCAAGCTGGAATCTTTGATGTTTCCCGCTCGCGCAACAGCCCTTGAGGATGATGTCCTGTACCTTCTTGGACAATCTTATTACCATTCTGGCGACTATATGCTGGCAGCCGATATGTTTTCACGGGTACATCAGCTCTCTTCCACCCCTTATGCAAGAACATCCCAGTTTATGGTGGCAAAGTCCTATGAACAGCTTTCTCCTCATTTTGAGCTGGATCAGCAGGATACCCGAAAATCCATAGAGCAGTTTTCTCTTTATCAGGAGCTTTATCCTGTATCTGATACATCAAAGGTTGCCAGCGATGTCAAGACATGGAAGGAGCTGCTGAAGCTTAATCCTGAAAACATATCCTACAAACAGAGCTACGCATTGGCAAGTGCCCAATATTCTCGTATTGACAGCCTGAAATATTCAGAGAAGGCCATCAGGACGATGAGAGAAAAACTGGCAAAAAACTCATTTTTTATTGCACGCCAGTATGTTAAGCTCGGCAAATATAAGGCAGCAGGTATTTTCTATGACGAGGTTATTACGCATTATCCTGATACCATCTATGATCAACCCGCTCTTGAAGGAAAGATTGATGTCCTGATCATTCGGAAAAAGTGGTTTGATGCGGGGATGGCGCTTGATCAATATTTGCAGCTCTTTCCCGAAAAAAAGAAACAAATGCAAGGGCTCAGAGATACCATTACGCAGAATTGCAAAAACTGAAGGGCACCAATTTTGCATCGGGCCGTTTTTGGCGGGACTTTCGATCCGCCGCACAATGGGCATCTTGCTCTTTGCCTCTTTGCCAGGGAGCTGCCTGAAATTGACCGACTGATTCTTTCGGTATCAAATAATCCCTTTAAGCAGAACCGGGCGGCAGGTGATGATCACAGAATGCGCATGGTCGAGCTCCTTTCTTTGGAAATCAATCGTACTGACCCTTGTTGCTGCGAGGTCAGCGGCTGGGAGCTGGAAAGGCAGCAACCATCATACACGGTTGATTTATTACGGTATCTTCATGCCAGTTATCCTGACGACCAGTTAACCCTGCTTGTCGGGGAAGACAGCTTCAGGGAGTTTGCATCGTGGAAAGAGTATGAGAAGCTGTCGTTATTGTGTGATATCGTGGTGTTTGGGAGGTCGTCAACGCAGATGAGCGGGCTGCCCTACCTCCCACCCAATGCACTGGCTATAAGATTTATCGATTTTGCCTCTCCGGTTTCCTCAACTGAGGTGAGGGAGCTTGCGGCATCAGGCAAATCTCTTTCCCGACTTGTTCCAGCCTCTGTGAACGGATACATTACCCGGCACGACCTTTATCGCCAGAAGCTTTCCTCTACATCGACTCAGGGGCGGAAACACCAAGAATCCTGAAGCCGTTCCGTAGTACCTGACGTGTTGCCAACGAAAGCAAAAGTCTTGCGTTACAGATATCCGGTTCAGCCTTGAGTATGGGGCACTCCTGATAAAAGCGGTGAAACAGCTCTGCCAGAGAGTGCAGATACTCAACCATTTTTTGCGGTTCCAGCAAGCGCAGGCTTGTTGTTATCATAGAGGGATAGTCAAGCAGCGCAAAGCCAAGCTGAACCTCTGCAGGAGAGCTGAGCTGGCGCAGTAACTGGTACTTGGCAGCGCAGTAGTCTGAAGGGTTAAAGCCTGTTTCTTGCTGTGCCATGCGCAAAAGGCTGCAAATTCGTGCATGAGCATATTGCAGGTAGAAAACCGGATTCTCTTTGGACTGTTTTTTTGCAAGTTCGATATCGAAGTTCAGGTGAGAATCCTTGCCGCGCATGATGAAAAAGAGTCTGGTAGCATCTGCGCCGACATCATCAATCAAGTCGTCAAGCAGGTCAGCATTCCCTTTTCTTGTGGACATTTTAAGGGTTTGTCCGTCAACAGTGGTTGTTACAAACTGGTTGATGGCAATTTTGATACGGTCAGTCTCATAACCGAGAATCCTGAGAGCCTCAAGAACGTCCGGGTATTCATCGATATGATCAGCGCCGAACACATTGACGATCATGTTGTAGCCACGCTCAAACTTGGTGATGTGGTAGGCAATATCAGGTAATCGATAGCTCGGTTCACCCGAAGATTTGATGAGCACCTTGTCCTTTTCCTGGCCGAGCTTCGTTGTCAAAAACCAGACCGCCCCTTCATATTCTGAGATAAACTCTTTTTTTCTGAGTTCATCTATAACGCTCTGGTTTGCCGATATACCTTGACTGTCGGGAGTATAAAGGGTATGTTCATTGAAAAATGAGTCATGGCGGATGCTGAGTCGGTCGAGTGTTGTGCGTATTGATTTGAAAATGATCTCTTCCGCACTCTTTTTAAAGAGATCAAGGCCACTGTTTATTTCCAGCGTTGTTCCATGATCGGAGTAGAGCTTTTCTGCAATTTCGCGGATATATTCGCCCTGATAATGGGTAGCGGGAAACTCGGTCTCCCGGCCACAGCACTCCAGATAACGGAGCCTTACCGATTCGCCGAGAATCTGCATCTGACGGCCGGCATCGTTAAAATAGTACTCCCGAGTGACCTCATAGCCCTGCGTTTCAAAGAGATTTGCAAGACAGTCACCGAGCACTCCCCCCCGGCCACGTCCGATGGTCAGCGGGCCGGTTGGATTGGCGCTGACATATTCAACAATAGCGGTTTTTCCCTGGCCGATATTTCCTTTTCCGTATTCAGCTCCCTGAAGCAGCACCTGCTCAACAGAGCGCATGATAAAGAGCGGCGTAAGATAAAAGTTGATGAATCCCGCTCCTGCAACTTCAATTTTTGCAACAGTATCCGGCGGAAACGCCAGAAACGGGATAATCTCCTGCGCGAGTTCACGGGGATTTCTCTTGCACGCTTTTGCAGCAAGCAAGGCTATGTTTGTCGAAAAGTCTCCGAACTTTTTGTCCGAAGGCTGTTCAAGATGGATCGGCTTGTCGGTGGTCACGCCTGCCGAGCAGAGAGCTCTCTGAATGACAGGAAGAAAAAATTCGAGCATAGGATTCGTTATATAAGTGTCGCGGGTTCTCTTCTGAAGAGTTTTTCAAGAAGATTATCAGGACGAAGCTCTGTAAAATCGTCGATAACCTGTACAATATTTTCGAAACTGCTGAAAGCTTCGGCATCATTTGTTGTTGTTACGGCAACGCATTGCATGCCGGCATTTCTTGCGGCTTCAATACCAGGTAATGCATCCTCAAAAACAAGACATCCTGAAGGGTGAACCCCAAGCAGTTCAGCCGCACGTAAAAAAATGTCCGGATGGGGTTTGCCGCGTGGCACCTGAAAGGGATCCACAACAGCCTGGAATTTATCAGTAACGTTCAGGAGGCCAAGCACATAATCAATATTTCTCGGACTGGCACCAGTGCCGATTCCAAGCTGTATTTGTTGAGCCTCAGCGGCATCAAGGAACGCCTCAAGTCCTGCCAATGGAGTGATGAGCTTGCGAGAGGTGACTCGGTAAAGAAAATCCTTGAGTTCTGTAAGCCGGGCAGCGTCAGCTTCACTGATGTTCGGATCGAGAAAGTAGCGGAGCACGTCAAGGCCTTTCATGCCAGCCGTTTCTACCAGGTAGCGTTCAGCATCAAGTCCTTCAAGACCGAAATCTCTGAAAAGCTGAACCCAGGAGTCGGCATGAAGGCGCATATTATCGGTCAGCACCCCATCCATGTCAAAGATAAAGGCGTGTTTTTTGTTGTTCAGCATTTTACTTGTCCGTAATGGGTGGAGGCGGTTGTTTGGCCAAGTCTCATGGCAGTTCTCACCTCCTGCATGGTATGGTTGGCAATGAGCCGTGCCTTAACTTCGCCGTCAAAGAGAATATCTTTTACCAAATCGATATTCGTTTCATAAGAGCGGCGTCTTTCAATCAGCGGAGCAAGATCGTGCGAAATATTTGCGGCGCAGAGTTTTTTGCAGTCCACACAGCCAAGCGTACCAGCACGGCAATCAGCCTCAAGAGCGCAAAGTTGTTCGGGAGGAGCAAATTTGGCATGATAGCTGAACACCGTGCAGACCTCGGGGTGTCCGGGGTCATTTTTCCGGATTTTTTGGGTATCAGTCACCGCTGTGCGCATTTTTTTCAGAACCTCGTCAGGCCCGTCCGCCAGCAGAATAGTATTGCCAAGCGATTTTGACATTTTTGCTTTTCCGTCAAGTCCAACAAGCCTGGAGAATTTTGTGATTTTCGGGGCAGGTTCAGCAAAGACCTCTCCGAGAACCGGGTGAGGGTAATGGTTATTGAATTTACGTGCAATCTCTCTGGTAATTTCAACATGAGGAATTTGGTCCTCACCCACAGGCACAACATTGCCTTTGTAGAGAAGAATATCTGCCGCCTGGAGAACCGGATAACCGAGGTGTCCGTAGGTCAACGACTCCATATTCAGATCGCGCACCTGCTCTTTCAGGGTCGGGTTTCTTTCGAGTCGCGACGAGGTGATCAGCATTGAGAAAATCAGAAACAGTTCAGCATGTTCCTTCACCTGCGACTGGCGGAAAACGGGGCTTTTTTCGGGGTCAATACCTGCCGCAAGCCAGTCGATCAGCATGTCGAGGGTATGACTATAGATCTCGCCGGTATCAAGCGAGGTCGTCAGGTTGTGGTAATCGGCAATGAGAAAGCATGTATCATAAGCTCTTGAACCGTTTTCGTGAAGCAGATTTTGCTGCTCAACCCAGCTTTCAAGGGCGCCGGTATAATGTCCGAGATGGAGTTTGCCGGTAGGGCGCATCCCGCTTAAAATCCGCTGTGTTTCCATAAAAATTATTATTGCCGTATCAACCGGCAGAGAGGGCGGCTGTATCAGGCAGGGTCGAAGAATTTTACATGTTTAAAGCTTTCAATGTCGCGGAAGTTATAACAGTTGACAGAAAGATAAAAGGTATTTGTTTGTTTTTTGTTTTCAGCGCACGATGTCGTATATTCCGGTACTTGTTTTCAGTTCAGTTGAATGAACAAGAATATCGAAAACATGCCTCTTTGGAGAGTAAGTCCTATACAATGCTCAGTCGCCCAACCATGTCAGATCCGGAAGGAAGCAGCATCCGGTGAATGGAGTGTGTGATATAGTCAGCTTGCTCTCCTTTTTTTATTCTCCCTGTTTACCGTGTGATAACCTCAATTTTGACTTTAGCAGTGCCTTTTTCGAAGAATCCCAGTCGTTTGGCCGCTTCTGTGCTCAAATCGATAATACGGTCGTCGACAAACGGCCCCCGATCGTTGACCCGGACAATAATGGAAGTACGGGTATCAAGATTGGTTACCTTGACAAGCGAGGGTAAAGGAAGGTATTTGTGTGCGGCGCTTGGCTTTGC
The DNA here is from genome assembly GCA_049317185.1 of Chlorobium sp. Lineage (GTDB taxonomy): Bacteria > Bacteroidota > Chlorobiia > Chlorobiales > Chlorobiaceae > Chlorobium. The sequence goes on along the minus strand of JBMOIS010000001.1, from coordinate 38,555 downwards.
GGGGTCGAAAACTTCCCCGTATGAGGTTAACTGTCCGTTATGCTGGTCAAGTGTCTCCTGGCCGTACCAGGAGGCAATACCCGTCTCCTCGTAAGAGATTGCCTCATCATAACTCATGGGCACATACACCCTGCCTTCGATGCTATAGGGCGTATTCTTGATTTTTCCCAGTCGATAAGCCTCTTCGGGTGAAATACCGCTGAAGTCGATCCTTGACGATGAGCATGAACTGAGAACCAGGGGTAACAACAGAGAGCCAGTCAGTAAAACCTTGCGCATTGTCCTGTTTATTGTTTGATTAATTTCCACTAAACATAGCGATTAAACGGGAATTTCCCTTATTTACCTGTATTTTGCCTTGCGGTGTCTTCGACAGGCTGCTTCAGTGGTATGCTTGTATCACTGAAATTTATGTAGATTATTGGAAGAGTATCATGGCTGGCCAACACAACGTTCGGCGCTCTTATGGCGTTCTTATCCTTCACGGTTTTACGGCAAAGCTTGAGAGTGTCGCTGCGTTGTGTGCGCCTCTGCGGGAGCTGGGGATTCCGGTAAGCATGCCTCTGCTTGCAGGTCATGGCGCATCATCACCCGAGGCGCTCCGGGGCGTTGGGTGGGAAGCATGGATTACGGATGCTGACAAGGCGCTGCAAAATCTGTTGCTTGATGCGGAGCAGGTCATTGTGATCGGTCACAGTATGGGTGCTATCCTCTCCCTGAATCTTGCCGTCAGATATCAGGGAAAGATTGATTCTCTGATACTTGCAGCACCGGCAATCAAGCTTGTTTCCGTTTTTGCTCCAGGCCGGCCTCTCCATTTTGCAGCCCCATTGCTCAGCAGGATTATCAAGAATTGGGGGTTACATGCGCACTATTCCGGTACGCAGGCTATCGCCACTATGCCTCATTACTCCTGGGTGCCAACTGATGCGATTATCTCATTTTTTGAGCTGATCAAGCATAGTAGGCCATTGCTTGATTTTATCACGATACCGGTACTGATTCTGCATTGCCGTTACGAGAAGACAGTTCTTCCTGAAAGTGCAACGATCGTGTACAACAGGGTTTCAACCGAACCCTCAGCCAAATCTATTGTGTGGCTGGAGTATTCCGGGCATCAGATTTTTTGTGATTGTGAAAAAGAAAAAGCCATTCGGACAATTATTGACTATGTTTCAGGCCGAATCGGGAGAAACCAGGAGAACGGTGTTACAGGCCATTGATCTCAGTCACAGGATTGAGCCTGGTATGCCCTGCTATCCGGGAACACCGGGCCCTGTTTTTCGGTCACTCAGCTCCATCGAAGAAGATGGTTTTTCCGAACAGCTTCTGACGCTATCCTCCCATGTCGGAACCCATGTCGATCTGCCTTCGCATATCCTGAAGGATGCCCCGCCGCTTGATGATTTTGGTATCGAGCGATTTGCAGGCACAGGGCTTGCAATCGATGTTCGAGAAACGCCCGACCAGGTAATTTCAATTGAAGCTCTTCAGCCTGCTGTTGCTCTCATCCGGGAGTGTGAGTTTTTGCTGCTCTGTACGGGATGGAGCAGATACTGGAATAGTTCCGACTATTATGAGGGCTATCCGGTACTTTCTATCGAGGCAGCTCGCTGGCTGGCAGAATGTAACCTGAAAGGCGTTGGTGTGGATACGATGTCGGTCGATGCTCCTGATGCCCTCACTTTTCCTGTGCACAAAATACTGCTTCAGAAGGGTACTCTTGTCATTGAAAATCTTGCGGAACTTCAGTTACTTTTGCATCGCCCGTTCTTTTTTTGCGGCTTTCCTCTGAAACTTTCCCAAGCTGAAGCCTCACCGATCCGGGCGGTTGCTCTTGTTTGATGGAGTCACTTATTCCCAATCTTTTTATTGGATTTTAAAAACGGGTGTATTACATTGTCGTCCACAGGATGTAATCCTCAGTTCTTTCCCATTGAAATAACCATTGTATGAACACTATGCTGTTGTATTCATCCATTACCAAAAAAGTACTTATGGCGTTAGCCGGGCTTTTTTTGGTTACCTTTTTATGCGTACATCTCGGTATCAACCTGATGTTGCTGAAAAATGATGGAGGTCGTGCTTTTTCGGAAGCAGCAACCTTCATGGGCACCAATCCACTCATAAAAGTGGCTGAGATTGTGCTCTTTGCAGGATTTTTAATCCATATCGCTTTTGGTTTGGTTGTCTCCTTCCAGAATCGTTCCGCAAGGCCGACAGCCTATGCGCGAAGCAACAATTCAGAGACCTCCTTCTTTTCCAAATACATGTTTCATACCGGAATCATCGTATTTATCTTCCTTGCCCTCCATTTTTGTGATTTCTACTTTATTAAAATTGGTCTTGTAGCGCCGCCTCCCGGCATTGCAGTCCATGATTTTTACAGTCGAACACTCCTTCTTTTTTCAACTCCCCTCTATTCACTTTTTTACATTGTCAGCTTTATTTTTCTCGGTATTCATCTGAACCATGCCATTCAGTCGGGATTTCAGACACTTGGCTGGAACCACAGCAAGTATACTGATGCGGTAAAGCTTATCGGTTCGGCCTACTCTGTTTTTATTGCCATAGGGTTCAGCATTGTCCCGATCTACGTTTTGTTCTTTCTTCATAAAGTTTAATAATTGGTCACGACACTGTTTTTCGCCGAAAACAACACTCACAACACTTTTCAATGACACGCCTCAACGCCAGAATCCCTGAAGGGCCGGTGGCTGAAAAATGGACTGCCTATAAATCAGGCAGCAAGCTGGTAAACCCTAACAACAAACGCAAACTTGACATTATTGTCATTGGTACCGGCCTGGCTGGTGCCTCTGCTGCCGCATCGCTCGGGCAGCTCGGTTACAATGTCAAGGTGTTTTGTTATCAGGATACACCGCGCCGTGCCCACAGCATCGCAGCACAGGGTGGAATCAACGCCGCCAAAAACTATCCAAACGACGGTGACAGCGCTTACCGGCTTTTTTACGATACCATAAAAGGTGGCGATTACCGGGCGCGTGAAGCCAATGTCTATCGTTTAGCCCAGGTCAGCAATCAGATTATTGACCTTTGTGTCGCACAGGGAGTCCCATTTGCCCGCGAGTACAGCGGACTTTTGACTAACCGCTCGTTCGGCGGCGCACAGGTATCAAGAACGTTCTATGCAAGAGGTCAGACCGGCCAGCAACTGCTTCTGGGAGCATACAGCGCCCTGAGCCGCCAGATTGCTGCCGGCACGGTCAAGCTTTACAATCGTCGCGATGTTCTTGATATGGTGCTTGTCGATGGAAAAGCTCGAGGAATCATCGCACGTAACCTTGTCACCGGCGAAATAGAGCGGCATGCAGCCCATGCGGTTGTTCTTGCCAATGGTGGCTATGGCAATGTCTTTTTCCTCTCCACCAACGCGATGGGTTCCAACGTCACACCGGCATGGAGTGCCTACCGGAAAGGCGCAATGTTTGCCAACCCGTCGTTTACCCAGATTCATCCGACCTGTATTCCGGTGCATGGTGATGCCCAGTCCAAGCTGACCCTGATGAGCGAAAGCTTGCGAAACGATGGCAGGATATGGGTTCCGGCCAAGATGAAAGATGTCGAAAAACTGAGAAACAAGGAGATAAAGCCTTCCGATATTCCAGAAGCTGACCGCGACTACTATCTGGAGCGGCGCTATCCGGCATTTGGTAACCTTGTTCCAAGAGATGTGGCTTCAAGGGCCGCCAAAGAGCGCTGCGATGCCGGTTTCGGTGTTGGCACGACAGGGGTGGCCGTGTTTCTTGACTTTGCTGATGCTATCAAAAGAAAGGGGCACGATGCTATCGATTCCCTCTATGGCAACCTTTTCCAGATGTACGAGCAGATTGTCGCAGAGAGCCCTTATGAGACACCGATGATGATCTATCCTGCGGTCCATTACACGATGGGCGGTCTTTGGGTTGATTATGAGCTGATGACCACCATTCCTGGTCTCTATGCCATCGGAGAGTGCAATTTTTCTGACCATGGAGCAAACCGTCTTGGAGCCTCGGCGCTCATGCAGGGTCTCGCCGACGGATATTTCGTGCTTCCCTATACCATCGGCAACTATCTGGCCAATGAAATTCATACGCCACGATTTGACACCGCATCCTCTGAATTCAACCTTGCGGCGCAGGCAGTCACCGATCGACTGAAGCAAATTAAAAACAGCGGCGGCAAGGAGTCTGTCGATCATTTCCATCGTCGTCTCGGCAAAATCATGTGGGAGTATTGCGGGATGGCTCGAAACGATGCCGGTCTTACAGAAGCACTTTATCAAATTACGGAACTGCGTCAGGAATTTGCGCGTGGCGTGAAGATTCCTGGCGGACTGGATGAATACAATCCCGAAATCGAGAAAGCCTGCCGTGTTGCTGATTTTATTGAGCTTGGCGAACTCATGGTGCGTGATGCCCAGCAACGCCAGGAGTCGTGCGGCGGACATTTCAGGGAGGAGTATCAGACCAGTGAGGGCGAAGCATTGCGCAATGATGATGAGTTCGCCTTTGTAGGCGCATGGGAATACAAGGGGCGTGATGCTGCGGCAGGGCTCCATCGCGAGGAACTTCAATTCAACGAGATCAAGCTCTCCCAGCGGAGCTATAAATAACAGGTTATTATGAACTTTACGCTGAAAATCTGGCGACAGAAAAACGTTAAGGCCAAAGGGGAGATGGTTTCCTATGATGTTTCAGGCATCTCGCCCGACAGCTCTTTTTTTGAAATGCTTGATACCCTGAACCAGAAACTTATCACAACCGGTGGTGATCCTGTTGCGTTTGATCATGATTGTCGGGAGGGTATTTGCGGCACGTGCAGCCTTTATATTAACGGGCGTCCTCATGGACCGGCCAAGGGTGTTACCACCTGCCAGCTTCACATGCGTGCCTTCAAGGATGGTGATACTATTTTTGTTGAACCCTGGAGGGCAAAGGCATTTCCCATCATAAGAGATCTTATTGTCGACAGGAGTGCGCTCGACAAGATCATTCAGGCTGGCGGGTATGTCTCGGTTAATACTGGAGGGGTTCCTGATGCCAATACCATTCCGGTGCCAAAAGAGAAGTCGGATGCGGCCTTTGATGCCGCGACCTGTATCGGCTGTGGGGCTTGTGTGGCAGCCTGCTCCAATGCTGCGGCAATGCTTTTTATCGGTGCCAAGGTTTCACATCTTGCGTTACTGCCACAGGGGCGGGTAGAGGCTGCCACACGGGTGCAGAAGATGGTCGCCTGTATGGATGAGCAAGGTTTTGGTAACTGCAGCAACACTTATGCTTGTGAATTTGACTGCCCCAAAGGAATTTCTGTATCCAATATCGCCCGCATGAACCGAGAGTTTCTTGGTGCCAAGCTTTTTTCTGAAAAGGAAAGGGTTATCAAAGAGTCGATTTAAGATGAATAAACCGGTTCCATGGCTCTGTTTTTCAGACATGGGCCGGTTTTTCTGACTGCCACACCTCTTCCACACATACCTGAAAAACCAAAATTACAGGAAACATTTCAGATGGCATGAAGTAATCCATGCCATCTGATCTTTCGTGCCCACAGCAAAAAAGTGCATTTATTTCTGCCTGATTGGTTGAAAAAAATACCAGAAAAGTAGGGTATTCGTTATCTTCACTTACGTAGTTTTGTGTGTTGAAAACGTGTCAGGCTATTCAGCAATTATGTTACAGAAGGAGTTCTGTTGCCATGGAAAAAAATACAGGGTTATGGATTGACCACAAGGAGGCAATTCTTGTTTCAATCGAAGGCGATCAAACGATTGTACAGCGCGTTGAATCTGCGGCAGAAAGTCATCTCAAGCCATCAGGGGGGTGGAAGTCGGGCGGAACGGTTGTCGCGCAGTCTGTAAGCAATGAACATGTTGCCGATGAGCGTCGAAAACATCAATATCATGCTTTTTATCAGAAGGTGATGGGCATGCTTGGCGATTCAGCGAGCATTGCGCTGATAGGGCCAGGTGAGGCAAAAATAGAGCTTGCCAAAGAGATTGACAGAGTCAGCGGGCTGCGCAATAAGGTGACGGTGGTTGAAATTTGTGACCGATTGACAGAAAAGCAGTTAATTGCAAAGGTCAAGGCGTTCTTTCTGTAATCAGCCGCTCCGTGCTCATGATTCCTGACAGGTTGGAGGCCATATATCAGCCGCAAGCTTCTGTTATGCGAATGAGTTTTGTGAGGTCCCTGGGTTGCGATCAGTGCTTGGCACTGTTCCGTTGAGTGTGTTTGCTTTCGGGAAGTTCTCCCTCGCAAGTTGTGCCGGGCAATTGATTGTTCCTGCATACATCAATCGGGCGGCTGAAAAGCTTGCTATGGGAGACAAGCCGGGAGTCATGGCTGACTTATTGCTGGCAGCCAGGCGTGGTCATGAAGGTGCTCAACAATGGCTGAGCAAGAGCGGGGTTGCCAACTGGTGAAAATTGGCGACACCTGATTCGATGGCCTTGTGAATCTTTTACCTTATTCTTATGTTGACAGTTACAGCTTATGGGAAGTTTGCGGGTTACTGTCCGTTTGGAAATTACAGAATAAAAGTGTAGTTGATAGCATATTGGTCATCAAAATAGTGCAAGAACAGAGCCGCAGGGGGTGGCAGTCTGGCGGGATAAAAAGCTGTCTGCAGAATTTTTTTACTTGCGTTCCCCGAAAGGCTCAAACATTAATTTATGGAAATACTCTTTCTTTTTGTCCTGATTATAATAAACGGTCTTTTTGCCATGTCGGAAATTGCGCTGGTAACGGCGAAGCGTTCGCGTCTGTCAAAACTGGCTGAGGCTGGAGATAAATCGGCGGCCGTTGCCATCAAGCTTGGCCGCGATTTGACCGGCTTTCTTTCGACGATCCAGATTGGCATTACCTCAATCGCCATCCTCAACGGTATCGTAGGGGAGGGTGCCCTTGCTGGCCCTCTGGCGGTCAGATTGCAGACATTCGGTATGGATGCTGAACCAAGCCATGTTCTTGCAACAGTCGTTGTTGTGCTGTCGATTACCTACGTCACGATTGTTATTGGTGAACTTGTTCCAAAACGTCTTGGTCAGTTGAATCCTGAGAGAATTGCCTGCCTGGTTTCACGTCCCATGGTTACCATTTCGACTATAACCCATCCTTTTGCCAGGCTTCTTTCGGCATCGACACACACGATTCTTCGTCTTATGGGCACCTATCCGCAGGCTATGCCAAGTGTTACCGAGGAGGAGATTCATGCCATGCTTGAAGAGGGCTCTGAAGCCGGTGTGATTGAGCAGCATGAGCATGAGATGGTGCGCAATGTTTTTCGACTTGATGACCGTCAGCTCGGTACGTTAATGGTTCCGAGAGCTGACATTGTCTTTCTGGATGTTTCCCGTCCGCTGGAAGAGAATATCCTTCGGGTGACAGAGTCGGAACATTCCCGTTTTCCGGTTTGCAACGGTGGTCTTCAGTCCCTGCTCGGCGTTGTCAATGCCAAACAGCTTTTATCGAAGACTCTGAAAGGCAGGTTGACGGAATTTACCTCGCAGTTGCAGCCATGCGTCTATGTGCCTGAAACCCTTACCGGGATGGAGCTGCTTGATCATTTCAGAACCTCGGGGACCCAGATGGTCTTTGTTGTTGACGAGTACGGTGAAATTCAGGGACTCGTTACCCTTCAGGACATGCTTGAGGCGGTCACCGGAGAATTTGTTCCCCGCAATCTTGATGATTCACAGGCAGTGCAGCGCCCTGATGGATCCTGGCTGCTCGACGGGCTTATTCCTGTTCCCGAGCTTAAAGATACGCTGGAGTTAAAATCTGTTCCAGAGGAAGACAAGGGACTTTATCATACCCTTAGTGGCCTTATGATGTGGCTCCTCGGCCGTATGCCGCAGACTGGCGATGTTATGATTTGGGAAAACTGGAACCTTGAGATTGTAGACCTTGATGGACAGAGGATTGATAAAGTGCTTGCATCGAAGCTTACTGAAGCGCAAAAGAAAGAAGCAGAAATCGCAGCAACGGCCACCCATGCAGAGTGATGCAGGCCGCCCCGGTGGAGGTATATTGGCGAGCGGGGCGCAAGCTCCGTGTATTGTGAACAATAAAAAGGTTAACCAGTTATGGCACATCAGGAACCAGATTGTTTGTTTTGCAGGATAGTGCGTGGAGAGATTCCCGCCAAAATTGTCTATCGCAACGATCACGTGCTCGCCTTCAGGGATATCTCCCCTGTTGCCTCTCAGCACGTTCTCATCATTCCGCTCAGGCACATTGCCTCTCTCAGTGATCTCAGCCTGGAAGATGAAGCGATAGCCGGGCACATTCTTCTTGCCGCTGGCACAGTTGCCGGAATCCTTGGCATCAGGGAGTCAGGCTACAGGGTCGTATTTAATTCAGGCGCAGATGCCATGCAGAGTGTTTTTCATATCCATGGTCATTTGATTGGCGGAAAACAGATGGGTTGGCCTCCTTTTCCCGCGTAGTATCGGTTACGGTTTTGCATGCATCGTCTCTCTGCAAACTTCAATCGGTGCCTGTGAAATTATTTTGGGGCCTTGGCTGTTATATAGGTTATAATTTGTCCTGTTTTTATATTTATTGTTTTTAAGGAGATGACTTGATGCTATTATCGGAATTGAAAGTTGGAGACAAGGCTGAAGTGACGGCTGTAAAGGGTGATGGTGCAACGAGCAGAAGGATCATGGATTTAGGCCTGATAAAAGGTACTCGATTCCGGGTGGTCAGAGTTGCGCCGCTTGGTGATCCTGTGGAAATATCCTACAAGGGACTTTATCTCGCCATGAGAAGAAAAGAGGCGGAAGGGATTTTGGTTGAAAAACTGTCTGGATGAAGGGAGGATTCGGGGTATGAGTGATGGCAAAGAGATTCGTATAGCACTTGCCGGTAATCCAAACTGCGGAAAAACCTCGCTGTTTAATGTGCTGACCGGCGCTCATCAGAAAGTCGGAAATTTCGCTGGCGTTACGGTCGAAAAACATGAAGGGTATCTTGATTACAAGGGGTATCGCATCATGGTTGTTGATTTGCCAGGAATCTACTCTCTCACGCCCTATTCCCCGGAGGAGATAGTAACAAGAGAGTACCTCATCAAAGAGCCCCCTGACGTTGTTGTCAATGTTCTTGAGGGCCCGAATCTTGAGCGCAATCTCCTTTTGACAACGCAGCTCATGGAGCTGGAGGTTGATTTTCTCGTTGCCCTCAACATGATCGATGAAGTAGAGGAGAAAGGGATCGTCATAGAGATAAAGCAGTTGCAGCAACTGCTCGGCTGTCACATTATTCCAACATCGGCAAAAAAAAGTATCGGGCTGGATGCGCTGCTTGACCATGTCATCAGGGTTGCATGCAAGGAGATAACGATTCGCAAAAACAAGCTCTTTTTCCGCCAGGGGCTCGAAGCTGCCGTTCAAAAAATTACGGCAATACTCACTCGTCAGAAGGAGCTGAGCGGCTTCAATCTGCGATGGCTGGCCATCAAGCTGCTCGAAAATGACCGGGAAGTCTATCAAGAAGTGCAACGGCATCCCGTCTGGGTCAAGGTTGAACTGGCTCTTCAGGAGGCGCTCAAGGAGGCTGAACGGATGTACGACCTGGAACCTGAAATTCTTATTACCGAAGATCGTCACGCCTTCATTCGTGGAGCAATGCAGGAGTGCGTTCACCAGCCGGGCGGTGTAAAAGCCACACCAACCGATTATATCGACAGGGTGGTGCTCAACAGGCTCCTTGGCCTGCCAATCTTTTTACTGGTGGTCTGGGCGATATTTCAACTGACCTTCACGCTTGGCGCTCCAATGATGGGATGGCTGGAGTTTCTTTTCGGCTTCATCGGCTCAACCATAGAGCCTTTGCTGCCCAATGAGATGCTCCGCTCCATTGTCATTGACGGCATTATCGCCGGTGTTGGAGGTGTTCTGGTTTTTCTTCCCAATATTGTCCTGCTCTTTATAGGGCTCTCTTTTCTGGAGGCATCTGGCTATATGGCCCGTGCCGCCTTTGTGATTGATCGCGTGATGCACCGCTTCGGCCTGCATGGCAAATCCTTTATACCCATGGTCACGGGGTTCGGCTGTTCAATTCCGGCCATTATGGCAACACGAACCCTGAAAAGCCGCACAGACCGGCTTGTCACCATCATGATTATCCCTTTCATGAGTTGCGGGGCAAAATTGCCGGTCTATGTGCTTCTTACTGCCGCTTTTTTTGCGCCTGAAGAGGCTGCAAACATCATGTTCGGCATCTATCTGCTCGGTATTGTCGTTGGTCTCTGGACGGCATTGATCCTGAAGAAAACGGTGATGAAGAGCGATTCTGAACCCTTTGTGATGGAGCTGCCTCCCTATCGCTGGCCAACACTGGCATCGGTATTGTTTCAGGCTAAAATCAAGGCACTGATGTATCTGAAAAAAGCGGGAACACTCATTCTCGGTGCTGTCATTATTATATGGGCGGTCAGCAACTATCCGCACAACAGTGCTCTTGACGCAACATACTCCGCAGAGAACGTGCGTATCGCGGAGAGTGGTATGAGCGAAGCCAACAAGAAAGCATTGAAAAAATCGCTTGAACTGCGCATCAAATCGGAACAACTGGAGTACTCTCTGGCAGGACGTACAGGCAAAGTGCTTGAACCGCTGATCAAGCCCCTTGGTTTCGACTGGAAAATCGGTATCGCCCTTGTGACCGGCCTGGCAGCAAAAGAGGTTGTTGTTTCGACCCTCGGCACCATCTACTCAATCGGGCAGAGTAACGACACGCCGGTAGAGCTGAAATCCATTCTCCGGCACGACCCCTCATTCAGTCGCGCAACCGCACTCAGTCTGATGGTCTTTGTGCTGCTCTACATCCCCTGCGTAGCAGCAATCGGCGTGATGAAAAAAGAAGTTGGCAAGTGGAAGCCGGTTCTCCTCTACTCAGCCTACTCCCTCTCGGTGGCGTGGATACTCTCGTTCGTCGTGTATCGGCTTGCGCTCTTCATGTTGTAGAGCCCAGAAAACATTGCAGGGATACGCTTTTGGCGTGTCCCTGCGAAAAGCCCGATGTTCGTGGAGTCAATGGAATATGAAGTCTGTATCCAACAAAGTAACAACTCCGGTCAACGTAGCGAACTGTACCGCTGCTCCAGTGCCACTTCCATCTGCATCGTAGGAGAGCGTATGGTTGGCGGTGTTGAAAATCAGATGTTCATCACCTGTGGCAGTTCCTTTGCTCGCTCTTGCACCAATCAGGATATCTGAACCATTGAAAACACCATCGGCACCCTTGATGTTCGCAAAGAGGGTTGACAACAGCTCAATTTTGTCACTGCCAGAATGGAAATCAGTAATCACATCACTATTGTATTTGCCCGGCGTTGTAGAGAACTGGAAGATATCATTGCCAGCGCCGCCAGTCAGTGCGTCGTTGCCATTGCCGCCATCAAGAACATCATTGCCATTGCCACCAATCAGGGTATCGTTGTTCCTGCCGCCATTCAGCAGGTCCGCTAAACCAGAACCAGTCACTGTTGTTCCCTGACCGGTATTGGTGACATTGTAGCCGTTACCGGTGACAACGGCAGCAAGATTGACACCAGTACCACTGGTCGTAATATTTGCCGTTCCATGGTTGCTTGTAGCGGCGGTCGCTGTCCAGCGAGCACTAACGGAGGCATTGGCCGTTGCACCTTCGGATACCTTGACAATATCGCCTCCTCCTTTGCCGAGATCCGTAATGGTGTCTGTACCGGAATCCACATTGAAGGTATCAAGACCCATGCCGCCGGTCATGGTATCGTTCCCACCGGCACCGGTAAGCGTATTTGCCGCACCATTCCCGATGAGTGTATTTCCATGCGCATTGCCGTTCAGGTTGAATGCGACCGTATTCAGGAGAGTTGCGTTCTCAACGTTATCGGCAAGCGTGTAGCTGCCGCCTGCTGTGGCAATGGCGACCTTGACCAGATCGGTGCCGGCATTTGCGACCTCAATGACCAAATCGCCTTTATGGTCGACCATATAGGTGTCGTTACCCTCGCCTCCGATCAACGTATCGGAACCACCGCCACCATCAAGAACATTCGCTTCAGCATTACCGGTGAGCCTGTTGGCAAGAGCATTGCCGGTGAGATTGAATGCAACTGCATTGATCAGTGTGGTATGTTCGACATTATTGGCAACCGTCCAGGTGCCCCCGGCAGCAGCAATATTGACATGAACAAGATCTGTTCCTTCGCTGGCGATTTCGGTTACCTTGTCTGATGTCCTGTCAATAATATAGGTATCATCACCAGCACCTCCGACAAGCGTATCGACACCAGTGCCGCCATCAAGGGTGTCATCTCCTGCATTACCATTCAGTTTGTCATTTCCGGCAAGACCATTCAGCCAGTCATTGGTCGCTCCTCCATTCAAAACATCATTGCCGGCAGTTCCTGATAGCGATGCTGCCATGAGTGTGGCTGCAGAGGTGATGCTCTCATTCGTGCCCTGACCATCAGTGTAGCTCGCATGCAGGGAGATGATTTTGCCCAGCTCAGCCTGGCTCAGTGTATAGCTGCTTGCGGTAGCGCCACTGATATCAACTCCGTCAGCCGTCCACTGGTAATGAATGTCACCAAGGCCGTCAGCATCAGAAAGCGTGTTGTGAGCAGTCAGCGTTTGGCCTTTTGATGGTGTGCCGGTGATGGTGACGGAACCGGCAGGGGCATCATTTACCTCTTTGATGGTAAAGTGTTGATCTCGTGAAGCAGATGCGCCGAGATTGTCCGTTGCGGTCAAGGTGACCGTTCGGGGAAGAGATAAAGGAGTATCACTGTTATTGCTGAACGTCAGAGCATGAACAACACTCTGCACCAGTTCGTTTGAGGCATTACTGTTGAAGGTGAAATGCCATAACGTATCGCCTGAAACTGAACTTGCATCAGCCGTGCCAATTGTTATTGCGCCAGCCATCAGTTTTTTGCTCTGCATGTCGAGCCAGATACCACTGTCGCCTGGGTTGGTTGCCGGAAGAGTCAGATGATCAGCAGCTTCAGCATTTGCGGTAATTTGTACATTGAGCGAACTCTGGTTCCATGCGGTAGTACCATCCGGGTCAGTAATGTTAATATTGCTGAAGAGCAAAAGAGGTGTCTGCTCAGTGAAAGAGATTGGTGGATGCGAGGTGTTCATCAGCACAGAAACCTTTCCGGTGTTGCTCGAATAGTCCATGCTTGTGCCAATGATATCTGCCATGCCATCATTATTGAGATCAGCAGTCGTGAGTGAAGAGAGATAAGCGCCAGAAGTGTAAGCTATTTTTTCGTCAAAAGCACCTTTGCCATTGTTCAACAAAGCGAACACCTTGTCAGGCTCTTGCCCGTTGGAGAGTTTGAACAAGATATCGTTATAGCCATCACCATTGAGATCAACAACGGTAACGAAAGAGGGAGATGCACCATAAAACCCGACAGCATAATCTGCTTTTGGAGCAAAGGTACCATCACCGTTATTCAACAACACTGAGATTTTGCTGATGTTGCCGGCATAGTCCAGACCCGTTACCATGATATCCCCTTTACCATCACCATTGAGATCCGTCGTTGTCACCAGAGCAGGAGCACTATTTGTAGCATAATCTATAGTTGCTGCAAAAGTTCCATCTCCTTTGTTCATCAATACCGAAAGCTTGCCAGTGTTCGTGGCATAGTCCACGCCCACCAGGAGGAGATCGGCATGACCATCACCATTGAGATCAGGAGTTGTCACATAATCAGGAGAACGGTAGAGAGTGTTACCAACTTTTGCCGTAAACGTTCCATCTCCCTTGTTCATCAATACCGAAACCTTCCAGGTGTTAGTGGCATAGTCCACGCCCATGACGACAAAATCTGCCTTTCCATCACCGTTGAGATCCGTAACCGTGTTAAGGGAGCCATCTATAGTGTAATCTACTTTAGCTGCAAAAGTTCCATTTCCCTTGTTCATCAATACCGAGAGCTTGCTGGTGTTGTTGTAAGAGTCGATGCCCGTTACGACAAGATCTCCCTTTCCATCACCGTTGAGATCCGTAACCGTGTTCAGTGAACCACCTGTAGCGAAATCTACTTTTGCCGCAAAAGTTCCATCTCCCTTGTTCATCAATACCGATACTGTGCCGGTGTTCGTGGCATAGTCCACACCCTTCAATAAGAGATCTGCTTTACCATCACCATTGAGATCCGTAATGGTGTGAAGGGAACCCTCTATAGCCAAATCTGCTTTTTCCGTAAAAGTTCCATCTCCCTTGTTCATCAAAACAGAAACCTTCTCAGTGTAAGTGGCATAGTCCATGCCCTTCCATAGTATATCGGCTTTACCATCGCCATTGAGGTCGACCGTTGTCACTGAATTTGGGTAACCAGATACAGCGTAATACACTTTTGGAGCAAAGGTTCCATCTCCCTTGTTCATCAATACCGAAACGCTTCCGGAGTACGCATAGTCCATGCCCATCACGATGAGATCGGCTTTGCCATCACCATTGAGATCCGCAAGGGTGTTAAGGGAACTCGTTACAGCGTAATCAACTGTTGCTGCAAACGATTGTGGAACAGTAATCACCGGCGCGTCGTTGACCGGGGTGACTGTAACGGTTGCCTGTAGAGCGGTAACTGATAATCCTCCATCGTTATCGCGGGCAACGACGGTAAAGGCATTGAGGGTGCCATTGGCATTTGTATCGGGTGTCCACCATGCGTGGTGAGTAGCATCAATCGTACAATTGTTCTCATTATATGGCATTGCGATGGATGCATCACTACCAATTTTCAGGCTGCCACTGCCGAGATGTTGTACAACAAATCCATCAACCGTGCCATCAACATCGGCGCTATTGCCTTTTGTGCGCAAATCAGCAACAGTGACCTCAACTGCCGTGTCTTCAGCCGTTGTCGCAACCGGGTTGGTGATGGTTGTAAACGTCGGCAAGTCGTTGACAGGTGTTATTGTGACCGCCTGTACCTGTATCGTTGATGCTCCGTGGCTATCGCTGACGGTCAGAGTAATGCTACGCTCATTGGTCGATGGGGTATCGCTGCTGTTCTTGAACATAATGGCACGGCCCACACTCTGCACCAGCTCGTTGGTTGCTTGCTCATTGAGGGAGAATGTCCATCCTGTGCCGTTGCTGACTGAAGCGGCATTGGCAGTACCGATCTGGATTGAGCCAGCCATCAGCTTGTTATTGTTGACATCAAGCCAGATGCCGTTGCTGCCGGGATTGGTGGTAGTGATGCTCAGAGTGTCTGCAGTATCAGCGTTGGCAGTAATCTGAGCGCTCAGTGAACCGCCTTTCCACTCTCCTTCACCATCAGGGTCGGTGATGATGATATTTCCAAAGGCAGATATCGGAGTTTGTTCTGTAAACGCAGTTTTTTGTGAAGTGTTCAGCAACACAGAAACCTTGCTGGTGCTGTTGGAATAATCCATACCCATAACGATGATATCGGCATCACCATCGCCGTTAAGATCACGAACAGTTACCGATTGGATATTTGTAGCAATAGCATACGTTTTTTGGGGGGTAAAGGTGCCATCACCGTTACTCAGCAACACCGATACCTTACTGGTGTTGGTGGAATAGTTCATGCCCGTGACAATGAGATCAGGGTTTCCATCACCATTGAGATCCGTAACCGAGTTAAGGGAACCATCGATAGCGTAATCGACTTTTGCAGCAAACGTGCCATCACCGTTATTCAGCAACACCGATACCTTGCTGGTGTTGGTGGAATAGTCGCTGGAGCCGCTCGTTATGATAATATCGGCTCTACCATCACCATTGAGATCAGTAACTGTATTAAGGGAACCATCAACAGCGTAATCTGTGTTGGAGGCAAAGCTGCCATCACCGTTGTTCAAAAACACCGAGAATTTGTTCGGGTTATTGTAATTGTTATTGTTACTGCTCGTTACGATGATATCGGCTTTACCATCACCATTCAGGTCGACTGTTGTCACCGCATTAAGGGAGCCATTGATAGCGTAATCTGTTTTTTGAGAAAAGATACCGTCACCCTTGTTCAGCAAAACAGAGAACCTGCTTGTGTTGTTGTAATAGTCATAGTTATTGGTTGTTACGATGAGATCGATTTTACCGTCACCATGCAGATCGACGGTTATCACTGATCGAAGGGAACCATCTATAGCGTAATCTGCTCTTGGGGCAAAAGTACCGTCACCCTTGTTCAGCAATACGGATATCTGCCCCATGTTGTTGAAGTAGTCTGTACCTGTTACAACAAGATCTGTTGTACCATCACCGTTTACATCAGTAGTGGTTACAGCAGTCGGATAGGTATAATATCCGGTGGAGTACTCTTTTTTGGTGGCAAACGTGCCATCACCCTTGCTCATCAGCACAGCAACAGAGCCGCCAGGACGATCATTGTTTATGTAACTCATGACGATGTCATCTTTTCCATCACCATTGAGATCAGCAGTTGTCACAGAAGCGGGGGAACCATTGATAGCAGAATATGTTGGTGGAGCAAACGTGCCATCGCCGTGGTTCAACAGCACAGAGATACCGGCAGCATCTCGCAGGACAATGTCAGCCTTGCCATCGCCATTCAGATCCAGAGTAAAAAGTTCATTTGAGCTATACCCGACGATGTAATCAACTTTATTGGCAAAGGAGAGTGTTGCTGCTCGCTCAAAAGAAATAACAGGGGTATCCTGAACAGGTGTTACCGCTACGGTTGCCTGTACGCCTGTCGCTGAGTTTCCTCCATCGTTGTCGTGGGCGACAATGGTAAAGGCATCAAGGGTGCCATTGGCGTTGGCGGCTGGCAACCACCATGCGTGATGAGTGGCATCAATGGTGTTATTGCTTGCCTCGTTATAGAGTGTAGCACTGGCTGCATCAGCACCAATCTTCAGGCTGCCACTGTCAAGATGCTGAACAACAAAACCATCAACCTGCCCATCAATATCGGCGGCATTGCCCTTTGCCTTTAAGCTGGCAAAGGTGATTTCAACGGCAGTGTCTTCAGCCGTTGTCGCGACAGGGTTGATGATGGAAGTCACCGTTGGCGCGTCGTTGACGGGAGTTACACTGACCTGACGGAGCAGTGTGGTCGATCCTCCGTTGTTATCGCTGACGGTCAGTGTTATGCTCCGTTCATCGGTTGATGGAGTGTCGCTGCTGTTGTTGAACATGATTGCGCGGCCAACACGCTGCACCAGATCGTTGGTTGCCTGACCATTGAAGGTCAATCTCCATGAGGTGTCGTTGCTGATTGAAGTGGCATCCGCCGTGCCGATCCAGGTGGAGCCAGCCATCAGCTTGTTGCCGTTGGGATCAAGCCAGATGCCGTTATTGCCGGGATTGGCAGAAGCCATTTGCAACGTGTCAGCAGCGTCAGCGTTGGCCGTAATCTGAACCTTCAGGGAACCAGCATTCCATTCGGCATCTCCATCGGGATCCTTGATGAAAATATCCCCAAAGGCCGAAACGGGTGTCTGTTCGGTAAATTTGGTGGCCGTGCTATCGGTATTAATCAACACGGTTACCTTGCTGTTATAGGAATCTGCCACAACAATATCAGTTTTTCCATCGCCATTGATATCGGCAGTTGTTACCGAAGAGAGTACATCTCCGATGGAGAAATTGGTGCAGAGAGTAAAAGCGCCATTGCCTTCGTTCAAGAAGAGTGAGACGATGCCACCACCACTATTAGCGTAGTAATCCTGACCTGTTACAACAATATCGGTCTTGCCATCGCCATTAAAATCGGCCGTTGCAACAGAGTAAGGAGCATAACTCATGGCATACTCACTTTTTTGGGCAAATGTACCATCACCATTATTCAGGAGCAGCTTCATGGTTTTGTTGCTCTGACTAATCGTTATGATATCCGTTTTACCATCACCGTCAAGATCAGCAACAGTAACAAAATCAGGAGCAAGTGCTGTCGCATAGTCCTGTTTTGGAGCAAACGTGCCATCACCGTTGTTCAAGAGTACCGAAATGCCAGAATTATTGGCGACAACAAGATCAGCCTTGCCATCACTATTAAAATCAGCAGAGGCAACTGCACGCACAGAGTCTCCTGCGGGATAATCTGTTCCCTGGGAGAAAGTGGTGTCACCGTTGTTCAAGAGTACCGAGATGCCCAAACTATTGGTGAAAGCAAGATCAGCATTGCCATCACTATTAAAATCAGCAGAGGAAATTGAGACTGAAGAATTGGCCAAAGGATAATCTGTTTTTGCCGTAAAAGTGCCATCGCCAGTACCAAAAAATGCTGATATCTTGCTGTTGAAGCCATAATAATAAGAGCTGCTCACAACAATATCAGCATTCCCGTCATTATTGAGATCGGCAATCGTGACAGCATCAAGATAATACTCGGCCGTGTAATCTGTTTTATTTGCATACGTGCCGTCGCCATTATTCAAAAGCACTGAAACGGCAGAATAATTGATGAGAACAATATCATTGTCACCATCACCGTCAAGATCAGCAGTTGTCACTCGCTGCGGGAATTCAGTGCTATAATCCACTTTTGGAGCAAAAGAGAGTATTGATGGTGAAATAATAATCGGCGCATCCTGAACAGGCGTTACCTCCACCGTCACGTTTATTGGAGTTATTGATTCTGCTCCATCATTGTCGCGGGCAACCACGCTAAAAGCATCAAGTGTGCCATTGGCATTGGCGGCAGGTGTCCACCATGCGTGGTGAGTGGCATCAATCGTGTTATTTGCAGACACATCCCATGCGGTGGCAGTAGCCGCATCGGAGCCGATCCTGAGAGTGCCATTTGGTGACTTGACGACAAAAGCTTCCACCGTGCCATCAGCGTCTGCTGCATTCCCTTGAGCCTGAAGATCGGCAAAGGTGATTTTTGTTTCAGTATCTTCGCTGCTGGTGCCTGCGACACCACGAAATGCTGTGAGTGTCGGAACAATGATAAGAGATGGATATTCGATAATACCATAAAGCTGGCTATAGGCAGGCTGATCACTCCACATTCCAGCACCATTCGCTGAAATACTTCCAAAATCTTCACCCTCCTGATTATTCGGTTCGCCAGCACCCCAATGAGTATAGGTGACATCACTTCCATCCGCCCACACCCATTGCCCCTCCTGCTGAATATCATTAAAACCTGTCCAGATACTTGATGTGCCAAAAACAGAGGCTAACCACTGGTTTTCTTCAGCATCATTAATCGTCACCAGATGCCCGCCATGCGCAATCGCTTCAGCCTCAGCCTGATGCCACGACAAAAGGTTGTTGCTGGTTAACTGATAGGTATGGCCATTATAATTTTCGAGTTGCTGACCATTACTGTGGAACTTGTGCGCAACGGTGGCAAAATTCAATGTTGTCGTATCACTGATTCCCGCATAGGCTATTCCTGCAAGATCCTTGATGACCCCACTCGACATCTGCACATGATAAACATTTCCTGCCTGTAAATCATTGGCGGGATTAATGGTGACGGTGCTGCCACTGAACGTGACCTGGCTGCTGTCGGCAACATTAATTGTCAGGCTTTCGCCACTGCCGTTGCTGATGACGATAGAACCCGTGCCTGCCTCGACAGCTTTATTGAACGTCAGCGTGATGTTACTGTCAACAGCTACAGCAGTAGCGTCGTCTGTTGGTGTTGCGCTGGAGAGTGAAAGCGCCATGACAACAGTCTCAACCAGTGTGGCTGATGCGCCTTCGTTGTCACTGACGGTCAGCGTAATGCCGCGTTGAGCATCGGTAGGCTGGGTGTCGCTGTTGTTGAACATGATGGCTCGGCCAACACTCTCTACCAGCGCGTTGGTTGCATGTTCATTGAACGTCATAGTCCATGCTGCGCTGCCGTTGACGGAGGTAGCATTGGCAGTACCGATCTGGATTGAACCCGCCATCAGCTTGTAGCCAACGGCATCGAGCCAGATGCCGTTGCTGCCCGGGATGGTAGCAGCCAGGCTCAGGCTGTCGACTGCGTCAGCGTTCGAGGTAATCTGCACGGCAAGCGAACCTCCGTTCCAGCTTGCATCTCCATCAGGATCACTGATAAGAATATGGCCAAAAACCGGCACAGGCGTTTGCTCGATAAATGCGGTTGGAACATGCTCTGAAGTGTTCTGCAGAACTGAGACGAAACTGCCTGTGGCATCAAAGCCAGTTGCGACGATATCCGCCAGTCCATCACCATTGATATCAGCCGAAGTAACTGCGCTCTTCGTCCCGCCTGTCTTGTAATCGGTACTTTCCGCAAACGTTCCGTCACCGTTGTTCAGCAACACTGAAAGCTTGCTGGTGTTTGTCGAATAATCCATACTGGTCAGGATAATATCAGCATCACCATCACCATTGAGATCAGTCGTTGTAACAAAAGCCGAATAACTGTTGTTGTATATTGCATAAGCATAATCGGTTTTTGGGGCAAACGTGCCATCACCGTTGTTCAGAAATATTGAGACGATGCCACTGTTTTTGGAATAGTCCCTGCCTGCCGCAATAATATCAGCTTTCCCATCACCATTAAAATCAGCAGTTCCAAGGGTTTCGGAATAAGAAACAGCATAGTCCAGCGTATAAGAGGTTGCCGGGGCAAACGTACCATCACCATTGTTTAGCCATACAGAAAACGACCCACTGGAGTAATAGCCGTAATTTCGCACCACGATATCAGCAATTCCGTCACCGGTTAAGTCTTCAACCATAACTGACTGCGAAGAGCCGGTTGCGTAATAATCAGGGTCGGCGGGAAAGAGACCATCGCCATCGTTCAACAGTATGGAGAGGAATGCCCGTGACGAGTAATAAGGGCCGTAGGCATTGATGAGGTCAACAATATCGGCTTTGCCGTCACCATTCAGATCTGCAACAGCAACAGAGAGAGAATTTCCTCCGATGGCGTAATCTTTATGTTCCGTAAAGGCTCCATGGCCATCGTTTAACAACACCGTAAGGCTGTTATTGGAGCTGTTTCCAACCACAAGATCGGTATTCCCGTCACCGTTGACATCGGCAGCAGCAACAGAGCGAGGGGGCTCTCCGACAGCATAAACCACTGCTGTTGCAAAGCCATCGCCATTATTGAAAAGCACCGATACTGTTTTGTTATCACCATTTGAGGTCACAATATCCAGAAGACCATCCCCATTAATGTCTGCAGTGGCAAGAGATTGGGCGTAAGCTCCAACGGTATAATCCACTCTTGCCGAAAATGAAAGTATCCTTGATGGTTGAATAACCGGTGCGCTGTTGGCCAGTACGCCATTATAGGCTGCAACATTGAGCATCAAAGATTCAACATCACTGACGGGGCTATCAAAAAGTACTGTTGTTTTAGCCATGCTGGTAATCTGATTGGAATTGAAGGATCAAGGCAATTTTGCTTTGCCGTAAAAAATCTTTGCTAATGGAAATAATAGAGAGGCAAACTTACAAAATATTTTTCAAAACAACACTGTACATTGTGAGCCCTCAGTAGCCTGCCGGTGAAGTGGTTATAGCTCCTTTTGGAAGAGATCTTGTCAATATGCGTTACTCAATAATGCAAAAGTTAACACTGAAAGGTTCGCAACCGAAGCGTCAAACATAAATACGTCACGACACCCAAGTAAAGCAAATGTATGGATAGCTATGTTCATCAACAAATTAAGATGAAAAAAGACGGTAATTATTGATAGTATTGAGCGATAGGGATTTTTGTTCCAAAGATAATGCATGCGTTGTCTCTAAGGCGGTGGAAATGGTATGCGTCAACCTCACGCACCTTGTGGGGTTCCCTGAGGTTCGGTAACCCTTGCAGGAATGACGATAAAAAAGTGTTTTGCAGAGATGGCACAACGCCGAAGAGCCGTCCCTACTTAACCACAGCACTCTCGACAACAGACAGCAACCCTGAGGCCTCAGCCTTCAGAATAATATCATCCACAGTAGTTGTCATGGAGACTGGCTGGCCGTCAATCATCGTCAGCATCACCTGCGGATGCGCTTTCTGGTGATCGGCCATGACAGCCTCCCAATGCTTCTGGACACTCTCCTCAAGCGTACTCCATGCAAGCCGTCCCCTGCATTTGGGGAACTTGGAGCACCCGAGCCACAGGCCACGTTTGCCACTTCGCAGATAAAGCGGCGAACCACACTTCGCGCAGAGAATATCCGTCACGACCGGTGGCATTTTCATCGGTTCAATATGACGCTGTTTGTTGAGATTCAGCAGCGTATTGCACTTAGGATAGTTGGAACAGGCAAGAAAAGGGCCAAGTCTTCCCTTCCGCAACAGCATGTGCCCCTCTTTGCATGAAGGACAAAGAATCGCTGTGTCGGACGGCTTCTCCCTGTTGCCGCTGATCGCCTTGATGTTTTTGCACTTGGGATAGCACGAACAGCCAAAGAACTTTCCGCTGGCAGTCCATTTTACCGTCATGTAACCAACGCCACATTTTTCGCACAGTTGCGCTTCGCTGTTCTGCGGAATCAGCGGGTCGTTTTTGCGCAGGCTGAGCGTGGCTTCAAGGGGCTTGTAGAAGTTGTCGAGCACCTTTTCGTACTCGTCATCACCGCTGGCAACCTTGTCGAGCTCATCCTCCATAAAAGCAGTAAAACCGACATCAAAGAGATCCGGAAAATTGGCAACAAGAATCAGTGAAACATCCTTGCCAAGCTCGCTCGGCGCAATCTTTTTCTTCTCAAGCTCCACATAGCGCCGATCCTGCAGTGTCGAAAAAATAGAGGCGTAGGTGGATGGTCGCCCGATTCCAAAATGGTCAAGATCCTTGACAAGGGTCGCTTCACTGTATCGGGCAGGAGGACGGGTGAAGCTCTGTTTCTGATCGAGATCCGATAAGGCAAGCGCATCATTGGCCATCAACCGCTCAGGCAATTTGACATTCTGCTCCTTCTCCACATCCTCTTTTGTCGAGGTCTGAGCCTCATAATCAAGTTCACGCTGATCGTCGAACACACGCATGAACCCCGCAAAGAGCACCCGGCTGCCGGTTGCCCTGAAGAGGAACTTGCCGGTACGATCTTCAACATCAACCCGCGTCTGCTCAATTTTGGCAGGAGCCATCATGGCGGCAAGAAAACGCTTCCAGATCAGTTCATAGAGTTTAAACTGGTCGGGTGAGAGGTAGGGCTTGAGTTGCTCTGGCCTTTTCAGGAGTGAGGTTGGACGTATCGCTTCGTGAGCATCCTGGGCATTTTTGCCCTGCTTGGCCGCGCCGCCGAAACCGATATACTCTTTGCCGAACTGCTGATCAATATAACCCCTGGCTTCAGCCACAGCTTCAGGGCCGATGCGGGTTGAGTCGGTTCTCATGTAGGTGATAAGACCTGTCGGCCCCTCAGCGCCAATCTCAATTCCCTCATACAGTTGCTGAGCGATGCGCATGGTTCGCTGAGAACCGAAACCGAGCTGGTTTGAGGCCGCCTGCTGAAGCAGTGAGGTCGTGAAAGGGAAAGGAGGCTTGCGCTGCTGCACGCGGGGAGCAATCTCCTTGACGGAGTAGTTGCCATGTCGGGCAAGAGCAGCAATCGCCTCAGCCTGTGCCTGGGTGGTTATCTCCGGCTTCTCACCCTCAAAGCGGACAAGCCTTGCCCTGAAAGACTCCTTGCCTTTGGTCACAAAATCCGCAGCTATCGTCCAGTACTCCTGAATCAGGAAGCGGGTGATTTCGGCCTCGCGTTCGCAAATCAGCCGCAGGGCCACGGACTGCACCCGTCCGGCAGAGAGGCCTCGCAGCACGACATTCCACAAAAAGGGGCTGATCTTGTAGCCCACAATTTTGTCGAGACCCTGACGGGTTTGCTGGGAGCGGACAAGATTGCTGTCGATTTGCCGAGGTGCCTTAATGGCCTCAATGATCGCCTTTTTGGTGATTTCGTTAAACAGTACCCTGGAGACCGGAGTCTTTGTCTCCCCGATTTCGTTTGAAATATGCCATGCGATGGCCTCACCTTCACGGTCAGGGTCAGTCGCAATCAGAATATCACTTGCTTCAGCGGCAAGCTTTTTGAGTTGGCGCACCACCTTCTCTTTTCCGGGAATGATTTCGTACCGAGGCACATAGTGGTTTTCAAAATCGAGGCCAATCTCTTTTTTCGGCAGATCTTTGATATGGCCAATCGAGGCAAAAACCGTATACTTGTCGCCAAGGTATTTATTGATTGTTTTTGCCTTTGAAGGCGATTCGACGACAATCAGTGTCCTGTTTCTGGCAGATAATGTTGACGGTTTTGAAGCCATTGATCAGTACCGGGAGTAAGAGCGTTAACAAGAAAATTTTGAAAAAGATAGGTGTTGAAGAGCAAAAAACAAACTTTACCATTTTCAGACCGTATACTATGCCCGTAACAACCGGTCTGTAACCGATTATTTTCGGTTCTTTAACCTGTTTCGATTGGCTGAACAAAAAAATGTTGTTATTTTTGCCGTAAAAGTCGGAGTTCAGGCAAACATAATGTATTCTATTTAATAATCATGCACCACTTTTTGCTTCGTACTCGCTCTTCTCTTGCCAGCTTGATGCTCTTGATGTTCTTGACGTTATCGACGTTTTCATGCACCACTCTTTCTGCAGAGCCTTCTGTCCAGCAGGCAGGGACGAGCGTTCCACTCGTTGTCACCATGCGAAACGGTTACGGTTATACCGTTCGAGTGCTTGCTCTCAAAAATGGCAACAACGTGCTGGTTGATATGGAGTCGATGGCAAGAGCCTTGCGCCTGAGCTTTCGCAAAAATCAGGATGGCCTTGTGCTTGAAGATTCTTTTGTGAGGCCCGGCACTCTCTGCACCATTATCCTCGATAATAACTTTGTGCGTGTTGTTTCAAGGAATCCTGAGCTTCCCGCAAAGGTTTTTCAGTTGCAGTCGAAGCCGGTTTCGAACCAGTCAAGAATCTATCTGCCGGTTATTCAGGCATGCAGGCTCTTTACTCTCTGGCTGGAGCGTGATATTGTTTTTAGCGCGAAATCATTCAGGATCAATGCGTTCATGAAGTCGAAACATTCCGGCGAAGGGGTTGCAAGAGTTGGGGACGGCAGAAATGGAGAGCAGCGCACTGTTCCGGAAAGCAGCACGCAGAGTGGAAGCACCGTCATCACCGGAATTGATGTTGAAAAGCGTGCGAACGGAGCGATTATCAGCTTTTTTGCTTCAGGCCCTCCTGTGCAGGCATCGTTGCTCAAGCCTGATACCGAAGGGAATGCCTTTTTCTCCCTTGAAAAAGCATCCTGCGATATCAATCTCCTCTCAAAAATATACAACGGCGGCATCGTGAAGGCAATTACTCCGAAACAGTTCGCCAGCGCAGGATTGCAGTTTACCATAGCATTTGACAATCGCTCATTCGCCCTCAATTCGGTCGATTTTCAGCGCGATAAAAAAAACAATCGTTATGTGCTCTATGTCCGCAGTGATGCTGATGTGCAAGAGATCCACAGAACGGAGAAGGAGCAGAAGATTGCACAGGCGCTCAGCCGAGATGTCGAAAAGTGGAAGCTCAATACCATTGTGCTTGATGCAGGTCATGGCGGAAAAGATCCCGGTGCCATTGGAGGAAACGGCACCCGTGAAAAAGATGTTGTGCTGAACATTGTGCACGACCTTGGTACCTTTATTGAACAGAAGTGGCCGGATGTCAGGGTGATCTACACCAGAAAGGATGACACCTTCATTCCCCTGCATGAACGCGGAAAAATCGCCAACCGCAACGGGGGAAAACTTTTTATCAGCGTGCATTGCAATGCAAGTTCAAGCCATGCAGCCCGTGGTTCCGAAGTCTATATTCTCGGTGCGCATAAAAACAAGGCAGCTCTTGATGTCGCCATGTTTGAGAACTCTGTTATCCGCACTGAGGCCGATTATCAGCAGGAGTACCAGGGGTTTACCGAGGAGCATCTCATTATGAGCAGCATGGCGCAGAACTCTTTTGCCAAGCAGTCCACCACGCTTGCGCAGGATATTCTCAAGCCGGTCTATCGCCAGCCGGCCAATAACAGTCGCGCCGTGCGTCAGGCGGGCTTTATGGTGCTCTGGACACCTTCCATGCCGAGCGCCCTGGTTGAAGTGGGCTACCTCTCAAATTCCAGTGAAGAGGCGATCCTTCGTGACCGTCAGGAGCAGGCCAAAATCGCCTACGGTATTTTTCAGGGAGTGGAGGTCTATCGCAAGAATTATGAAACATCCACCATGGCTGCCGTGGGCCACTGACACCTTTGTTCCAGGAAAGGGCGCACGGCAGGGAGTGCTTTTTTTTATTCTGTTTGCAAAGTTGTAAACCCCCAGTTACATTCAGGTTCACAATTTTTCGTATCTCCCGTTTCCATTTATGAACGACCTGACTGCCCGGATTCTGAACCGCCTTTCAACAGGCAACGATTTTTTGTCGGGCGAATCACTCTGCAACGAATTTGGCATCACCAGAAGCGCCGTCTGGAAGCATATTGGCCAGTTACGGGCGGAGGGTTATCAGATTGATGCCGTCACAGGACGGGGATACCACTTGACGGGAGTGACAGGACGACCTGTTGAAGCAGAGGTGCGACCATTTTTGACTGCCCGACGTTTTGGACAGAAGATCTTCTATCATACAGAGACCGTCTCAACCAATCTTCTGGCCAAAGCTCTTGCCGTTGAAGGCGCACCGGAAGGTACGGTTGTTGTTGCAGATTCCCAGAGCGGGGGAAGGGGCCGAATGGGTCGTCTCTGGGTTTCGCCACCGGGGGTCAACCTCTATTTTTCCCTGATTCTGAGGCCTCAAGTGCCGTCAATTCGTGTTCCGCAATTGACGTTGCTTGTTGCTGTTGCCATCCATCGGGCCTTATGCGCACTCTCTTTTGACCTTGCGCCAATGATCAAATGGCCGAATGACATCCTTGTCAATGAAAAAAAGTTGTGCGGTGTTCTCTGCGAAATGCAGTCGGAGCCTGAACTGACACACTTTGTTGTGGTAGGAACAGGGATCAACGTCAACCAGGCAGGGATGCCGCCTGAGCTGAAAGAGAGTGCAACCTCACTGTTTCTGGAAAAGGGGCAATTGTTTTCGAGGCCCGAACTTCTTGCCTCGGTGCTCAACCATTTTGAGCCGCTCTACGATGAGTGGTTACTTCAGGATGATCTCGCCTTTACTCTTCCGTATCTCGAACAATATTCACTGCTTCAGTCCCGGGAGGTCTCAATAGATCAGCGTAACAGAAACCTTTGCGGTATAGTGACCGGGATTGCGCGCGGGGGCGAGCTGAAACTGGAGTGTGCGGATGGGCAAACCGTGCTTGTTTCATCAGGAGAGGCGCATTTGCTCAAGAAAGAGTGAGGAGTGATGACGCTATCGAAGAACTCAATATACCTTGTGCGATCTGGCCGTAACAAATAATTTATAAAGTATTTATGTCGTCAACAACGCTCCACCCCCTGATTGAAGCCGCCTGTCGTGTGCTTGAAACCGGTGAGCCGATCACCCATGCCGAAGCACTTTTGCTTGCCGATCTGCCTGGCGAACTGGCCCTTGATCTTGCCTCGCTGGCAAACAAGGTTAAAAACCGCTACGCCTCTGCTTCCGAAGCGCTTCATGCCTGCTCCATCATGAATGCAAAATCGGGAGTGTGCGGAGAAAATTGCCGGTTTTGTGCCCAGTCGAAGCACAACCATGCCTCAATTGAAGTCTATGATCTGGTTAATGAAGAGTCTGTGCTGATTGAAGCCCGCAATTGTGTGGCAGAGGGTGTATCCCATTTCGGCATTGTCACCAGTGGTTATGGCTACAAAAAGATAACTCCTGAGTTCCAGCGAGTGCTCGACATGATCGACCGGCTGCATGACGAATTGCCCGATCTGCATGTGTGCGCATCACTTGGCATTCTTGGCGAAGAGCCTGCTGCGGCCCTGGCTGCGCACGGTATCGCCCATTACAATATTAATATACAGGTCGCTCCCGACCGCTACCATGACCTCATTGCCGACACTCATTCCGTAGAAGAGCGCATTGAGACCATCAAACTGCTGCGGAAGAACAACATCTCCGTCTGCTGCGGCGGGATTATGGGTGTTGGAGAGACAATGCAGGATCGGATTGCCATGATTTTTGCCCTTCAGGAGCTTGATGTCACCGTCATACCGCTCAATGTGCTGGTGCCGATTGATGGCACTCCGCTTGCAGGAAAAGAGCCTGTTTCCGTTGCTGACATTGTGAAAACATTTGCGATCTGCCGTCTCGCCCATCCCGATAAAATCATCAAGTTTGCCGCTGGCAGGGAGACCATCATGAAAGATTTTCAGGGCCTTTTGATGCTTTCGGGCGCAAACGGCTATCTGACCGGAGGCTATCTGACCACTCGGGGACGTGATATTGCCGACGACCGCCGCTTTGCCAGCCAGATTGCAAGTTTCAACTGAGGCGCGGAGAGTGCAGTTTTATGAACGGATCAGGCGGGAGCTTGATGAGCTGAGAGCGCTTGACCGGTACCGGATCTTGCCGGATATCAGCGCCCGCAACGGCAAGGATATTGTGGTCAACGGGCAAAGCCTCCTGAACCTCTCCTCGAACGACTATCTTGGTCTGGGTGACGATAAACCGATGCTGGCCAGTTATAGAGAGGAGTTCAGTGCAACGGATCATGCCATGACCAGCTCCTCATCCCGTCTTCTGACCGGGAACCATCCACTCTACAGCCAGTTGGAGCAGGCTCTTGCAACACTCTACAGGCGTGAAGCCGCCCTTGTGTTCAACAGCGGCTACCATGCCAACATCGGAATGCTCCCGGCGCTGAGCGGTCGTCACGATCTTGTGCTCAGCGACAGGCTGAACCATGCCAGCATTATTGACGGCATGAAGATTGCCGAAGCCCCTTACCAACGCTACCGCCACCGTGACTACGACCATCTTGAAGAGCTGCTCGCAGGAGCCGCCGACCGCTACCGCCAGATATTTATTGTAACCGAATCGGTCTTCAGCATGGACGGTGATCTTGCCGATCTTGCCCGGCTGGTAGCCCTGAAAGAGAAGTACGGGGCGTTTCTGATTGTTGATGAAGCGCACGGGGTCGGCGTATTCGGGGAGCATGGTCTCGGCCTCTGTGAAACGACCGGGATGGCACAACAGATTGATATCATCACCGGCACCTTCGGCAAGGCACTCGCCTCAACAGGAGCTTATGCCGTGATGAATTCCCTGGTGAGGGAGTATCTGATCAATACCATGCGCTCCGTCATCTTTACCACTGCCCTTCCGCCGGTTATTCTCGGCTGGAGCCTGGTGACACTGGCACGCCAAAGCGCCATGCAGCATGAACGGGAGGCACTGCTGCTGCTCGCGGCCAGACTGCGCCATGAGTTGATTGCGTATGGTCTTGATGTGCCGGGCGACAGTCATATTGTGCCGGTCATCACGGGGAGCAACAGCCTTGCCGTAGCCCTTGCCGCAAAACTCAGGGAGGAAGGGTTTCTCTGTATGCCGGTGCGTCCTCCAACAGTCCCTGAAAAGAGCGCCCGTATCCGCATTTCGCTCCGTTCCATCCTGCAGTGGGAAGATATTGCGAGGATCCCTGAACTTATTGGAGGTTAACAAACTGATGACAACGGCATGGCTCAGAAAAGAGGGCGCTGAAGAGCTCCTGCTTTTCTTCAACGGCTGGGGTATGAATGCACGCATTGGCACCCATCTTCTCGGCGAATCACTCACGGGGTTGACACACGATCTTCTGGTCTGCCACGATTATCGCACGCTGGCACTGGCAACAGAGGTTATGGAGGATCTTGCTCGCTATAAAGATATTACCATTATCGCCTGGTCATTCGGTGTATGGGTGGCACAGCATACCTCTCTTCCACCGATCACGAAGGCCATCGCCATCAACGGCACCCTCTACCCCGTCAATGCCGCAAAAGGGATCTCGCCCGATGTTTTTCAGGCGACTCTTTCAAGCTGGTCTGAAGAGAATCGCCACCGCTTCAACCGCCGGATGTGCGGCAGCAGGGAAGCGCTCGCCCTCTTTTCATCCATGTCGCCTGACCGCACTGCCGCCGATCAGCAGGAGGAGCTTGCGCTGTTGAAAGAGCATGTTCTGGCTGCTGCGGGCTCAACAAGCGCAGCATGGAGCTACGATCATGCCATTATTGGTGGACGCGATCTTGTTTTTCCGGCACAACAGCAGTACATGGCATGGAAAGGGCTCCCCCAGACAATAATTTCAGATATGCCGCACTTTCCTTTTCTCCATTTCAGAACTCTGCAGGAGGTGATGGCATGTCTCAAAACATAGTCATAGACAAGCATCTGGTACGCGAGAGGTTCTGCAGTACACTCAAGAGCTACGGCGATCATGCGGTGGTGCAGAAAGCCATGGCACGGGAGCTTGCGGAAATGATCTGCCGCTCAGGGCCGCAACAATCTTTCGGTCGGGCGCTTGAGGTGGGGTCAGGCTCTGGAGCGCTTATGGCCGAGTTGCTGAGCCGCTGCACTGTTGAGGCTTATTATGCCAATGACCTGGTAGAAGAGAGCCGTCACTGCCTGCTTGAAGTGCTTGATCGCTTTCCCGTTCAGGAGTTCCACTTTCTTGCTGGCGATATTGAACAGCTTGAGGGGCTGCCTTCGGAACTGGATCTGGTGGCCTCAAACGCAACCCTGCAATGGCTTGACGATCTCGACAGCTTTTTTTGCAACATGGCCGCCCGTCTCAAGCCCGGCGGAATCCTCGCCTTCAGCACTTTCGGCACCTCAAACATGCAGGAAATATCTGCCATTGAGGGGGTCGGACTGAGCTATCACACCCTCGGAGAGCTTGAACAACTTGCCGGAAAATATTTTGAACTGACGGTCAGCCGCGAAGAGGTGCAACAACTTGAATTCAGCTCTCCTGAAGCGGTGTTGCACCACATTCGGAGGACAGGAGTTAACGGTATACGGCGTCGATCATGGACAAAAAGCCGATACCGAAATTTTATTGAGCAGTACCGGCGGCTTTTTTCCTGCGAAAAAGGAGTTTATCTTACCTATCATCCAGTCTGCTGCTGCATGAAAAAGAGAGAATTATGAAAGGTTCGGTTCTTGTTATCTCCGGAATTGATACCGGGATCGGAAAAACCATTGTAACGGGCCAGCTTGCCAAAGCGCTGCTCCTGCACGGCAAAAACGTCATCACCCAAAAAATTGTCCAGACCGGCTGCGAAGGAATCTCGGACGATATTGTGGAACACCGCCGACTGATGGGCATCGGATTGCAGGATGTCGACCGGGATGGGCTCACCTGTCCATACCTGTTTCGCTACCCGGCCTCACCACACCTTTCCGCCCGTATGGAAGGTGCCGAAATCGATCTTATGCAGATTCGTCGGGCAACCCTGTTCCTGCAGAAACGCTACGAACTGGTGCTGCTGGAAGGTGTCGGCGGACTGCTGGTTCCCCTGGCTCCTGATCTGCTTTTTGCCGATTATGTCCGGGATGCCGGGTACGGACTTCTGCTGGTGACCACTCCCCGTCTTGGCAGCATCAACCATACCCTGCTCTCCATAGAGGCATGTCTGAAACGGAGAATACCTCTGCGGGGAGTTATCTATAACTGTTTTGATAACATTGACACGCTTATTGCTGACGATACCCGTGAGGTTATCCAGCACTACCTCAGCAAGGCGGGATTGACAGCACCAGTGATCAACCTGTGTGACGGAGCGCTTGATGATGATGTTGTTTTACGTCTCTCTCTCTAACTGCTACCGGTATGCCAGTCTCCACCATTGACCTCAATTTCGACCGCCACCATGTTTGGCACCCCTACACCTCGGTGACCAACCCCCTGCCTGTCTACCCGGTCGTGCGGGCGTACGAGGTCTTTCTTGAGCTTGAGGATGGCCGCAGGCTGATTGACGGCATGTCCTCCTGGTGGGCAGCCATTCACGGCTATAACCATCCCGTGCTGAACGCAGCGGTGGTCTGCCAGCTTCAGCGGATGAGCCATGTCATGTTCGGCGGCCTTACCCATGAGCCAGCCGTAACCCTTGCACAACAGTTGGTAGCCTTGACCCCGGAGCCGCTCCAGAAAGTTTTTTTCAGCGATTCAGGTTCGGTTGCCGTTGAAGTTGCCATCAAAATGGCCATCCAGTATTGGACCGCCCTCGGGAAATCCTCCAAAAATCGTTTGCTGACGGTTCATTCAGGCTATCATGGCGACACCTTTGCCGCCATGTCGGTCTGCGATCCGGTAACAGGAATGCACTCTCTCTTCAAAGGGAGCATACAAGAGCAGTACTTTGCCGAAGCGCCAGCCTGCCAGTTTCATGAGCCCTGCACCGAAGAGGATATAGCCGATCTGCGCCTGAAACTTGAGCGCCATCACACCAACATTGCCGCAGTAATTCTTGAACCGGTGGTGCAGGGAGCGGGGGGGATGCGCTTTTACTCTCAGCACTACCTTACCCGTCTCCGGGAGTTGTGCGATTGTTATGATGTGCTCCTGATTCTCGACGAAATCGCCACCGGCTTTGGACGTACAGGAAAAATGTTTGCCCTGGAACATGCCGCTGTTGTGCCCGATATCCTGTGTGTCGGCAAAGCGTTGACCGGCGGCTACATGACCCTTGCCGCAACGCTGACAACCGAAAGCGTCGCCGAAACGATCTGTTCCGGTACTCCCGGCCTCTTCATGCACGGGCCAACCTTTATGGCAAACCCTCTCGCCTGTGCCGTCGCCTCCGCAAGCATTCGTCTTCTTGAGAGCTACGACTGGCAGGCATCAGTACTTCACCTCGAAGCGGGACTTCGCCAGGGGCTTGAACCCTGCCGCTCACTCAGCTCAGTGGTGGATCTCCGCGTGCTTGGCGCCATTGGAGTTGTGGAACTCCAGAATCCCGTTGCCATGGCCACCATCCAGAAACAATTTGTCGACAAGGGTGTCTGGGTTCGTCCTTTCGGTCGACTTGTGTATCTTATGCCTCCCTTTATCATGGCCGACAACGAGCTCAGGATATTGACCGCTGCGGTGTGTGATGTCGTAGAATCCATACAGTAAATTTTAAATAGTAACGCCATGAGAGCCAAACCCTGGATTCGCCATTACGACAAGGGAGTTCCCCACACCCTTCATCCCTATCCGAAAGAGACGCTGGTCGACGTGGTCCGCAGGAGTGCAAAGGAGCAGCCAAAGCATACCGCCATGTATTTCAAGGGGGCTTCGCTCTCATACCGGGAACTTGAAAAGCAAAGCGATGCACTTGCCGGAGCGCTCCTCTCGCTTGGTCTTGGCATTGGTGACCGGGTTGCCCTGATTATGCCAAACTCGCCACAGATGATTATCAGCGAGCTTGGAATCTGGAAAGCCGGAGCTATTGCGGTGCCCATGAACCCCCTCTACACCGTCCTTGAACTGGAGCATGCCCTCAACGAGTGCGGCGCAGAGACAGTCATTGTCTTGACCCCCTTCTACGAAAAAATCAAGAGGGTTCAGACCGTTTCCCGCCTGAAAAGGGTGATAGTCACCACCATCAAAGAGTACCTTTCACCCCTCAACAATATTCTCTTTACCCTGCTGAAAGAAAAAAAAGATGGACACCGGGTGAAACTGCACAAGGGAGACCATTGGCTGAGCGCTCTTCTTGCGGCTCAAACAGGGGTGAAATTTCTGCCGCGACCTCTTCGGCACGACGATCCAGCCATTTTTCTCTTTTCCGGCGGCACCACCGGCAACCCCAAATGCGTTGTGATTACCCATCAGGCGCTGGTGATGACCGGAATGCAGATTGCAAGCTGGTTCAGCGTTATTCTTGACAAAGGCAAAGATGTTATTCTGCTCAACATGCCCCTGTTTCACGTCTATGCCCAGGTCGGGATCATGACTGCCGCGTTGATTGAGCGCTACCCACTTGGTCTGGTGCCAAATCCGAGAGACCTTGAAGACCTGCTGCATACCATTAAAACCCTGAAACCAGCCGTGCTGCCCGGCGTTCCAACCCTCTTTACCGCACTGATCAACCATCCCGAAGTCAAGCGCGACAGCTCAATCCTGAAATCGCTTAAACTCAGCGTGTCGGGCGCGGCACCGCTCATGCTCGAAACCAAAAGACGCTTTGAAGAGCTGACCGGCGGCAGGATTATTGATGCCTACAGCCTCACCGAGTCAGCCCTTGCCTCAGTGTTCACCCCGATTCTTGGCACCTACAAACATGGCTCGGTCGGCATTCCCGTACCTGATGTTGAGATCCGGATTATTGATCCGGAAACAGGCCTTGATGAACTCGTTGATCAGGAGGTCGGTGAAATTATCATGCGGGCACCCCAGATGATGAAAGAGTACTGGCAGAACCCGCTGGAAACAGCTCTCGTTCTCCGTGACGGCTGGCTCTATACCGGCGATCTCGGCTACCTCGATGAAGATGGCTACCTCTTCATTGTCGACCGCAAAAAAGATGTCATCAAACCCGGCGGCTTCCAGGTCTGGCCCCGCGATGTTGAAGAGGCCATAGCCGCACATCCCGCAGTCCTCGAAGTTGGTGTGGCTGGTGTTCCCGACTCCTATCAGGGAGAAGCCGTCAAGGCGTGGGTTGTGCTTCGGCCTGGCCATGAGCTTACTGGTGATGAACTCCGTGAATACTGCCGACAGGATCTGGCCGCCTATAAAGTGCCGAAACATGTGGAGTTTACCACAGCGCTGCCGAAGTCAACTGTGGGTAAAGTGCTTCGTCGCAAGCTGGTGGAGGCGCACTGTGCTGAGGTTGGGAAAGGTGTTGGAGGGAAGGCCATTGAAGGTGGCAAAGCATGCGTCAGTTAATCGTTCGACGGTATCATGTTGTCTTCTATCGTTTTGTTTCCTAATGCAGGGGCGCTGCTGTTGCTTGAGCTGATTGATAAGGAGTACACCAGACATTTATTATATTGGCACTCGTAAAATCATGCACGATCTGTGTAACGAGGTTCATAAGGTCAACCGGAAACGGGTTCAGCGGCTTATGAGAATGTTGGGGTTGGCCGGTATGGCACCGGGCCCAAACACCAGCAAGCCGCATCCGGCGCACAAGGTATACCCCATCTTTTACGAGGAGTTGATGTCACAAAATCAAACCAAGTCTGGTCGGTTGATACCACCTATCTTCATATTTCAAAGGGATTTATGTATCTGGTGGTCATTGACTGGTATTCTCGGAAAGTACTTACCTGGAAGTTATTGAACTCGCCGGAAAGCACCTTTTGCGTTGACTGTCTGCAAGAAGCGTTAAGGAAGTACGGGACAGCGGAAATCTTCAACGCCGATTAGGGCACCAAGTTTACGAAAGCCGCCTTTATAGAAGCGCTTGCGGCACACCCATCCATCAGTATCAGTATGGATGGTCGTGGTAGAGCACTGGTCATCATCTTTGTAGGACGGCACTGGCGGAGTGCCAAATATGAGGATATTTAATTAAAAATGTTACACCACTCCAGCAGAATTACATTGCGTATTAAAAGAATATTTCTTATTGTTCGATGAAGACAGGCCTTGTCAGTCGTTGGGCTATAATACACCAGTTAAAGTTTACCGGACAGCCAACGGAGGGGGTTCTGGGATAGTTGACAAGAATAATAAGCTGAACAAACAGACAGAAGAGTTAAAGTTAAAAGAGGGGCAGTGCCATTCCGCTGCATGAACAGGTCAGTTTGCCTACTTAAACTCAGCTACTTTTTGTCTACCGGTTGGGGACCACTTCGAATTAGGCTATAAAGAGTAGATTTACAATTTTTTTAATAGGTTACGATAAAATGATTGTTCGTAAAGATTTTAAGGTTAATACATCTGTGTCGGGTGGTGTTTTTTTGATTTGTGAATTATGGCGTATTTCCTGCTGATATTTTACATGCCATATATATTCATTGTATAGTCGAATTGACCTATATTTCAAAAAAACGTGTTACAAGTAATGGTGATCCGTTCGGGGTTATATAAGTTTATGCTAAAATTAAATCGAAAAAAATGAATAAAAAAACGATTACACCGTCAGATGTGTTTTTGGGAATGTTAGCTCTCTTGTTGATCAGTGTTAGTTTTTATCAAACTTGGGTAGGGCTAGAGCAAATTTTTGGAACGGCATCATTTATTATAGCACTTGTACTGTCTCTACTTCTATTGTTTCTATGTTGGTTAATTAGAGATGCAAAATTAAGTGGCAAGTCAACCAACTCATTAATCGGTATTTATATTTTTATTGCATCATTTTGTTTTATTGCAAATTTTAATGCTTTGTATACCAGATTTATGAAATCAGATATTTATATGACAGAATTAAGAGATATAAATGAAAAATTTAATAATCTGGAAACGGATGTACAGGCAAAGTTTAATTACAAATACAATAAAGAAATCACACAGAATGTGGAAATTAAAAAAAAACAATTAATGGAGCAAATTCAAGATAAAGGGAATCCTGGATTTGGTGAAAGATCAAAAGCGTTGATTAGAGATATTGAGAAATTATTGGGTCAAAGAGTTGACATTTTAACACCAGTAAGAAATGATTATGCAGATCTTGCTGATAGGATGGGCAGACAAATTGATGGAATGGTTTCTGATTTGTCTCCAATAGAAAGCGATTTAAAATTTGATATTAATAAGGCAGTCTTGAAGTGGAATAAAAAAATCCAGGATTATTTGTTAATTTCAAAATCCGAAAAAGATGCTATATCACAAGGGTTAATTGATGAATCGTTATCCGAATATAATAAATTGGGTAATAGGTCACACACTGTTTTAGGTGATGATAAGTTTAAGTTTGTACCTGTTTTATCAAAAACACAGGAAATAGGTAAAATTGGTTATGCTTTCGAGCATGCGATTAAAAATTTTGGGATGTATCAATTTGTTGTATTTGCTGGTTGTGTTTTATTGGATTTTGTGATTGTTATAATTATACTTTTAGTAACAAAGGAAAGTGATGATGTTAACAGAACCCCTTTTAAAAGACAAGGCAAAGTTTTAACCCCAAAGAAATAACAGATATGGATCAAAATAATAGTCAAATAGAAAAAAAAATTTTAACACCTAATAGTACTACCAATACTAGTAGCAATGGTGGAAATTTTATACCTATTAATGATGTCAGCTTACTCCATAAAACTAAAAGTAATTTTGTGTTTTTTTTTGGTAAGGCACTCACGGGTAAGTCAGTGATACTGGCATCTATGCTTTACCATATGAATACCGAAGGATCAATTAGGCCTAAAAAGAATACACCGGAAGCAGAGGTATTACTTTTTGACTTTATAGATGGTTTAAAAAGAGGACAGTTACCGTCCAGAAGCCAAAAAGATAAGGTTATTAAAATTGATTTAGTTTTCGAGCCTAATAATAAATCAAAAAAAATTAAGCCAGTTGATTTAGCATTTTTAGAAGTCGCTGGTGATAATCATATTGAAATCAAAAGAGGGGGGGCTTATCATCAGAGTATTGAAGAATATTTAAATGCTGATATTCCATTGCATTTTATTTTAGTCACTGATTATGATAATGCTTGTGATGATGATGCACTAATTATATCATTTTTAAATGAATTAGTAAAAAAGGGTCGTAATATAAAATATATAAATGCTATAATAGTAATTGCTAAATGGGATAAATCTGGGTCAATTGGCGTTGCAAAAGATAGTCAATTAAATGATTTTATACGTTTAAAAATGCCAATGACTCATAGTCAAATTGAAAATTATTCATTTTCTAAAACATTCTATACAGTTGGTGATTTTGGTATTAATGAAAAAGGCGAGGAACGGTTGAACCAACTGGATTTATCTACAGCTAAAGTATTAACAGATTGGTTATATGAAAGTATAACTGGTATTGACTTAAATTACGAAGGAACTTTTTGGGAAAGACTTGTAGGGAAATAAATAATGAATTCGATATCTGTAGGTGTTTTTGGGACTTTTGGAAGCCCAAATGGTTTTCAACAATATTTTTATTTTGATGCTGTCTTTAGGAAGAGTTTGGACCTCAATCCGAATGCAATTCAGATATATTCAGGTCCCGAATTGTTTTCTATTAAAAAGGACGTTTACAATGGAATTTATTCTATTTGTTGTTCGATTTATACATATGCAAAAGAAAAAAATTCAAGCAGAGGGGGGACATTTATTGGCTCTTGTGTTATTTTGCAAGAGGCATATGTTGATTCTGTAGATATTTATAATTTATTAATAGAATTACATAAGGATACTATTAACAATGAAAAAAACATATTAAATAGTATAATTCAGGTTAGTGAGGCTGTTAAAATCGAAGTAACTCAGCCGTTAAGTTTTGAAAAAGTAAAATCTCGAATTCAGCATATTGAAACCCCTGACTATTATAGTTTTAACATAAATAGCAATAAAACACTTTTTATTTCAGGTGCCGATAGTCATCATTCTCAGGAAAATCAAATTATCAAATTTATTGAGAATTCAATAAAACATTTTCCTGATACTGATACGTTATATTTTACTTTTAATGATGAAATAATCGATTATGTAAATAAAAAAAAGCTTTTAAAAATAGCAAATTGGGGTACTTTTATTAGTTACGCACAAGAGGCAGTTCGACAACGCGAACGAGAGCAGGAGGCAGTTCGACAACGCGAACGAGAGCAGGAGGCAGTTCGACAACGCGAACGAG